>MVRC01000011.1 GCA_002067865.1 Methanomassiliicoccales archaeon PtaU1.Bin124 | reverse complement strand
CCGCCACGACCAGCTTCGATTTGCGCTTCGAAAGTGTGGCCAGAACGGGCGCGGCATGACTGCCGGTCTCTCCCCCCAGGCCAGAGAATATGAAAACGATGTCGTGCTCGTCCAGACGATCCGACATCCTTCTGATCGCAGGCAGGTCGGTGGTCAGATAATGGGGCGAGGTGGTGCGGAAGACCTCGATCTCCGAAGAGGTCAACCGGACATGGTCCATCCCTTCGTGGTTCGTGTCCCTGTCCGAGACGATCACGAACTTCTTCATTTGCGACACCGCCACGGCGTTGCATCCGGCCCCGCCGACCCCCACCAAGATGGCCGAAGGCCTCTCTTCACCTACGGGCAGGCTCCGCGGCGCGCTTCGCATATCCTCTTAATCGTTGCCATCACATATTAGACTTATTGAAAAGTGGCCAGGGCGGATCGCCCTGGGATGAATGGCCCATCAACGTTGGATCACTTGGTCTCGACGGTATCGATGTTCTTGGCCTTCGACAATATCTGGAACTTTGAAAGGCCTTTAGGAATGATGATCCTGTCGACGTTCTCGATGCGCTCCACCCTTTCCTTGACCGTGGCCCAGTCGACATCTTCCATGAACTCCAGCACATCGATGTTCTGGAAGATGACCTTCCCATCCATGGACTCCAGGTCGATCTTGGTCACAGGCAGGTTGTCGATGTTGCAGATCTTGTAGGGCTTTGGGATCTCCCTTTCCACATATTCCCTCATGACCTCGGTGGTCAGTTCCCCGATGGCCTTGCCGTTCTTCTTTGCCTCGGCGGCGAACTTGGAGTACACTTCGTCATCGATCCCTCTTATTGTGACATCCGTCATCTGCAACGCCTCTGTTTCTGCGGACTCCCCGCATTCGCCTGACATATCACACCGTTGATTATTTTGATTTTGTTGATAGCGGTGATTTCGCTCTTCATGGCCATTACTTGTTCCAGCCCATCCAACGATATGCCTCAACAGCCTGAGCCATGTGCTCCTCCTTCTTCCCCCCGGTCTTCCGTCCCTTCTCCCGAGGCACCACCCCCAACCTCCTGGCCAGAGGCCCGAATGCCATGCCGATCACTCTCTGCATCAGTTCGCTCGTCCACATGCCCGTTCCATCCTGGTGTACCCTCACGGTTATCATCTTTGTCACCGTAATCACCATATTCACCGCTATACTACAAATATGTTTCGCATGACGAATGTTCTTCCTTTTTGGGACCAACTTTCGGCCACCTCGCGAAAAATGATATGCTGTGCCGAGCATTTCCAGGAGGAAGTGAACGGGATGGGCGAGGACTACGTGGGCCGGGTCTGTGGCAACAGCGTCATGGAGATGCGTTTCAGGACTGGTTATGACAAGCAGCTCCAGGTCGGAGAGATGCTGGTCATCGAGGACGGCCGCAGCGATCGACGATACCTGGTCCGCACCCGGGACATAGAGTTCGGGGCCGAGGCCGAGGACAAGCGGTGGATGGAGAAGGAGGCCGGGCAGGCCATCGGGAACGATGTGCTAGGTCAGTCCTACGAAGCCTCTGCCCATGGCAAATCGATCTACCGGCTGGGGCTTTGCTTCCCTTTGGGTTATCTGGAAGGCAGCTCGTTCAAGAAGGCGAAATCGATCCCGGAGCACTTCTCCCTGGTGCGAAGGGCGAACCAAGGCGACTATCAGTTCCTGCAGCCCCTCATGGGGGACATTGAGATCGGGAAGCTGAGGTCGGGCGACCACATCCTCGACTTCCCGGTGGGCATCTCCGGTCAGGCGCTGCCATACCATATCGGCGTCTTCGCCACCACCGGCATGGGCAAGAGCAACCTCATGAAGTCGCTGGCGCTATCATGCATGACATCGAGGAAATATGGCTTCCTCATCCTCGACCCCCACGGCGAATATTATGACGGCGGGGAGTCGGCGAAGAAAGGGCTGAAGCACGCCCCGAACGCCCACGAATCCCTGGAGGTCTACAGCTCCAGGCCCTTGCAGGGCGCATACAATTCAATCCACGTTTCCTCATCCGAGATCGAGATCCCGGACCTGGCCAATCTTTATGAGTTCACCGGGGCCCAGCTGGAATGTCTCCAGGCCGCCCAATGGAAGTATGGGGACGACTGGCTGGTGGAGCTTCTGCACAAGGACGTGAAATCCGTCGTGAAGGACCTGGGCGACAAGTTCCATGAAGGCACGGTCAATGTCATCAAACGCCGGCTGGACAGCATCTTCCAGTTCGATCTCATCACCACCGACAAGAAGCTGTCGATCACCAAGAACATCATCGCGGCGCTCCATGGCGGCAAGACCGTCCTGGTCGATACCAGCAACATGTTCGAGGCCGAGGAACTGCTGATCTCCACCATCCTGGCCAGGGCGATATTCGAGTACCAGAAGTCCCTCTATTCCGACCAGTCCAAGTTCGAAAAGATCCCTCCGACCCTCATCGCCTTGGAGGAGGCGCAGCGTGTGCTGTCCCAATCGAAGGGCACGGTCTTCGCCCAGATCGCCAGGGAGGGGAGGAAGTTCAAGCTCGGCCTCTGCGCCATCTCCCAGCAACCCAAGCTGATCAACGAGGAGGTCATCAGCCAGTTCAACACCCTCTTCATCCTGGGGCTGGCGGACAAGCGCGATAGGGACATCCTGCGCAATTCCGCCAAGCAGGACATATCCATGCTGGACAATGAGATCCAGATGCTCATGCCAGGTGAGGTGCTGGTGGCATCGCCGTTCACCCCGTTCGCCGTGCCGGCCAAGGTGCACCTGTACGAGGAAAGACTGGAGCATTTTTCGATGGACGCGCCGAGGTCGAAAACCCTAAGTAAGCAGGCAGACTCTCGCTTCTTCTAGGCTGGACATGGACGAGGAGACGCTCCTTCTGTTGGAGATCGCGATGATCATGATCGCCGCGGGCTTCGCGGCCATCATCTTCTCCAAGCTGCGCATACCGGTGATGATCGGTTACCTGTTCGCAGGCATGTTCCTCGGGCCAGGCATGTGGCCTAACACTTTTGTAAAAGATACCGACGTCATCAATTTCCTGGCGAACCTGGGCATCATCCTGCTGATGTTCACGATCGGCCTGGAGTTCAGCATCAAACGCCTGCGCAAGATCGGACTCTTCGCGGTGCTGGCCGGAACCATCGAAGTGGTGGTGATGATCGTCATCGGCTACCAGGTCGGCAGGATGCTGGGATGGGGGGACATCCAGTCCATATTCCTCGGGGCGGTGCTGTCCATCAGCTCCACCGCGGTCATCATTCGCGTTCTCACCGATCTGGGCGACATGAAGAAGCCCTATGCCGACTCGATAATCGGGCTGCTGATCATCGAGGACCTGGCGGCGGTCATCATCCTCACTGTGGTCTCGCCGCTCGCCTCCGGTTCCATGCCTGGGCCGGACCAGCTGATGGAGCAGATGATCGGCATCATCCTGTTCCTGGGTCTGGCCCTGATACTTGGCATAGCTGTTGTGCCCAAGGTCATCGATCATGTGGGGATGCACTACAGCGACGAGGTGCTGCTCCTCGTTTCATTGGGATTCTGTTTCGGCATGGCGATAGTGGCCTACTCCATCGGCCTCTCGGTCGCCATCGGGGCGTTCATACTGGGCGTGATCATCTCCGAATCGAGGGAGGCGGAACGCATCAGCGAGAACGTGGGCAGCATAAAGTCGATGTTCATGGCGCTGTTCTTCGTTTCGATCGGGCTGCTGATCGACCCGCACGTAGTGGCAGACAACATCATCCTGGTCTTGTTGTTCGCCGCGATCTTCATCGTAGGCAAGGTCTTCGCGGTAAGCCTGGGCTGTTTCATCGCCAACCGCCCCATAAGGACCTCGCTCACCGCCGGCTTTGCCATGGTGGCGATGGGAGAGTTCTCCTTCGTCATCGCCAAGACCGGGGTCGATTCTGGCGCGGTCGACGGCACGTTCTATTCCGTTGTGATCGGCGCGGCCATAATTTCGATGGTGGCGATGCCGGTCCTCTTCAAGCGGTCCACTGGATTCCTGGACTGGATCATCACCCATGCCCCGAAGACGCTGGTCTCTTCAGGGCGTCGGTTGGAGAGCATCAGGTATGAGCTGGGCGCGGTCCTCAACAGCAGGGAGGACAAGCGGCGGGAGATCTCTCGCCAGGCCTTCTTCATCGTGATCGACTTCACCATCCTCTTCCTGGTGCAGATCATGGTGCAACTGGTGTTCGACATAGGAAATTCATTGGACCCTGTCGCCTCCTGGCTGCAGATCCTGCCGTCCCTCTTCCTGGCCATCATATCAGCCGGCCTCATCCTTCCGCCGATCGTGGATGCGCTGTTCCGCGTCCGGAAGATCGGGCATATCGCCGTCCAAGGGATCCTGGAACGAGGCCTGTACCAATGGGACTCCGGCAAGTTGTTGCTCAAGCTGTTCGTGAACTTCCTCACGGTCATGTTCGGCATAGTGCTGTTCCTGGTCGTGCTGCCGATCACTCCGCTCTATTCCGAGTTCCCCCTGGTGATCATGATCGGCCTGCCATTGGGCATTGTGCTGGCCTGGCTTCTGTGGGACGCCAACAAGGCCTCGTATGCCAAGATGCGCACGATCCTCACGGTCGGGCTGATGGATGAAGAGGCGAAGAAGGAGTGAGCGCCACTTCCGCTTCCCTCCCAGGAAACCGTATATTATGCAGACGCCATGCTGATTCCGCTCTGACATGAAGATCGCTCATTTCTCCGATACTCACCTTGGCTACTCCGCCTACAGGAAGGTCGATGAGAGCCTTGGCATCAACCAGCGTGAGATGGACCTGTACAAAGCGTTCGAACGATGTGTCGATGGCATCATAGAGAGCGATGCCGAGGTGGTGTTGCACAGCGGCGACCTGTTCGATACCGTCCGGCCGTCCAACCGAGCCATCTCGTTCACGCTGGAACAACTGATCCGCCTCACCAAGGCGGGAAAGGAGGTGGTGCTCATCGCCGGCAACCATTCCGCCCCGAAGCTGAGGGAGACCGGCAGCGTGTTCCGCATCTTCGACCACCTGGAACATGTCCATTGCGTCTACAAGGAAACGTACGAGATGATAGAACTGGACGGGCTGGCCGTCCACGCCGTCCCGCATGCCCGGGACGAGGAGATGATGGCCCAGCTGGACCTGGTTAAGGTGGACAAGGGCGTGGATCACAATGTGCTCATGCTCCATGCTGGCATCAAGGGCGTGAACGAATACAGCAACGATGAGTTCAACGAGCAGCTCCTGCCCGATTCATATCTGAGCCAGGACATGGACTATATCGCGCTCGGACACTTCCATACGATGAGAATGGTCAAGCCCAACGCCTACTACAGCGGCTCGACGGAAAGGATGTCGCTGAGCGAGGCCGGGTGCGACAAGGGATGGTTGCTGGTCGATCTGGAAAGTGGAGAGAGGGAGTTCAGGAAGATACCGGTCAGGTCGATGTTCGACCTCAGGCCGATCAACGCCAAGGGCATGGGGCAGGAAGAGCTGATGACCGCCATCAAGAATGCCTTGGATGCGGTAGACATCGATGGCGCCATCGTCCGTCTGAACATAACCAATCTCCCCAGGCCGATGCACCGATCGCTGGATTGGCAGAAGATCAAGGATTGGGCCTCGGAGGCAGTGCAGTTCATCGATAATGTGGGGACGCTCGATGATGAGAACGAGGTGCAGTGCGGTACCTCCATTTCCGCCCTGGACCAGGAGTTCGTGTCATTCCTGGACAAATATCCCGTGGAAGGTGTGCCAAAGGATGACATCAGGGTGAAGGGCCTGGACTATCTGTTGAGGGGGTCCGACCGATGCGAATAAGGAGCGTCGAGCTCGACAATTACCGCAAGTTCCGCCATGCCGCCCTGGAAGTAGGGGACGGGGTGGTCGGCATCCTCGGTCAGAACGGCAGCGGCAAATCTACCTTGGTCGAGGCCGTGGCCTGGGCCATCTACGGTAACGAATCTTCCATTCTGAGGGACGGCAAGGATGGCGTGCGCTGGTCCAACGCCTCGCAGAACGAAGAGTGCAGGGTGACCATCGATTTCGACCTCGAGTCGGACCATTACAGATTGAGCAGATGGTTGAAGGGTAAGGGCCAGAAGGTCGATGCCTCTCTGGAGATCGATGGAATGCGCATCGCCCACGGCGATGAGGCCGTGACCGGCGAGATGGTCAAGAGACTGGGCATGGATCACAAGGCGTTCTTCGTGTCCGTGTTCGCCCGGCAGAAGGACCTGGCCGCCCTGAGCGCGCTCCGCCCGGCGGAAAGGAAGAAACTGGTCCTGAGCATGCTGGGGATCGATCAGCTCGATCTGGTTGTGGAGACCATCTCCGCCGATGCCAGGAGCGCCAAGTGCGACCTGGATTCCCTTAATGCGGTGATCCGCGCGCCGGACGGTACGGACAGGTCGGAACAGGCCAGATCGGAATTGTCACGGTCCCAGAACGATATCGCCAGACTTTCCGCCGACGAGTCGGCCATGCAGGCCAAGCTGGCAGAGATGGAAAAGTACGTGCTGCGGGCGAAGCAGGAGATGGAGAGGGCGGAGAAGCGCTCCCAGCAGTATCAACTGGCGAAGTCCAAGGTAGCCTCGCTCGAGGCGGACCAGCGCAATATGACGGCCCGCATGGGCCAGATCGCCAACGATCTCAAGACGCTGAACGAGAAATCATTGGGCCTTCCTGAACTGGAAAAGAACGAGGAGGAGCATCGCCGGCTGGACGGGGAAAGGGAGCTGTTGGAAGATGCGAGGGTAAAGCATTCCCAGCTGACGTCTCTGCAGCAGCTCATGGTCCAGAGGAATGCGGACATCGAGACGTACCAGAAGGACAGGCTCAGCGCCGAGAGCGAGCTGGCCGGTCTTGGCGATTATGAAACGGTCATTGTTCAGGCCGAGGCGGCCATGCAGCGCCATGATGAAGCCCTTCAGAATGCGAAGGGGGATGCTGCCTGGAAGATCAAAGAGATGGAGCGGATCCAGAAAGAGGTCAGGGAGAAGCGTTCCAAGAGGGAGGAGGTCCATCGCCAGGGGCCTGACAGCATATGCCCCACCTGCGAAAGGCGCATGGACGGGCAGCATGACGTGCTGTTGCGCAAGCTCGACCAGGAGATCGTTCAAGCGGAGGCCTCGTTGAAGGAGCTGGAAGGGCTGAAACAAAAGGGCGATGAGTTCATCACCAGGACTCAGAACCAGAGGACGAACCAAGAGAACAAGCGGAAAGAAGCACTGAAGCTGAAGGAGAGGGCGACTGGGCTGCTCGTCCGGGTAAGATCATCCACCGATGGGATGACGAGAGCGCAGGAGGAGGCCGACAGGGCATCGAGGCAGATAGCCCTGCTCAATGATGTGAAGTACGATGCGCCCAGATATGATCAGGTCCGCCGCCGTATCACCGAGCTCAGGCCCCAGGTCGACCGGCTCATGCGATTGAGGACGGAGCTGCAGAGACGTCCCCCGTTGGAAAAGGAGTCCTCGGACGTCCAGGCCCGCCTGGACAATGTGATGAAGGAACTGGACGAGGGGAAGAAGGCCCTGATCGATTTCAACTTCGATCCGGAGGAACTGCGCATCAGCCGGGAACGG
Organism: Methanomassiliicoccales archaeon PtaU1.Bin124; assembly: GCA_002067865.1. Lineage (GTDB taxonomy): Archaea > Thermoplasmatota > Thermoplasmata > Methanomassiliicoccales > UBA472 > MVRC01. The sequence goes on along the minus strand of MVRC01000011.1, from coordinate 250,244 downwards.
TACTCCCAGGAAAGGGACTACAAGGATGCTGCCGTCCAATCACTTTCGACATTGAGGGAGGAGAAGGCCAGGCATCAGGCCGCCCAGGCCGCCGCGAGGAAGAGGCTGGAGGAGCTGGAGGAGCATGCCCGCCGGGCCAATGAGCTGAGGCACAGGCAGATGGAACTGAACGTCCTGCTCCAGGTGATGAAGGACTTCCGGGCCAACGTCACCTCGCGCGTGCTGCCGACCCTGGCCAAATACGCCTCGGAGCTATTCGTGGAGCTGACCGAGAACAAGTATGGCGGATTGGAGATCGATGACAACTATGAGATCCAGGTGATCGACGGTTCCGGGACATACGGATTGAGCCGGTTCTCGGGAGGGGAGGCGGACCTGGCCAACCTGTGCCTCCGCCTTTCCATCTCCCGCCTGATAGCGGAGAGGAGCGGACAGCACGTCAACTTCCTGGTGCTGGACGAGATCTTCGGTTCGCAGGACAGCGTGCGCAAGAGGAACATTCTCGGGCTGCTCTCCTCCTTGCAGAGGCAGTTCGGCCAGATATTGCTGATCACACATATCGATGACATCAAGGATGCGGTGGACAACCTGGTCGTCGTGAGGGAGCAGCGCGATGGGTCCAGCCTGTTGGGAGGGGATATCGATGGTTAGAAGGGGATGGGAGGATGCGGTCGGCCAGGTCCGATCGAGGACGACCGATGATGAACGCCTTTTACGCTTGGCCGTCTCGCTGTCAAAGGAGGCAAGGCCTCAGTATGGCTGGGTGCGCCTCGGGGAAGGCTTCAGCGTGAGGATGGCGGAGGAACTTCTGGCCGATCCTGGCGAGAGGGTCCTGGACCCGTTCGCCGGCTGCGGCACCACGCTCATCGCGTCCGCCCGCATGGGAAAGAGGGCGACCGGTATCGAGCTGATGCCGCTCTGCAATGCCCGTTTCGAGCACCTCCGTTCCTGGCCGTCCATGGACCTGGAGCTGCTGGCCAGACAGGCGGACCTCATCCGCAACATGAAGATATTCGATGACGTGGTGCCTGGTGAACTGCCGACCGACCCGACCTTCGGCCTGGGCCGGGACGATCTGGCCGCCGCCGTCAGCATGCGATCGTTCCTTGCTTCCCTGCCCAGCATGCCAGAGAAGACCATGCTGCAGGCCGTGATGCTGATGGCCCTGCAGGACCGGAGAAGGACGTTCGGGGCATCGGTCAGGCCGAAGCGAGACGGTGGCATCTCCGCGAAGTTGGACAAGGTCCCTCGATTCCTCAGCCTGGAATCCGCGTTCGCGCTCCACCTCACCAAATCATTGATCCAGCTGGTCGAGCTGGAAGAGTCCCGGGGATGGGATGACCTGGAAGGACAGGAGATGGTCTCCGGCTCGGCCATGGACGTCCTGCCGACCCTGCCGGGATCGGAATTCGATCAGGTCCTGACCTCACCCCCTTATTTCAACGGCTTCGATTATCCCCAAGAATATGCGCTGGAGCATTGGTTCCTTGGACTGGAGGACGATCTGGAGCATGCCAGAACCATGTTCCTGCCGACCGGGGGCGGGATGAGCAAGGCCTCCAGGATAGAATTGGACATGGCGACCAGAAAATGGGCCAAGGAAGGAATGGACCTCGTTGACCTGCTGCATGGAGAGGAGGTCATGCCCGAGGAGAGGTCCGCCTTCGCCACCTATCTGCTCCATCTTTCGAACGTCATGAAACAGCTGTCCCGGACGATCAAGCCAGATGGTAAGATCACATTCGTCATCGACGACGCCTATGTCGGTGAGATGATCGTACCCATCGATGTGGCCCTATCGATCGTGGGAGAGGAGCACCGCCTGACGGTGGACGAGGTCAGCAGGTATGGGAAGGAAAATGAGACGACGACCTCGCGCCTGCGCCTGGAGCGCCAGCGCACTGCCGTCATAAGCTGGAAGAAAGGTTAGGGTTTACTTCTGGTCGATGATCTTGATCAGGTGGTAGCCGAACTGGGTCTTGACCGGTCCGACGATCTCGCCCTTCTTGCCGTTGAACGCGGCCTTTTCGAACTCCCTGACCATCATACCGGCCTTGAACCAGCCCAGGTCGCCGCCCTTCGCCTTGGAGGGGCACTTGGAGTTCTTCCTGGCGAGGTCCTCGAAGCTCTTTCCGGTCCTCAGCTGGGCCAGGATGTCTGCGGCCAAGGCGTTGCTGTCGACCAGGATGTGCGCTGCGTGTACTTCTGTTACCATGAGACCGAGGATTATGCCCCTAGGATATCAAGCTTGCCCAGACACCTTATCGGTTTTTGATGGAACTTAAAAAATGACCTAATCCCCATGCCATTTCTTGCTCCATTTGGCCATGGTGGCAAAGACCTCGGCGAACTCCATTCCTTTCTCTGTCAGTTGGTATTGCACCATCGGGGGTCGAGCTGGAATGATCTCTTTAGAAACGATCTCGAATTTTTCCAGGTCCTTCAATTTGGCCGAGAGGGTCTTCGAGCTCACTGGCTTTAAAGTTTTTAATAATTGGTTGAATCGCAGAGGACCTCCATTGTAGTACAGTTGTTTGAGGATCATCAGGCTCCATTTGTTACCCACCAAAGACACCGTTCGTTCAACTGGACAGCTGATGTTCTGCAACTCTGAGATGTATTCTTTCATGCTGGTTTCTTCCGGGTTACTTTGTGACGATGAGGTTCGTTCCCGATTAAATACTTTACTTTTACTACCTAGTTACGAAAATAAATCAACTTCGAATGGAGTGAAGAATGGATAATTAGTCATTGGTGAAGAAGGCAACGAAGGAGCTGTTCAAGGACAAGGACGCGAGCGCACTGGACCGATATTGGGGAGAACGGTATGTTCAACATAACCCCACATTACCCGACGGAGCTGGAGTCCTGAAGGGCTTTCTGCCGATGACCAGATCGTTCGATTGCATCCGTGCGATCGCAGAGGGTGAACTGGTCGTCACCCATAATCGAGCTACAGGCTGGATGGACCGCCCCACGATCGTCTTCGACATATATCGTGTGAAGGAAGGTTCCCTGCTGAAGAATGGCAGGCTGGTAGAACACTGGGACGTCATGCAGTCAGAGGAGACGAAGACCGTTTCTGGTCATTCCATGATCGATGGTCATATTGACATCGAGGATCGCGAAAAGACCGTGGAGAACAAGGAATTGGTGACTTCGTTCGTTGAAGAGATCCTGACCAAAGGCACCGGAGATGTCACCAGATACATCAGCACCGAGGGATATGTCCAGCATAATCCTGGAATTGGTGATGACCTTTCCGGGCTAGGGGCAGCGCTGGAAGGATTGGCGAAGGCAGGACTTTCGATGAGGTATTACAAAACATACCACATAATCGCGGAAGGAAATTTCGTCTTCACGCATTCCGAGGGCGAGTTCGCCGGAAAACATGTAGCGTTCGCGGACCTATTTAGGGTAAAGAACGGCAAGATAGTTGAGCACTGGGACACAATGCAGGAGGTACCGACCACGTCTCAGAACGCCAACGGCATGTTCTAGGCCGGACCACTGAACCTCTTTTCATATCAATCGGTGGATTCAACCCTCTGGTCATCCACCGATCGATCACCTTTCAACCGAAGGACCTACTGATAGACGGCATCCAGGTCCACGTGCTCCTTGACCGTGCGCTTGATCAGCGCCATCTCGTTCTTGTCCTCGGGGTCGATGCGGGCGTTCAGGTGCTCGATCCTCTCCGTCGCCTCGAGCGTGTCGTGCCTGGTAACAAGTATCGGCACCCTCGCCTCATAGGCGCGAGAGATCACCTGGCCGTCAGGATAGAGGCCGCCTGTCAGCACCAGGCAGGACGTGTCTGTCGACAGCGCGGCCATCTGGATGTCCACCCTGTCCCCTCCGGTGATGATGGCCTTGTCCGCATAGCGTCTCATGATGGACAGCGCGGTCTCGGGCATCATGGCCCCGACCATGACCCTGCGCACTTCACGGCCCAGCTGGTCCTCCGCCACCACCACTTCCGCGTCCAGCGCATCCTTGATCTCCTCCACGTTGAAGCGCTTCAGCTTCTCCAGCGGGGGGATGTTGCCGATGACGTTGATCCCCTTGGAACGGAGCAGTTTGGCCATGGACTCGTCCGGTGCCTGGTTCAAGATGACCCCGCGCAGCCTGGTCGAATAGCCTTCGATCAGCTTGGCCAGCATCGCCACCCTCTCCATATCCTCCGGCCTGGCCGTGGAGATGAGCACGATCTCGGCCTGGAGCGACTGGGCGATGGCCATGCCGCTGAGGTCGTTCACATACCCGGTGGTTATGTCCCTGGTGCCCTCGACCAGCATGGTTTCGCACTTGCACCGCACCTTCTCGAACCCGCCCTTCACGTCCTCCATCGTGACCGGCTTCAGTATGTCATAGAAGAACGGGCACAGCTCGTCCTCGGTGAACGGCAGGTCCAGTGCACGGCGCATCAGGAACGCGTCCTGGTCCACCACGCTGTCCTCCTCCCCGATGAGCTTCTCCTTGAACGGCTTGTAGTATCCGATCTTGCCCTTGTGGTTCAACGCCAGGCCCAGTGCGATCATGCTCTTGCCAGACCTTTCAGCCGCCGAACCTAGAAACAGAGTCCTCATGCCCTTTCCCTCCTGATGGTAACCAATGCGTCGACCGCTCCCGCCCCGGCGCCCTCGTCCCCGACCATGACCGGGTTGATCTCGAACTCCGAGATCTCCGGGAAGTCGAGCGCGATCTGCGCCATCCGGAGGATCACATCCTCCAGTGCCTTGACGTCAGCGGGCCTCCTGCCCCTGGCGCCTGTTAGAATTGGATATGCCTTGATCGATCGGATCATACGACTGGCATCGGACCTGGTGATGGGTGCGATGGTCTGCGTCACGTCCTTGAGTATCTCCACGAATATTCCGCCCAGCCCGACCGTCATCACCGGCCCGAACTGCTCGTCCCTCACCATGCCCACGATGACCTCCCTGCCGGAGAACATCTTCTCCACGGTGACGCCATCGATGCGCGCGTTGGGCAGTTTGGCCGCCGCCCTGGAACGGATCAACTGGAAGTTCAAACGCACCTCCTCGTCGGTGCGCATGTTGACCACCACTCCGCCCACATCGGTCTTGTGAGCGATGTCGGGCGACTCCACCTTCAGAACGACGGGATATCCGATGGAGTTCGCCAGCTGGACCGCCTCCTCTTCGGTGCGTGCCAGGCCCTCTCCTGGAACGAAGATGCCGTAAGCGCTGAGGATCCCCTTCCCCTCGCCCTCGGTCAGCTGTAGGCGGTCCTCGGACCTGACCTTGTCCAGGATCGCTCTCACCATCGCTTTGTCCCCGTCGAACACCTCGATCGGACCGGTGCTCGGGGCCATGTCCGCCTTGTATCGCAACATCGATCCCAGCGCATGGGCCGCTCTGTCTGGTGACTCGTAGTTCGGCACGCCCGACCTGCGCAGGATCGAGACCGCTTCCTTCAGCCCCTCCCCGCCCACGAAGGCGGTGACGATGGGCTTGCTGCTGCCGGCGAACCCTCCGACCGTTCTTGCCACGGACGGTATGTCGACCAGGTCGGTCGGCGCCATCAGCGCCAATATGCTGGACACGTTCTCATCCTCCATGACGATCTGGATGGCTGCCTCGTATCGATCGGCGTCCGCATCCCCGATCACATCGACCGGGTTGTAGAGGTTGGCCGCCGGGGGCAGTCTGTTCTTGAGCTTCTCCAATGTCTCCGGCCGCAGCGAGGCCAAGGTAAGACCAGAATCTGCCAGTGCATCGGCCGCCATGACGCCCAGGCCGCCGGCGTTGGTCACGATGGCCACGCGGTCGTCCTTCGGCAATGGCATGGAGGAGAACACGGTGAGCAGGTCGAACAGCTCCTCCATCGTCTTGACCCGTATGATGCCGACCTTCTGCAACGCCGCATCGTACACCCGGTCGCTGCCAGACAAGGCACCGGTATGGGAGGACGCGGCCTTTGCTCCGGTGGCGGTCCTGCCTGCCTTCAATGCGATGATAGGCTTGGTACGTGTGGTCAGCTTGGCCTGCTCCAGGAAGTCCTTTCCCCGGTCGATGGCCTCGATGTACATGCCGATGACCTTCGTCTCGTCGTCGTTACGGAAATATTCCAGCAGGTAGGACTCCTCAATGTCCATCTTGTTGCCCACGCTGACGAACTTGGAGAAGCCCATGTTCGTGCCAGCGGCCCAATCCAGTAACACCGAGCATATCGCCCCGGACTGGGAGCTGATCGCCACCCCGCCTTCCGATGGGAAAGTGGCTGTGAACGTGGCGTTCATCTTGTGATGGGTGGATATCAGACCCAGGCAGTTGGGGCCCAGCACCCTCATGCCATAAAGTTTGGCGATGGCGCTCATCTCGGCCTCAAGCACCGCCCCCTCCTTCCCTGCCTCCTTGAAGCCGGCGGAGATGACGATGGCCGCCTTTATGCCGCGCTTTCCGGCCTCTTCCATCACCCCGTTCACGAACTTAGCTGGGGTTACAATGACCACCAGTTCGACATCCCCAGGAACGGCGGTGAGGCTCGGGTAGCATTTCAGACCCAGTATCTCCTCCGCTTTGGGATTGACCGGATAGATGGGTCCCTGGAATCCGTCCTCGATGAGATTCTTCAATATGACATGCCCGACCTTGTTCGGTTCACGGGCGGCTCCCACCACCGCCACACTGTTGGGTTCAAAAAGCTCTCTCATCGCGGTTGCAGAATGCCAATCCCTGACGGATATATTTTTCCTGGCGGGGCGGTCGGAAATGGTTCGCGACCGACTGAGGTTCAAAATACTTACAAGACGTTGAGTGAATAATCCAGGGAGATGGAGATGGACAGTTACGAGGAATATCAGAGCACGCTGAGAAGGACCAGGGAAGAAGCGGACATATCCCTGCGCAAGACGGACGGCTACCTGGAGGTGCTGGGAAAGCACGACGGACAGTTCAGGATGACCATGCTGGTGTCGATCGCCTTCCTGGTGCTGAACGTCCTCCTGCTGCTCTCAATGCCGATCAGATATTTCCCGCTCTGGCTAATGTCGAGCTTCCTCGTCTATTCCCTCTATTTCGTCATCATGTTCCTGCCGCTCACCAAGAAGGCCAATAAGAAGGAGTTCGAGACCCAGGCAGGAAGGAAAGGCACCGGGTCGGAACTGCTGAAGAAGAACAAGAAGGTGTTCGGCCACATCTTCTGGAACCTGTTCTTCGTGACCAGCGAGACGATGTTGTACGGCGTGGTGCTGCTGTTTGGCATAGATATCTGCTTCGGGCTCTATACCTCATTGTTCGTGGAACAGTCCGTATGGGATGTCGGCATCCTGCTCTTCATCCAGTCGTTCCTGATCATCGCCTATTATGCAGTCATTTCCTGGGAGCAGCCCTATTCCCGATATTTCTCTAGGGACATCATGGGAATGAAGGACAAGGTGAAGGAGAAGGTGGGCGGACGGACCGAGAGCAAGATCATGGAAACGCTGGCGGTCGCGCTCTTCTTCATACTGATCCTGGTGTTCGCCCTTTTCATATTCATGTGGGCGCTGATGAAGCCAGGCGGAACCTTGGGCACGCTGATGGACTCGCTTGACATAAAGTTCGCCTGGGCGATGATCATCATCGTCATCTCGCAGCTCTTCGTCTTCCGCTTCCTGCAGGGCGTTTACAGCAAGAGGAACGTGAACCATATCCTGCTGGTCCGCAAGAGATGGCTCGTGAACGAGCTTATCCCGGCGGTGGAGAGGGCGCAGAAGGTCTCAAAGGAGCAGTTCGAACAGCAGAAAGAGGACCTGGCGATGGAAGCCTCCCGCTATCGGGCCCAGGCGGCCATCTCCCAGGTCTATACCGTGGCGTACATGGACATGTTCGGCTTCCTGCCCATATTCCTCATCGGCACGGATTACGCCCCGCTGCTGGAGGAGGATGTGGAGGTCCTGCTCCGCGATAACCTGATACTGATGGAGTGAGCCGGGCAAAGCTAATAAACCACCTCTTCCTCTTTCCTCCTGCCCCCAGTAAAAGTAAGGGTGATCAGTGATCCCTGGAGTATCCTGGTGGCATACAGTGCTCGTTATTTGGGTCCCTGCAGGAACTTGCGATGTGACGTCGCGTCATGACTGGAGGACAACCCCGATGCACGACAACAAACCCCCGGCCCGGGTCAGTGTGGGGAGAGGAGTATCATCTCCAGCCGTGAACCAATCTGTTAGGGCAGGGGGACAACTGTCTCATTTTAAGTATACGCTGCCGACGTCCTCGCAATAAGTCCAGTCATCCTCGGTGCGGGTCGTCCTCATCAGGCGGAGCATCTTGTCCATGCGGGCCTCGGCCTCATCGGCCAACGATATGGCCAGAGCCTCCGGGAACATCGGGACCACGGGCGAACCGTACTCCATCGCCCCATGGCTGCTGAGGATGGTGTGGGTCAGTTTCCAGGCCAGTGTGTCAGGGAAACCCTCGATGGAAGCGATCTGCTTGCGCACCATCTCCGCCCCCAGGAATATATGGCCCATGAGCCTGCCCGGGTCGCTGGCGGATATCCTGGTCGACACCTCGTACTCCTCCACCTTGCCGATGTCGTGAAGCAGCGCGCCGGCCACCATCAGGTCCCTGTCCAGCTCGGAATAGATGCTCTGCATCGAATGGCATATGTCCAGTGTGGCCAGGGTGTGCTCCAGCAGACCTCCCACCACGTTGCCGTGGTGCTTGATCGCGGCGGGACATTTCTGGAACCTCTGGGCGAAGCCATCGTCCTGGAAGAGGTTGCATAAGAGCTTGCTCAGGTAAGGGTCTTGGATGGAGCCGACCCATTCCAGCAGGCGGCAGTACATCTCCGGTATGTTCTTATCGGTCACGGCCACGAAGTGGGAGAGGTCGTATTCGCCAGGCTTGAGCTTCTTCACGCCCTGCTTCTCTTCCGGATTGGCTGAGATCTCCAGCCTGTCCCGGTACTTCTGCACCGTTCCGCTCACCAGCACTATGTCCCCGTCCCGGATGGAATCGAAGATCATCTGGACGGCCTCTTCGTTCCGACCGCCCCAGTACTTGGCCGGGAGCTCCCCGGTCCGGTCACCGACGCGCAGCTCGAACCAGAAGCCCTTGGCATAGGTCTGGATGGGCCGCTTGAAGCTGACATAGAACGCGGCCGAGACCTTCTCCCCCTCCACCAGGTCCCTCACGAACCTCTTCTCTTCCATGTAATCACCAATACCGTCCCGCGATAATCTAACTTCTCCCGACGACCTCGTTTCATCGCCCCGAGGCCAGCCTCTTCAACCATGCCTCCGCCTCACGCCAATGGGGGTACGCTTTTTCCCTACGATGGAACTCCGTGTCGTGATAGGTGCCATTGGCCCTCAGCCCATCGGATATGTGGATCATCTCGTGATGGAGGACGTAATCTGACACGAACTGCGGTACCCGGGAGTCGTCCATGGCGCTACTGATCGCGACCACCTTCATGAGCACCGAGGTGTAACCAAGCCGCTGCAGGTTCGGCTTCCTGGTCCAGGTGAGATATGGATCGCGCTGCGTGCTCACCAGCCCCATCGCCTTCAATCGGTCGAGCCCTTCGCGAAGGTCATAGCATCTGCCTGCGTGGCTCCGAGCCAGGTTGCGGCTCCTCTGCAGGTACAATGGCCTGTTCAACTTCACGAAGTCATCCGAGAGCATCCATTCCTTCATCCTCGGGGAATACATCTCGGAGCGGCGCTTGGTGCGCATGCGCTGGAACATGCATCCGGCAAAATCGTCCAACATGACGGGTGGGGCGCGCTCCAGATAGTCAGTCACCAGGAAATTGACCTCGTCCCCTCGCCTGGTCCACTGGGCCTTGAACTCCTTGAACGGATGGAAGGATGCCTCTACCGAGCTAAAACCGTCGGTCGACCCCGCCCTTCTGAACGCCGCGAGGAGCGGCTGATCTGTCATTGCCCTGTGGGCCATCCCTTCGTACGATGAGAATGTAGCCATCCTTTTCATCACCGACCAGGCGAGTCCTCTGGCCGCCATATAGCCAATGTGCGTACACGCAAGCTGCGCACAGCAGCGCGTCCACCTTGTCCCCCACCGCCTTCATTTGGGACGGGGCGGCATGGCCTACCTCATCGCAGAGGGCTGGTGGAATTTGAATGCCAGGGTCCCATCCCTGCAGACGTCCCAGTATGTCCTGGCAGGCATTTCTTTTTTCCGCTGCCTTACCCCGCTTGTACCTGATGCCTCCCGGGAACAGTGAACTGATCAGACTGAATGGGTACGTTTCGAAATATGCCCTCGTTGGAAGAGGGCCTGGCCTTCCCCTCCGGAACGCCTTTTCCTCCAGCATATGTGACAACGGTTCTCCCCGCGCCCCGCCACAATGGTCCCTTAAGAACCTCTTGTTGGTCGGGAGGACCCGCATCCCTTCCTTCAGGATCTCCCTCTCCCCTGACCTTATACCCAGCTCGTTCGGGACGAGAAGGGGGGCGTCGATTCCGACCCATGCGTCCGCCCCTCCGATGTAGGAGATGATATCCTCATCGCTGGTGAGAAGGACCGGGTCATCGAACTCGCCCCGTTCATCGCATCGGCATATTGCCGTCGCTCCCTCCTTGAACGGGCGGCATCTCCAGGAAAGGTCGACCCCGATGAACCTCATGCTCTCCGGTCCGTACAAATATTGGCCGTATATATTTAAAAGGGGAATGATTGAAATAGTCCAGCGGGGTATTATATTCACCCGAGGTTTAATTTGGATAGCTTATCCAGGGATGACCGGGACAAGCACCTTATCACCAGAGGTAACGTGGACGGGCTGGTGTCTGCTGCAGTCTTCTTGAGCAAGCACCCCCTGTCCAGAGTATCTTTCGTGACCTCCCCTAGAGCTGGTGCCGTGGAACTGAGCAAGGACCGCACATCGAGGGAGATATACCTCGTGGACATCGCCCTGGTCCCGGATGTGCTCCGCGCGGCGGAGGGATGCCGGGAGACCCAGATGGTGCATGCCATCGATCACCACCCCTCCTCCGCCTTGGAGGAACTGAAGGGAGTGAAGGTGGTGGAGGAGGGCATGAGCGCCGCTGGCGTGCTGTTCCACCACTTGGAGGGCAGCCCCCATCTCAAGAAGCTCGTGGCCATCGCGGACCAGATGGAGTACTGCGAGACCCAGCTCCTGCATGATATGCTGCGGAAGCACGGAATGCAAAAGATGGACGAGGAGGCCAAGGTGCTCGATTTCTCCTGGAGGCTGGACATCGAGGATGACGAGTTCCGCCTGGCTGCCGCGAGGAACCTGGCGGATGGCAGCTGGCCTTCCCAGGTGCCGTCGATCAAGCGCCGCTATATCCAGGTGGTGAACGAAAGGCGCTGGCCGAAGGCGGTGGCCAGGGTCAAGGCGGGACTGGAGATCAAGGGGGACGTGGCCATCCTGGCCTGCAGGGACAAGAACCGCTCATTGTATGGTTTCGGGACCAGGGCGCTGGTCGATGTGGCGTATCGCCGGGGATGTAAGTACGCAATGATGCTCCACGAACGGAAGGACACCTGCTGCGTCTCGCTGCGCGGAATGAAGAGGGAAGGTCTGGACGTCGGCAACTTCGTAGAAGGGTTCACCGCGGTGCATGGCATGGAAGGAGGAGGTCATCCGACCGCCGCCGGGGCAAGGATCCCGGTCATGATGGAGCACCGGTTCATGGACGAGTTCGTGTCGGCCAGCTTCACTCGCTGACGTCCACTACCTCGGCCTCTTGTTCTTCCTTGTCCTCGAACGTCGCTACGCGCTTGTAGATGAGAACAGGGCACTTGGCGCTCTTCACGATGCGGTCCTGGACTATTCCGAAGTCTGAGCGGTGCACCCGCTTCACCGCGCTGGACCCCATGACGAGCAGATCATATTCGATGGATTCGGAGATGACCCCGCCCACCACGACCTCGGGCCGTATCTCCTTCACGACGACCGGCACACCTGATCTTTCCAGGATCTCCGTGAGCCTGTCAGAGTATTTCCTGGCCACATCTATGTACTTCTCCTCAGCGATGACATTGAGGATAGTGACCCTGGAGTTGTACTTCTTTGCGATCATCGCCGCCACCTCGGTGGCCCTGCTCACGTGCCACAGACCGCCAGAAAGGATGAGTATCCGCTCGGGGCGGAACTTCTCGTCCGACTTGAGCAGCAGGACGTCACACGGGGTCAGCCTGAGCAGCAGGTCCATCTTCTTGCCCAGGGTGCGTTTCTGGGTGTTGGTATAGCCCTTCCATCCTACCAGGATGGTGTTGACGTCCTCTTCCTTGGCCGTGTCTATCAGGGCGGTGACGACATCGTGCGAGACAGTGACGATGGCCCTGGTCTTGATGCCGTTCGCTTCGGCATGCTTCTTGAACCGCTCCACCATCCTCTTGCGCTCATCCACCAGCTTCGGGTTCACGTCGCTGATCGGAACGGCGCTGGGTATCTCGACCACGTTGATGAGCATCAGTTCGCCGTTCTTTTCAGCGGCAAGCAGACAGCCCATGTCGATCTTGGTCTCGTTCGTGTTCTCATCGACCGGCAGCAGTACACGGAACTTCTTCAGCTCCTCGGCGGACATGGGGATGCGCTGCTCCACCACGGCCGCCTCGATCTCCTTGCGGCCCTTGGCGAAGTAGTGGATCATGAGACCGAGCAGGATGACCATGAGCGCCAGGTACCAGGCGCTAGGTTCGTAATCGAAAAGTGTGGCGGCCAATATCAGCTTCAAAATGATGCCGACGATGGGGAATAGGGGGAAGAGAGGGGTCAAGAAATAACGTTTGGCATCGGGCTGCTTGACCCTCAGGGAAATTGCGGCCATGTTCACCAGCATGAACAGCAATAGGATCAGGATGTCAGCCACCGCAGCGACCGAGTCCATGGGCAAAAATATGCACATGGCGATGATGATCGCCCCGGAGACGAACAGCGCGGTCGTAGGCGTATGGTTCTTTGGATGCAGCTTGCCGAACCGAGATGGAAGGTTACCATCCCTGCCCATGGCGAACGACACCCTCGAAACGGAGAATACGATGGAGTTGACCGCTGCCACTGAACCGATGAGGATGCCGAAGGCGATCATCCCCGCACCCAGATTGCCCATGACCGCATCTGCAGCATTGATGATGGCGAAATCCTTCCATGCAGCGATGTCGTGCCACCCAGATACGCCAATGGCGGTGATCGCCACGGCGACGAAGAGGAAGGTGCTTATCCCGATGCACATGAACATGGCCCGGGGGACGGTCTTCTCGGGGTTCTTTGCCTCCTCGCCGGTCTGGGCCACGACCTCGTACCCTTCGAACACCATGAACGTAAAGGCCATGGAGGTAAGAACGCTCAACGTTCCATTCGGAATGAAATCAGCGTAGTTCTTGCTGGTATTGGGGTTGGCCATCATCGAACCCAATGCGAAGAGGATGAACGTGGTGATGACCCCGATGAGTATCACCGACACGATGATCTCCGACCGCCCAGCACCCTTTACCCCGCGGTAGTTAAGGTAGATGAAGACGAGAGCGATGAGCACGGATGAGAGAATGCGTATCTCCGTCTCTCCGAGACCAAAGAAGTCGATGTTGTAGGCATTGAAGGCCCAGACGATGCCGGTTCCGAAGCCAAGGGCATAGACGGAACAGGCGATGCAATGGCCCACCCAGGACATCCAGCCGCCCAGGAAGCCAAAGGGAGGGAACAATCCTTCCTTGATCCAAAGGTACCCGCCTCCTGTCTCCGGGAAGGCCGATGCCAGTTCTGCATATGAGAAGGCCGTGGTAAGCGTGACGAAGAAATTGAGCACCATGGCCAGGATGATGGCCGGCCCGGCGATGGATGTGCCAGTGCCGATCAGGATGAAGATGGTCGAGCCGATGTTCGGCCCGATGCCGATCATGAGGACTTCCAGTAGACCAAGGTCGCGGCGCAGGGTGACCTGCACCTCGCTCTTTCCGCTCTTGTCCACCTCGCCTTCCATGTTGCCGGCCCTTAAATGATGCGTTTATCTAATGCTTTGGATGGATAAAAATGCGTATCTCGGAAAGTGGCTACGGAACGCCATTTTCAGGCGAAAATTTTCAATCTCATCTCAGTGCCGTAGGTGCTGTTGAGAAGCGCCAATCGCCTCTCCACCTCGTCCTTCCACGAGGTGTCGCCCACGAGCACGAAATCCCTGCCCTGGCCAACCTCGATCAGGGCCTCATCGTAAGCATCGAAGCGATGCTCCACCTGCAGGTTCAGATTGCATCCGATCCTCCTGGCCTTTGTGCCGAGCAGCCCGATGGCGGCATGAGGCATGCGATGCCTGACCTCTTGGATGGAGGTCTGGTCCAAAGCATCCGACGGAAGGTAGTACAGCTGTCCCAGGACCTTCGCATGCTGGCCGAACTTCTGGTTGAGCTCGAAGACGTTCTTGGGGAACGGGGCCGGCGCCTTCTCGTTCCGTCTGCACATGGTCCGGTTCAGGTCGTACAGTATCGGCTCGGTTATGCCGATGTTCCTGGCCCTCTGTCCATCGACGAAGAATCCATCGGAGTCGCCGCTGTAGATGAGCCGCCCCCGGTTCAGCACACGTACTTCGTCCCCCCACGAATAGGCGGTCTCCACATCATGGGTCGACATGACCACCGTCAGGCCTTGCTGGTTCAGCTCATCGGCCAGCTCCAGCAGCTCATGCACCATGCGGGAATCGAGGCCAGCCGTCGGCTCGTCCATGATCAGCACCTCCGGATGCATTGCGATCGCCCCAGCCAGCGACACCCTCTTCCTCTGCCCGAAGGACAATTGCTGGGTGGGCTTGGTGCGCAGGTCCGCCATCCCCACCTGGTCCAGCGCCTCGTCCACTCTGCGCTCCACCTCTTCCCTCGACAGGCCCATGTTCATAGGACCGAAGGCCACGTCCTCCTCGATGGTGGCCGAGAATATCTGGTCGTCCGGGTTCTGCATGACCAGGGCCACCTTCGAACGCAACTGCTCCAGGGACTTCTTCCCGTATCCGATCTCCGTTCCGCCGAAGAAGACCTTCCCAGAGCTGGGCTTGAGTATGCCGTTGAAATGAAGGAACAAAGTGCTCTTGCCTGCGCCGTTCGGCCCCAGCAGCACGACCTTCTTGCCCCTGGGGATGTCGATGCTGATGCCCTCCAGCGCTGCGGTCTTGTTGGGGTAGATGTAGTTCAGTTCTTCGGTGCGGATAACTGGTTCGGACATGCTTTCACCATCTCAGATAGAACGATCCTTCCAACAGGATGTTGCCCACATAGATCGCTGCCGCCAGCGCGATAGGTCCCAGCACCCAGGACCAGGTCAGCTTCCGCGGAGGGCGGAACACTGGGAAATCACCTTGGTAGTTGCGGCATTGCAACGCGATCTGGGACCGCTCCGCCATCTCCAGTGAACGCGAGAACAGCCCGACCGCGATGCGGGAGGTCGTCTTCACCTGGTTCCTCAGGCCGCGGAAGCCCAGGCGGCAAGCTGCGGCAATGGTCATGACCTCCATCTGTTCCAGCAACAGGAAGGAGTAACGGTAGATGAGGACCGTGAGCTCGAGCACTTCCTTCGGCACATGCAGCTGCTTCAACGCCAGGGCGAAGTGGGGCACCGGTGTAGACGTGATGAATGCCAGCATGACGAATATTCCGGCCAAGGCCCGGAGCAGCACCAAGGTGGCAAGGTTCAGTCCTTCACGCTGCAAGGACAATTTCAGGCCGAGCAGGTCCAATTGGACGACCGATCCCCCGCCCTGCGTCAGGAATGCGATCAGGACGCATCCGATGATTATGATGGCCAGGCTGTCCAATATGGCGATCAGCACGATTCGCGGGAACCTGCCACCGGTGGAGTAGAGCAGAAGTGCCAGACCGATGGAGAACGTTATGATCGGCACAAGGAACGAGGTGACGGTCAATGCGATGACCAGCAACGAGAGTGCCAAGATGAACTTGCCCAGCGGGGGCAGGTCCTTCAAACGGGACTGGTAAGCCAGCTCATCGATGCCCATCATTCGGTGCTACCTTCCGTTCGTTTTTTCCTGCGCCTTCTCATCGTCAGATAGAGCACGGCACCGATGATCGAGATGCCTATGACCGCCTGAAGAGCGAACAGCCAGGGTTCCATCTCCGGCGATGGGTGGAAGAAGCCGTCGAACCATGGCTGGTAATCCGGCACGATGTTCTGGATGGCGTTCCCGCCGCTGCTGTCGGTACCTTCCAGCTGCTGACCCGCATACATCAGCATGGGGATGAGGAGGATGCAAACCACGACGATCCCGCCCACCACCATCCTCGAGGCCCAGGACATCTTCTTCCCCTTGTCGATGACCAATTCAGGGCGGAGCAGTTCCGGCCTCGACCGGGAAAGGTAATCGAAGAACATGACGATCAGGACGGCCTCCAACACGGCCAGCGGGATCTGGGTCAGGGCGAAGATGCCCAGGAAGGTGGCGAGGGAGATGAGCACGCTGCCGTTCGACGGATAGGCCAGCGCAAGCTGCATGCTCGTGGTGAGATAGGTGGCGAAATCGGCGATGAACGCCGTCGTGAAGATCGTGGCGACGACGTGGACCTTGGCCTTCTGCATCAGCTTATAAACACCATATGCCACGAACGGCCCAACGACCCCCATGGAGAACACGTTCGCTCCCAAGGTGGTGATCCCTCCGTGGGCCAGCAGAAGCGCCTGGAACAAAAGGACGATGGTGGCCATGATAGATGTGATCCTTGGCCCGGACAGTATGGTCGAGAAGCCCGTCCCCGTGGGATGGGAGGAGGAACCGGTCACGGACGGCAGCTTGAGCGAGGAGAGCACGAAGATGAACGCGCCGGAGATGGCCACGGACAGTTTCATCTCAGGGTGCTCCTGGAAGAGCTTCCTGAGCTTGATGGCCCCGATCACCAGGAAAGGTGCGGCCATGAGGTACCAGAACAGGCACCAGTAGATGTCCAGGAAGCCTTCCATTATGTGCATTTTCTCTGACACCCCTTACAGACGCCGTGAAGCTGCAGGGTATAGCGCTCCACCGCCATACCTGACCTCTTGGAAAGCTCCAGAACGTTCAGGTCCACCGGCACGCTGACCAGTTTGCGGCAGGATGAGCACTCGAAGGTGGTGTTGGGGAAGGGATGTTTGCAGAACGTGGATATCCCGTTCGCATTGGATTCGGACACCAGGCCTTCCGAGACCAGCTTGTTGAGGTTACGATAGACTGTGCCCAATGAGATGTTCGGCATCGAGCCGCGGGAACGGGTGTACACCTCATCGGCTGTGATGGGGTGGTCGCTTTCATAGACGATGTCCAAGATCAGCTTCAGCTGCTTGGTCCACCTGCTGTTCCTCCCGTTCATTATTGATAATGATTACTGTTATCGAATATATAGATTGGCGTGGATGGATGCTGGATGGATCGACCGCCCGTGCTCATTGCTTTCTCGCGCCCTTCTTCAGGATGACCCATATGGCCACGATGCCCAGCTGGATCGCCACCGCCGCTATGGCCAGGGCGACCACACCGACGAGAGTGCCGTTGTCCGTCGTCTCGACCTTCGGTATGGTGGCCAGGACCATGTCGCTTCGGACGCTCATATTCCCTTCGTTCCAGGCGGCGACCTGGTAGAAGTAGGTCCTGGCGGTCTCGACGTTCTCATCGTGGTAGGCGGTCACGTTGGCAGTGAAATTTGCCATGAGCACCATGTCCTCGGGGTTCTCTCCCCGGAACAGCGCATAGGTGGTGAGATTGCTGCCCCCATCACTGGCTGGCGCCTTCCATGACAGATCGACATAGTCCCTCCCCGCGAAGGCCACCAGGTCGACGGGGGCGGAGGGGGCTGCCGACGAGGCCACGATGGGCACGAATAGAACAGATGAAAGCGCAAAGAATAGTATTGCCAGGGCCCCGACCTTCATGGAAAACGTCTCCGCCTCACCGCACGGCATCGTGGGCAAAATATCTTTTCATCGGCCGAGCCGCTTGCGCATGAGGAAATTGTTCCCCCGGCGGCATATGACCGAGTACCCGATATGATCGTAGAAGCCCTTGGCGTTGTCATTGGAGTCCTGCACACAGAGCTCCACTCCATCCGCCCCTTGCTGCCTGGCGATGTCCTCTATCCGCTCCATCAGGTGCCGCCCATGTCCCTTCCCTTGATGATCCTTGCGAAGCTGGACCGACGTGATGAAGAGATACTTATCGATCGGTTCGAGGGAGTAGTACCCCACCGCCTCACCACCCTCCTCCAGTACCTCCGTCTGTATGTCCTTGTCCATGAACCACTCCAAGAGCGGTTCGTCCTGCCATTCCATGCCCCATGAGGATTTCACTATGGCTGCCATGTTCTCCCTGCTCATGCGTACCAGGGAAGGTATGTCGCCGCGGCGAAGGGGACGGAATTCCACGGGCCTCTGTGAGCCTGCCCTCATGATAAAACACTTGCGCCGCAGTTATGCAGTAACTTAACAAACCGTCCTGGGAATCCTATAAATACACGTTGATGATTTGAACGCCTACAGGTGAGAGACATGGTTGAAGTCACATCTGAAGCATCCAAGTACATCAACGATCTGATCGCAAAGAACGACAAGAAAGGTTTCGGAATCAAGATCTACCTTTCGGGAATGGGCTGCTCTGGTCCCCAGTTCGGCATGAGCTTCCAGCAGGGAAAGAAGGAGGGCGACATCGAGCAACCGTCCGAAGGCTTCTCCCTGTACTATGACAACGAGACCAAGGAGATCCTGGACGCCTGCACCGTGGACTTCGTCGAGACCCCGTACGGGTCCGGCCTTATCGTCCACAACCCCAACGTGTCCGGCTGCAGCTCCTGCGGCGGCGGCTGCCACTAAGGCCGCCAATCCCTTCCATATAAACCATTTTTACCTTCTTCTCATATTCTGGGTCTGTGTTCATCGACCGCCCCTTGATCAAAAAGGACAGCGTAGAGCAGCGGGACTACCAGGTCGCGCTGGCCAAGGAGGCGGTGGAACGTTCCACCTTGGTCGTGCTGCCCACTGGCATGGGCAAGACCGTGGTGGCGCTGCTCACCCTGGCCGAAGTGCTGCATCGTAAGGGCGGCAAGGTCTTGCTACTGGCACCGACGAAGCCGCTGGTCGAACAGCACAGCCGATTCCTGCAGGACTTCCTGGTGGGCAAGAAGGTGGCGGTGATGACCGGAGAGGTCTCCCCGGAGGAGAGGGAGGCGCTGTGGATCGAGAACGATGTCATCGCCTCCACCCCCCAGGTCGTCGCCAACGATCTGAAGAACGACCGCGTCCGCCTGGACAAGGTCAATCTCATAATCTTCGATGAGGCGCACCGGGCGGTGGGTAACTACGCCTATGTCGCTGTGGCTGCGGAGTACAAGAACTTCAACGGACTGGTCCTGGGCATGACCGCCAGCCCCGGCAGCCAGAAGGAGAAGGTCAAGGAGGTGTGCGACAACCTCGGCATCGTCAACATCGAGGTCCGCACAGAGCACGACCCGGACGTGGCCAAGTATGTCCAGGACGTGAACATGGAGTTCATCGAGCTGGACCTTCCGCCCGAGCTGCGCAAGGCCTCCTCCATCCTGACCTCCCTGTACGAGACATACCTGAAGGAGCTGGTCAATATGGGCCTCATCCCCGATGTGGACCAGATCAGCACCAAGGACCTGCTGGCGCTGGGCAACGACCTCTCCGCCAGATTGAAACAGGGGGAGAGGAGCAAGAGCATCTATCGCGCCTTGAGCGTCAATGCCATGGCCATCAAGGTGGAGCATGCCATAGACCTGGCCGAGACCCAGGGCAGCAGTTCTTTGATCGCATACCTGGACAGGCTGTCGGCCGAAGCGGATTCGGACGAGGGCTCCAAGGCCTCCAGGGTGATCGTGGAGACGGAGCAGTTCAAGGCCGTTCGCGAGATGATGAAGAACGTGAAGGTGGAACACCCCAAGCTCTCCAGGGTGATGACGGCCGTGGCCAGGCAGATAGCTGAGAAGCCCGCCTCGAAGGTGCTGGTCTTCACCCATTACCGCGACACCTGTGACATGGTGGCGAGCAAGCTGTCCAGGGTGGAAGGGGTGAGGGTGGCGAAGCTGGTTGGCCAGGCCGATCGGGTGGGGGAGAAGGGGCTGAGGCAGAAGGAGCAGGTAGGGGTGTTGCAGCAGTTCCGTGAGGGAGAGTACAACGTCCTCGTCGCCACATCCGTGGGCGAGGAAGGCCTGGACGTGGCCAGCACGGACCTGGTCGTGTTCTATGAGCCCGTGCCTTCCGAGATACGCAGCATCCAGCGGAAAGGCCGCACCGGCAGGCGGAGCGCGGGGAAGGTCATCATCTTCATGACCAAGGGCACCAGGGACCAGGCGTACTACTTCTCCAGCGCCAGGAAGGAGAAGGCCATGAAGTCCAGGCTGCTTACTCTGAAGAGGGAGCTGGAATCGGACGGCCCGAAGGACGAGGGACCGAAGAAGGAGAATCAGCGCACCCTGTTCGACTTTTGATGGCCCCGGCGATTGGATTATCTAGTGAAGAGGAGTTCAGAGGGCCATATGCTGTTCCGCGACCTGGTATCGGTCTATGAGAGGCTCGACGCCACCTCCAGCAGATTGGAGATGACGGACATCCTGGCCTCGTTCTTCAGGACAGCTGAGACCAGCGCACTGCGGAAGGCCATCTATCTCACTCAGGGGCAGCTCTATCCCGATTTCTACCAGCAGAAGCTGGGCATGGCGGACAAGCTGCTCATCCGTACCCTTTCCTTCGTCACCGGCACCAGGGAGGAGAAGATCTCCGAGGTCCAGCTGAAGGAGGGGGACCTGGGCAGTGTGGCGGAGAAGTTGTATCAAGGAAAGAGGCAGACCACCCTTTTCTCCGAACCGCTCACACTGGACCGGGTATATTCCGCCCTGGAGCGAGCCTCGTCGTCCGAGGGGGGCGGTTCGCAGGACTCCAAGATGAAGATGCTGGCGGAGGTGCTGCATGACGCCACCCCGGTGGAGGCGAAGTACATCTCCCGCATCGTCACCGGCAAGATGAGACTGGGCGTCGCCGCCATGACGATGATCGACGCCCTGTCGGTCGCTTTCGCCACCAAGGAGGAGAGGGATGCGGTGGAGAGGGCGTTCAACATCACGTCCGACATGGGGCTGGTGGGCGAGGTGCTCAGCCGTTCCGGACTGGAAGGGGTAAAGTCCATTCATGTCCAGGTCGGCAATCCCATCAGGGTCATGCTGGCCGAGAGGATGTCCTCCCCGGCCGAGATATTGGAGAAGATGGGGGGCAACTGCGCATTCGAGTACAAGTATGACGGCGTCAGGGTCCAGGCGCACATCAAGGACGGGGTAGTGACCCTTTACTCCCGCCGATTGGAGGACCTGACGTCCCAGTTCCCGGACGTGGTGAAGGCGCTGAAGGAATCGTTCACGGTCGGATCGGCCATCGTGGAGGGCGAGTGCGTCCCGGTCGACCTGAACACCGGGGAGTTCCTGCCGTTCCAGGAGGTCTCCCACCGCCGCGGCAGGAAGCATGGCCTGGAGGAGGCCATGGAGGAATATCCGGTGCGCATCTGCCTGTTCGACCTGCTCTATCTCGATGGGCAGGACATGACCGAAGTGACATACCTGAAGAGACGGGCCGCCCTGACGGAGGCGTTCCGCATCACGGATGCGGCGAAGCTGTCGGAGATGCGGATGCTGCAGAGCGAGGAGGAGGTGCAGAAGTTCTTCCTCGAGGCGCTTCGGGACGGGTGCGAGGGCCTGATGGCCAAGAGCATCGGGCCTGACTCGTTCTACCGCGCCGGTAACAGAGGGTTCCTCTGGATCAAGTACAAGAAGGAATACCGCTCGGAAATGAACGACACGGTCGACCTCGTCGTGGTCGGGGCGTTCGCCGGAAGGGGCAAGAGGAAGGGCGTCTACGGGGCTCTGCTGATGGCCACGTACAACGAGCAGGAGGACCGGTTCGAGACCGTGTCCAAGCTGGGCAGCGGGTTCGACGATGCCGCCCTGGCCGAGATCCCCAAGAGGCTGGAGCAGTACCGGGTGCAGGACAAGCACCACTTGGTCTCATCGAACATGCAGGCCGACTTCTGGTTCGAGCCCGGCCTCGTGCTGGAGGTGCGCGGGGCGGAGATCACCGTCTCGCCCATCCATACGGCCGCATATGGTAAAGTGCGTAAGGACGGCGGATTGGCGATCAGGTTCCCCCGTTGGACCGGCAAGATACGCGACGACAAGGGGCCGCGAGAGGCGACGAGAAGCGACGAACTTCTCTCCATGTATCGCAGCCAGCTCAAGCAAATTGAATGATTCTCGTTCGGGGTAATGATAACCAGATGACAGGGGATATAACCCCCGGATAGCGTCCTGCTTGCTAAGGTTCCGGGGGGAATCTATCATTCGCAAGTTCAAGAACGATACCTTTGGGGATATCGGGATCGGGATGGTGATCCTGTTCATAGCGTTCGTGCTGGTCGGCGCGGTAGCGGCATCGGTGCTGATACAGTCGTCCAACATAGCACGAGAGAGAGGCGAGGACGCAGGAGATAATTCCATCACCGAGGTCTCGGCCTCTGTCGTGGTCAAGCAAGTGGTCGGTTCCAGCCAGAACGATGTAGATGAGGACTATACCAGTCACATCAAGCTTACCACCGGCAACCTCTCCGGCCAGGAGCTCGACTCCAAGGACAAGAAGATAGTAGTGGACCCCGGCGACACCATCGCCGGCACCGTCAACCTTAAAGTGCACAACCTGAACGACGGCACCGAGACCTTCCCGTTCGCTTACGTGACCACCTGGCAGACCGGAGCGATCACAAACGTGGCCAACCAGATCTCCGCAGATGTCGGTCCCGGGCAGACCACTTTCGCCGTTGATATCAATATCACTGCACCGAGCACCGCCGGAAGGTACTACCTCGTCTTTGCCGCGACCGATGCTCCTAACTTCCAGTACGTGCTCTCCGGCACCGACACTGGCATAGGCGCGCCGAACTGGGCCGATGGGAACGAAGTGTATCAGATGACCGATGCACAGCTGTCCCAGGGGCAGTCGTTCGGATATACCAGGGAATCATTGCAGACCACCTCTGGATATGAGAACTCGCTCGTCGCAATAGAGGCCGTCGAGATAATCGTCGACACGGCCCCGATGCGCCTTCCGGTCCTCGAGCTGCTGATCGGCCTTCCCTCCGGCGCTCCGGACCTGCGCCTGGACTCTATGATCCTCACCATGAACAGCGGGACACAGAGTGTCAGCTATGTCTGTCAGGACCAGGATGAGGGATTGTACCATTTCGGCCTGAAGGCCGAGCACAAGGTGTCCATGGGGCCTTGGGAGACCGGTTACCATGTCCTAGGACAGGCGGACCTGGCCAGGATCACGTTGGTCGGTTTCATACCGCTGTACCCCTCGCAGACCTGCACCATCAAGCTGATGACCACGACCGGAATACTGCAGAGCATCGATGTCGTGGTGCCTGAATGTTTCTGGGACCAGGACGTCGTGCTGGTCTGATCCAAACGCTCAAGGGCCGATCCCGCAGAACATCTGACGGACGCTGACTGTTTGAGGGGATTGGCCTGACAACATTTTTCCTCATGCGATGAAAATCTTTATAGACGAATCCGTTATAGTGGCCCCCATGGAGATTGAGCTCTTAGAGAAGGATAAGGACTCCATCAAGATCAGGATCAAAGATGCTGACATGACCCTCATCTCCCCCTTGGTGAAGGAGCTGCTCGGCGACAAGGAGGTCGACGAGGTCAAATACACATCTGGTTCCCAGGGACTTACTCACCCCACCCTCTACGTGAAGGTCAAGAGCGGGAAGCCCCAGACCGCCTTGAAGCGGGCGTCCAAGGCCTTGGCAAACGATGTCAAGGAGGCCAAGGACAAGCTGGCCAAGGCACTGAAGTGAAACATGTCTTTTCGTGAGGCCCCGGCCGACGAGTGCGGCCTGGGCATGGAAGTATTTTACACCGATACACCTGGCATAGGCGGAAAGCTGAAGGTCCAGGCGGAGGACTTCGTGGTCGACGAGGTCTCGAAGGTCCTGCCCCGCTCGGACAACGGCAAATATGTCATCGCCACGGTCACCTCCACCAACTGGGAGATGAATCGGCTGGTACGCCAGCTGTCCAAGGCCTTGGGCATTAGCCGCACCAAGATCGGCTTCGCCGGCACCAAGGATAAAAGGGCGGTCACGACCCAGCTGCTGTCGTTCGAGGCGCCGCTGGAGGCGGTGCAGGCATTGAACGTGCACCAGGTGGAGGTCCGCGACGTGTTCCGCTCGAACAAGCATCTGACGATCGGAGACCTAGTCGGCAACCGGTTCGCGATCAAGGTCAGGGACTGCAATATTAAGGGGGAGGAGCTTCAGGCGTCCGTTCATTCCACCCAGGAACGTCTTGAGGCGTTGAGGGGCTTCCCCAACTTCTTTGGCCCGCAGCGCTTCGGCTCCATCCGTCCGATCACCCATCTGGTGGGCAGGAGCATCGTGAAGGGCGATATGGAGGGGGCGGTGCTCTGGTACGTGGCCCAGCCTGACGAGGAGGAGGACGAGCAGTCCCGGGAGGCAAGGAAGCGCCTGCAGGAAGAGCGCGACTACGCTGCGGCATTGTCCTACTTCCCCCAGAAGCTCACGTTCGAACGCATGGTCATCGGTTGGTTGGAACGGCACCCCGAAGACTACGTCGGAGCCATCCGGGTGCTGCCCAGCAACCTGCAGATGATGTTCGTCCATGCATACCAATCTTACATGTTCAACCGCATCCTCAGCGAGCGCATCAGGAGGGGGTTGCCGTTGAACGAACCGCTGCCTGGTGACGTGGTCCTCCCGGCCGACAAGGACGGCCTGCCCGACCACGACAAGCACGTGCCGGTCACGGAGAACAACATGGACCTGGTACGCAAGCAGGTTCGCGATGGTAGGGCTTTCATCTCCGGCGTGCTCTATGGCCAGGACAGTGTTCTGGCAGAAGGGCAGATGGGGGAGATCGAAAGGTCCGTGGTGGGATCGGAAGGGCTCAAGCTGGAGGACTTCAAGGTGCCGCAGATCCCCGATTGCAACTCCCGCGGCAGCAGGAGGGAACTGGTGGCAGGCTACAAGGACCTGAAGACCCAGTGCTCCGATGACGTTCTTGACATCAGCTTCACGTTGGGCAAGGGCTGCTATGCCACTGTCCTCTTGCGCGAGTTCATGAAGTCCCCGCTGCAGGACTATTGATCACAGCCGGGTCCAGTCCCGTTCCTTCTCCTCTTCCTGGGGCTGTTCTGCCGGTGCCTCTTCCTCCGCTTCCGCCTGAGCTGCCTGACGCTCCGAGACGTCGATCTTCTCCAGCTCCACCTCTTCCACCTCGGGCGGGGGCAGCTTGGCCTTGGCCTTCTTGACCACGGAGCTCATCTGCTTCACCCGGATGGGGGTTTGGCATCTGGGGCACAGGCCGGAAGCGACGCATTGCTGGCATAGCAGGGAACCGCATTCGGGACACGATGAAACGGCAGCGTCCCCATGGAACAAGCACTTCCGGGCCTTGATGCTGGCATTGCTGGTGTTGATCTGTTTCTTCTCCTGGCCATAGAAGGTGGCGTACAGCTCCCGCTCGGTATTGTCGAACAGGATCGGCTGCTGCCGTCCGGCCGGTCTTGGCCTCGACTCCTCTTCCTCCGCCGGGGGAAGGAACACCGCGTCCGGTCGGGACGGGATCTCCTCCTCCGCCTGCTCTTCCAATGGCGGCGGAGGCAGGGGCCTTTCCAGCAACGGCGTCGGCAATGGGGATTTCCTTGGCCTGGAACGCGGCGTGGTGGACTTGACCAGGGTCTTCGGGATCACCGCCCTCTTCCTCTCCCTGACGGGGGCAGGTGGCTGGGGCGGGTTCACCGCACGGAAGGCGTTCATGGCCACCTTCAGCCTCCGAGCCTTGTACAGTCCGATGCCGAACGTGTCCATTAGCCCGATGATGTTGCGCCTCTCGTCGGGCAGTTCCATGGCCGTTCGCATGAGGTCCTGCACCTCGCCGTCCGGCATGACATGGGAGAGGTCCATCGAATTGACGGTCTCGATGTAGGAAAGGACCTTCTTGGCGGCGGGGATGCCGGTATGGGGCATCGTCGCCATGACGTCCGAAAGCTTCAGTCCGCCCGAGGTGACGGCGGGATTCCTGGCGGCCATCAGCAGCACCTGCCGGGAGGAGTCCTCGTACTCCTCCAGCTGGTCCGGGGAGAGCGAAGCGACGTCGATGGGCTCCTTCTTCTCAATGTAGGCCATGACCTCGTCCAGATATTCATATGGGATCGTCGCCAGGCGGAAGGCGTCCTCCTTGCTGAGATGCCTTCCCTGCCTGATCTCCAGGTTCATGACGCGCTGAGCGTACTCGGCCACGTCCTGCTGGTGCAGATGCCTCTGCGCCTGCAGCATGCCCTCCCGGGCGGATTCCATCGCCGGGTCCAGCTCCAGCGCCTTGTCGAACGCCCTGGCGGCAGCCTCGTGGTCGTTCATGCGCAGCAACGCCATCCCCTTGCCGTTCCAGGCGATGGGGTCGTTGACGTTGATGCCGAGCACGCAGTCGTACGATCTCAGCGTGTCCTCGTCCTTCTGCAGCTTCTCCGAGATGGCGGCCCGCTCCATCCAGAGGCGGGCGTTTCCCGAGTCGAGGGATGCGGCCTTGTCTATGGCCGCAAAGGCATTGTCGAGGTACTGATCGTTCTCTTCGATCAAGGCCAGCCGTTCCCAGACCAGTGCATCGGTCGGATTCACCATCGTGGCGCGGGTGTATGTCTGCCTGGCCTCCTCGGTCCGGCCCATGTTCTCCAGCGACCGGCCCTTCATCCTCAGGACCTGGCCTTCCTCCATGCCCAGGTCGATGGCCCGGTTGAAGGATATGACCGCCCGGCTGAAGTCGCCCAGCTTGTAATAGGAATTGCCCTTGAACTTCCAGGCCTCAGCAAAGGACTGGTCCAGTGCGGTGGCCTGATCGAAGGCGGCGATGGCCTCCTGGAAACGCTCCAGCGATGCCAGCGCTCTGCCCCGGTCGGCAAAGAAGCGCGGGTTCGCGGGGTTAGCGTCGATGCAGCGGTCGAAATCGTGCAGCGCCTCCTCGTACCTCTGCAGGTGCAGTAGCGCCCTGCCCTTGTTGTCCAGAATTGCGTGGTCGGTGCAGTCCAGGCGCCAGGCGGTATCGAACGTCTCCACCGCCTCCTGGTACTTGCCGGCGGACGTCTGCATCAGGCCGAGGCGCAGCAGCAGGTTCTTGTCGTCCTGGTCCATGGCCACCGCCCTCTTCAGTATGTCCACCGCCAGATCGGCCCTGCCCAGCCCCTCCAATGCGCTGGCCTTGTCCACCAGCGCGGCCTTATTGCCTGCGTCCACCGCAATGATCTCATCACAGACGGAGACCACCTTCTCCCAGTCCTTGTTGGCGATCAAAGCCACCTTCTTGAGATCGAGTATCCGGATGTCGTCAGGCGAGGCCAGCAGCCCCTGGTCATAGGACGAGACCGCCTTCTTGTAATCCTCCAGGCGGAACCAGGCCAGTCCCAGGTCCACATAGGCCTCGGCGTTCTTCGGGTCCAACCGGGTGATGCGCTCGCACACCTTGATGACGTCCTCCAGACGGCCCAGCACCATCAGGGAGCGCTTCTTCGCCTCCAGCACATCGATGTCCTTGTGCCCCAGCTCCAATGCCCGGTCGAAGGAACGGACCGCGTCCTCGTGGCGCTCCATCTTCGCTAAGGCGTAACCACGCCGCACCATGGCGTAACGGTACTTCTTGTCGATGGCCAGTACCTGGTCGTAGCAGGTCAGGGCCTCTCCGAAGCGGTCCAGCCACTCCAATGTGATGCCCTTGCTGATCCAGGCGTGCTTGTCCTTGGAATCGATGTCAATGACCTTGTCATAGGCGGCAGCTGCTTCCTCGTACCGCTTCGCCGCCTCCAGAGCCAGGCCGCGGCTGTAGATCAGCGATTTGTCCTTGGGGCTGAGCTGGGAGGCCTTGGTGAACGCCTCCACCGCCTCATGGTAACGGCGCACGGCGAAAAGGCTGTCCCCCTGCACCCTCCAGAACATCATATCGTCCGGATAGGCCTTGGAGCCGAACTGTGCCGTCTCATATGCCTCATCATAACGTTCCAAATTGAAGAGCGCCACGACCGTGTCCTTCAGCACCACGTGGTCCTTGGGGTGGATGCGCAGCACGCGCTTGTAGAACTCCACCGAGCTGCTGTTCTTGCCCATGCGGTCCATCGCCACCCCTTTGTCAAGGAGAGCGAGGTCGTTATCGGGCTGCAGCTTGAGGATGCGGTCGGCGATCTCGATGACGCGCCGGTCCTTCCCCATGTGCTTGTAGCATTCCTTCGCCTCGGTGAGTATGTCGACCCTGTCAGGAGCGAAACGGAGCGCCTTGTCCAGCAAGCGCAATGCATCGTTGAAGCGCCCGGAGGCCATCATGCTCTTGGCCTCCCTCAGCCGGTCCTCTGCGCCTATCTCGGCGGAAAGCGTGTTCTCCTGCGGCTTTGGCGCTTCCACCGGCGCCGTGGCCATCTGCTTGATATCGGTCAGGCGGCTGTGCAGCGAATCGGCCTCGGAGCCCTTGCCCATGGCCTGGGCCACCTTATCCTTTCCAGCGGTCGCATCCTTGTTGCCAGGATCGATGGCCAGCGCCCGATCGTACGCCATGTCGCTCTCCTCATAACGGTTGGCTACCAGCAGGAGCGCGCCCACTTCGTTCCAGGTGATGATGTCCGACGGGTCGATCCTCAGGACATCCTTATAATACCTCAGTGCCTCGGGCACATTCCCGTCCCTGCCGTTCTGCCTGGCCTTGCCGATGAGAGCGGTCTTGTTGAACGGATCGCGAGATAGGATGATGTCGTAGGTCTGCTGCGCCTTGACGACGTCGTTGGTCTTCATGAAGAGCTCGGACTTCAGGACCAGGGCGTCGATGGCCCGGGGGTCGGCGGCGATGATCCGGTCCAGTTCCCTCGATGCCTCTGTGTTCTTGCCCAGCCTCAGCAACAGCTCGGCCTTCTTCTTCATCCAGGGGAGCTTCTCCTCCTCATGGGCGATGATCGAATCATAGAGCTTCAGGTCCAACGGGTCGATGGCGAGCGCCTTGCGGAAACTGTCCAATGCCTCGGCGGACCGATCCTCCCTGTCGCAGATGATCCCCTTCAGTACCCAGAGCTGCTTGCGGTCCGGCGCCCTGACGAGCAGGTTGTCGATCAGGGACATCGCCTCCTTGGAACGGCCGGACATGGCCATCAGTCTTGCCTGGGCCGTTTCTGCGTTGGCGTTCCCGGGAGCGACCTTCACGGCCCTGTCCACCAACCGGAGGGCGTCATCGGTGAGCTGCACGTGCTGCATGTCGTCCGCGAGTCGGACCAAGGTGTCGGACACCTCGTTCGCATTGTCATCATTGACGGGGCAGGAAGCCAACGCCTCGGCGGCCTTTCGTAGGTAGATCCGAGCCCTGTCCAGATCGTTCCCGATGATCATGGATTCGGCCTCTTCGATAATTTTCAAGGCCTTCTTGATTGACCTAGGCTCGCCATCCCTCGAAAAGATATACCCCATCCCATCACCCGATTTATAAACCGCATCAATGTATGGATGTAAATACCTTATCCCTCTGGCGTGTGTTTTTTCCATTTGTCCGACCGAAAGAATTCTTTTGTCAGACAGGAATAGTTTAGGCCTTAACCTCCATTCTGAACAATATGAGATACTGGCCAATTCTCATCACCTTTTAATTAAATATATATAATGGGTAGGCAATATCAGAAATGTCCGACGAAAGTCGGACAGATGGGATGCGAGTGAGGAACGAAGAGATATTGGGGCAGAAGGCGGCCCTCGAGTCTGATGTCGTTGCCTGGATGCAGCAACACACCATACACGATCTCGAAAATATGGCCCTTAAGATGGACCGGCAAGGACGCAGCTCCGCAGAGATCCGCCACCTCATCGATGACCTGGTCACGATGGAAAAGGAATTCTCGTCCTGATATCGAATCTAAGAGGGGGAGAGGATGGGACTCCCCCTCTGCCTCTAATTTTTCGCACTGGTCATAGTGACAAAAAGCATTTTTCGCAGTTCATCCAGCAGTGAAACAAGGTTTTAATATCAAAATCAGATTAGGAGGCAAATCTGCAGGTGTAATCTAGTGGTTAGGATCTTAGCCTTCCAAGCTAAAGGCCCGGGTTCGAATCCCGGCACCTGCACCTCTTCGCTTTCTACCATCCCCTTGTTTGGTTGACGTGAGTTCTCATCTGCCATTTCTGAAAAAGAAGAAAGAAAAAAAGAAGGCAGCGAAGCGCACGTCCACTGCCCTGTTCGATACGTTCAGCTGTTGAGCTTGCGGTTGAACATGATGACCGCCAGCACTACCAACGTGGCAGCGAGCGCCAGGCCTATGATCGCTGCAGCCTCCGTGGACATCATGTCCTGCAACGACGTCAGCACGATGACCGCTGAAAGCTGGTTCCCCCCATAAAGCGTCAGGATGATGCCCAGCAGGACAGACCTGACCAGGCTCCCCACCAGTATCGCCACCGCGCACGAGACGCATGCCATCGTGATCGTCACCATCATTGGTTCGGCGAGCGATGATCCGATATCGATCGGGCTGTTATTGAGCCAATCATAGATGTTGGCGACCAGCAGCGACAGGAATGCCGCGGCGATCACTGAAACGACCACGGCGAGATATTTGGCCAGCAATATGTGCGGCCTCCTCACTGGCCTGACGATCAGCAGGTCGTAGACGCCCTGGGTCCGCTCGTTGATGACGCTCACGGCCAACGTGGTTGAGGCCAGGAGCCCGGCCATCGATGAGATCATCAATGCGGTGAACGATCCCAGAGGCAATCCCTCCAGATCGGGTGTGAGGACGAACAGCAGCAATGCGATCAGCGGCATACCGATCAACAGGGCGATCATGACCTTGGAACGGTAGAAACCGTTCATCTCGTCCTTGAACAGGAGGGTGAGGCTCAGTTCGATCCCCCCACATAGGCCATGTAGACATCCTCGAGGTTCGGTTCCCTCCGGTTGAACGACCTGATGTGACAGCCAGCGTTCATCAGTGCTTCCATGATCTTCGGCACCATGACGTCCCATTGCGTGACATCGGAAAGATGGACGACCAGATACCCGGGTGAAGGCTGCCTTATGTCAACGCCAGGCAATCTCACCGATGCCCATTCCCCCTTGTCATCCACCACTTCGACCATCAGCTCGGACCTGAGATCCACTTCTTTCTTCAGACCGGCGATCGTGCCGGAATAGCGCACCTTCCCTTGCTGCAGGAGACCGACAGAGTCGGCCAGATCTTCGATATCGGACAATATGTGGGAGGAGAACAGAATGGTCGTTCCTAATGCCCTGGACTCCTTGATGATCTTCTTGAACAGGAAGCGGCTGGACGGATCCAGGGCCGCCATCGGCTCATCCAGTATGAGGACGGATGGTTCATGCAGGATGGCCTGGGCAAAACCCAATTTCTGCATCGTACCACCTGAGAGCTTCCCTACCTTCCGGGAACGATATTCCTCGATGCCCAGCAGCTCCAATACCTCATCGACACGCTCCTTGAGGTAGGTCTTTTCCAGACCAGAGAGACGCCCGAGGGAGAGCAACACCTGTTCCGTCGTCTTCCATTCCTGGAACGCGGCCCGCTGAGGCAGGTAGCCGATCTTCAGCTTCAGCTGCGGGTTCGCCCTCCTCATGTCCGTCCCTGAGACGAGGACCTTTCCGCTGTCATAGGGTATGATGCCAAGCAAAGAACGGAGGATGGTGGTCTTTCCCGCCCCGTTCGGCCCTATCAACCCGAAAACGGTCCCTTCATCGATGTGGAGATTGGCATGATCCACCGCGACGTTGGGTCCATACGACTTCACTAGTCCTTCAATGATGATCGCTTCCATGTTCGATCCCTTGAGCTTGGGATTCTAGCGCACCGTCATAAGACGATGTACACCGGAAGGTCATGAAAAATGGAGCTGAGAGGCCTTTTATCGCCCGTCTGTACCATCGCAGGTGTACAGACCGGCCCTTAAGAATGTGAGCCAGATCATGCCGACCGCTTTTTGACGAGCTCATCGCTCCAGGTCGAATACGTCCTCATCTCGTAGTACAGGTTCGAATAGACCGACTCGAAGTCATCGTTGGCGTTTAGCTGCTTCTCTGCTTCCCTGAGCTC
Source organism: Methanomassiliicoccales archaeon PtaU1.Bin124 (assembly GCA_002067865.1). Taxonomy (GTDB): domain Archaea; phylum Thermoplasmatota; class Thermoplasmata; order Methanomassiliicoccales; family UBA472; genus MVRC01. Next base: position 218,135 of record MVRC01000011.1, on the reverse strand, counting down.
CTTCAGGTCACGGCCCCACATGGAGAAGATGAACAGGCCAGGATTCACAGATGACATGGCCGCTCCGAGGACGTGGGGGTCCTTCTTGTTCAAAATAGCAGTGCCGATGGCTATCCCATCCCGCCCTGGGCGGAGCTTGGCATGGACGAAGGAGACTGGGTCTCCCATGGAGCAGAGCACCAGGTCGATATTGAAGGTGATCAACCTGTTCGCCAGCATGCTTTCCACCCTCCGCTTTACCGTCTTCGACGTGGAACCGACCTCGATCGCCACATCCTGGAATGGCCTGCGGCAATCGGTCTGCAGCGCCCGAACGATCTTCCAATCGAGCTTGCTGAGCGGGTCCTTGGCCGGAGGGTCTCCGGCGGTGAACATCGCCAGGTTCTGCAGGTCGTCGATCTTTCCGACCTCCCTGACGAACGACTGGTAGGTCTGCATCTCCTCGAAGTTGCGGACCAGCGAATCGATGTAGAGGAACTGACCCCCGGTGGAGATTATCCGGGCGGTGCAATCGTGCTGGCCCAGAAGTTCCATGGTCGTGGAAAGATCCGTCGAGGACGAACGGCCATAGAACTCGACCATGCTCCCGCCTGTAAGGAAGGGACTGAGATGGGTCCTGAATCCCGCGATGATCCCTTTCGTGATCATTTGCTGGATGCGCTTATGTGTGGCATTGAGGGACAGTCCCAAGCGGTCCGCTAGGTCCCGGTATCCGATGCGGGGATCGACCGCCATCTCCTTGATGATGAGAATGTCCATCTCATCCATGATCGCCCTAACGATCTTTTTCAATAAACCAGTTCCTATGAGGAGAGGCGATTCCAATTAGGTCCGGCCTGGACGAATGGTTTGGACTCCCAGATGGTTCCGTTCCAGATCATGGAACAAGAATGCTGATGGCCTGCATCGCGTCGAGGACATGTGTTTCTGGTCGAGCAGTAAAAAAAGTATGGGGTGGCGGAGGGCCGGGAAGACCTCCGCCATGGGATGGTTTCACTCATCTTGACCTAGCACCAGCGGCTCCTCCTCGGTTAGATTATAGAGCAGGCCAGTGTCAGTGCGTTGGGGCGCACTTGTTACAGAATAGAGATTCCTGGCGATGCTTATAAACAAAAGCGCATGAGGTCGCCGAATTCCGAAAGCGATGTTTGTCAGCCAGTTGTCTGACCGCTTTCCGAAACTGTTTTCATCTTACGGTAGTGACGCATGCGGACCGCCTCACCGCGGTCGCTGTCGACCATCTCCACCGCAGGCATCATCGCCACGCCCACTCCGGCCACCTTGCCTGCACGCATGATCGCCACCTCGTCCCCGGTACGGATGGACGGATCGGCGGACTGGACCCCCTTGGCGAAGAGGTTGCCTTCCACCTCGAAGTCGCCGATGGTCACGGTGCCGAGGCCCTTTCCAACGATCCGCTCCGCCCCTTCCGCCGTCAACGATATCATGCCTCTTTCTGGGGTCAGCATTCCCATCTGCAAGTTGCCCACCTGCATTCGTGAGTAGGGATAGCTACCGGTCACTTTCGTTCCTTCGACCAGCACTCCCGCCTCAGGCCCGAACTGGAAACGAGAGACGGCGGCCATGGTCCGCTGCCTGTCGAGACCCATCGGCACTCGCGGATATTGAGCGCAGGCCTCCTCCAGGACCGAGCGGAGCTCGTTCAACGATCTGCCCGATGTTGGGCTGCCATGGGCTGTGTCGATGAAGTCGTCCAACCCGATGAACTCCTCCTCGCCCCCGAGATGGCAGATGATCTTATCGTAGCCTTGGGAAGCGATGTGCCTTACCTGCTCCTGCACCATCGCGACCTCCTCCCGGTCCCAATGTCCAGTGACCGGTATGTCATACTGGGATGCGGGGTAGAACAGCTCCAGCTCCCTGGGCACGACCCCCAGCGGCGAGGTGACGATGACCTCGTGCACGACGTCGAAGTTGCTGACGGACTGGATAGTGCGGCGGAACGCCTGGTGGGTCTTCGAGGTATAGTATGGTTTCTTGGCGGAACAAGGGATCAGAAGCAGGATCTTCTTCGTCTCCGGTCTGGTGTACCGCTCCAGGATGCGCTTCCTCCATCTCCATACATCTGGACGGAACAAGGATTGTTTGGCGTTGGCGAAGAACTGAGGCCCGACCACCGCCCACCGCTCCTCCTGGAAATCGTAGAACTCTTCATCGAATATGCGCAACGCGGAGACCATCCATGCCGAGGAATGGACCCGAAGCTCCACGAATTCCCTCAGCCGGTCCTTCTTGATCATGTGGCGCACCAGCTGCAGCTCCTTCCAGGCCTGTTCCCTGTTGTAGGCCGTGATCGAGGTGGTGGTGGCGTCCTTCAGAAGCCACTCCGCATCTGATGCCGGCATGTTGCCATCGGCCGTCGAGATGAGCCCTTGCGATGCGAGCATGCCGAGCAGGGAGTCGTCCATGAGATCGACGCCCATGTACACCAGCAGGGCCAGGTTGCTGACGTCCATCATGCCCGGTGCGAATATCTGCCTCCTCTGGCCGGCCGCCCTCCGCAAGGCCACCATGGTCTTGGCGAACTGGCGGGCATCCCGCCTCAGCTCGAAGGCGTTTCCCAGGACCGCCACCTCGTGAACCTTGTTCGGAGGGGGGCCGAAACGGGCATCGCCGCGATAGACCAGGGCGTTGTCCCCAACAGAATATCCAGATTGTTCATCGTGCCTGAGCCAGGACAGCGGAGGGTAATAGGTATCGGGCAGCGAGAAAAGCTGATGACCCGAGGATATGCGGGCGTTGATACCGCCGCTCGAAGATGAATAGATGAGGTCCGAGGACTCGGGCCTGGCCACTGGGCCCTCGTGGAAAATGACGTTCGGCGTCTCTGTTCGATCCTGGCCTGCGCTCCACTTCACCATTCGCGCCGGTCCGGAACGCCACTTCGCCTCGAGCATGTGCCGAGCATCCGCTCCAGGCTTTAATACATTTCCAGAAAAAGGGAGGGGGGAAGGTGTTTTCAGAAGGTGGTGACCATCTCATGCTCGGCCAGGACCTTTCGCGCGGTCTCCCAGTCGATCATCTCGATGAAGCCCAGGGTCTTCACGTCGCCGACTCTCTCCTCCAGGTCAGATCTCACACAGTAGACCTTTGAGTCGAAATCGGTCATGTCCTGCAGCGCCTCCATGTTCGATGGCATGCGCACCGCCTCTGGCCTCTGGGTCGCGATCGCGTTCAGGGTCCCGTCCCCCACCAGCAGGATGCTGCACTTCTCAACGTTTCCGGACGAGAGCATACCTAGTCCCAGACGGGTCCCGGCGAACGCCTCCTCGTAGCCATATGGCGGTTTTGTGATCAGTACAAGAATGCTCGATGCCATCATATCACCTCGCTATCGTGACCATCTTAGCGCTCTCCGCCACATAGCGGGACAGGTCGTTGGTCAGACTACCCACCTTCATGCCAGGGATCTCCTCTCCGCGCCTCAGGCCTCGGGCGGCGCAGCATGTGTTGCACACTGCCACCTCGACATGCTTCTTTTCTACCAGTTCCTTCGTCTCAGCCCCCACGTTCGGGAAGCGCTTGGGCTCCTGCCCGTCCTTGACCAGCATTATGCCCTCGCCATAGCCGAAAATGCGGACATCATACCCCTTCTCCACCGCGGCCTGGGCCAGTTTAACGGCCACGTTTGAGTCCATGTTCATCATCGTTCCGGTCCTCAACTGGATCACTAAGGTCTTCATCTTAGCACCTCACAGAGTGATGGTCTGGTCGAACTGCTCCATGATGAGATCGACCGCGGCCGGGTAGTCGATGACCTTGAACCCCGAGTCCGCCTTGCCTTCGAACCCCTTCGCCGCCAGATCGTCCGCGATCACATAGACGTCCTTCACGGCGCTGATGAGCTCGCTTCCGCGCTTCTTGTCCACCGCGTAGTAGACGGCATCCTCGAAGAGTATGACCGCGGAACGGTCCTGACCGGCCAGGTTCTTCATCATACCCAGCCCTGTGAACTCATGGGGGGACTTCATCAACAGGAATAGCTTTGATGCCATTCGACCACCTCAGCCGATGAACAAGGTCGATTCGGAGTCCATGGCCAGGTCAAGGAAGCCGGCGGCGCCCAACACCTTCACCCCGTCCACCATGTCCTCCTTCTTGATGCCCATGAGCTCCATGGTGGTGCTGCAGGCGTAGATGTTGACGCCTAATTCGGCGGCCAACTTCAACTGACCCTGATAGTCCTCCAGCCCGATCTTCTTCATCTTCTTGATGAACGTGCCAGTGAACAGACGGAACATGCCGGGGAGCTTGGGTCTGGACCCCTTCTTCAATAATCCCAGTCCGAAGAACGTGTGGAACACATGCACCTCCGTTCCCATACTGGCGGCCGTGTTCGCGATCATCATCGACATCATCGCCTTGTCGAACGTCCCTTCGGACACGACTATTGCGATCTTCTTGGTTTCTGCCATTTTCTCACCTTGTGGTTGGTTTTCCCTCGATTGAGGGCATCGATCAATTAACGAATCTCATCCATCCAGTCGTTACTGTACCTTTTTGATGTAATAGTAGAAGGCACCGCCCTCCTCTTTTTGCTCGAGCAGCTGGTTACCCGTCCTCTTGCACCAGGCCGGGACATCCTCCTTGGAACCGACATCATCGGAGATCAGTTCCAGGACCTTCCCTATCTGCATCTCTTTGATCTTCTTCGACAGCTTCACGATGGGCATGGGGCACATCAGGCCCTTGGCGTCCAAGGTCTCATCCTTCTGCATTTTTCCATCTCCAACGGTTATGCACGGTTGTGCAACAACTATATATAACTGCTAATTTATATACCTTTCTAAGAACTCGAGGCCCTAGCATGATCCCGGAGAAAATGATCACGCAGGCAAAGACTTGCCAAGACCTGGTCCAGTGCGCGTTCTCATTGAATGAGTTTGAGGTCATGGTATATAATAAGTTGGTAGAAACGGGACCCATGCGCGCTGACGATCTAGCTGATCTAATGAACCGGGACAGGTCGACGGTGTACCGGGCGCTTCAAAAGATGATGACGTGCGGGATGTGCTTCCGCGAGACCAAAAGCATTGAGCGGGGCGGTTATTTTCACGTTTATAGAGCGATCAGCCGGGCCGAGCTCAAGGGCAAGCTGCAGGAGTGCGTTGATGATTGGTACGGACGCATGCAGAACGTCCTCTCCCGATTCGAGCAATGACATTGACCTGGACTGTATGACGGTCCGAAGGGGTAAAATAGGCTGGGCGGGATTTGTGTCCTGAGTGCAATGAGCTTCAAGGGCACGGACATCGTCTCCATCAGAGACTTCAGCCGAGAACAGATCGATGAGATTTTGGACCTCGCGGACAAGATGATCCCTTATGCCCGCGGAGATAAGATCACCAAGGCGTTGGACGGCAAGATACTGTCCTGTCTCTTCTTCGAACCATCGACCAGAACGAGGATGTCCTTCGAGACCGCCATTAACCGCTTGGGGGGCAGGTCCCTGGACATGGGCACCCCTTCCATGACCTCGATCGTGAAAGGGGAGACACTGGCCGACACGATCCGCATGCTGGAGGCATATTCCGACGTCATCGTTCTGAGGCACCCGCATGAGGGCGCCGCCCGTCTGGCGGCGAGATTCTCGCAGAAACCCGTCATCAACGCCGGGGACGGCGCCGGTCAACACCCGACCCAGACATTGCTGGACCTTTTCACCATGAGGAAGCAGAAGGGGAACATGGACGGGATCAAGGTGGCCATGGTGGGCGACTTGAAGTATGGCAGGACCGTTCACTCCCTGGCCGAGGCATTGACGATGTTCGGGGCCGAGCTAACGTTCATCGCTCCCCCATCCCTGCAGATGCCCAAGGAGACCATCAAGCAGGTGGAGAAGCTGGGCGGAAAGCCCAAGGTGAAGAGCAAGCTGGAGGAGGTCATGTCCGACCTCGATGTGCTCTACGTGACCCGCATCCAGAAGGAACGGTTCCCGGACCTGGCCGAGTATCAGAAGGTGGCCGGCATGTACCGGGTGGAGCTGGACGCCCTGAGGGAGGCGAAGAGCAATATGATCATCATGCACCCGCTGCCCAGGGTGGACGAGATCTCCCCTGAGGTGGACGCCACGCCCCATGCGAAATATTTCGATCAGGCGTTCAACGGTGTGCCGGTCCGAATGGCGTTGCTCATGCTGGTATTGGGAGGTGAGCTGTGATGAAGGAGTTCAAGGTCACGCCGATCAGGAACGGGACCGTCATCGATCATATCGATTGCGGGATGGCTCTGAAGGTGCTGCGCATCATCGGCATGGACGGGGGCAATGTTCAGAGCCCCGTCAGCATCCTGATGCATGTGCCGTCAAAGAAATCTGGATGGAAGGACGTGCTCAAGGTCGAGGACCGCGAGCTCGACCCACGCCAGGTCGATAAGATCGCATTGATAGCGCCGAGGGCGACCATCAACATCATCCGCGACTTCAATGTGGCGGAAAAGCACAATGTCAAGCTGCCAGATGTCGTCATCGGCAAGACCCGCTGTGCCAATCCGAACTGCATAACGAACCAGAAGGAACCGGTCGAGCCGGAGTTCATCGTCGAAGGAAAGAACCCTCCGATCCTGAGATGCGTCTATTGCGACCGTATCCTAGAGAACATAGCGGATAACCTGATCTGAAACGCCTTCGCCATTCCTCTTATAGATCAGCGCAGCCAGACAAGTTCTTCCTTGGTCTTGGCAACGACCTTCTGGATGCGCTTCTGGATCTCCTCATCGACGACATCCCGCTCGGCGGTAAGGGCGATCATGAGGCTGGAGCTCAGCTCATGGACGAAAATCTTCTTCGTCTTATAGACGCCAACGATGAATTCCAACTTGTCCTTCTTCGCATCGGTCCTGGTCGATTCGGCAGATGAGAATATGACGGACACCATCGCCGAGAACATCTCGGGCTTGGATGGCAGCCGGGACGGGTCACCGGTGATGATGAGCCCGCTCTTCGATACAACGGAAACGCTCTCGATCTGGGGGTCGTTGTAGAACTCGGTACGGATGATCTCGTCCAAAACGTTCTCCACCGACTTTGATGATTGCAATTTATGTCCTCCCTTTTCACTATCGAGGCATCGCCTTGCTTTATGGCATATCCTCCTATCAATTTTATATTCTTTTCCTAATTCGTGAATGGTTAGATAACAATCCATTGGTATCAGATTGTGTGAATCGAAGGAGCGTTTCGACGTGACGGTAATGGTCATCGCAGGCATGCCAGGGGCCGGAAAGGAAGAGTTCGTCAGCGTGGCCATGGAGATGGGCTACGATGTTGTGCGCATGGGAGACGTCGTCAGGGCCGAAGCGGCGAAGCAGGGCGTGGCGGCCACGGACCAAGGCGTGGGGGGGTTCGCCACCTCGGAGCGGCAGAAGCATGGATATGACATCTGGGCCCTGAGGGCGGTGGAGCATGTCAAGAACCCCAGGACGATCATCGACGGGTCCAGAGGGCTGATGGAGCTGGCAGTGTACAAGCAGAGATTGAAGGATGTCGTATTGGTGGCCGTCCATTCCGGTCCGAAGACCCGTTATCCTCGATTGAGGAGCAGAGGGAGATATGATGCCCCGAAGACCTGGGATGAGTTCGCCGCCCGGGACGACCGGGAGCTGAGCTGGGGGTTGGGCTCGATCATAGCCATGGCCGATGTCATGATCGTCAACGAAGGTACATTGGAAGAGTTCAAGTCAAGTTGCATGCAGTTCCTCCGCGAGATGGAGCGATGAGGTTCAAGGTCGTAAGGATCTGCAACTCCGAGGCCAACACCTGCATCCCGTTGGACCCCGTGAAGTTCAACCTGAAAAGAACGGCGGAGGAGCTGAGGAAGCTGGACTTTCAGGTGGATAGCAAGGACCTCATGATCATAGCCAAGAAGGAGGGTGTGGAGTACACGGTCTATCGTACTGGCAAGGTGCTCATCCATCCCATGAGCAAGGAGAAGGCCAAGGAGGCCATCGAAGTGTTCTATCCTTTGTGTGTGGAAGGTTCCGAGGACGATTGAGGGCTGTCGATGAAGTTCAGGTTGATCTACGTCTGCAAAGGTGAGGCCGTGTCGGCCATCCCCCAGGATGTCATCCGATACGATCTAAAGGCATCCATTCCGAACCTGGAGAGAGATGGATATCAGGTCGATGACAAGGACATGATGCTCATCGCCAGGAAAGAGGGAATCGAGGTCACGATCTACATGAACGGACGCTTGATGATCTCCCCGATGAAGGACAAGGAATGGGCTAGGAAGATATCTGAGGCGACCTACGAGTCATTGGTCGTCGAATCCGAATGATCTTCTCGCTTTTTACTTCGAAATAAGGCCGACCGCGGCCATCATCTCAGGATCGAACTTAAGGTCGAACGAGCTCTTGGCACCGTCCTTATACTCGGCGCTCATGGATATGTGAGCTTCGTTCAGAGTCATTTGGATCCTTTCAATGTTTGAAGTGTAAAGCCGCTTGCGTGGTGATGTCTCCACACTGCGCAAAAGACCTAGGTCCTCAAGTTCCTTGATGCGGCGGTAGCATTTCACCTGGGGTATCTTGAGGTCAACACATATGTCCTTGACGCTCTTCGGATTGCGGTAGGTGAAGGCAAGGATCTTACAGGAATCCTCGTCGAGTGCGAGTTGAGCTAGTTCAAAACTCGCCGATTTCCTTTCCATGTTTGAATATGACCTCGAGTAAGGTATATATGCCTTTTTTCTTAAATCTCATTCAATGACGGTGATGAGCCATACAGTATCATTTTTGAGAATTAATCAATTTATATAATATTATTTTATAATAATTATGTTCCATTGTCAAAAGTGAAAAACCATGTCGACGTTCAGTAATTTTTATAATACCAATCATTATATATTCCACAAACATTTCTTTTCAAAATAATATGAGGATGGGCATAGCAAAGGCTTTCCACAGATGTTTAGTTCTAGCCCTAGCCCTCATTCTTCTCCCCGTTCCAACGTTCCTTACATCTGGCCTCGCTTCTGGAGCATCCTCCTCTTCCGCCTCGGTGGACCTTGGGTCGACCGGCATGTACACTCCGGGAACATCGACGTACCAATGGTTCACGAACACATCGGTGGTGGAGTTCACCGTGCGTAAGGTCGTCACCGGGGATTTCAACTCCGATGGACGACAGGACCTGGCAGTGATCTACTATCAGAAGGCCTTTTTCGACATATTCTACCAGACCACTGATGGTAACTATTCTTCAACGAATTCGATCCGCAGGACACCTGGACAAGTTCTTACAGACATTGCCGCGGCGGACATGGACTATGATCACAAGGACGATGTCGTGGTTTGTTATTCAACCAGCCCCACGGCGGGTGCCATTTCTTTCTATTTCCAGAATCACACATTCAATACGACGAAAGTACTAACAACAGCAAGGAATCCCCAAGCCATCGCAATCGGAGATTTTGACAAGGATGGCTTAAATGATCTTGCATACACAAGAACACTTGACAGCTCGCCCGTCGGAAATTCCAGATTGAATATCTGCTTGAATAGTACGGATTTTTTCCCAACCGATATCCCATTGGGGGCGGCTGTCGGTAAGGTCAATTTGCTGGTAGTTTGCGACTTCGATTCGGATGGACAACCGGACCTAGTCATGGCTGACACACAGAACAGCATTTTCCTGGCCTATAGAAATGCCAATCCATTGTTAGAGGATTGGCCGTTGACCCTTTCGATCACGATACAAAAACCCGTTTCGATAGACGTCATGGACCTTGGAACGACCTACCCTGCAATCATGATGGCCAGCAATGGCAATGGCATGATCTACATGTACCAATGGACAGGGAGCGTTCTATCCGGGGGCACAAAATCCGAGGCCATCTCTGGATTGAGCTATGCCAAGGCCGTGGACCTCAATTCTGACGGCCTTTCCGATATCGTAGCGGTCTCCGATGTTTCCAACAACGTCAGCTATTATTACACCACATCTTCGAATCCCTCCTATTTCGGGGCGGCCGGGACATTCCCTTGCCAGGAACATGCCATACAGCTCCTTGCTGCGCGAATTAATGACGATCTCACTTTCGATCTGCTCGTTATTCAGAACCGCTCTGCCATCCAGGGTGCGGTGACCATCGTCTATAACGTAGGAGGAAGTCTGGGGAACGCCAATGACAACATCGGCACTGGCTACGCGGCCGACTCATTGATCATCGGCAATTTCACCCAGATGTTCCAATCGATCGGTTACTTGAACAAACAGTCCAGTAAGTTGTGCTTCCTCGAGAACGGAAAATGGTACTTCAGGTCCGTGGCCTCGATCAAATCAGTCCTGGTGGCATCGTTATCTGATCCCCGATATCAGGACCTGGTCTACATCGATTCCTCCGCATCGTTCAACGTCATATCACACAGCAGCGGAACGGGATTCTATACCAATACCGCGACGAACTACCCGCTTGCTCTTACGAACCCCTCATCGATCGATGCCGTCCTTTGGAACTCCGACAGTTATTACGATCTCGTCATCGGATGCAATGGAGGATTCCAGGTATTCCTCAACGACGGAACGGGACACTTTACTGCTGGAAGCGCTTATTCGTTCACCAAATGTAATTTCTCTCTCCTGACCAGCTCGGATTATGACGTTTGGAGGGAGAGCAATACCCCACAGCCTGCCAGATGCGACGTCGCAGTGGTCAACTCCACCGGGAAGGGGATCACGGTATTCTTCCAGCAGAGTGGGGCATCGTTCAATTGGGCCAGCGGTAACGCTGAGAACATCTCGCTTCCGAGCTATGTGGCCGGAACCATCATTTGGATGGACTCGGCGGACCTGACCGGCGATGGAAGGACCGATCTGGTCATTGGAACGAGCGATGGATATGTGATAGTCTATCCCCAAGGGGATTTCGCTACTGGTTTCAACGCCGACACCAGCCTCTTCGTGAAGAGGATGGAGGGCGGTTTCTCCTCAGGAACGATCGGGGACTATGACGACGATGGAAAGGCAGAGCTCGTCGTGGTTGGTAGCCATGCCAGCCTCGTCACTATGTTCGAAGTGACGTTGAGCGGATTCACCACCTCATACCACCAGACCGGAGGTGCAGGTGCATCGTTCCTGGCCATCGGAGATGTGAACGGCGATAAGCTGCCAGACCTGGCCGTTTCCTCGAACGGATCGAAGGCCATCTCAGTTTTCTATGAAATGAACCGCCCCCCGACCGCATCGTTCGTGCGTTCAGTGGGCATACCCACGGAGGGGATCGCGTTCACTGTCGATTCCTCCTCTAGCACTGATACGGTCTCGGACCTTCCCAGATTGAGATATTCCTATCAAGTTCAGTACAACCAGACCGGACTATGGGTGGAGATCGCTGCGGCGTCCACAGTAACGGTCAGACAGCTGACCTTCGCCGCGAACGGAACCCACCTTCTCAAGATGGTCGTCACTGACCCTGGCGGCCTATCGTCCTCGGTGATACAGACGGTCCGGGTCTATGACTCTGGCCCTACGGCCGCTTTCACTTCCCCGACCGGGACCGAGGGTGCCCTGGTCCAGTTCATCGATTCCTCGACGTACATCAGGGATGCCATTACCTCCTGGTCATGGAACTTTGGGGATGGAACCGCATTGGATACCCGAAAGAACCCGACACATGTTTTCAGCTGGAACGCAACCTACCATGTGACCCTGACCGTATCGGACAGGGATGGCAATACCAGCATCATCTCCCATGATGTGATCATCGCGGACGCCCTGCCGACGGCCGCGTTCGCTTGCTCGGCCACTTCCATCTCTGAGGGGGGGTCGATCACCTTCGATGCCAGCCCGTCCACATCGGTAGTAGACCATATAGTTAGCTATTCATGGACGTTCGAGAATGGAACATACAGCTCCAGCGGCACGAACCCGGTCGTTTCTCACCAGTTCCTGACCAGAGGCGTATATTGGATAAACTTGACGGTCATGGAAAATGACACTGGCAAGGCATGGCTCAACCGGACGATCGTGGTCCAGGACCGCGTGCCGTCTGTCACCTTCACGCCCAGCACTGCCACCATCGACGAGGGGGACACGGTCAATTTCCAAGCGACCGTGACAGACTCCCCCTATGACCGAGTGGTCCAATACATCTGGTCCTTCGGCGATGGACAGACGTCCGCCCAATCAAGCCCGAGCCACAGGTATACGGTGCATCGGACGTACATCGTGACTTTGACAGTGGTGGACCAGGACGGCAGTACCGCATCGTTCGAAGGCACCATAATCGTGCAGGATACCAACCCCACGGTGGGCCAGATCACTACCACGGTCTCCGCCACGTCCTTCCCGCTGGGAAGCAATGTGACCTTCCGGGTGCCCGTAACCGCAGGATTCGAAACCCCCAGCTATCTTTGGACGGTAAGCACCAGCACGGGACAGATCGTGCAGATGGCGACCACCGTACCCAGTTTCTATTATTCCTTCAGTGCGGCCGGCTCATACCATTTGCTGCTCAGAGTGAACGACAGCGACTTCCAGACCGAGAGAACGTTCGACCTATCCATTATCGACCATCCGCCAGTCATCTCTTTGGAGTGCACCGGTATCGATCTGGCATCGCTTACTATCTATGTATCTGCCAATGGGACGAGCGACCCAGACATCGCCGCAGAGGTGCTGCAATACAGCTGGAACTTCGGGGACGGCGACGGATGGACGCCCTACAGCTCGGAGAAGGTCTGGAACTGGCATCGGTTCGCCACACCAGGCATACACAACGTGACCGTCAAGGTCAAGGACCAGGGCAACGAGGTCCTCAAGACGATATCGGTGGTCCTGGACAAGGGTGCGCCGATAATCGCCCTGGCCAACCAGGTCTCGAAGGCATACATAGGGGATTCCATACTCATCGTGGCGCACATCAGCGAGGACATCTCGTACAATGCCACGCTGTACTATTCCTACGACGGGGAGAACTTCACCTACAGCGTCCGTATGGTACCGGTGGACCAGAACGGCAACGTCTCGGCCCTCATCCCGGCCCAGACCAACACCTGCACCATATGGTATAAGATCGTGGCGGTCGACGCGAACAATAACGTCGGGGACATCCAACCGATAGAATTGGTGGTCGAGCTGCGTCCGGACCAGACCATGTGGCTGCTGGTCTCGGGGGCGCTGCTCATCGTCATCATCGCTCTCCTGATCTACCTCTGGGTCACGAGGCCGGTGGTGGACGAGGTGTTCATCATCTACCATGACGGCAACCTCATCGCGCACCAGGCGCGCCGCCTCAAGCCAGGAATGGACGACCAGATCCTCGGCTCGATGCTGGTGGCGCTGCAGAATTTCGTCAAGGACTCGTTCAAGGACGAGCAGACCACCCACCTGAAGAGGATGGACTTCGGCGAAAAGAAGCTCATGGTGGAGAAGAGCGAGTTCATCTACATCGCCGTCGTGCTCAATGGCTCCAGGACAGGAAAGGTGCCTGCCAAGCTGGAGAAGGTCATCAAGTCCATCGATGAGAACTATGGCATCGAGCTTATCGCCTGGGACGGCGACCTGGAGAAGCTGAGGGGCATGAAGGAGGAGACCCAGCCGCTCTTTGAACGGGGTTCGATACGCGACAAGTTCAACGTCAACGGTAGGAAGACGAAGGCGAACGGCCGGACCTGAGCCTGCATAATAACGCATCATTTTATATTGAGGCGGGCATGGACGTGGGCAATGTCGCCGGCGGAGAACATTGTCCTCTTGCTAGTGCTGTGCGGCCTGCTCTCGATACTGTCATATCGATTGGGGCTCCTTTCCCGCAGCGGTAGTTTCGCTGCGCTCTGGGTCGGGGTTCTGATCGGCATCTTCGGCTCGTTCCTGTGGCTCATCGTTCTTCTCGTCTTCACCGTGGCCGGGTTCGCCGCCACAAGGTACAAGTTCGACCTGAAGGAGAAGAAGGGCCTGCAGGAAGGGAAGAAGGGAGAACGAACCTGGAAGAACGTTGTAGCCAACGGACTGGTGCCGCTTGTTATTGCCATCATATTCTATGCAGCAGGGCAGCAGGATAGTGACCTGGCCAGGCTGACGTACATCACGGCCATAGCGGTGGCCGCCTCCGATACGATCGCCTCGGAGATGGGGGTCATCAGCGCGAAGGTTTACCTCATCACGACGTTCAAGCGCGTGGAGCCGGGAGTGGACGGGGGCATATCGGCGTATGGCACCGCTTGGGCGCTTTTCGGATCGATATTCGCCTCGCTACTGGGATGGGTGCTGCTCTTCCCTGGCATGATGTTCGATGCCAGGATACTGGTCCCCTTGGTGCTCGGCTTCGTCGGATGCAACATCGACTCGCTGATCGGCGCCACACTGGAGACGTGGGGCTACGTCGACAAGCTCGGCAACAACATCTCGTCCATGGCCATCTCGTCGATCATCGGTTACGCAATTTTGCTCACCGTATAATGGACAAAAATGTAACGAGCCAGCCCCATTCGAAACCCTTAAATATCTGAGTAATATTGAGGAGTTTTAAGAAATGGTTTGACGGCCAAAGCGGCGGGGATACGCCTGGTCTCTTCCGAACCCAGAAGCTAAGCCCGCCCGCGTACGCTGTTGTACTGTGGTGCGCGAGCCCACGGGAAGCAACGCACGCTGTCAGCCTTTCTTATTTTCATCTTTCACCTGGTGGGGATTCTCCACCATATTTCCTTCTAAGATAAATTTTTATGCGGGAATATGCCTTGATTGTCCAGCCTGCCGGAGGAGAATCATCTGGACCTATTCATCGCCGTAATTTCCGTGATCATGCTAGTTGTCCTGCTCATTGCCGTGTACATAGAAATGAAGTACATGAGGCCTAAGCGCAGGGAAGAGATCGAACTGGCATTGACGAAGGACGATGCCTATAATGCGCTCAGCAGCACCACCGCGGTCTCGGCATCGCTGCGCGGAATGGGCAAGAACACCAGCTCGGCCGATGCCCTGCTGGTGAAGGCCCAATCGGAATATGATCGGGGTGATTATGTCAAGGCCATGGCCACCACCAAGGCGGCCAGGGACCTCCTGGTCAACGCCAAGGATGAGAAGCTCTTCGAGGAGGCGCCGAACCCTCACGATGCGGACGCCATAGAAGGGGACGGCGAGAAGGAGGAGAAGGGCGAGGATAAGACCGTCCACGACGCGAGGCAACTTCCCCCGAACTACCTGGAATCGAAGTTCCTCATCGAGACCACCAAGGAGGAGCTAGGCAAGGCCAAGGCGGAGAACAAGGAGGTCGGACAGGCCGAGGCGTTCCTGTGCGAATCGGAGAAGTGCTTTGGCGCCGAGGACTACTCTGGCGCCTTCCGTTGCTGCATGAAGGCCCGCCGTTCGCTGGCGGGCAAGCCGGTCGAAGCGACCAGCCCGACCCAAACGGTGGTGGCGGAGCTCTCCGACAAGGATCTGTTGCAGGAGCAGGGGGAGGTCAATGCCAAGAGCGTCGTCGGACCTCAGGGGACCGCCCCGTCCGGGAATTTCATGGATGACAAATGTCCGGTGTGCAAGGCACCCATGAAGGGGGATGACAACTTCTGCCCCAAGTGCGGTCACAAGGTCGTCAAGCATTTGAAGTGCGACAAGTGCAGCTCGCCATTGTCATCCGATGACTCGTTCTGCCGAAAATGCGGTGCGCGGGTCGACTGAAGATAAGCTATTTATCGAGCCGTCCTTATCTTCCAGCAGTTCATATGATGCTGGTCAAGCTCGGTGGGAGCGTAATCACGGACAAGTCCCGTTACCGCACCTTCAGGCCAGAGGCTGTGCATCGCCTGGCGAAGGAGATGGCGGGATCCGGCCAGAGGCTATTGGTGGTCCACGGCGCCGGTTCGTATGGCCATGTCATCGCCAAGAAATACGACCTGCATATGGGCAGGAAGAGGCCGGGCCAGGAGAAGGGCGTGGCCCATGTGAGCTGGGACGTCAGGGAGCTCGACACGCTGGTGATCGAGGCCCTGGTCCACGAGGGATTGGACGCCGTCAGCCTGGTGCCGGGATCGTGCACGATGCTCTCCGACGGCAAGCTCACCTCGGTCGATCTGGACAAGTTCCGCCGCTACTATGACATGGGCGTCACGCCCGTCACCTTCGGCGACGTGGCCTTGGACGACAGGAGGGAGTTCGGCATCTGCTCGGGCGACCAGATGATGGAGGCCTTGGCCAGGGAGTTCCGCCCCGAGCGGGCCATTTTCGTCACCGATGTGGACGGTGTCTTCTCCTGCGACCCTCATTTGGACACTGAATGTCATTTGATCGACGAGATCGACCAGAGCACCTTGAGCTCGCTCCCCCGGAGCGAGAGGTGCGACGATGTCACTGGCAGTATCTACGCTAAGATAGAATACATGCTCGGCATCGCATCGTTCGCAAAGGAATGTCTCATAATCAACGGCAATGTGCCGGGAAGGCTGGCGGCCGCGCTGCGCGGGGAGCTGCCATTATGCTCAAGGGTAAGGGGTGGGAAGGTATGAAGAAGATCGAGAAGCGCAAGGCCGATCACATCCAGGTGACGATGGACCAGAACGTTTGCCCGGAGCATAACCACTGGAACGATGTCAAGCTCATTCACGATTCATTGCCGGAGCTCGACCTTGAGGAGGTCGACACCAAGACAGTCCTGTTCGGCAAGAGATTGGACATGCCACTTGTGGTAACTGCCATCACCGGCGGTTTCAAGCAGGCGGAGAAGATCAACCGCAACCTGGCCGAGGCCTGCGCCGAGATGAGGATCGGTCTTGGCATAGGCAGCCAGAGGGCGGGGATCGAACATGGCGATGACGGCAGCTATTCGGTCCTGAAGGATTACGACGTTCCATTGCGCATCGGCAACGTGGGTGCGCCCCAGCTGATCTCCCAGCAGAGGAAGAGGCCGTTCACGATGGACCAGGTCAGGAAGGCAAGGGACATGGTGGACGCGGATGTCATGGCCGTCCATCTCAACTACCTGCAGGAAGTGGCCCAGCCCGAAGGCGATACCAAGGCCAAGGGATGCATGGCCAAGATCCGCGATCTGGCCAAGGAGATGCCCACGATGGTCAAAGAGACCGGAGCAGGGATCTCGCGCGAAACGGCCCAGCGCCTGAAGGGGACGGGCATAATAGGAATGGACGTCTCTGGGGTTTCTGGCACGTCCTTCGCCGCGGTGGAGATGTACCGGGCCAGGGAGATGGACGAGAAACGCTGCGCTGCGATCGGCCAGACGTTCCTGGACTGGGGCATCCCGGCACCTGCGGCGCTGTTGGAAGCGAACGTTGGATTACCAATGATAGCATCGGGAGGCATGCTGAACGGCCTCCACGTGGCCTGCGGCCTGGCGCTGGGCGCCAGCTCTGCGGGGATGGCCCGGGCGGTCCTGCCGGCGGCGCTGGAGTCGCCACAGGCGGTGATGGACCGTCTGGCTTTGGTCAGGGACGAGCTGAGGGTGACGATGTTCCTCACCGGCAGCAAGGACGTGAAGGCACTGTCGAAGAAGGGATATGTGCTGACCGGGCGCACGGATGAATGGGTTCGGCAAAGGAGTGTATGATCATGGAATTGCCCAATGAGATGACGCAGATGGCCGCAGAGGTCCACGAGAGCATAATGAACTACCTGGAGTACGGCAAGTACGCCAAGCTGCGGCAGGCGATGAAGCATTACCCCGAGGGCGGGGGCAAGAGGATGAGGCCCATCCTGGCCATGATGGTGGCCGAGGCCATCGGCCGCAACAGCAAGAAGGCCGTACCCTTCGGCTGCTGCCTGGAGATCATTCACAATTTCACGCTGGTCCACGATGACGTGATGGACAAGGACCCCGTGCGGAGGGGGAGGCCGGCCGTCCACGTCCTGTTCGACGAACCGACCGCCATCATCGCCGGCGATGCGCTGTTCGCACGTGCCTACGACATTCTCAGTGAGTCTGAGGTGGACGGAGAGGCGCTGCGCGCGCTGGTCCACACCGTCTCCGAGACGGTCTACCTGATCGCCGAAGGGCAGCAGATGGACATCGATTTCGAGGGCCGCCAGACGGTCGGGGTCGAGGAATACCTGGAGATGGTGGAGAAGAAGACCGCCGTTCTGTTCGCCTGCGCCGCCGAGGGAGGCGCCATCATCGGCGGGGGAAGCGAGAGGCAGATAAAGGACATGAAGGAGTGCGCCCGCCTCTTCGGCATCGGGTTCCAGATCTGGGACGACGTCCTGGGCATCCTGGGCGACAGCAAGAAGACCGGCAAGCCAGTGGGCAGCGACATCCGCAACGGCAAGAGGACGCTCATCATCGTCCACGCCATGGAGAACCTGAAGCGACCCAGCAAGGACCGCGATATCCTTCTCGCCGCACTGGGCAAGGAGGACGCCACCGACGAGGAGGTCAAGGCGGCCATCGAGGCGCTTCGCCGCACCGGTAGCATCGATTTCGTATCATCCAAGGCGAAGGAGTACACCGCAGAGGCCAAGCGCCTGCTGCAGTGCCTGCCCGAGTGCAAGGAGAAGCAGATGATCTCCCAGCTCATCGATTACTCTGTGAACCGGGACCGCTGATCAATCGCAGGCGATGCCGCTCTCGGTCAGATAGAAGTCAGCGCTGCGGCCCTCCGGCAGATGACGGTGCTTCATTATGGTGGCCCGCCTCTTGCCGATGCCGGCCCTTTCCAGCTTGACGATCGTCTTGGCGTTGTGATGCAGGACGTTTCCGCCCAGCGCCTCCACGATTCCCCTTTCCACGTCGAGGAAGACCTGCGAGGTCAGCAATACTGCGACACCTTTCTTCCGGGCGAGGGTCAGAAGCTTGGCGCTCTGGTTAGCGAGGGAACGCCTCTCTGCCCGCTCCTCCTCCTTGTCGCTCAGGCGGTAGTACATCGTCATGGAATCCACGACCACCAGGCCGACGTCCACTGAGCTCTCGGCCAGCTTGATCGCCTTGTCGACCATGGTCTCCTGGTCCTTGAAGCTGTGCGCCTCGAACACCAGGAAGTTCTTGGCCACCGCCTCGGGGTCCTGACCCGAGACCTGTTCCAAGCGCCTCATCGAGACCCCCTCGGTATCGACGAAGACCACCTTCCTCCCCTGTTCCGCGACCTTGCTGGCCAATACCAAGCAGAGGTTGGTCTTGCCCGTGCCTGCCTCACCGTAGAGAAGAGTGATGCAACCGGTCTCGATGCCGCCTCCTAGAAGGGCATCGAGGGCGGGGCAGTCTAATGGGAGGACGTCCACGACCCCCTTACCGACTACCTGCGCAATAAAGGATTGGTCATTCGGCTGGCATCTCATATTTCCGGAAGGAATGGACGAACCAGGCCGCCATAAGCTGCGTGATCGCGATGAAGACTATCCCGGCCTCCCACCCGGCCGTCAGGGCGACGCTGAACCCGATGATCATGGGGCCCAGCACCCCCAACCCGTTCGAGATACCGTTGAGCAGTCCGGTGGAGGATCCGGTGAGCCTTTCCGGGATGATGCCCTGCAGCAGCGTGTATGCGTTGGCAGGCAACAGGCTGATGCAGAAGAAGGTGACGAAACACGCGGCCACCACCTGCACCTCGCTGCTGGCGACAAGGCATATCAGCAACGCCACGGCGCCGTTGGCAGAGAATATGGCGGTGATGTCCGACCTCCTTCCCAACCTGTCGCTCAGCCACGAACCGACAAAGATGCCGAGGAAGCCGCCCACATAGATCAGCGGCAGCGCCCAGATGAGGTCGTCCACCGGGAATCCCTTGCTCTCGATCAAGAAGGTAGGGAGCCAGAGAGAGAGCCCCCACCATGCCAGGTTCATCGAGGTATCGGCCGCTGTAACGAGCCAGAACCCCTTGGTGCGAGACGTCTCCCTCAATCCGGCCAGGATGTTGGTGTACGCTTCCCTCAACCCCTTCGGCCTCAATTCCAGCTGGATGTTCTCCTTGAGCCGCATGAATATGATACCAGCCAGCAGCAGGCCGAGGCCGGCCGCGACATAGAGGACGAACTGCCAGCTGGTGGCCTGGATGAGAGGCAGCATGAGCAGCCCGATCAGGAGGTTGGAGACGAACATGGAGCTCATGTAGAAGCCGTTGACCCGGGATCGCATCCTGGGCTCGAACTGCACCCTGGCGATCTTGCTGGCGGAGGGGAACAGCACGCCCTGAGAGAGGCCCAGCAACAACCGCAATATGATGAACGCCCCGAAGATCAGCCCGAGGACACCGGTGAAGAACGTGATGACCGACCATATCACCATGGACGCGATAAGCACCATCCGCGGGCCGTACCTATCGATGAGGGGGCTGAGCAGCACATTGGAGATACCGTAGCCGACGAGGAAGATGCCCAGCAGGATCCCTCCCCAGAACCCTTGCTGCTCAGGGGTCCATCCGTAATCGCTGGAGATGAAAGGCAGCGCCACCGAGATGGTGGAGCGGGAGATGTAGCCCACCAGGGTGGAGAGGAAGAGCAGGAACGCCACGAGGACGGCGGCCCTTCCGTGATAGTAGTGGTGAGTCATCCAGGCTTGAGCGGTTCGGCCATTATTTTATCCTGCCGGAAGTAGGCTGATTCCAGTCGCAAGTAACCCCATGTGAGGCCGACCTAGGCCCGTACCATGGAAGCCCACGAACCATTCCCATTGACCCCTGCCATCGAGAACGGACTGTTCCCATTCGCCCAGGTGAGGGAGGGGCAGCGTCAGTTCCTGGACGACGCCAGGTCCTGCGTCGCGAACAAGGTCCATCTGCTGGCCCATGCGCCCACCGGCATAGGCAAGACCGCGGTGGCATTGGCCGCCGCCCTGGAGACGACCCAGGAGAGCGGGGTGACGTTCTTCCTGACCGCCAGGCAATCGCAGCACAATGCCGCCGTGGAGACGGCCAGGTACATCTGGCGGCGCAACCGCATGGGGGTGATCGACATCATCTCGCGGGAGGACTCGTGCCTATGCAACAAGCCTGGTGGGAAGCCGCCCTGTATGGACTCCCAGGACTGCTATTTCCTGGAAGAGGAGAGGATCGAGAAGGCCTCCCGCCGCCTGCTGGAATATCCCCTGCACGTGACCGAGGCGCAGCGCCTCTGCCTCCGCCTGGGGGCATGCCCATACCTGGCAGCGAGGAAGGCGGTCCCGATGGCCCAGCTGGTCGTGGCGGATTTCAATCAGGCGTTCTCCCTGGACTGTGACCTGATGGGGGCGTCCGGCCATAAGACGGAGGAGATGGTGCTGGTGGTGGACGAGGCGCACAATCTCCCTGGCCGCATCATGGAGAACCGGTCGGCCCTACTGCAGCGCAGCACGGCCCATGGCGCGTTCCGTTCGACCGGGAATAGGACGTTCAAGGCCGGCCTGAAGGCCCTTATCGATCATCTGGACCGCTCCTGTTTCGAGAGGACCGCCCAGTTGCCGATAGAAGGATTGGATGCGGCATTGATCGATGCCTGCGGCCTGGACGCGGCCTCGCTGGGCCAACAGATAAGGGAGCATTATCGGAACCGGATCCGCCGCAGCGTGGACGAGGTGGCCGATTTCCTCCTGGCCTGGAGCAGGGACGGCGACCGGTCGGTCCGGTTCGCCGACCCCGGCACTGGCACGCTCCACGTCCGTTATCTTGAACCGGGGATCATCGCCTCGGCGGTGATGGACCAGTGCCGTTGCGCCATCATGATGAGCGGCACGCTGCACCCCCCGGAGATGTTCGCGGATTTGCTGGGCATCAGGGACGTGGCGGTGTGCAGGAGATACACTTCTCCCTTCCCCAAGGAGAACCGGCTCATATTGGTGGACGATTCGGTCACGTCCCGCTTCGATCGCAGGGATGATAGCACATACGCGGCGATGGCCGAACGCCTGGATCTTGTTTGTCGCAACGTTCCGGGGAACGTGCTCGCCTTCCTGCCCTCCTATGATTTTCTCTCCAAGGTGGAAGCGAACCTGACGAGCACGGTGGGGAAGAAGGTCCTGTCGGAGAGGAAGGGCATGGCCAAGGCCGAGAAGGATGCGTTGCTCATGAGCCTGCGCGGAGAGAGGCCGTGCCTTCTCCTGGCCACCGCCTCGGGTTCCTTCGCTGAAGGCGTGGACGTCCCGGACAACCTCATCGCCAGCGTGGTCGTAGCCGGCCTACCTTTATCACCCCCAAGCATAGAATCGGAAGAGCTTATGGCCAGGATGAGCGGGCGCCACGGGGGCAGGAAGGCGATGATGTACGTGCGCATCTACCCGGCCATCACCAAGGTGCTCCAGGCGGCGGGCAGGGCCATTCGGAGCGAGACCGACAGGGCGAGCATCGTCCTGCTGGATGAGCGATACCTGGGCGATGCGGTGAGGGCCGGCCTGCCCTCCGACTTCGTACCGCAGCAGGTGGACGACATCGGAGCCGCCCTCAGACAATTCCATGGAGAGCATCAGCACCAGGAAGGAAGCTCGGACGAACCGATTGGAAATATTATTACCTAGGGCGACCTTCCACTGGCCGTGGAAGTGATTCGAAGAGGGGCGGAGGCCGAGATCAGGCGCGGCACTTGGATGGGGCGCCATGTCATAATGAAGAGCAGGGTGCCCAAGGGCTACCGTCATCCCGACCTCGATGCCAGCCTGCGCGTGAGCAGGACCAGGAACGAGGCCAGGCTCATCCAGGAGGCCCGCCGCCTGGGAGTCCCGACCCCGATCATCTATGACATCGATCTGATCGGAGGGGAGATAGTCATGCAGGAGCTGTCCGGACCGAGGGTCAAGGACCTGCTGGACTCCTCCGATGATGAGATGAGGAGGGAGCTGTGCAAGGAGATCGGCAGGCTGGTGGCATTGCTGCACCAGGGCGGGATAACGCACGGTGACCTCACCACCTCCAACATGATCCATTACGAAGGCCGCATCTGGCTCATCGACTTCTCCCTCGGCACTAAGAACGCCGACCTGGAGGAGATGGGCGTCGACCTTCATCTTCTGAAGGAAGCGTTCCAATCGGCCCATTCCAGCTTCCTCGATTGCTATGATGTCGTCCTCAGTTCGTACAAGAAGAACTTCGCCAAGGGGGACGACGTGATGAAGAAGATCAAGCAGATCGAGGACCGGGGTCGGTACACGTGAGGGAGCTGCGCCTCGTCACCGGCAACATGCACAAGTTGCAGGAGTTCCAGCATGGACTTGGGCAGCTGGGCATCACGGTCTCCCTGCTCAAGGCCGACTGCGACGAGGTCCAGGCCGACACATTGGAGGAGGTCGTCAGGTCTTGTCTGGACCAGATCGCCGACCAGGGCCACGAGGACTTCATACTGGACGATTCCGGCCTCTTCGTCCATGCCCTCAATGGATTTCCTGGCGTCTATTCCAGCTACGTTTTCTCGACCATCGGTAACGACGGCATACTGAAGTTGCTCAACGGGTCGGAGGACAGGACGGCCCATTTCGAATGCTGTATTGGCTGCCACCTGTGCGGAGAGAGGATCATCGTCACCGGAAGGTCGTCCGGAGAGATCACGATGGGCCCGAGGGGGAGCGATGGGTTCGGCTATGACCCGGTATTCCAGCCGGACGGGGCGCAGAGGACGTTCGCGGAGATGGGCCTGGAAGAGAAGGGGCGATACTCCCACCGAGGGGACGCGATGCGCCACTTCGTGGCCGAACTGGACAAGAGGATGGGGAGGAACAACAGATGAAGTTACGCAATGAGACCGTCATGGTCACTGGATGCGCCGGGTTCATCGGAAGCCATCTCACCGATGGGCTGCTGAGGGAAGGGAACGAGGTCATCGGGGTGGACGACCTCTCCGCCGGCAAGATGGAATTCTTGAAGGACGCATTGTCCCACGACGATTTCCGCTTCGTGCGGCTCGACCTCCTGAGGGAGGAGCTGGCCGACGTCATGGACGGCGTCGATGTCGTGTTCCACATGGCCGCCAATCCGGACGTGAGGCAGGGGCCGAAGAACACCAGGACCCATTTCGATCAGAACATCACGGTCACGTTCAACGTGCTGGAGGCGATGAGGGAGAAGGGCGTCAAGGGGATCTGCTTCCCTTCCACCTCGACGGTGTACGGAGAGGCGGCGGTCATCCCGACGCCGGAGAACTATGGCCCCCTGATGCCCATATCGATCTATGGCGGGACGAAGCTGTCGTGCGAGGCCATGATCTCCTCCTACGCCCACACCTTCGAGATGGAGGCCATCCTGTACCGCTTCGCCAATGTGGTCGGCTCCCGCAGCACGCATAACGTCCTGCACGACTTCGTGAGGAAGCTGAGACAGGACCCGACCAAGCTGGAGATACTCGGGGCCGACCCGGGCACGAACAAGTCATACATCCACATCTCCGAATGCATCTCTGCCATGCTGGCGGCGGCCAGGGCCGGGGCGAGACCGGTCGAGGCCTACAACATCGGTTCATACGACCGCCTGAACGTGAGGGGCATCGCCGACATCGTGGTGGCGGAGATGGGCCTGAAGAACGTTCGATATGACTGGACCGGCGGGGTGCGGGGCGGTGTGGGCTGGGTCGGCGATGTCAGGGACATGCTCCTCGGCCTGGACAAGCTCAAGTCCATCGGCTGGGAGCCCAAGTTGAACAGCGCCGCATCTATGCAACGGGCTGTGAGGGAGATACTGGCCTCCGGGCACTGATCAGAACATCACGTCGATGGCGATCAGGAAATTGGTCGACTCGAAGGACCAGGCGTTGGCGCCGCCGTCAAGAACTGGACCTGCCGTGGTGGGAAGTCCTCCAGCGTACGGGAAACCGGTGGTATCGATTACCATCCAATAACCCATGCTGTCATGGATGTAGTAGACCGGCAGGCTTGTCCCATAATGAGACTCGACCGCCGAGTCGATCGCATAGACCGAGGTGGAGTTGGTGCCCACGAAGACCGTGGGGAACGCATGCCCTTCCACGATGTTGACCCTGGCATTCCCTCCCATGTCGGTGATGATGGACGCGATCAGGATGGCCTGGTCCTCGCAGTCGCCAGTGCGCCAGGAAAGCGTCTCGGCGCAGCTCTGCCAGTAATCCGACGGGTCGTCCTTGTACGCGATGTTGTTCACGACCCAGTCGAAGGCGTCGCAGATCAGCTGGATGTTATAGCTCTGGCCCCCCTTGATCGTGTTCGCCAGCGAAGAGACCTCGCTGCCGCCCGACAGCCCCTTGATCTTGTCGAAGTAGCTGGCCTGGTTCTTCGTCGTGGTGTAGTTATGATAGCTCAGCGAGGGGATGATGTCCGCCTGCTTCGTGCTCCCTTCGATCATGCCAAAATCATGCCAGGACGTGCCGCTCCAGACCTTGACCGCCAGATCGAGGAGGAGGCGGTACGAATATGAACCGACCGTGTCAGGCGCATCGAAGAACAGGAGACCCAGGTTCGCGCTGCTGCCAGGCGTCAGGTTCAAGTTCTCGTTCCGGGTGGTCTTGATCCCGGACACGATCCATTCCAGGCCGTAGCCGGATATGTGAATGACCGTCGGGCCATCATTGGTTAGGGTCAGGTTCACTGTCCCGCCATAGCCGGCGTAGATGGGGGTCATCACCCATGTCATGGATATGGACTTTGATGGCTCATTGGTGGTAGTCGGCACCGGGTTCCACACCTTGACCGATGAATCATAGACCACCACCGGCGTCCTCAGATCGCTCTGGGAGAATCCGCTTCTTGTCAAGGAGTCCTTATAGATCAACAGACCGCCGGTGGCGATGAGCATGGCGGCAATGGCCACGGCAAGGATCATGATGAAAGTGCGCTTCGATGCCACGAAGCGGTATATTTACCCGTGCAGCTATTAAAAAATTGACCCGAGCTCGATCGATTTGAAGAAGGAATTGTGTCCAGCGCGTTGGGGCTCAAAAAGTATATTGATGAGTTCGGCATTAGAGCGCCTCACTCGGGTCTGTGGGGTAGCTTGGTCCATCCTTCGAGCTTTGGGAGCTTGAGACCCCGATTCAAATTCGGGCAGACCCACTTTTACACTCATACAGTTCTTTCAGTCAATTTCCTGCACTTTCTTAAACCCACCATTGGTGCTTTTAATGGTTGGGTGAGGCCCCATGATTCATTGACCATACTTGATTTATTTATTGAACATTATTTATATAGTCATCCAATACCAAATTATTTTCGTCTGGATAAGCATTGGATTTTAAACCGAAGTGATGTATCTCTCCAACTCCCATGGGGTGATCAACCGCTTGAACTCCTGCCATTCCTTCATTTTAATGGTTAGGAACTGACCGAAAATATGTTCGCCGAGAGCCTTTCTCATGAACTCGCTGTTGTTTATCAGGTTCAATGCCTCTCCGAGAGTTTCAGGTAGACTGTCAATACCTAAGGATGATCTTTCTTCCGGACTCATGGTGAATGTATTTCTCTCAACAGGTTCAGGTGGCTCAATTTTTCTTTCGATACCATCCAGTCCCGCGGCAAGCATCACGGCGAACTGAAGATATGGATTACCCGCCGGATCCGGGTTCCTGTGCTCCAGGCGAGTTCCGTTCCCCCTCATAGCCGGGACTCTGATGAGGGCGCTGCGGTTCCTGTTCGACCAGCTTACATAACATGGAGCTTCATATCCTGGCATTAGGCGCCTATAGGAATTGACATGTGAGGTGAGAATCCCGCATGTCTCTTTAGCATGGGTCAGTAACCCCCCAAGAAAGTTCATGGCAAGCTCACTGAGCCCGTATTTGCTTTCCGGATCGTCGAAAGCGTTCCCACCGCCGAACCTGGACAATGACTGATGAACATGCATGGCGTTGCCATTATCATTCTGAAACGGCTTTGGCATGAACGTGGCGTGTAAACCATTTAGCTTGGCCACTGTTCTTATGCCATATTTGATTGTCATAATCTGATCGGCCATGTCAAGGGCATCGCCGTACCTCAAAATGATCTCCTGTTGGCCAGGGGCGACTTCGTGATGGGAGGCCTTGATCTTAAAGCCCATCTTGTTGAAGTGATTGATTATGTCCTTCCTCGTTTTCTCCCCCCAATCCAAGGGCATTAGGTCAAAATATCTGCCCTTGTCACAAGCCCGAGGAATGCCATTCATGATCTCCTCCGGTTTCAATAAGAAAAATTCCATCTCGGGGCCCACTTTGTATGCAAAACCCATCTCCTTCGCCCTCTCCAGTGTTCTTTCCAGAATGAGACGGGGGTCTCCCTCGAACCTTTTACCGTCATAGTCAAATATCTGTCAGACAAGGCGGGCGGTCTTTTGATCCGTTCCACAGGTCCATGGATATATCTTGAACGTGTTCATGATGGGTCTACCTTTGAATTCCGATTCCTCAACTGTGGCAAACCCGAGTATTGAAGAGCCATCGATCGATACGCCCTCATCAATGACCTCCGTTATGCTTTCCGAGGGGATCGTTACGCTCTTCATCGTGCCAAAAATATCGGAGAACTGCATCTCCACGAACTTCACTTGTTCCTTATTCACCTCTTCAAGCACCATCTCCATGTCAGATGTGTTCTCCAAAATTGACATGAATTTGTAATATCGGCATTGATGGAAATAATTTTTGAATTTTGATATTGCTTTCTTGATTATTTCTTTATTTTAAATAAAATGGGCACTAAAATCACAATCATCATATCCACAATTTTATGAGATCCTCCCTTTCTGACCCGCTGGGTCCGGAACGTTGAGATAAGCTCTCCAGGAGTCTATGCGATCAGTAGTATGCGAAATGTAACTGGCAAAAATTTCGCCTATGGAAACTATCACCAAGGGCTTTTGATGGATTGGAGATGCCTTGGGGGTAGATGACAGAAAGAATTATCCCTGCGCCGAAAGGATTAATCATCGAGCTGTATGGCGCTAAGATTGGTCGAGATTACTGTACCTACGAACTCGATGGACAATGTGGCTAGCCTATTGAAAGATCGGCATATCGATGACTTGCCCACCATTACCTTGTCTTCTGACCTATCAATCATCCGGATCGTTCTGGATGCTGTCGAGGCAGAAGAGGTCATCAAACGTTTCCAGCAAGAGTTCGGATTCATTACTGGGTTCAGAATTAACCTGATCCCTTTGGAGGCGACGATTCCCGAATATAAGTCAAAGATAGAAAAGGAGAAGGAAGAGGAAAAGGAGCAGAAGGCCGTTGAAAAGGCATCCAACGCCCTTGCTTCCGAAGAGCGGAAAATGGAAAAAACCAACGATTCTCCCGGATCCTCTTTGTCATCCAGGCAATCGACCCTGGTAACGACCAGGGAGGAGGGCAAGGAGGATAAAAAGAAGAGAAGGAACATATCTCGCATAAGCAAAGATGAACTATACTCCGATCTCAGCGATGCCGTTAAGGTAAATGGTGTCTACTTCTCCCTGGTTGTGCTATCTGTTCTGGTCGCTGCGGTAGGTCTGGTACAGAATAACATCGCGGCGATTATCGGGGCGATGGTGATTGCCCCTTTGTTATCCCCGAACGTCGCACTGTCCTTGTCTACAACTCTTGCTAACAAAAAATTGGCAGGCAAGGCTCTGATATCGCTTTTCTCTGGCCTGCTTTTAGCATTATCAATATCGTTCATTTTGGGATTGTATCTCCATATCGATCCGACCATTCCGGAAATTGCTCTCCGTACCCGTTTCGGCATCGGAGACGTTATCATAGGCCTGGTTGCGGGTGCGGCGGCTGCGTTGTTCTTCAGCGTTGGGATCGGAACAGCTTTGGTAGGCGTAACAGTGGCTGCTGCTCTTCTACCCCCCCTAGTAGTCAGTGGTCTTCTATTGGGGAGCGGAGAGGCAGACCTGGCAGTACAATCCTTACTTATTCTCATCAGCAACCTGATAGGCATAAATCTGGCTGGCACCCTGGTCTTCATCCTCCTCGGTGTGTGGCCCACCTACTGGTGGGAGGAGAGAAAAGCTAAGCGAACGGCGTTGACCGCCCTATTGATATGGATACTATTGCTGCTGATTCTCATTATCATGCTGCTGGTGGTGGAGCATATTGTGGTGATCTGAGCTGAGGGAGACCCATGATGTCAGATGGATTTTCCCGGTATCTGGAAGCAACATCTGGAATATGAAGGAACACCAGGATATTCCCTGATGGAAAAAAATTTATGGGATGCACTATGATGTTATTACATAAAGGACAAACTATGGCTTGAGCCATGCACAATGTGCCTGGGAAGCGAGGCGCACGATACTGGCCCACTGGCGTTATGATCATCGTTTGGTTGCCCTCACATTTGTGATTATTGTCCAAGGGGAGGTGATGGCGTGAACGAGGGTGCACCGAAAACAGTTGTCCGGGGGTTGAAAGACGTTGCGGCGGCAGAAACGCGGATCAGCTTCGTCAATCCGATGGGTAGCCTATATTACATGGGCTATAACATCGATGACCTGGTCGGGCGGATCATCTATGCGGAGATCGCTTTCCTATTCATCCATAAACGATTGCCCAAACAGAAGGAATTGAATAAATTCAGTAAGGCATTGGTAGCTGAGATGAAACTTCCAGATGCGGTCGTTGACAGCATCAAAGCCACTCCAAGAGATTGCCACCCGATGGATGTCCTCAGGACGGAAGTATCTCACCTTGGCGAGTATGATCCGGATGGAGGGGAGTTCAGTGAAGCGGCCAACAATAGAAGAGCGATCCGTTTAATGGCCCAAGTACCGACGATAGTTGCGACCTTGCATCGATCCCGAGAGGGAAAGGAAACTCCTAGCCCCAGGGAGGATTTCGGTTTCGCAACGAACTTCCTCTACATGTTTCGTGGTTCTCCGCCAGACATGGATGAGACAGAAGTTCTTCATCGCCTCATGATATTGCATGCGGACCATGGCTTCAACGCCTCCACATTTGCGGCGAGGGTGACCGCGAGCACTAATTCCGATATGTATTCCGCAGTAACGACCGCCATAGGGACGTTGAAGGGCCCCATACATGGAGGTGCCAGCGAGAAGGTCATGAACATGTTGAACGACATCGAGGTTGAGGAACGTGTGGATGAATACATCTCAGGGCTGTTGGATGATCATAAGAAGATAATGGGATTTGGCCATAGGGTATATAGGGTCGAGGATCCCCGAACTAAACATCTTAGAGGCATAGTCGAAAATCTTTGCCATAGGCCGAGGACATCGAGCCTTTACAACAGATGTTTACTGATCGAGCAGATAGTGCACGATCGAAAGAAGATCTATCCCAACCTGGATTTCTACGCCGCAGTGGCTATGGACGCCTTGGAGATCCCAAAAGAATATTTCACGCCGTTTTTCGCTTCGAGCAGGATATCTGGCTGGGTTGCTCACATTATCGAACAATATGAGGATGCTGTTCTTCTTCGCCCCTCCTCCGATTATGTAGGGGAGTATGGGAAGAAATTTATCCCGATTGGAGAAAGATGAAGGCGAATTTTCGATTGTTTGGCAATGAAATATCAACGTCGGTGATGGATAAAAGTCAGCCATCTCCCCATTGAGGGTATAGATTTATTTCCTCTAGAGTTTGTGCTCGATGAGTAGCAAATGATGTTCGAGGTCCTAAGATGGAACAGGATACCCTGGATAGCATAATCAAGGCAGGAGCTGTGACGCGGGAGGCTCGTCAGCTCGGTGCAAGCATGATCGCTGAAGGCGTGAGCCTGCTCAACGTGGCAGAAGAGACCGAGAGATACATCCTAAAGAAGGGAGCGAAACCTGCATTTCCCGTTAACATCAGCATCAACCAGATCGCTGCCCACTTCACCCCCGCCTCGAACGACAGAACCACATTCAGCCGAGGTGATGTGGTGAAGTTAGATGTCGGGGCGCATGTGAACGGCCACATGGGCGACACGGCGATAACGGTCGAAGTAAGCACGAAGAACTGGTCCAGCCTGATCGATGCGCCATCAAAAGCGCTCTCGATGGCGATAGATATGATCAGCGAAGGGGTTCCGGTCGGCGCCATCGGGGGCGTGATCGAGAGGGGGATCAGAAGCAATGGTTTCGTGCCGATACGCAATCTTGGTGGCCATGAGATAAAACGGCATGAATTGCACTCAGGCCTGTCGATCTCGAACTACGATGATGGTAACACCGCGAAGGTCCACAACGAGATGCTGCTGGCCATCGAGCCATTCGCCACTGATGGGGCGGGAGAGGTGGACAACGCGAAGCCAGGCAACATTTACATTGTCCAAAGGGACCGGGAGATAAAAGATGCCGGTGCAAAACATCTTTTCGATCTGATCAAAGAGGAATTCGGGAGCCTGGCATTCTGTGAGAGGTGGTGCTCGGCCCTCGACCCCAAAGCACCCGCCAACCTGAGGACCCTGGTCAGGCAAGGGGCGATCTATGCATATCCGATCCTGATCGAAGCTGGAGGCGGCATGGTCTCCCAGACGGAGCACACTTTGCTGATCAACGGCTCCAGGGCAATGGTGACGACGTAGCTGTAGGGAGAGGCTCGTGTTAGGAGATTGCTGAAATGTCTGATTTAATAGCCTACTGCGGCCTGGATTGCGGTGACTGCAAGGCGTACAAGGCAACGAAAGCTGGAGACCGGATATCTAAAGAACATTTGATTGAGAATTGGGCCGATAGAAGGGTGGAAAACGCCCCCGAGGACATCGAGTGCGAGGGATGTAAATCCTCTAAGATCTCTGGATACTGCCAGAAGCTCTGTTTGGTCAGGCCTTGCGCGATGAAGAGACGTGTCAGCACATGCGCCGAATGCGAGGATTACCCATGCGGCAAGCTGAAACAATACTTGTCAACGGATCCTGTCGCCGCAAAAAACATCGACGAGATCAGAAAGAGCTTGATTATTTTGAAGAAGTAAATGGAAGAGGTTTGGACCGCGCTAGACCTTTCTTTACTGGACAGTGTTCACTTCTTCCTCCGGCGGATGAAGAACACGACCCCCACGATGGCCGCAAGGACTGCGGCCAAGATGATGGCTATGATCCCCATGTCAAGTCCCGCTGCTTTCACACTGTCGGGAGTATAGGTCACGGTCAGCGTCGACGTGGCGGTGTTGTTGGACGCGTCCCTGGCCGTCACGGTTATGACGTTCGACCCCGCCTTCAAGGTGATTCCAGATATGGTCCATCCAGTGCTCGACATGGTCGCAGTTCCCGATCCTCCCTGGGAGTTCGCCCAGGTCACCTCGATGACGCCGATGTTGTCCGTGCTCGCTCCGGAGAGGGATAGCGCCGATGCGTTGGTCGTGTAGGTGGCGTTGGCGGTCGGGGAACTGATGCTCACCGATGGCGAGGTGATGTCGACGAAGAACGTCATGGAGACCTTGGCAGAGTTGCTCGCATTGTCCAGTGCCTCGATCTCCAAGATGTGAGTGCCCTCGGACAAACCTGTGAAGGTCTGCCCTGTGGTTAATGCAAACAGTGACCATGCGCCTCCATCCAAACGATACCTATATCCTTGGATTCCAGAGTGCTGATCGCTGGCCGACCAAGATACCGCCACGTTGGCCACGTTATAGTGCGTGTTGTTGGCCGGACTGATGATGGAGAGGGTCGGCATCATCGTGTCCACGGTGAAGACGATATAGCGCTCGGCGGTGTTGCCCAGGTTGTCCACGGCGCGGACGGTGACATTGTGCTGGCCATTGGACAGATCTGCGAACTCGTAGCTGACGGTCGAGGACAGATCTGACCAAGAACCGCCATCGATGCGGAACCGGTAGCCGGCCAGACCAGATATGGCATCAGAGGCGCCCCACTCGACCGTGACGCTCGTTTCGTTCGTCGCGAAACCGGAGGACGGCTCGGTGATGCTCAGTACTGGTGCAGTGGCATCCAGAGTGAAGTTGACCACCCTTTCGACGTAATTGCCAGCTCTGTCATACGCACGGATCTGCGCCTGGTGCGGACCATCGGCCAAGTTCGTGAACGCGTAGCTGGTCGATTGGAGCTGCCCGGACCAGGTGCCATTGTCCACCCGGACCAGGTAGTGGCTGATGCCGGAGAGGGTGTCGGCGCCGGACCAGGACACCGTCGGGGAACCAATCAACGCTCCGTCCGTCGGAGCGGAGATGCCAAGAATCGGCGAGACCAGGTCCACGGTGAAGTGGACCGTCGCGGTGGCGTTGTTCTCCCGAGCATCGTAAGCCCTGACGTCCACGGTGTGGGCGCCCTCTGCCAGACCGCCAAAGGTGTAGGTCGTGTCGGTCGTCATTCCGGACCAGACCCCGCCATCGAGTCGGTACTTGTATCCAACCACGCCCACGTTATCGCTTCCGGTCCATGTCACGGCCACTGTAACAACGTTGGTGGCAAAATCGTCCCCCGGAGCGGTGATCGTGACCATCGGCACTGTCGTGTCCACCGCATAGGTCACGGTGATCGTGTCAGTGGCGGAATTGCCGTTCGCATCATTGGCAGTGACCACGATGATGTTTTCGCCCAAAACCAACGGCATATCTGAAGAGGTCGACCAGGATGTTGTCCCAGCGATTGTAGCATCCGCCCCGTTGGCGTTGTTGTGGCAGGTGACCGATGCAACACCGACATTGTCGGAAGCCGTTCCGGCCAATGCGATATGGTCTACGTCGGTGGTATAGGCGATCGCATCTGTCGGTGATGTTATCATCACGCTCGGGTCGACGATATCTGGCGTGTATGTGATGGTTATGGATACATCGGTCGATTTACCGGATGCGTCATGGGCTGTCGCCGTGATCACATTGTCCCCAGTCTGCAGGGTGATGCTTCCGGTCGACCAGCTGCCGGTCCCCGTTGCCGTGCCAGAACCGCCCCTATCGTTGGTCCAGGTCACGCTGGTCACACCGATGTCATCGGAGGCCGTGCCGGAGACCGTGACCGTGCTGGAGTAGGTCGAGTAGCTGCCGGAGGACGAGGGCGAGGTGATTGAGATGCTCGGAGCGGTCACATCGGACGGGATGGAGTTTGTAACGTACCACAGGTCATTGTACTCCGCATAGGACACATGGAACTTTCCGTGGTCGTCGGCCATCATGAACATGTTGACCGATATGGTGGTCGAGGTGCCCAACGGATTCGTCTCGGTCCAGGTACCTCCGGATGTCTTGCTATAGAGAGACACCATGGAATTACGGAAGACCATGATGCATGGATAGCCAGATGAATCATAGCCCAGCTGAGTAGGACGGACCAGGGAGTTCGAGCTCACGATCGTCTCGTTCACCCATGAACCGCCTGCATTGGTGGCATATTTGAGGTTCAACGGGGGCGTGGTGTTGTTGGTCAGATAACTGATGCCGACATGACCCAGGCCATCCAGGGCGATGTAGTGCTCCCAACCGTTCTCATACTGATTGTCCAGCATCTGCATTGCCCATGACCCGCTCTCATTGGTGGCGTAATACAGCTTGGTCGACTGGCTATAGGCGATGTGGGCGTGCTTGCTCGAATCGAGGACCAGGGACTTTTTCAGATAGAGGTCCCCTCCCGTCACACCGGTGATCGTCTCAAAGCTCCACACCCCTCCCATTTTCACAGCCATGTTGAGATCGAAATGCCGACCCTCATATGTGCCTGGGCTGGTCTGACTCGAGTATGCGATGTAGGGGATCCCGGCAGAATCAACGGCTAAAGATAGGCCGTATTGGGCGTCCGCCCTGTACATACCATCACTGATGTCGATCCGGGAGACCACGGTCTGATTGACCCACGTGCCGCCAGCATTTGTCGCATATCTGAGGCCCCTTTCGTTATAGGAGTAATGGGCGATGTGGATATGGTCATTGGAATCGATCGCGATCGAAGGATAATAGCCCGAATCGACCGTGTTGTCCACGACCTCGGCGACCCAAGCTCCGCTCGCATTTGTCGTGTGCATCAGAACGTTGTCGTTGTTGCTCGTGCCGAAGGCGAAGGCGATGTGCACATGCCCGTGCGAATCCAATGCTATCGAGTTCTCCACGACCCCCCAACTGCTCAGGGGATCGGGCTTTGCATACGCTTTGATCGCCGTCCATCCTGGCGCCGGGGCGCTCGTTCCGCTCGGCATCACCAAGATGACGCCGAATATCATTATCAACGCTATAGCTACCGCTATCGATTTACCGATTATCGTCCTCACTCGTTACCCCCCTATCTGGTGATTTTAGAACTAACGATTTTCCGATTATATAATGGTCATTTACGCTTGGTCACGATGTGGCCACCAGTGCCCGACCTCGTTATATGCGGTGACCACCGGTAGATGTTCTGATCTACATGTCCACGAGATCGACGATGAACCCCATCGAAAAGCTATGTATGAAAGGACCGACCGTATCTTCCAGGGGGATATGGCAATGAAGACCCCGGATGTAGTAACGGAGAGGACGCTTCTGATCCTTTCATCATACCACCACATGAACACCGCCAAGGTCGCTGGTGTGATGGCGAACGCGCTCAACGCGACAATCAAGTCACCTCAGGATGTCCGTACCGATGAGATCGAGCAGTACGATCTGATAGGATTTGGGTCAGGCATATATGACGGAAAGCATCATGTCAAATTGATCGAGCTGGCCGAAATGATCCCGCCCGTGTCCAGGAAGAGGGCGTTCCTGTTCTCGACAAGCGCCATCATGGGCGAGGAGAAGGTGGCCAAGGACCATTCGATCCTCAGGGACATACTCCAGAAGAAAGGGTATGTGATCGTCGACGAGTTCGCCTGCAAAGGCTTCAACACCAACAGCTTCCTCAAATTGTTCGGGGGAATGAACAAGGGCCGGCCGAACGCCGAAGACCTGGCCAATGCTGACCGCTTCGCCCGCAACTTGAGGGAAAGGACAAAAAATTGAGGGGGGACCGGATGTTCCTGGTCCGCCCCTCAGATCCCCTGGTCCAGGACCATCCCGCCCACGAGCCGATGGCTTTTGAGGATCGAGTCGCACTTGGGACAGTGCTGGTTGGACCTGGTCACTTCCATTCCCAACGTCTGCTGGGCCACGAAGTCATAGAAGATCAGGCTGCCTGGTTTCTCCACCAGCTCCTCCTCCGGACCTTCCCAGGCGCAGTTGAAGCACCTCATGGGACGATCACCATGTCCCGTAGGTGCCGTAGTCCCGGGCCGCCTGGACCAGCGCATGCACGTTGGCCGGATAGGCGTCTGGAGGCAGCTCGCAGGCGGTCCCCAATATGTAACCGCACTTGCTATCCCTGCCTCGGATGAGCTGCTCCTTGGCCTGCTCGTAGACCTTCTTCGGGTTCGGCAGGATCATGATCTTCGTGTCGACCGAGCCCATGATGGTAGCCCTGTCGCCGAACTCCTTCATCAGTATGTCGGATGGGAAGACCTCGCGGCCCTTGTAGCCGATGTGGAAGATGGTCATCATGGAGAACGGGACCTGGTCGCGGAACAGCTTGTAATCGGTCTCATGGTTACCGCACAGGTGGTACAGCAGCTGCGGCCCAGCTCCCTTTCTCATGGCCTGGTCCACGAACCTCTTCAGATACTTGATCGACAGGTCGTTCACATCCTGGTCGGAGAAGATGTCGTTGTTGGCCAGAACGGAACCGGTGGAGATGAACGCCATGCCGTAGCGGTTGGCCATCAGCTCCGCCCCGTTGATCGCCACTTCGGTGTACTTCGCCACCAATTTCTCCGCCGCATCCCTCTCGGTCATGGACCACATGATGAAATCGGCGATGCCACATAGCTGCGCCCCGCCTCCGGTGAGGTCGGAGGTGTAGGTCATTGGAATGAACATCTTGGGCAGGTGCTGCTGCACATAGTCCTGCGCTTCGATCATCCTGCTCCCGGTCCATCCCTTCTCCATCTCGTTCAGGTCCGGAACCTCAAGTTTGTCTACCTGCTCGATGTCCTTGATGGTCGGTTCCTTCACTACCGGCGGAAGGTATGGCTTGAACTCGATCTCTGCTCCCAGTTCCGCCACCCAAGGCAGCGAGAAGTACCAGTGTGTTACGGGCAGCAGATCGTACATCTCCGATGCGTTCGCCACGCACCTCGCTCCCAGCGCAGGCTTGGTGTAGAAATCGTTGATGGTGTAGCCAGTGATGAGCGCCGCGTGCGACAGCATCATCGGATCGACATCGATCCTGTCATAGTTCTGGCCGGTGAATGGGCTAGCGAACCGCTTTTCCGCGTGCTTGTGCCACTTTTCGTTGACGGATGGGAATATGGCATCGGCATTTGGCATGTCCGGACAAAGGCTCATGGGCTCCAAAAGTGTGGTTACCGTGGAAATACCTTTCCTTCCACGAATGTCGATTTAGCGAAGTGCATAGCTTCGATATCAAGCCGCCCTTCTCTTGGCCAGCAGCGTCTTTCCTTTCTCGGTGAGGAATGGGGCCCTCTGCTTCCCGATCTTCTTGACGTAGATCAGGCCATCGGCCTCCAGGTTCTCGATCCTCTTGGCCACCGTGACATGCGAGATATCGAACTTTGATGAGATCTTCTTCAAGGATACCAGCGAGTTGTTCTCGTTCTGCTCATGGACAAATCTGAGAAGGGAATATACCTCGTCCTCGATGACCACGTCCTCGACCTTCTGGCTAGGGAGGATCATCAGCTCGTTCTCGATGAACGCCATCTTGTTTTCATCCAGCAAGGCCGGGTCGATGCGCACTAGGAAGATCGTCCTCCGCTTCGCCAGCGTCTCGGACAGCTGGAACACGGTCTCAAGGAACTTCTCAAACCCCAGTATGGCGACCAGATAATGTCCTCCGTCCAGCAGGATGACGTTCGGCTCGGTCCCGAAATCATTGACGATGTCGAGGATCCCTGTCGGAGAGACAGACCCATCCTCCCCCATGTCCTGGGATAGACGGGCCACCCGTATGTTCGAGGTAGAAGGGAGCAGGCTGGATATGAGCGTGGGATTGGAACGGGTGATGAACATGCCCTCCCTTCCTGCCCTCACCAGAGAAAGGAAGAGGTCGATCGATGCCCTGGTCCCCCTGTCCTTGATGAGATAGCCCATGCCTTCGATGAGCCTCCCATGCTCCTCGATGTTCGGGGTGATGTCCCTTCCGATGAACAATGTCCCCAGCTCCTCATCGGTCGAGCCCCTTATGGTCGAACCAGTGGCCTGGATGATCTTCTTTACGTTCTGCTGGGTGGTGATGGTGAACTCGATCTTCATCGTGGGGATGAGATTGGGCGTCTTCAGCGCCTTGATCAGATCGGAGGAGGCAGAGAAGGCAGGTACCTTCTCCACACTTCGATTCAGCACCTCCTTCTCCTCTAAATGTGTCAGCCTTTGCAGGGATTTGTTCCAGGTGCCGATTCGCATGTTCTTGTCCACCGAGAAAATGAGCTCCGGGGCGCTGTCGATGACGCTCTTCATGTACTCCCTGGACTTCAATAACTCGCCCTGCGCCCTCTTCCTCTCCTCCATCTCCGCCTTCATCTTGCGGTTCGTTTCCGCCAACTGGTCGGTCTTCGATTTCAGTTCGACCATCGACCTTTCCAGTTCATCCCTGGCCTTCCGCCTCTCCCTCTTGACGGCCGCCTCCTCCATGGCCCTCTTGACGGCCACGCCCAGCCGGACCAGGTTGGATTTCATGATGTAATCGTTGGCACCGTTTCGAATGGCCTCGGCGGCCTGTTCCTCACCGATCTTACCAGAGACGAGGATGAAGGGCAGGTCGTCGCTCTTCTCTCTGACGACCAATAGAGCGTCCATGCCGTTGAAATGAGGGAGAATGAAATCGGAGATGACGACATCGAACTTGCCTACCGACAGTTCTTTTCGGAGCTGGTCCTCCGTTTCGACCCTGATCATGTCCAGATCCAAACCCGCCTTCTCGAGCTCCCTCATCAAAAGGATCGCATCGACCTCGGAATCTTCGACGAGCAGGACCCTCGCCGCCCCGTCCTCCCCTGGGCTCATGGTTCTTCTATTGGAGGATGGTATTATATTAAACTACAGTGAAAAATCGACTATACTTTACCTATATAGAGAAAATTTCTATGGACCGAGAGCAAAGAATATGGTCGTCCCTTTTCCGGGGTCCGATCTCGCCCATATCCTTCCACCATGCTTCCGTATCACCAATGACGCGATGGCGAGACCCATACCATCGCCCGGGAACTCAGCCCCATGGAAACGCTGGAACGGCTTGAACAGCCGCTCCGGATGGGACATATCGAAGCCGACCCCTTCGTCCCTTATGAAGAAGGCACCGCCATCGGCGGATGGATCATGACCGAACTCGATGGTCCTCGCCTTTCCAGGATCGGAGAATTTGACCGCGTTGTCGACCAGTTCCCTCAATGCGGTCTCGATCAGGGCTGGGTCCCCTTCGGCCCTAAGACCGCTGCAGACATTGGAGACGATCTCCGGGGCCCCACTCCTAGACCTCTGCTCATCGATCAGGTCCTTCACCATCCGGCTGAGGTCCATCTCCTTCTTCGAGATCGCGCTCGCGTTCGCCCTGGACCAGATGAGCAGATCGCCGATCATCTCGTTCATCCTGGTGGCCTCAGCGACAATGATATCGAGATACTTGCGCCCCTTGTCATCAAGCCCTTGAGAATGGTCTTCTTTTAGTATCTGGCCCATCCCGATGATCCTACGAACGGGGGCTTGAAAATCGTGGGAGATGGAATAGGAGAAGGACTGCATCTCCTTCCTCAATTCCTCCAATTCTTTCTCGGAACCGATTGGCTTGTCCAAGACCATTCCTCCATTGCAGGTTGTTTGGGATTGCGTTTAGTGAACTCTCGCCCATATAATGATTTTTAAATGTGGGACGGACTGGAAAGTGTCCCTAAAAGTGTTTAACCTGGGGCCACGACCACATCGGTGACCCTTTCCAGCCTGTTGAGGTTGTTGGACACAAGATTCTTGGGGTCCAGGCTGATGAGGATCGCCTTCTCGGGGTCGACCAACTTCTCCTTGATCCGCTCCACCATCTTGACCATCGGCATAAAGCCGTTCCACATTTCCAGAACTTCCAGTCCGTTGATCACGATGATCCCGTCCTTGTGCGATTCCATGAACTTGCAGATCTCATCTTCGATCATGGTCAGGTTCATGGGAGAGATGCAGTTCTTGTCGGTCCTGGGGGAGAGCCATTTGAGCTGCAGGGATCCGTCCTCCGAGGACAGTTGGTTCTCAAGCACCACCGGCGGGTTCTTTGAAACGTACAACACCTTTCTTCCGTTCGCTAGCTCCTTCCTGAGGATCAGATGAGTTCTCAGAGGGACCCGTTCGATGAACAGGTACAGCTTTCCACCAGTTATTTCCATGCCTAGTTCCTCCCCTTTTCCTATCACCTTCTAGCCCTAGGGATATTTGAATAGGTTTCTCAATTTCATCTAAAGAAAGACTAAAGAACATTAATAGAGAGGAAAAATCTACGTTTTCAATTCATTTATATTAATATTATATATCATATTTATTATGCTAACATATCAAGAAAAATGATGTCATATGGCTATACAGATGGCGTGTTAATATGTATCATTGTTATCATGATTAATATTTAATATTTTAATAATAACACTTTAACTAAACAATAGTATATTTTCCATTAAAGAGAAAATGCCCAGTATGATCGCCTAGCTAGGCAAATGTTCAAGATTCCGCTCCGGTTCATGGTAGATTGAAATGATGGATGAGTATGCAGGACCTTATCATATTCTTCTGATCGAGGATAATCCAGGAGATCAGTTGCTCATGAGAGAAGCGCTCTCAAGAAGCTCGTTCAAGGTCTCGAGCGATTCAGTCGGTAGCGGTGAGGAGGCTTTGAACTATCTGGAGGCGCGAGGGCCTGCGAACATCCCTGACCTGATCCTGATGGACCTCTCCCTGCCATTCATGGATGGGTTCGAACTCCTGAGCAAGATAAGGGAGAGACCTAACCTGAGGTATGTTCCGGTGATCGTTTTCTCCGGATCAGATCGGCCAGATGACATCCAAAGGGCATATCAGAGCGGGGCCAGCGGTTATGTGACCAAGCCGATCGGTCTCAAGAAGCTCGAAGACAGCGTGAGGGTGATCCAGGAATATTGGTTCGGAGTAGCGAAGGTCCCCACCCAAAAATTCACGGTCCGTTGAACGGTGCCATTGACGCTGCGGGATCGTTCATTTCTTCCAGTTTTTTCTGCTGATTCACCATATGAGATAAATAATCCGATAGACCGTCTGCCTCAGCATGCCTGGCGATGATAAGTTCAAAGAAGCGGTAAAACTTGCATTGACCGATGTCTTGGGAGTGAAGGAAGGAGAGAGGGTCCTCATCATCACCAACCTTGACGGCGATCCTTTCGAAATCTGCCAGGAGATATTCCGCCAGGCAGAGAAGCTCAAGGCATGTCCCGTGCTGGTGGTCCAGCAGGACAAGGACAACTTCAAGAACGCGGACCAGGTCGTCCTAGAGGCCATCAGAACCGAACCGGACATCATCATCGCCATCAATAGGGGCAGGTTGGGAAAGGACCCATATGGACAGCAGATCGGCTATATCGGCAGGGATGGGAAGAAATATCATCACATCTGGGACAAGATCATGGACGGCGACAAGAGATGCCGGGCCTTCTGGTCTCCCAATGTGACCATGGACATGTGGGTGCGGACGGTCCCGATCGATTATGAAGAGCTGCGCCGTCACGCCAGGAAGATCAAGGCGGTCATCGACGAGGGGGAGAGGATCAGGGTGATGTCCCCGGGCGGCACGGATGTGACATTCGGCATCAAAGGTCGTTCGGGACAATATGATGATGGAGATTTCCGCAAACCTGGCCAGGGAGGGAACCTGCCTACTGGAGAGGTCTACGTTTCCCCTGCCAACGGCACCACCGAGGGCGTCATCGTGTTCGATGGGTCCGTGGACCTGGACACTTATTCTGAAATGCCGGACGAACCTGTCAGGGTGGTATACCGGAACGGCTACGTCGCAGAGATCACGGGTGGCACCACCGCCAAGAAATTGCAGGACCTGCTCGACCATTCGGCGGCAGAGGCGCGGGAGAAGGGCATGAAGGACGAGGAGAGGAACACCAGGCACCTAGGGGAGCTGGGGATCGGTCTCAACCCCAATGCCCGCATGAGCTGCAACATATTGGAGGACGAGAAGATCATGGGCACGGTGCACTTCGCCATCGGCATGAACCTGGACCATGACGCCCATGCGCTCATCCACCTGGACAATCTGGTGCTCAAGCCGACGGTCTACGTCGATGATGTTCTGATCATGAAGGATGGAAGGCACATGCTTTGATTTCCTCGGACACCTCCGGGCGAAGGAAGGTATGAGATGACCGAAAGAGAACTGGGACTGAAGCAGGGCAGCAAGGCGCCTGACTTCGATCTCCCTACCGAGACCGGCGAGATGATCAGGCTTTCCAGTCTGTACGGTGGCAAGCCCATCCTCGTCTACTTCTACCCATCGGACTTTGGCGTGATGTGCTCCGTGGTGATGAAGGCGTTCAGGGAGATCTATTCGGAGCTGAAGGACCATTGCCTTTTCGTCCCGATCAGCTGCAACACCACGTACTCGCACGGAGCCTGGAGCGATTCGCTGCGCCTGCCCTTCTTCCTGCTCAGCGATGTGGATTGTTCCGTCACAAAGGCGTATGACCTGTATGGGGACGACAATGGCTTCCTCGGGGACCGTTCATACCGGGCCTGCTTCATGCTTGATAAGAACGGTATAGTCCGATATGCTTGGGCCCCTAACGACCCGGCGCTGGAGCCCGATTACGACCTGCTCATCGAGCTAGCGGAACGCTTGGACAGGGAAGGCTAGACCGCAAACGATTTGATGAAGACGGTCGGTTGATGTCCGATATGCTGACAGGAAGACGCCCAGAGATCGGCACCGAGGTGGCCGATTTCGAGCTTCCCGACGATACAGGTAAGAACGTCCGATTGAGCGAACTGTTGAATGGGGGGCCGGTGCTTTTATTGTTCTACCCGACCGATTTCGGCATGCTATGCTCGATCGAGATGGGAGCTATCCGCGACAACCTTCACAGATTCGAGGAGATGGGCATCCAGGTCGTTGGGCTGAGCACCAACACCACCTACTCCCACGCAGCCTGGAAGGGCAATATGAGAATTCAATTCCCGCTCCTCAGCGATGTGAAAGGGATCGTGGCGTTACGATTGGGCATGATGTGCCCCGAGGATAGCTGGCTGAAGGGAAGGACATGCAGGGCGGCCCTCCTGATCGATAAAGAAAGGAGGATCACCATGGCCTGGGTCCCTCCAGATACGCATCAGGTTCCCGAGGTTGATGAGCTCCTGCAAGAATGCAGAAGGGCGCTCGGCCTAACGATCCCCTAACCTGGCATCGGTGACGCGCAATCTGGACGAGTTGATATCCTCCTCGACCCTGGTCTCGATGATCTCGATGGGGCGGGAGTGCATCGGGGAATCCAGCACCAACGACTCGTACTCTCCTCCCTCGCCGGACACATTGACGCTGAACCTTGTTCTCAGTTTGACGAGGGAATCGATGGCCTTATGGTCCAATTCTATCCCGAGCCATCTCTTGTCCAGGCCTTCCGCGAAGGTCCCGACGATGATGGCCTTCAGACCTCCATCCGCCATATCCCTCAGCAGCGTCTCCTGTTCCTTCCGCCACATGGGCGAGAAACAGCGCAGGCCGAGGTCCTCGCACACCCCGTTTATCCGGTCCCACTGGTAGTCCGACGCGATGGCGCCGGTGATGACCCCTTCCACTTCGATTGACGCCAACGCAGCTTTCAACGCGGCCAGGTCCGCTGCCTCCTCGCCGCTCGACCCCACCCTCACCAGAGCCTTCCCCATCGATTCCGCCTGCAGCGGGATGAGGTTCAGGTTCAGAGTATGGAAGAGCATGGCATATGGATCCTTGGGAACGATCGTGATGAGATGCGTGACCTCATGCCCCATCTGTTCCATCAGCATGATGGCGTAGGTGGAATCCTTGCCGCCGGAGAAGAGCGCTGCCAACCTCACGGCCGCTCCATGGGATATCGTTCTATTCAATCTTGCCGCGGAGAAAATATCTAGGCGCTTGCCGATGGCGGCATCATGTACTGCCCGAAGTGCAACAAGACCATCCCAGATGAGAGGATGGAAGAGATCGGCCGCCAGCTGGCGGAACAGTTCAAATCCGATGCGATTGCCAAGGGCAACTGTCCTGTTTGCGGGACCAGGCTGATAAAACCGAAGAAGGGGGAAAAGTGATGCGCATCGCCGAACTCACGTCCGATGAGTTCGCGGAGTCCGTCAGGTCGGACCCGGTCGTCATCATACCTTTCGGTGCCATCGAGGCGCATGGGCCCCATCTGCCGCTATCGACGGATTGCATCCAGCCGGTGGCCATGGCAGAGATCGTGGCCGATCTGGTGGGCGGCCTGGTGGCTCCCCTGGTCCCATACGGTCAGCACAGCTCCACCAAGAAGATGCCAGGGACCATCGGCATCAGCATGGAGACGCTGAAGGCCCTGGCGGTCGACATCATGGAATCCCTCGTGGCCAACGGGGTCAAGAAGATCGTCGTGCTGAGCGGACATGCGGGCAGCATCCACATCGCCGCATTGAAGTCCGCCTGCGAGGAGATCGC
This sequence comes from Methanomassiliicoccales archaeon PtaU1.Bin124, assembly GCA_002067865.1. GTDB lineage: Archaea > Thermoplasmatota > Thermoplasmata > Methanomassiliicoccales > UBA472 > MVRC01. The sequence continues at coordinate 173,760 of MVRC01000011.1, read as the reverse complement.
GGAGATGTACGATGTCAAGGTAATGATGCTATCTGATTACTTCATCGCCGACGAGATGACCGCCGAACTGTGCGGCGGAAGGAAGGACGGGCATGGTGGGCTGGTGGAGACGTCGCGGATCATGGCGCTCCGTCCGGACCTGGTGAAGGAGGTGCGGCCGGTCGGTACGAGCACCGAAGCCCGCTACGTCATCGACCGACACCCCGAGACCAGGTTCCCGCAGCAATGCGTAGGACATGCCAAGGACGCCTCCCAGGAGGCGGGGGAGAAGGTTAACACCTATGTCGCCGAGAAGCTGAGCGACCTCATCCTCAAGAACATGGGGTGAGCGGATGAGCGAGAAGAAGAGGTTGGCGGCGGAGAGAGCGGTCGAGTTCGTGCAGGACGGGATGGTGCTGGGCCTGGGGACGGGCAGCACGACCTACTTCGCAGTGGAGGCCATCGGCCGCCTGGTGAAGCAGGGATGGGACCTGAAGGGCGTTCCCACCTCCAGCGCCACGGAGGAGCAGGCCCGCAAACTGGGAATCCCGCTGCTCAGGCTGGACGAGGTGGAGACCATCGATCTCACCATCGATGGGGCGGATGAGGTGGACCGGGGACTGGACCTCATCAAGGGCATGGGCGCGGCCTTGCTCAGGGAGAAGATGGTCGCCTACATATCCAAGCAGGAAGTGATCATCGTTGACGATTCCAAGATCGTCAAGATGCTGGGAACGAAATCGCCCCTGCCCATCGAGGTCGTTCAGTTCGGGCACGAGCGGACGAGGAGGCATCTCGAGGCGCTAGGATGCCGTCCCGAGCTGAGAGGAGGCGGCTCTCCGACGATCACTGACAATGGCAACCTCATATACAACTGCAGGTTCGAATCGATCCCCGACCCGAAGGGCCTGGAGACGAGATTGAAACGGATCCCAGGAGTGGTCGAGACCGGACTGTTCCTTGGCATGGCCACTAAAGTGGTCGTGGCTGGAGAGAATGGGATAAAAATAATGGAAAGGTAAAGAAAGGAAGAATTTTGGGGACTATGCCCCCAGGTTTTGAGCCTGTTGCCGGAGAAGCTCGATGTTAGCCTCGATCCTCTCTATGCGCTTGCGCTCTTCCTTCTCCAAGGTCTCGATGATCTTGTCGAACGGGATCGCAAGCTTGTAGGCATGTACCGGGCGGCCCTTGCCCTCTTTCTTTATATCGCGCTTTATGACCCATTTCCTGCGGCGGAGCTCTTGCATCGCGATCGACACCTCCGGTTGCCGCAATTGGGTTGAAAGTTCGATGTCGACCGACGTCGTCTCCTCCTTCTTGCGCAGGTACGCCAACGTCTTCGCGACGTTCTTAGGCATGCCCGTGCCCATGAGGATGTCGACCAGGGTCTCATCTTTTTTGCTGAATCCTCTATCTACCATCTATTACACTCCCCTCGAATTTAAGAGATTTTGATAGCGTTTATGTTAAACATTTATTATGTCGATGATATAAATCGTTTTCTATTTCTAATTAATATTGAAATGACTGGATAACATGCTGGCTATTGATTTTTATCATTGACATGCTGGATAAATTTACAATTATATGGCCATCATAGAATGGACGTTCATCGGCATCAGAAGCCCCCTCCTGTTAAGGAAATAGGGTCGGGAAAGGGAGGTCGGTTCCGGAACCTTTAAGGGCCAGGAAAAATTCCATTAATTATTATAGAAAACACTAACTTTCTGCATCGCCGCTGGCGCAAAATAAAATGATGTGGCCAGCATCATTCCAGCATGCCTCCGGGTGCTAAGAGTTTAAATAATAATTGAGTATTAGCCCTCCCTTATCCAAGGGTGATTATAATGAAAATGCCCAGGGCGATTAAGACTTACTGTCCCCACTGCAAAACCCACACCGACCATGAGGTCGAGAGGGTCAAAAAGAAGAAAGCAAGCGAACTGGCGTGGGGTCAGCGCAGATTCCGTAGGGCCACGTCTGGATACGGTGGTTTCCCTCGGCCTAAGCCGGAGGGACGTGAGAAGCCGACCAAGAGGGTCAACCTCCGCTACCGCTGCAAGAAGTGCAAGAAGGCCCATCAGAGCCCCTGCTTCCGTGCGAAGAAGTTCGAGCTGACGGAGTGATGCTCATGACACATACCAACAACTTTGTGAAGATCAAGTGCGCCGACTGTGGGAACGAGCAGCTGGCTTTCAAGAAGCCGGCCATCAACGTCACGTGCCACGTTTGCGGCTCAACCCTGATCAAGCCCCGCGGTGGGCAGGGAGAGATCAAGGGGGAGCTGCTAGAGGTGGTCGACTAATGCCGAAGACCAGCGAGTTCCCGGAGGAATCCGAACTCGTTGTATGTACTGTACAGAACGTTAAGAACTTCGGGGCGTTCGTCACCCTGGACGAGTACGGCAACAAGGAGGGCTTCATACATGTCCGAGATGTTGCCACGGGCTGGGTAAAGTACATCCGAGACCATGTGAGGGAAGGCCAGAAGGTGGTCTGCAAGGTCCTCGGAGTGGACACCAGCAAAGGACATATCGACCTCTCTCTGAAATCTGTCAACGAGCATCAGCGGCGTGACAAGATCCAGGAGTGGAAGAACGAGAACAAGGCGGACAAGCTGCTGGAGATCGTCGCAGAGCGCGTCGGCATGCCGGTCAAGGCCGCCTTCGAGAAGTTCGGATATGCCCTGATGGAGCAGTATGGAACGCTATATGCTGCGTTCGAGGCCTGCGCGGCCAACAAGGAAAGCCTGAAAGAGGCCGGTTTCTCCGGTGACTGGGTCGACGCGTTCAACCAGGTCGCCATTGAGAACGTCATGCCGCCACTGGTCGAGATCGCAGGTCATCTGGAACTGCGCTGCCCGGCCGCAGATGGCATCGAAGCGATCAAGAAAGCTTTGATCCTCGGCCTGGAGGGCCGTGAGGACCGGATGAAGATCCAGTACATCGGTGCGCCGAGGTATAGGATCGTGGTCTCCGCCCCTGATTACAAGGAGGCCGAAGAGGACCTCAAGGCGGCCACCACTGAAATATTGTCCAGCATCAAGGAGTGTGGGGGAGAGGGCTCCTTCACCCGCGATGTGAACAAGTAGGGCAACCTTATTCAAACCTCTTCGCCATGTCTTATACCGGATTGAGGAACTTATGAAGACCTCGCTCAGGAAATGCCGCAATTGTGATGAGTACACTCTGAAAGATGTGTGCCCCCGCTGCGGCCAGAGCACCATCGTGCCGATACCGGCGAGGTATTCCCCCGAGGACCGTTGGGGGAAATACCGCAGGATGTTGCTCAAGGAAAGGAGGGAGAACGATGGATAGCATCATAATGATCGAGAAGGAATGGCCTGAACTCAACGCCCCCATCCTGGTCGAGGGACTGCCTGGCGTTGGCAACGTCGGAAAGCTGGCGGCCGAACACCTGGTGGAGCAGCTCAAGGCCACGAAGTTCGCAGACATCTATTCCAAGTTCTTCCCGCCGCAGGTGCTGGTCGACGATAACGGCATCATCAGGCTGGTCTGCAACGAGCTCTATTACGTGAAGAGGAACGGAGAGGCCCCTGACCTGGTCGTCCTGATCGGTGATTACCAGGGTCTGACGCCGGAAGGCCAGTACGAGCTGTCATATCATATGCTTCAGGTCTCGAAGAGGCTGGGAGTGAAGCGTATCTACACCCTGGGTGGGTATGGCATCGGCCGCATGGTCGAGAACCCGCGCGTCCTGGGCGCTGCGACCGACGCGACACTGGTCAATGAGATGAAGGAGAAGGGGGTCGTCTTCTCGAAGGGAGAGCCGGGGAGCGGCATCGTTGGGGCTTCGGGACTGCTGTTGGGCCTGGGCAAGAGCCAGGGTTTCGAGGCCGTATGCCTCATGGGAGAGACCTCCGGTTACTTCGTAGACCCCAAGGGGGCCGAGGGCGTGCTCAAGGTCCTATCGAACATCCTCAAGGTCGAGGTCGACTACAGTGCACTGAGGGACAAGGCCGAGCAGATCGATGCCCTAGCCTCGAAGATTAAGGAGATCGAGGCGCCGCAGGAACCGCGGAAAGAGGACCTCGGTTACATCGGTTAAAATCACTTACGAAGGCCATGCTGGCCTCATCTTCCATTCTTATATTTTTTCCAGTTAGCTTCTGCTAAACCAATTATAAAAAAATAAAAAAATAAGGGGAGGTAATTGTGACCTCAGCCCTTCAGAACGTGCACCCCATCCCATTCTGACCGGCTTACTTCTTCAGATACCTTTCTTCCAGCTCCTCGATCTGGGCAAGGGTCTTCTCGGCCTCGTCCATTTTCTTCATCTTATCTGCTACGAGATCGACCCTAGCATAGATGAAGTCCCTGACGGCAGCCCTTATCGCCTCGGACCGGGACGGAAAGTCATCGGCCTTCACGAGGAAGTCCAATGCCCTTATGTACCGGGCCGGCAGGCGCAAGGTCACCTTTTCGAGGTCCGTGTCCTCCATTGCCTTACACCTTGGAGTACAAAAGAGGTCGGATAGACCTTTTTTGTCGGACAAAGTAACACGTGATCCCTATTTATACTTTTGTTAACCAAGATATGCTGGAACAATGAAGTGTAAGAAAATCACGGTCGGACCTTTGGTCTGCTTTATCTTCACAAGAGGCGTCGTTTTTGATCTGCTATTGCCCGAGAAAACGGAAGGAACGTTGCCAAGATGGACCTGGAAAAGAAAGCATTAGTCAGGGAGGGCCAGCACTCAGGCGACTGCTGGACCTGGTTGTGATAGGCCGTGGCATGGGGGTTAATACTAAATATGGTGAGGTAATTAGGAGCAAATCACCCGACTTAGCTCAGACTGGCTGGAGCGGCTGACTGTAGTGGGTTTACCGGCTTGCCGGTTACTTTGACGCCGATATCAGCAGGCCCCCGGTTCAAATCCGGGAGTCGGGACTTTTATTTCTTCCAGCCTCAATGGCCTTTCCTCAAAGAGATCAATGCTGGCTCGCTCTCTTCCAGCACCTTCTTCTGGTCCATGGTGCGAACATGCCTGTCCCTGACGACCGCCTTGCCGTCGCATAGAACGGTCTTGACGTTGCCAGCATTGCCGCAGTAGACGATGTTGGAGACCACATTGTCAGGCAGCAGGGGTCGGAGATTCGGCGCCTTGCCATCCAGGATGACCATGTCGGCCTTCTTGCCCACCTCGATCGAGCCTATCTCCATCTCCAGATGCACCGCCTTGGCGCCATTGAGCGTCACCAGGTCAAGCACCTGCTGGGCTGGCAGGATCGTCGGGTCCCAGCGGTAGGACTTCTGCAGGAGCGCCAGCATCTTCATCTCGCCGAACATGTCCAGACTGTTGTTCGTGGTGGAGCCATCGGTTCCGACGCTGACATTGACGCCGTTCATCATCATCTCCGGGATGGGCGCCACCCCGCCGGTCGCCAGCTTCATGTTCGACACCGGGCAGGTGGCGATGCTGCAGCCGTTCCGCCCCAGCGCCTTCACCTCGTTGATGGTGAGCCAGGCGGAGTGTGCGGCCAGGCAGCGGTCGCTCAGCACGCCGATCGATTCCAGGTAGTCCGCCGGCCTCTTCCCGGTCTTGTCCTTGTGATCGTAGACCTCCTTCCGGGTCTCGGAAAGGTGGAAGTGCATCAATGCACCGCTGGAACGGGAGAACTCCTCTGATGCTTGGAACGTCTCTGTCGAGCAGACATATACTCCTTGCAGGCCAATGCCGGGATAGATCCGTTCCTGGTCCTTGTGCTCTGCGAAGAAGCGTTTGCAGTTGTCCAGCGGAACACCCTTCTGCGTTGTGAACTGAACGTCCAGCACCGCCCAGCAAAGCACACCACGCAACCCTGCCTGTTGCACCGCCTTGGCGATGATGTCCTCGGAATAGTACATGTCCACGAAGGTGGTGGTGCCTGAGAGGAGCATCTCCATCGCACCCAACTTGGCGCCGGCCAGGAGGTCCTTCTCCTGCCTGTCGGAGTCGATGGCGAACACCTTGTCGAGGAACTTTCCGAACGGCACGTCGTCGGCCACTCCCTTCATGACAGACATGGCTATGTGGGAATGCGTGTTGACCATGCCGGGCATGACGATGTCCCCGCCCGCTTCGATCACCTCATCTGCGTCGCCCGTGACCTTACCCACCTGGACGATCAGATTGTCCTCCACGAGGATGTCCCCCTTGATGATTCTCCGGTCCTTGTCCTGGGTCACGATGAGGGCGTTCTTCACGATGAGGCTCGACATCGGGCTGGATACACCCCGCGACCGATAAATAACATTCCTCGAACACTTGGGAAAAATTGAATATGCCAGGAGGCTTGGGGTTGTCAGTTCGGATCTGAAGTTCTGATATCCATGACAAGCTTGACGTTCCTGGGGACCGGAGGAGGGCGTTTCGCCACTATATACCAGGTGCGCAGCACCGGCGGTCTTTACCTCAGGGACGGGGTAAACCTCCATATCGATCCGGGTCCGGGGGCGTTGGTCAACATGGCCAAGCTCAAGATGGACCCGGCCAAGACCGAGGCGGTCCTCATCTCCCATTGCCACCCTGACCACTACACCGATGCCGAGGTGCTGGTGGAAGGCATGACCAGGGGAGGGTTGAAGAAGAGAGGTTGGTTGGTGGGAAGCCGCAGCGTCATGGAGGGGGGCGATGGCCACGGCCCTGCGCTGTCTAACTATCACCTGTCCCTGCCGGACAAGAAGGTCATGGTGACGCCTGGTGACGAGGTTCGCATCGGCATGATGCGCATCGGCGTGGTCAAGACCAAGCACAGCGACCCCACCGGTGTCGGGTTCATATTCCATACCAGCGACGGCAAGATAGGCTACATGAGCGACACCGAGCTGGACGATGATGTGGTCAAGCAGCACGAGGGCTGCCGCATCTTAATACTCGCTCTGACAAGGCCGCTAAAGGCTCGCGTGCCGAACCACATCTGCACCGAGGATGCGGCCGAGATCGTCAAGCGGGTCAGGCCGGAGATGGCGTTACTGACCCATTTCGGGGCGAAGCTCATCTTCGACGGCACCGACAAGCAGGCCAGATACATCGAGGAGAACAGCGGTGTGAAGACCGTTGCCGCGGAGGACCTGATGACCGTCACGGTCGGGAAGAATATCAGGATAGCGAAGCGGGGCCAGCAGGGGACCGGGGAGATCCTGGACCAGGACATCCCGCAGAGCACCCTAGATTGATTTTTTTCATCCGTCAGAACGACTGGCCACAAGTATTATAACATATCCAGTCGCTTCATTGGAGCACATGATAATCTGTCTCATATCGGGGTTCCTGGGAAGCGGTAAAACCACATTGATGATAGACCTCGGTAAGAGGCTAGGTAAAAGAGGAAAAAGGGTGGCGATCATCGTCAACGAGGTCGGCGAGGTCGGCGTAGACGGAGCGTTGATCGATTCCTACGGGCTGAACAGCGTGGAGTTGACGGAAGGATGCATCTGCTGCTCCCTGTCGGGCAGCCTGACCAATACCCTGCGCACGGTCTCGAAGGACTTCAAGGCCGATTTCGTCTTCATCGAGCCGACCGGCATAGCGCTGCCGTCCAAGATCAATAATCTCATACGCACCTCGATGGTTGAGTACGAGGACAAGCTAGCCATCTGCGTCGTGGATGCCTATCGGGCAGAGAAGATCTACCGCGAGGCGGAGCTGTTCTTCCGCCGCCAGATCGAGGACGTCGACGTCGTGGCATTGAACAAGTGCGACCTGGTGGACGACGCCAAGATCGCCGATGTGAGCGACCTATTGCATGGATTGAACCCCAAGGCCCAGGTGCTGGTCACCAGCGCCAAGCGCGGGGACAAGATCGATGATGTGGAGAACATGCTATTGGCCAGGGTGGTGGCTTGATGGAAGAGAACTCGAAGGAACTGGCACATGCGGGCAGCCACGGAACGTTGCTGCATCTTGAGCACCTTCCGATCAAATCGGCCAAGCTCAGGTCGGCCATGAAGAAGTTCATCGTGGCCTGGGCCAAGGACCTGGAGGACAGGGGCGCGGTCATCGGCCACGTGAAGATGATCGCGGAGACCGACGTCGGAGTGCTGAAGTACAGCGTGGTCGACACCGGTCTAGGCGCCGAGGTCGTCGACGAGCTGCGTGGCGACACGGTGAAAAAAGGAACCGTTAAGGTGATGGCGGCCGTATTGAACCTCGATGATGAAGAGGTGGAGGCCAGCTTGGACAAGGAGTTGGAGCCCTTGGACGAGCAGATCGGCGTGCATCGCGCCGGCCATCATTGTGAATGTGAACACGAGCATTAGGAAGATCTCTGGGGGAGCAAACGAATGTACGGAATCTCAATAGACATCGGGACCAGCGGAACAAGGATGCACGCGATCGACCTGGACAGCGGACAGATCTTGTCCACTGCGATGACTGTGCGCCACCCGGTCCCAGGCGCGAACGTGATGGACCACCTGACCTTCTGCATCGAGGTGGACCAGAACCTGGCGAACCATCTAATGGTCGACACGATCAACAGGCTGATAGACCTCCTGGGCATCGATAAGACCCAGGTGGGGCGGATCGCCGTATGTGGCAATCCCATCCAGCTGTCCATTTTCCAGAACATGGAGATCAGGGACCTGGCCTTCGCCGGTGAAAGGGCATTGAAGGTCAGAGGGGTGGAGCACCAGAAGCGCGACGCCAAGGTGCTGGCGTCCGACAAGATCGGCATCGACCTGGGCGGGAAGAACACCGATGTTTACATTCCCCCTTCCATAAAGCATGAGATCGGCGCAGATGCGCTGGCCATGATGTACAAGACAGGTCTGTTGGAGAGGAAGGAGACCTGCCTTGTGACCGATTACGGCACGAACGCCGAGATGGCGTTGAAGGTCGGAGATGACATTTTCACCGGATCGGCCGCGGCCGGTCCGGCCATGGAAGGACAGTCCGTGCACTTCGGCATGCTGGCATCCCCGGGCGCCATCACCGATGTGGATGTGGACAACTACTGGCGCTGCTCCGTGCTGGATGACACCATCCTGCCGCAGCAGGGGGACCTGGTCGAGGTCAACACGGGGAACGTGGTCGAAGAGGGCAAGATGCACGGGATGGCGAAGGGCATCACCGGTACCGGTGTGGTCGCGGCCATCGCGGCGGGTATCGAATGGGGCACCATCCAGCCTCCCCGGTTCACGACAATGGACGGAAAGATCCACCTGCAGGACGGGGTCTTCCTGGACCCGAAGGACTTCCTGGAGGCCTCGAAGGCGTTCGGCGCCATGCGCGCCGGTCACTTCACCCTGCTGGAGCATGCGGGCGTCAAGTTCGATGATCTGGACACGATGTACATGTCCGGTGCCTCCGGAACCTACGTTGACGCCCTGAAGGCGCAGAAGGTCGGTCTGATACCGGCCACGCCGAAGACCATCTACCAGGTGGGCAACACCTCGCTGGCCTGTGCCACCGACATTGTCAGGGACCCGCAGATGATGGACAAGCTGCAGACGATCGCCAACAGTATCCGCGCCAACCACATCATGTTCGCCATGGACAAGGTCTTCGAGACCATCTACCTCCAGGAGCTGGGCATGTGGCAGGAAGGAATGACCAGGGACATGTACAACTTCTTCCTCGATGCAAAGGGCATCCAGCCATTGCCGGAAAAGTTCCGCGAGGCCAAGGTGCACCGCATCGTCGAGCGAGACATACCTGTCGTTGGCGCCGCTGGCCTGAAGATCCTCAGGGACATCGGCACCACCATCGTCGGTGCCTTCGAGCGCTGCATCGGCTGCCGCAAATGCGAGGAGGAATGCCCCGAGAACGCCATCAGCATCGAGGATGCCAGGGACGAGTTCAAGATCTCTGTCCGGTCGGACCTATGTAACGGTACTGCCTGCCTGAGATGCGAGCGCATCTGCCCGGAGAAGGTCTTCGTCTTCAAGCAGCTGAAGATCGGTGGTAAGAGCTAAATTTCCTTTTTATCTCCCAGGCGAGGGCCTGGGATCATCATTTCTAACACTAGCGAATCATCATTTGTCAAACATGCCGATCGATGATTTTCAATGGCCAGATGATCGAAAGAAAATCCTCTTGGTTGTTGTTTAGATAAAAACAACCCCTCTTCTTTTAAATGCAGTCCATGGCAACTAGGAGCTGCATAAAAAAGAGAAAAGGGGAAAGGGTTTGAAGTGGAACCTAGGAGCTCCTCTCCGCTTACAGTCCGTAGTTCTTGGGGTTGAACATCGGGACGTTCTTGTACTCCTTGAGGCACTGCTCTTCGAACTTGCTCGCAGAGTCGGGCAGAGCCTTCAGGTCGGTCGTGATCTTGTTGAGCATGTCCTTCTCGTGCTTGCTCAGCTTCAGACCGCCCTTGGCGTTGCTCTCAGCGATCAGTTCTGCAGCCTTCAGGCCGGCAGCCCTGCTGCGGAGGTAGATATCGTTGCCCTCCTCAACAATGGCCTGACCGATCTTGTAGGCGTTGTCGTACCTCAGGCAGAAGCCCTCTGGGCTGCGGTAGCTGTCAGTGGCCGCGTACAGGTCACGGAGGAGCTTGTCCTGCTTCAGCTGCTTGGCGGTGTTCATGAGAGCGGCCTCGTAGCCGATCACACCGAGCCAGCAAGCCACGGAGGACCCACCGAACTCTGGGTGGTACTCGACGGACTCGTTGGACCACAGGTCGCAGACCTGAGCGATCAGGTTACCCATCAAGTCAGCGTGGGCATCCTGGGCGCCCTTGCCCTCCTGGGCAGACGGCTTTCCGCTGATGGACTTCAGGATCGGGCCCTCATAGCCGCAGTCCTTGTCCGGGCCAGTCGCACCGCACTCGTATGCAACGAGGGTACGGGCAGAGGCAATGCAGCGGGTAACTGCAGAGAACGTCCTCGGGATATCCTTGTCCAGGTAGCCACCGGCCATGAACATCGAGGTGTTGGCACCAGCGCAGTTGGTGTCGCCGCCAGCGATGATCTTGTTCTTCTTGGCGACCTCAACGATCTGGGGCCAGATCCACTCCATATCCATGGAGCCCAGGTAGCCGATACCGAACAGCCATCCCTTTATGTCCTGGTGCAGAATCGCGTAGTCGGACACTTCCTTGCCGCCCATCGTTTCGACAGACAGCACATCGGCGCCGTTCTCCGCTGCAACCTCAAAGGACTCGATGGTCTTCTCTGGGTACATGTGGGTCTTGTCCATTCCCGGGCGCAGGCCCTTCTCAGCCAGGCGCGGGTCGGCGCAGGTGTGGCGGATGGACAGCGCGATGCCGTACTCATCGTGGTACTTCTGCATCAAGGCCTTCTGTCCAGCGACAACCGGCTTCGCGAACTTCTCCGGGTCGTTACCCATCTGGTGGATCCACTCGTTCTCGAGCTGAACCGCCGGGAAACCGAGGGTCACAGCGCGGTCGAGAATGTCCTTGGTGATGTAGTCAACGTACTCGCGGGTCAGGGTCGCTGGGTTCTTCTCAGCGCCAGGCCTTGGAGCGAAGTTGATCTCTGGAACGACGGTTCCGGCACCAATCTTCTGGCCCAGACCATAGGTCAGGGGGTACTTTGCCTCACCGAAGACCATGTCGTCGGCGCTCTTGTATTCCATCTTGGTAAATCTCTTTATTGCCATCTTAGATCACCCCTTCACCACGTCATCCCACTTGGACCTGATCTTCTTCCAGTCCCATCCGTCCATGGCCTTTCCGACCAGGACAGGGCCCTGAGCAGCCTTCTCCGCGTACACGCCCATGGGGAATGACTCGACGTACGCACGGTTGACTGCACCGCCGGCGCAGATGAACGGCATCTCTATGCCCTTCTCGGCCAGCCTCTCAGAGATCCTCGGGAATGCAGACATGGTCGTGGTCATCAGAGCAGTTCCAGTCAGCACATCGGGCTTCTCCTTCTCAACCAGGTCCAGCACATCAACGACTGGCACATCACGGCCCATGTCGATGGTGGCATATCCGGCGGACCTGAGCAGAACCATGGCAATGTTCTTACCGATGTCGTGGGGGTCACCCTCGGCAACGTGCAAGATGATCTTGCCCTTCGTCTGCCTCTCTCCCTTGATGTTCTTCTCGCAGAGCTTGATACCCTTGTCCATAGCGTCGGCGCAAACCATCACATGGGGCAGGTAGTAGATACCGCGGCCGTAAAGCTCGGCAACAACATCCATTCCCTTAACCAGGGCCTTCTCGATGACTTCCTCTGGCTTGTACTTCTCCATGGCAGCCTTCGTGTCGGCTTCGACGTCCTTATACTTCATAAAGACGACGTCCTCCGCAACCTTCTTCAGGAGAGCATCCTTCGGAAGGATCTTGGCGGCAATGTCCTCGGGCTTTTCCTTCGCTTCGACAAGTATGTCGTAACGCCTGAATATGGCGTCATAGTTCACACTACTTATGTCCAACATTTTGACACCCCTATAGACTCCTCCAAACAAATGAGATCGAGGTTGAACCACTCCCCAACTTCTACCTCTCACCCATTTCGAACACAATACTAACTTTTTTAGTATATTAAGGTATTTTTATCTTTCTATACCATATAATTAGCTATATTAATTATACTATAATTATAATAAAACATGTAAAACTGATTATAATTGTTATAATTTATCTGGAATGATTAAAATCAATTATTTTTCATGAATATTATATATGTCAAATTGGGTATCCAAAATTTGTAAATATAATAATACATTTATTAAATTAATTATAATTATCATAATATATATAACATATAAAATCAATTAAAACGAAGAAATATTTGACTAGCCAGATGTGAAAACAATTCGGGTCGATTATTTCATTTAATTTTAAAATTAATTAATCAATTTTAGATTTTAGGGTTGATATTATCTTGAATGATAAAGGGTGCGTTTTTTACTGGACAGAAAAAAAATATACAAGTGTTTAATTTTGAAAATTTTAAATAAATTTGTTAGTGGATGATACATCCACTGTCTGGCTAATATCGACATTTTACGTACGCAAATCTGTAAAGTCACTACGAGCGGACCTTCGGCATATTGCATGATATGTGAGCTAGGAGGGAAGGATATTATGAAATTTGGCCTTAGTAACAAACAATGCATCATGTTGGTTTAAAGGCAAAAGAATAAGCCATACATTGAGGCTTCACCCTCAATGCGACTGGAACAGGAGATCGGCCACAAGATCCGGCCCACGGCTGGCCTTGAGAAAGAGGTCAAGGCTGCCACGGATCGTCTAGTTAGTGCGGTTCGAGCTCGTACCTCGATGATAGAAAGTGTCATGGAGATCAAGGTCGTTGGTTCGGTCGCAAAGGGTACATATGTATCTAGACCGGACATCGATGTGTTCATCCTATTTTCGGAGGGGACGCCCAGACCGGAAATGGACCGGATCGGTCTAGAGATCGGTAGGGACCTTCTCGAAGAACGGGAGGAAAGGTATGCTGAACATCCCTATGTCCACGGGATGTTCGATGGGTTCGAGGCGGACATCGTTCCATGTTATGGGATCAAGGACCCTAGCACACTGATGTCTGCGGTCGACCGCACCCCGTTCCATACTGATTATATGCTATCCCATCTGAAGGCAGGCCAAAGGGACGAGGTTAGGGTCCTTAAGCAGTTCATGAAAGGAATAGGGGCCTATGGGGCAGAGGCCAAGGTCCAAGGTTTTTCTGGTTACCTGGTCGAGCTGTTGATCCTAAGATATGGTGATTTTCGCACAGTGATCGAGCGGGCATCCAAATGGAAGTATGGCACAAAGATCGAGATCGAAGGAAAAGGCCAGATGAAGTTCGATTCGCCATTGGTATTCTACGATCCAGTTGACAAGAACCGAAATGTGGCATCTGCATTGTCCACGGATAAGTTCGCCCTCTTTATTCATGCCTGCGCAGAGTATTCGCAATGTCCAGACGAGAGATTCTTCTTCCCGAGGAAGAGGGATGTTTTGACCCAGTCGCAGATAGATGATATCATTGATTCGATAGGAATGAAGGTCCTGAGCGTCGAGGCAGACCGGCCAGTTTTGATCGATGACAACCTCTACCCACAGGCCAGAAAGACGTTGGATGGGATCGCCACGGTCTTGGAACACGAGGGTTTCCAGGTGCAAGCCAAGCACCTCCACGTCGAGAAAGAGCGCATCCAATGGACGTTACTGCTGGAGAATGATGTTCTGAGCCGGGGAAGGAAGCACGTAGGCCCTCCCGTGTGGATGGAGAACTCTCAGGACTTCTTGCGCCGCTGGAGGGCGGAAGGCCTCGGAGCACCGTTCATCGAGGATGGCCGCTGGGTGGTCTTCGTGGAAAGGAAGTTCACCAGCGCCAAGGCGGCCGTCGAGGGGAGCGTACAATCGGCAGCGATGGGTAGCGCATTCAAGAATGTCGAGCTGCGCGTCTTCGACGATAAGGAATCGAGGAAGGGCGGGATGGAATCGGCCCTATCAGGAATGCTGGATAAAAGACAACCTTGGGAAATTTCTTAAGGGATTTCAACTGAATGGCGGGTTCAGCAGCATGATCCAGATGCCCAAGGACAGCAGGAAGAACATGAACAGGTTGGCGGCCCAGGTCTTCTTGTCTATGTCCTTCAGGTCGAGCTTGAACATGGGGTAGAGATACCGCAGGGATATCATCCCGGCCAGGATCACGACCAGTCCAATGATCCAAGAAACGGATTGGAATGCAAAGGCCACCGCGCCGCATATGACGGACATCATTGCGGAGACCATGAGAATCTTGGTACCCCTGATATCCTTTTCAAGGAACTCCCTCTCATTAAAGTCTGGAGGGGTCCATTCGAAGCTCTCCTCTGATTTCTTGCGAGCTTCCTTCTTTTGGGGCTCCTTTACCTTCTTCTGAGCCATGAAGACGGGTTAATCCCATGCCGCTTATTAAAGTTATGACAGAGACGGGGCGGTGCGTTTGATTGCAATGATATCTTTTATACGGCATCCTTGCGGTCGGTATGATGGTACTTTCGGTGACCTCCCATCGCTAGTAATAATATCCTCACCGAGATAACCAATGGTAGGTGCATCAATGGCAGAAGTGAAATTGGAAGAGTTGCCAGGTGTCGGTCCCGCAACTGCAGAGAAGCTACGTGATGCCGGTTACAACGATCTGATGTCGATAGCGGTCGAGAACCCGAAGACATTGGCAGATGTGGCCGATATCGGGGAAAGCACCGCTGTGAAGATCATAGCGGCCGCCAAGCAGGCGGCGGATGTAGGCGGCTTCGAATCCGGTGACTCCATATTGGAGAGAAGAAAGAAATTGAACCGCCTGACGTCCTGTTCCAAGGCCTTCGACGAGCTGCTCGGCGGGGGACTTGAGACCCAGTCCATATGCGAGTTCTTCGGTGAGTTCGGCAGCGGGAAGACCCAGATGTGCTTCCAGCTGGCGGTCAACGCGACAATGCCTGTGTCGAAGGGCGGCTTGGACGGGGATGTGATCGTGATCGACACTGAGAACACGTTCCGCCCCGAACGTATCGTGCAGATCGCCGAGGCGCTGGACCTGGATCCGATCGAGACATTGCAGAAGATCCATGTGGCGAGGGCTTTTAACTCCTCTCACCAGATGCTGTTGGTGGAGAAGGCCCAGGAGATCGCCCTCAAGACCCCCATCAAGTTGATGGTGGTCGACTCTCTGACCGCTCACTTCCGCGCTGAATATGTGGGAAGAGGAACGCTGGCAGAGAGGCAAGGGCTGCTCAACAAGCACATGCATGACCTGCTGCGCTTCGCCGATGTGAACAACGCGGTCATCGCCGTCACCAACCAGGTCGCGGCCAAGCCCGATGCGTTCTTCGGTGACCCCACCAGGCCGGTCGGAGGCCATATCGTAGGGCATGCGTCCACCTACCGTCTCTACCTGAGGAAGAGCAAGGGCGGCAAGCGCATTGCCAGGCTGATCGACTCGCCCAACCTCCCAGAGGCTGAGGTGGTCATCACGGTCTCTGAGGAAGGTATAAGGGACTGAAACATCTCCACCTCCGTTGATGCAAGGATCGGCGGATGGAACATTCCTTTTTGAACTGTCAGGGGAGCATCCCTCGCTCCCCCTGGCAGAACTTCTTGCTACGGTCCGGGCAGAATGCCCCTCGCATGCCCTCGAGCTAAATGGGCCGGGCTACGCGGTCATTCGTTTTCCTGAAGACCGTTTAGAAATGGTTGCGGCCAGACTTGCGTTGACGCATCGTATCGGAAGATTCCTAGGCCATTATCTTGACGGCAATTTCATCGGGCCTCGTTCTGAGCTGCCTGAGGGGACCGCATCGGTCAGGGTACGAAGGTACAGGGAACTGGGGCAGGGAATTGATTCTGAACAGCTCACCATCAAGATCGCAGCTAATTACGTATCCGATAGGAAGGTCGATCTTGCCGCACCGCAGGTCGAGATAAGAGGGTTGATATCCGATAGGTTGCTGGTCCATCACAAGCTCATCGAGATCGATAGAAGCCAGTACGATCTCCGTAAGGTGAAGGAGCGGCCGTTCTTCTCCCCCATTTCCCTCCATCCTCGTTATGCCAGGGCAGTGGTCAACATGACCGGGGCCAAGGCCGGAGATAGAGTATTGGACCCGTTCTGCGGCACTGGCGGCCTCCTCATCGAAGCGGCCATGCTCGGTATGAAGGTCTATGGTTCCGACCTTTCACCGGAGATGATCGAGGGCTGCGCGCAGAACCTGGAACACTTCGGGCTTAAGGCCGATAGACTGGAGGCCATCGACGTGGGCAAGGCGGCCGAGGTGTTCGGCGAGGTGGACGGGGTCGCTTCCGACCCCCCGTACGGGCGTTCCACCAGTACCAACAGGGAAGCGCTGGATTCATTGTATTCGCGCAGCCTGGTCGTCATGGCCCAGACGGTCCGCGCGGATGGAAGGCTGTGCATGGTGTTCCCCCGCGATGTCGTCATCCCGGAAAATTTGGTCCTGGAGGAGAGACATGACCAGAGGGTGCACCGCTCGCTCTCCAGATACTATATGGTGCTCAGGAGACGTTGATCGTCAATGGCGTCTGAATGGTGATCTTCGCATCCCCATTGCTGTTCTTCGAGACAGCGTCGACCATTATGTTATACTGCCCATGGACCGCTGTCGCCGGGACGATCAGCTCCAGGACGACCGTCCTGGTCTCTTGATAATGAAGATCGAAGGTGACCCTTTCGGTCGTGACCCCGGTCTGATTTTCCAGATTGAGGCCTCTACCCCACTCCGACGGGACGTTCATCACCACCATGGTCATCGTATAGTTCGTGTTGCCCACGTTCTTGATCTCCATGTATATCATGGCGGTGCTGCCGGCGGTGATGTTGACGACGTTCCCGCCGACCACATCGACCTCATAGTGGAAATCGGCCTCGGTGGTGTAGAGCGGCACCGGGCTGAACGTCAGCAAGAGCAGGACGATGGCCCCCACGCCCAGTGCCTTCCTCTTGATGTCCAGCTTGCTGACGTCATCCAGCGGCTGAGGGTGGTTCATCCCCAGCAATATGACGATCAGACCGAACAGAAGCCATCCGGTGTAAAGGAATATGCCGAGGAACATGAGGATGCCCATGACCGCATAGCTGAGGAATCTGGCATTCTCACCGAGCAGGCCGCGCGCCACATGCCCGCCGTCCAGCTGACCGGCCGGGAGGAGGTTGATGGCGGTGACCAGGAAGCCCACCCAGGCCGCGAAGGCCAGGGGATGGACGTAAACGTTCTGCGACATCGGAACGAAGAGCTGGATCAGGTCATAGAGCAACGGCGCCCCCATACCGATGAGACCCTCCTGCGGCACTGCCCCTACCGGCGTGCCGGATGACGTGAGCCAGAAACCCAGGATCGCAATGGGTATGGTTACCAGCAGACCGCCGATCGGCCCAGCGATCCCGATGTCCACCAACGCCTTTCGGTTGGGTATAGGGTCCCGCAGAGAGATGAAGGCCCCCATCGTGCCCAGCGGCGGGATGGACGGGATGAAGAACGGCAGTGATGCGGCCACATTATGCCGCTTGGACATCAGGAAATGGGATAGCTCATGGACTCCCAGAATGGTCATGAGCGGTATGGCGAAATAGACCGACCCCCATAGTAAGTTGTTCAGCGAGAACAGATCAGTATCACCGGAATATGAGCCCCACAGGACCGCTCCGGCGATGACCATGGTGAAGGCCGTGATGATCAGGAGAACGACGTTGAAGCCCAGGCCGCGGGTGGCTCTTTCCTGGGCCCTGATGACAGTGATGGTGTACTCTCCGCCTTTGTGCGCCAGGAAGGGTATGTATTTCAGCCCCTTCATCTCGATGCGCATCTTGTCGAACTTGTCCTCGATCTCGGTGGAGATCGGGGTGACATAGAGCGTGACCGCCTGGTAGTTCACCTTCACATCGTAAATGGGAAAGTAACGGGCCACTATCGACTTGACCTGCTCCACCTCTGAGAGCATGTCCGCCGGCATCATGATTGGCGGATTAAAGCAAGTGGTATCTAACCCTTTCCTCCTCACCGACCCAGGAATGATTTATACTGGCCACGGTGATGCCGGGTCGTGAACAAATACCTGCAGCTGTTCCGCATAGGCAACTGCATCATGGGCATCGTGGGACTGATCATGGGCCTGTGGGTAGCTGCCGGATACCATCTGATCGACAGACCGGTGGCGGTCATATTCAGCGCCGGGGTCGTGTTCTTCTTCATCGCAGCAGGGAACTCTCTTAATGATTACATCGACAGGGAGGTCGACAAGCAGGGGCACCCTGAGCGGCCCATTCCTTCAGGAATGATGCGGCCCGAGACGGTGCTTCAGGTGTCCGCCGTCTGCTTCATCGTCTCTGTCGCACTTTCGCTCTTCCTCAACTGGCAGTCCATCGTGGTCGTGGTCACGGCCGTCGCCCTCATGCTCCTTTACGAACTGAGCACGAAGAAGAGAGGATTCTCAGGCAACCTAACGATCGCCGCTCTTACCGCCATGCTGTTCCTGCTGGGCGGGACGATCGTGGACGCGCTGTCCAGGACATACATCCTTGCCCTGCTGGCGGGATTGGCGACACTGGGGAGGGAGGTCATAAAGGACATCGAGGACATGGAGGCGGACTTCGACCGTTACACCCTTCCGAAACGAATCGGCACGAAATGGGCAGGGGTCGTAGGTGCCGTCGCCATCATCGGGGCGGTATCGTTGTCCCCGGTCCCATATCTCACTGGCACCTTCGGCCCGCTGTATCTGGTGCCGGTCATTGTGGCCGATGGAATCTTTATATATGCCTCCGTTGTTCAATTCCGAAGCCCCAGGCTTGGCCAGAAGTTCGCTAAGTATGGCATGCTCGTGGCTCTGATAGCATTCCTGTTGGGAGGATTACAATGAAGGTCAAGGAATACATCGATGAGAGGATTCCGAAAGGCGTGCTGCACATGACCCTGCTGGACCCTGCAAAGCAGGACCCAGAGGAGGCAGGCAGGATCGCCAAGCAGGCTCAATCCTTCGGCAGCGATGCGATCATGGTGGGCGGAAGCACCGATGTCACCCAGAAGAACCTGGACGAGACCGTGCTGGCCATCAAGAAGATGTGCTCACTGCCGGTCATTTATTTCCCTTCCGGGGCACACGCCATCAGCCCTTATTGCGATGCCATCTACTTCATGAGCATGCTCAACAGCCGCAACGTGAAGATGGTCATCGGAGAGCAGGTGGCCGGATCGCTCATAATCAAGAAGATCAACCTCGAGCCGATCGCCATGGGCTACATCATCGTCGCTCCGGGAATGAAGGTCGGAGAGGTTGGACAGGCGGACCC
The DNA here is from genome assembly GCA_002067865.1 of Methanomassiliicoccales archaeon PtaU1.Bin124. GTDB lineage: Archaea > Thermoplasmatota > Thermoplasmata > Methanomassiliicoccales > UBA472 > MVRC01. Next base: position 154,063 of record MVRC01000011.1, on the reverse strand, counting down.
CATCCCCAGGGACGATCTGAAGTTGGCCAGCGCATATGCGTTGGCCGCCGAGTACATGGGCATGAAATTGGTCTACCTGGAGGCCGGTTCGGGCGCGCCTGAGCCCGTCTCTAGCGAGATGATCGCGGCGGTCAAGAAGACCATATCCGTCCCGTTGATCATCGGTGGTGGGATCAGGAAGCCAGAGCAGGCATTGGCGGTCAAGAGGGCCGGAGCGAACATCATCGTCACGGGCACCATCGCCGAGAACGATGACCTGAGCTCCCTGGCGGCCATCATCAAGGCGATAAAGGGCTAGGTCAGATCATTTTTAAAAGCATCTGATGCAGCCGGGTATCGCCGGAAAGCTCGGGGTGGAACGACAGGGCCAGCAGATTTTCCTGTCTGGCCATGACGATATCGTCCCCATGCTTCGCCAGCGGTCTGCAGCCACCCCAAACCTTCTTGATGAGGGGAGCTCGGATGAACACGGCCGGGAACGGCTCGTTCAGACCTTCTACCCTCAAGCTCGTCTCGAACGATTCCCTCTGCCTGCCGAACGCGTTGCGGTCGACCTGCATGTCCATGAGCCCCAGCAGTTCCGTCTGGGTCCTGGCCACCTGCTCGTCCCCCTGCTTCGATAGGAGGACGCAGCCAGCACAGGTCCCCATGATCGGGACGCCATCGGCGGCCATGCGCCTTATCTCGTCGGCCAGATCGAAACGGAGCAAGAGCTTCGAGATCGTCGTGCTCTCGCCGCCGGGAATTATCAGGCAGTCCAGGTCGTCCAGGTCCTTTCTCTTGCGCACCTGCGCCACAGTGCCCTTTATGCCTAGCGTATCGAAAGCGCCGTGCAGCGCCTGGACATGCTCAGGCGCAGCTCCCTGGACAAAGACGACACCCGCTCTCATCAGGATTGGAGCAAAGCGGAACGCCTAGATAAACATAGGTCGGCCCCGCAGAAAGCGGTCGATGGCTCACTTCTTATCGAACAGGGGGCGGTTGTCGACGATGGTCTTCTGCTTCAGCACGAAATCCTTCCGCTCCGGCAGGATCTCCACCACCAACGGGTCGATGAGGTCGCTGTCCAGCCCGATCTTGATCTCGTCCAGGGCCATGAGCTTGTCCTTTATCGCGGCCGGAACGCCGCTGGCGTCGCCATGGTATTCCACGTTGAAGGTGAGATGGTCCCTGAAGCCCGCCTTGTCGATGATGACCTGGTAGCCCAGCACGCCTGACACGCCCAGGACCGCCTCGTCGAACATTGAGGGCCATATCTTGTCCCCCAGACCTATCTTCGTCTCCCCGTTGATCCTTCCCTTGGGCTTGCCCATCTTGCCGACCGTGGTGTATCCGCATCCGCAGGGCGGGGAGATGTAACATGACAGATCGTAGGAACGGTAGCGGAGCAGCGGGCTGCCCTGCATGTTCAAACTGGTCCATATCAGCTCGCCCTCGACGCGGTCCGGCTGATGTTTACCGGTGGCCGGGTCGATGCACTCACAGAGATAGTTGCCCTCGTCCAGGTGTATCCCGTCCTGGGCGAAGCATTCGATGGCGGTGGCCAGGCCCATCTCGGTCATGCCGTACTGGGTCAGCGCCTTGCAACCCCACGCCGCCTCGATCTCGTGCCGTACCGCCTCGCTCAAAGGCTCGCTGGAGCAGATGATGGCCTTGACGCCGAAGGCGCGCAGGTCATGCTTGTCCCGGGCCAGGACGGTGATCCTGTAGATGAAGGAGGTGAGCCCGATGATGACCTTCGCCTGGGAGTCCCTCATCGCCTGGAGCTGTTTCTCCACGTCGATGTCGCTGCAGACCTTGGAGCGCAGACCAGCTACCTTGCAGGCGCTGTCCAGCATGAGGCTGGGGTCCCACGCGCTGACCGCTGGGAACATGATGTGGAGCGTATCGTTCCCGGTCATGCCCACGTTCCGGATGGCAGAGGCAATGGAATCGACGATGTTCAGCACGTCCCTCTGGGTGTAGAACAGCCTCTTCCTCTGCCCCGAGGTGCCAGTGGTGGTGAAGGCCCGCATGACCTCGGTCTGCGAGACGCAGAGGAAGCCATAGGGGTCCTCGGCCAGGTCTGATGGTTCCGTGACAGGCACCTTGAGCAGGTCCTCGTAGGTGACGATGTCCTCCGGCCTGAGGCCGAGCGCCTTGAACCGATCGCGGTAGAAGGTCGAGTTGGCATTGACGTATCTCATCTGCTTGCGAAACTTGTGAAGATGGAACTCCACCATGTCCTGGCGGGTGACATCGGAGAGGCGAGAACGGCCCAGGGCGCGGCGGAAGTCCTTGTCGTGCTTCAGCTCCAGCCTGACCTTCATCTCGATCTGGGCCTGGAGTGGATGTTCCTCATCGTCCGCGATCTTGTTGGAGACCAGCTGCGTCCTGGCCAACATCAGTTTGATCCGCTCGATCGGTTTCAACGCTACCTGATGGAGAAGGAGAGAAAAAACCATTGCTGTCCGACAGGCATCGTTATCTACCGGCCACGGGCATCCCGGAGCATGGACCGCAGCGAGCTTGCTGGGCTTCACCGGGACCTTGTCCAGGAACTTAGACTGAGGACCGATCCCGTGGCATTGCGCCTTTTGCCGGCGGAGGAGCTGGCGGTCGATAAGGTGAAGGTGCTGCGCACCACCTGCCTGTGCCAGATGATCGCCCTGTCCAGATATCAGAGGGACGAGGGCGTGGTGGCCTCGTCGACGGAGGGGAACAAATGCCTCTGGGCCGAGGTCTGCCTGGGCATGGTGAGGGAACCGGCCAGGCTGAGGGACGGTGATCTGAACCGCTCGTTCACCAAGGACGAGGAGGCGGCCAGAATATTGCAGACCCATGTGGCCGCGCTTCGCCCCGACGTGCTGAACGGAGGGGTAAGGACGGCAGCGCTGGACCTCGCTGATTTCGATCCCGATGTCGTCATCATCTACGTTACGCCCGGTCAAGCGCTCAAGGTGCTGCTGGGCCTCAGCTATGCCAAGGGAGAGGTGATAGACAACCCCATAACCGGCCAGGCGGCGGTCTGCCAGAGCGTGGCGCGGGCCATCGATACCGGCAGTGCGATCTTGGAGGTCCCTTGCGCCGGGGACCGGATGTGGGGACTGGTGCAGGACGACGAGCTGGTCATGGTGATACCCATCGGCCGTCTGTCGCAGATAGTGGAGGGGATCAAGGTCACCGACGCGTTCTCTCCCTATCCGTTCAGGCCGTTCTTGCGCTGGCCTGCTTTGTTCCCGCCGGAGTTCGAGCCCACCCGGAGCGAGCTGGAGAAGAGTTAGCATGCGTTCCAGCCACATTATTTATAACCGGGGCGCTTTCCCTGATTCCAGAGGTTTTTAGATGCCCCTGACCCCGGAACTTCAAAGGGCTGGTGTTACACCGCAGCTGATGAAGACCACCAAGAGGATCAAGTGTCCCAGGTGTGGCAAGGAGTTCAGCCTGTTCCAGTCAAGGGCGATCGCGTGCGTCGGATGTCCGAAGTCCACCACCAACTGCCGCTTGGCCCGCTGCGTCTATTGCGACACGGAGTTCCCGCTGCAGGAGTTTAACGTCAAGACGAAGGAGCAGGAGGCGTTCGTAGCTAGCTACATGAACGATATCCTGGCCAACTACCGTAACTCGGTCGGTAAGACCAAGAACCGTTGAATCAGAAAAGTGGTGCGCCGCAGAACTGGCACTTGGTGGTGCCAGGGTCGTTCTGCCCGCCGCAATAATCACATTTTGCCTTTTCCACCGCCGCTTGATGCGCCTTGAGCTTCCGCTTTTTCCTCTGGCTGATCAAATACCAGCCATAGGCCATCATTCCCCCGCCGACGACGGTCATGCCGGCGGCCAGGGGTAACATGCCCGGCTCGGCCACGAACGTGACGATCCAGAATGCAAAGGAGAAGAACGCCAGCATGCCCCCCAATCCCAAGAACAGGATCGGAGCGATCGGCTCCTCCTCCCTGCATTCCGGGCACTCGTGGCCCTTTTCCATCAATGCCATCTCATTCCTTCTTGGCGAACTTGGACCACATCTCGTGCCGGTAAAGGGTCTTACCGTTCGCCCCGTTGATGTTGAACAGACAGAACGGGATGAGCTTGCCGTCCGGAGTGATGGTATGGATGCAGCAGTTGCACAGCCTCTCCGTCTCCACGTTCCAGGCGTCCTGGAAGGCCATAGTGCTGACCGTGAGGTACATCGTCTTGGCCCTTTCGATGAATGAGCCCCAGGTGTTCTCTCCGGCTGCGTCCTCCTCCAGCGTCAATGACTCCTCGATGTAGCGCCAGAGGTCGGATATCTCCTTCCGGGTCTTGGTGGCGATGGCCTTGGTCTCCCTTGGCGGCCCCAACGCACGGGAGGTCAGCGGGAACATGGAACCATCCTCCAAGATGACCGACATGGACTTGGCATCGCAGTGCACATTACTGCAGGATGTGGGAATGAAGTTGTCCGCCCTGAGCTCCCCTTTTGTCTGCTCTTCTATCGCCTTCAGCAGATCGGGGATGGTGACGCGGTCAAGGTCCCTCGGCGTGATTGGATAGCGGCCGAAATAGGCGATGGGCTGGAAGTGGATGCCCTTCACGGTAGGCACCTTGCTCTTGGCGTACCGCACGACATCGCCCACTTGGTTGATGTTGATGTTCGGTGAGACGACACAGACGAGGGTGACGCCCAGGCCGACCTTGGCACAGTTCTCCACGGCGTTCAGCTTCGATTGCAGGAGGTCCTTGCCGCAGGTCGCCATGTACACATCGGAGGTCATGCCATCGAAGGAGAAGTACAGCGAATCGACACCGGCGTCCTTGCACTTCTGCAGGAACTCAAGGTCCTGGCCGAACCTCACTCCGTTCGTGTTCACCTCGATATGGTCGATGCCCATGCTCTTGCCCAGCCTGACGATGTCCGGAAGGTCGTCCCGGATCGTCGGCTCACCTCCGGAGATTTGCACACAGATGGGATGGCTGACGTAATCCAGCATGTGCTGGTACATCTTCTTGATCTCGTCCATGCTGGGATGGAACTTGTACTTCTCATTGGCGGAGGCGAAGCAGATGGGGCACTTGAGATTGCACTGGTTGGTGATCTCCAGGACGACAAGGCAGGTATGCTGGTTATGATCGGGGCAGAGCCCGCACACCTCGGGGCAGCGGTCCTTCTCCTGGATGGCCACCTTTAGAGGCTTGGACAGCTCGCAGGCGTACCTGGTCAGGTCCTTATAATCCTGGACCCCGCGCCAGATGATGGTGCGGAACTTGCCGTGCTCGGGGCATTCCTTCTCCAGATAGATGGCGTCGTTCTCAGCCACCTTCGTTGCCGGTATGGTCTTCAGGCACTCCGGGCACAGGCTGCGCGTGGATCCAATGGTCTCTCTCATCAAATTCACCGGATGATGCCTCCCTGAATCCAATCCGGTATCATCAAGGTTTGCCGAGGCGTTGGATAAGTACAGCCAGTATCATAATTGATGAATGTTTTTGCTACCTAATGGATAAATTCGTGACTCCGTCCACGATAGAAAAAATAAGAATTGGATGGCCGCTTGCGCGGCCTTTAGTGTTTATGCTCTCTTCTTCTCGAACAGGCCCTCGGCGGCGGCCAAGGTCTTGGTGGCGAGGTACTCCTCGACCATCATGACGGAGCCGTCAGCGCTGGCCAGGCCGGGTCCAGAGCGGACCACGGTCATGTACTCGAGGTTGAGGGTGGCGTTGTGGACCGGGCTGTTGCCCATCATCCACTCGGACTCCTCAGCCAGATGGTCGACCTTGTTGAGCTTCACACGGTGGGAGTAGGCGGACTTGACGACCGCCTTCTTCTTCAGTATGCCGCTCTCAAGCTCGTAGACCGCGTAGACGGTAACATCACCGATACGCTTCGAGGCCATGTTGAGGTTGGTTCCCTTCTTGGTGAACTTCTTGCCGGAGGACTCGGCCGTCTTGATGACGTCTTCGATGTCCGCGACCTTCAATCCCCTCTTGCCGATCAGTTCCTTAACCGCGTCAGTGTTGACTTCCATTTATCTCACCTCACCATGTTCCATAGGTACCGAAGTCCCTAGCAGCCCTGGTCAAAGCGTACATGTTGCCCGGGATAGTGTACGGCGGGGTCTCGCAAGATGTGCCCAAGATGTAACCCCTCTTGGAGTCACGTCCCTCGAGCAGCTGCTTCTTGGCCTGGTCGTAAACCTTTATCGGGTTCGGGTCGATCATGAGCTTGGTGTCCACGGAACCCATGCAGGTCGCACGGTCCTGGAACTCAGACTTCAGCTTGGCGGACGGGAACACGTCCCTGCCGCTGTAACCGGCGTGGATGACGGTGAACGGGGACCACATCAGGGTGTCCTTGAACACCTTGTAGTCGGTCTCGTGGTTACCGCACAGGTGGTAGAACACCTGGGGGCCGGCGCCGCGCCTGAAGCACTGGTCGACGTAGTGGTGCATGTTGTCCGCGGAGTAGGTCTTGACAGCGTCATCGGAGAAGATGTCGTTGTTGGCCAGAACGGACCCGACGATGAGCATGGCCATCCCATAGGTGTCGGCCAGGCCCTCAGCGCCGTTGACGGCGGTGTCGGTGTACTTGCGGACCAGCTTCTTGGCTGCCTCTTCCTCGGTGAAGGTCCACATGATGAAGTTCTCAACGCCGCACAGCTCAGCTGCCGCACCTACCAGGTCGAAACCATAGGAGATGGGCACCAGGGTGTGGCCCAAGTTCTTCTGGACATACCCGTACAGCTTCTTGAACAGCGGCAGGGTCCAGGCACCGTCGAGCTCCTTCTTGTCGGGCACGCGAACGTTGTCGACGTCGCCCGGCTCCTTCAGGATCGGTCCGGTCGAGATTGGTGGCAGAGTGTCCTTGTACTCCAGCTTGATGCCGAGCTCAGTGACCCACGGCAATGAGAAGAACCAGTGAGTAACCGGCAACAGGTCATACATCGCAGAGGCGTGTGCGACACAGTGTATTCCCAATTCTGGCTTTTCGTAGAAGTCCCTGATCGTATAACCGCACGATACTGCTGCGTGCGACAGGATGATAGCGTCTACATCGATCCTGTCGTGTGGGTTATCGACGAAGGGGCTCGCAAACCTCTTGGCGGCATTACCCGCCCACTTCATGTCTGCTGGTGGAAATCTTTCTTCGTAGCCCATTTAGAATCCCCGCCGACCCATCGGGCTAGTTAATATTTAATCCTTGTTGTATTTTTGAGGAGAATATTCGCAACGATGTTGCATGAAACCCTCTAAATAGGTGTTAACAGGCCATTTTGTTTCATATTAACATAACAATTTGCAACAATATTGCATTATAATGCAACGTTGATTCATTTCATTTTTTAGGCATTTCCTAAGCACAAGACGATCTCCTTGATCTATGCCAGCATCGCTTTTCAATCGCAAGGCTTGTCCTCCTCGATGGAAACGGTCTTGACGAAGAATTTGCGGGAGATGACCAGGATGACGAAGACCAAGATGTTGATCAGCACGATCGCACCGCCGGTCGCTATGTCGTAGAAGAACGACGCAAAGAGGCCGAACACCACGCAGAACACAGAGATGGCGGCGCTGTAAACGACAGTGGTACGGAACGATCTCGTGATCTGCAGCGCCGAGGCGGCCGGGATTATCAGCAGCGAGGAAACGAGGAGCGACCCGACGATCTTGATGGAAACGACCACGGCCAAGGCTGTCATGATGTTGAAGGCCATGTCGAAAAGGCCGGTCGGTACTCCCGCCAGTCTTGCGCCCTGTTCGTCGAACGTCATCTGCATCATCTCCTTGTAGAACAGCAGGGTGAACGCCACCACGACCACCGTCAGCATGACGACCAAGGCCAGGTCCTGATAGCTGATGGTGAGGATGTCCCCAAACAGATAGGAGAACAGGTCCACGTTGAACCCCCCGGACATGCTGGCAAGGACGGCCCCCAATGCCAGGCCGAAGGAGAATATGATGCCGATCGCGGTCTCGTAATAAACGAGACGCTTCTTCTGAAGGTACGATATCGCCACGGTGCCCAGGAGGGCCAGGAGCAAGGCCGTGTAGAGCGGGTATATCCCTGCGAACAGACCGACCGCTATGCCTCCGAAGGAGAGATGGGCCAGCCCCTCCCCTATGAGCGAGGCCCTCTTCAGGGCGATGAACACGCCGAGCATGGCGCAAATCAATGCCGCCGCCACTCCTCCGATCAGACCGTTCTGGACGAACGTGAAGGAGAACATCTCGATCAACGCCTCGAGCGCGTTCATCTTTAGCCCTCCTTGATCTTGATGGGTGGTTGTTCACAATGATGGTGGCTGTGGAACACGAAGGTGAAGTGCTCCCCATATGCCTGCCTTAGGGCGATCTCCGGATTCGACTTCTCGTCGATCTCCTGCCAATACACCTTCTTATTGACCACGGCCAGTTTGTTGGCTTGACACAGTACGCCGGAGAGGTCGTGGGAGACGGTGACCACGGTGATGTCCCTCTCCGCCTTCATCCTCCGGATGAGGTCGATGAAACGGTCCTGGATGCAGATGTCAAGGCCAGCCGTGGCCTCGTCCAGTATTAGAACCTCCGGCCTCTTGACCAAGGCCTTGGCTATGAAGATCCGTTGCTTCTGTCCGCCAGACAGCTGCCCGATGCGCCTGTTCCTCTGGGGCAGAAGGTCGACCAGCTCCAGGGCGCGCTTCACCTCTTCCTTGTCCTCCGCACTGAGGCGCTTGCCGATATGCTTGCGGGAAAGGCATCCCAAGGAGACTATCTCCTCCACGGTGGCGGGGAAGATGGGGTCGAACTGGATAGCGTGCTGTGCCACGTAGCCGATGCGATGCCATTCCTTGAACTCGCGTATGTTCCGGCCGAACACCTTCACGGACCCGGCCACGATCGGAAGGTTGCCCAGCATGACATTGAGCAGGGTGGTCTTCCCGCCCCCGTTCGGGCCGACGACGCCCACCACATCCCCTTTCTCAATGCGGAAACTGACATCGTCCAAGGCTCGCAGCTCGCCATATTTGGCCACGACCCCCTTTAGCTCGAATATTGCCTCTGTCATGGGATCACCTTACCTCCAGTCCGATCTTCAACGCTTCAAGGTTAGCATACATCATTTGAAAGTAGTCCATGTGCGCATGGACGCCGGTTCGACCGTGGGCCCCGTCCAGAACCAGCACCTGCGTCCCGGTCTCCGCCGCGATCGTCCGGATGACCGTATCGCTGAATACCGGTTCGCTGAACACGTAGTGGAGGTCCAGGCTCTTAGCCAGATTGCAGAGATTGGCAATGTCGTTGGCACTGGGCATCGCATCGGCAGAGATGCCGATGGCCGCATAGGCGGTGAAGTTGTACCTCAAGGCCAGATAGTTGAACCCTTCATGCGTGGTGATGATGGCGTTCTTTGTTCGGTTGGCCAGGCCAGTGAAATAATCGTCATTCAATTTCTGCAGCTTGAGGATGAGGTCGTCCGCGTTGTGACCATAGTACGTTGCGTTCCCCGGGTCCACCTTGATCAGGCCGGAGAGGATGCTCTGCACCTGCACTATGGCGCTGACCGGGTCCAGCCAGAAGTGAGGGTCATTGAGGCCGTGCTCGTGCTCTCCCTCGCCCCCCTCGGAGGCGGGAACCACCGTTGTCATATGCAGCTGACCGGACGTGCAGTTCTTCACGGTGACGATGGCATTTCCGGGCTCCAACTCGAGGAACAGGGACTCGCTGAACTGTTCATATCCTTCGATGACCCCCAGGTTTGCCTCGAGCCCGACCGCTGTGCCATTCTCGTATGTTAGAGTGATCTCGGCAGCGGAATCGAAGAACAATCTGAAATCGTTCATTTGATTGACAGAGAGCGAGAACTTGCCTTCGTAGGCAGTGCCGTTGTTGAGCAGGGTGATGTTATAGCATCCCTGGCCCAAAGCCACGGAAGGGACGGCCGTTCCATCGACCCCGACGGCCACGACGTCGGTGAACGGGCCTTTGGCCATGGTGTCAGTGGCGTTGTCGAACAGCTCGGCGATCTCCTCCGAAAGCACCAGATCGACGTTCTTGCTGGTGTCCACGATGACCGCGTTCTGCGGAAGAATACCGAGGAAGCTGGTGGCCCAAGGTTCGAACCCGGCCCCGTTGTACACGAACATGTCCGCCGAGCTGACGCTGATCAGGTCCGATGCGGTGGCGCTCCAGGAATGAGGCTCTGCATTGTCCGGGATCAGCACCTTCACATCGGCCCTGTCCCCGGCGATCTTACTGGTGAAGAAGTACAGCGGATAGAAGGTGGTGACGACCGTGGTCCGGTCGCTCCCGAATGGATCGCCGACCTCGATGAGCGATAGAGCGGTGATACTGGAGACCACCAGTATGACGATCACCATGACCGTGACGACCTTGCGGGGAATCATCTTCTCGAAATCATGATATTATTACATATTATCAATTTTGCTATTAAGAATGTATGAATGTTTTTAATATTTGTTAATAACATGCATACTGGATCACAATGACCGTCATCAGCATCTCGCTCAATGAGCAGAACATCAAGGACCTGGATGATGTCCAGAAGGACCTTGGTTTCTCTGGTCGCTCAGAGGCGGTGAGAACGGCACTCCGCATGCTGGTCGCAGAGAGGAACGAGCGGAAGAAGATGGTGGGGAACGTCGATGGAGTCCTGATCGTCGTCACGGAGAAGGGATCTTCCGACCATATCGACGAATGCTATCACGAGCATCAGAAGATGATCCGCACGCACATCCACAACCACGTAGGACCGGACCGCTGCATGAACGTTCTCATAGTGAGCGGAGAGGCGGGGGAGGTCAACACCATCATCGACGAGCTGGAAAGGGTGGATGGCGTCAGCTATCTCAAGTTCATAAAATCCTAAGGTCACCTTGAAGATGACTGTAGATAGCTCTGCCATGCCGCGTAGCCGCCGTGTAGATTGGCCACCTTGGAGTATCCGTTCCTAAGCAAGAGACTGGCCGCACAGCTTCCTCTGAACCCCGAGCCGCAATAGGTCACGATCATCTTGTTCTTCGGGACCTCGGCCAATCTGGACTGTATCTCTCCCAGGTGCAATATCTTGGCCTCGTCGATCCCTCCCTTGGCCGTTTCCCTCTTGTCCCTAACGTCGAGGATGATGATGTCGTCGCCCCTTTTGATCATAGCCATAAGGTCCTTGGCGGTGACCATGTCCATGGTGGCGATCTCGTTCCCCTGCTTCGACCATAGGTCCATGCCCACACGAAGATATCCAGCAAAGGAATCATATCCCTGCCGGACCAGATACCTCACGGCCTGTTCCAGTTGACAATGCCCTTCGGCGATGAGCGCGATGGGCCGGTCGGGAGTGATTACATAGCCAGAATAAACAGGAAGGAAGTCGACATACAGGTTGGTCGCCCCTGGGATGTGCGCCCCGGCGAAGCTGTATGGCTGCCGAACGTCGAGGAGGAAGGCCCCCTTGACCATGGCATGCTTTATCTCCTTGGGCGACAGGGGCTGAGGGGATGGCAGCCTGCCAAGTACCTTAGCGCCCTCCAGGTTCCAGACCTCCATCGACCTGAAGATGGGAGATATCTCCAGGCTCTCCCCCAGCTTCTTTGATATGAAATCGGGTCTGCTGAGGCGGAGCATCGGGTTGGACATCGCCTCGATGCCCAGTGTGCTTTCCTCCCTTTCCACGATCTGAGTGGCGCAGACGGAACCGGCCCCATGGGCCGGGCATATGATTGTCTGCGGGCCGAGCGGCAGGATCTTGTTGTTGATGCTGTCGAAGAGGTCCGATGCCGCCCTCTCCTTCGCTTCGGCTCCCATCAGGTCCGTGCGGCCCACTTCGTTGACCATGAGGGCGTCCCCAGTGAAGACCATGATCGGACTGGAGGACGAGGATGGGTCGTAAAGCACGTATGAGAAAGATTCGGCCGTATGGCCGGGCGTATGGAGCGCCTTTATGCGTAGATTCCCGACCATCAGCTCCTGCCCGTCCTTCACCTCGCCCCCGTACTTGAAGAACTGCTGCCCGCCGTGCAGGATCTTTGCCCCGGTGGCGGCGGCCAGCTCCAACGACCCGACCACATAGTCCTCGTTCCTATGGGTCTCGAGGATCAACTTGATGTTCATCTCGTTCCTTGCGGCCAGCTCCAGATACTCATCGATGTCCCTGCGCGGGTCGATGACCGCCGCATCAGCTCCCTGGCCGATGAAATAGGATAGGTGGGCGATACCTTCGGACCTGACCTTCTGCACGATCATGCCTGAACCCCTGACGGTTCAATGATGCAACGCCTGCCCTTATAATCCTTCTGGGTTACTCGGACTCTATGTCCACCAGGGGCTGGATGCGTTTGATGGTCTCCTCGAGGTACCCCTCATCGGTGATGCTTAAGGACATCGCCTTGTGGGGGCAGAACTCCACACATCTCCCACAGCCCTTGCATATGGACCTGTCAAGACGGACCTTACCATCCTCCATGGACAGGGCACGGACATAACAGACGTTCTCCTTGACGCAGCGGCCGCAGCCCTTGCATCTCCCCAGGTCCGCAGCTACCTCCACCCCAGGCATGCGGGTGAGGGTCTGCCCGATCCTCGGATCGAGGTCGGGCACCATCTTCCAGAGGCAACAGCAGGGACAACATGAACAGATAGAGAGCAGCTCTTCCTTCGGACCGGTCGAGAAGACCACGCTGTCGATCTTGTCCCGGCCGATGAGATGGACCAATCCCGCCTCCCTGGCCTTGCGAAGATGCTCCTTCGCCTCATCCTTGCCGATCATATGGCCAAGGTGAGGGGGGATCCTTTTCGTGCCCCGCCCCAGAAAGATGCAGCCGACCTCCCGGGGGTAATGCTCGCATTGATTGGCATCCCGGCACACGCATTTGTCCATGAGGAAGATGTACCTGGAACGGTCCAGGAAGTGATCGATCGCCTGAGAAGGAAGCACCATGTTCTCGTGGCCTATCTCCACGTCCATCTTGATGGTCCGTTTCTTGGCCTCGGCGAACACCTGGTCCTTGGGCAGGATGATGATATCGTCATCCTGGAAGAAGGCAAAATCTATGGCATGGCCCACGACTGGTATCCTGGTCATCCTGGCGATCTTGAAGCGGCCGTTGAAGGAGCCTTTCACCAGGCGAAGGGCGATGTCTGTCCTTAGACCCATTGGCGCACACCAGGGCATGCCCTTGCTTGGATTATAATGGTTGATATCCGGCGGATAACGAACAAATACGACGGTGGTTCTGGAAGGGTCATGGCGGTCGCGCCCATAAAAGAAGGGGGCTGGGTGGATGTCCCAGGTGGAAAGGTCTGGTTCCTTCGCGTCGGTCGGAGGACGGAAAGGCCGCCGCTCCTGGTGCTTCATGGCGGTCCTGGAGCTCCACACGACTTCCTCCTGCCATTGAGAGATCTGGCGGACGAGCGTCAGGTCATCTTCTACGACCAGCTGGGATGCGGCAATTCGGAAAGGCCGGAGGACAACGGCCTTTGGACGGTCGATAGGTTCGTAGAGGAGCTACATCTGGTAAGGACCGGTCTTGGTCTGGAAGAGATGCACGTCATGGGTTGTTCTTGGGGGACGATGCTGCTGACCTCATATCTGGAAGAGCATGGACAGGATGGCATCGTCAGCACGGTGATGTCCGGACCGGCCATCAGCACCAAGATATTCCTGGATGGGGCAAGAGGTCATATCTCCTCCCTGCCAGAAGAGATGAGGGACCGGATCTGGAAGGCAGAATCCTCAGGTACCTTTGATGACCCCGGTTATCAGGAGGCGATGATGGAATATTACCGCCGCCATGTTTGCCGGGTCGATCCATGGCCTGAGATCGTCAACCGCACGTTCGAGAAGATGGGACAGGCCGTGTACCGCACCATGTGGGGACCATCGGAGTTTACTTGTACTGGGACACTGAAGGACTTCGACAACAGGAACGTGCTGAGGGGGCTAGACGTTCCGGTCCTCTACACCTGCGGAGAGTTCGACGAGGCTGCACCATGCGGCGTCCGGAAATATCTGGATATCACGCCCAATGCCGAGATGGTCATCTTCCCGAAGGCCTCTCATATGCACCATCTGGAACGACCGTCGGAGTTCTCGAGGGCGGTTAGGGGATTCTTCCACCGTGTGGAATGATAACACGCACCTCGCTCTACCCTATCAATGGTAAATACTAAGTTCTAACCCTGCTATGCTTTGCACTATGTCCGAGCATAAGGCCCCGAGGGGAGAGAAGCTCCATTTCCCGCACCAGACGGTAGATATGAGGGGCATATCCTTCCCTGAAGGACTGGTCCTCGATATCGGAGGCGGAGGGGAGGGCATAATCGGCCAATTGGGCGGCTGGAGGGTCGTCTCCATCGATCTCAGCAAGGAGGAGCTGTCCGAGGTCCACAACGATGCCCTCAAGATCGTCATGGACGCAAAGGACCTGAAGTTCGTCAATTCATCGTTCAACTCGGTGGCGTCGTTCTTCTCATTGATGTCGATACCGCCCGAGCTCCATGGCGCTGTGTTCCGTGAGGTCGCAAGAGTGCTGAAACCCGAAGGCCGGTTCCTTATCTGGGACATGACCTTCGAAAAGGCCAAGACCGAAGGCGGGTGGAAGTCCATGACATTCCCCCTTACAGTGGTCATGCCAAGCAGGACCGTCGAAACGCATTATGAATGCTGGAGCCATGACCAGGAACTGAAGGACTTCGAAGCCCTCGCCACCAAGGTCGGCCTGAAGGAGATCAGGCAGGCGAAGATGGGGGACACGTTCTTCCTAGAGTTCTCCAAATGAGATGGCCAGCAGGATATTTGTGAACCATTAAGTATCCTCTACTTTCTTGCCGATGGGTCGCGATAATCATGACCCAACCGCCTCTTCCTTATCCAGTGATAATCAGGGACGAATGCAAGGGATGCGGCCGCTGCATAGCTGCCTGCCCCAAGAAGGCCATAAGAACCTCGGGGAAGCTCAACCGCAGGGGGTACACCTATGCGGAGTATGGGGGAGAGGGATGCACTGGCTGTTTCATATGCTTCTACAACTGCCCCGAACCATATGCGATCGAAGTGCATAAGGCGGACAAGGGGGCGGGAGCATGAGGGCGTTCGTCAAGGGAAATGAGGCGGTCACCATCGGCGCGGTCTATGCTGGCTGCGACGTCTACTTTGGTTACCCTATCACCCCGGCCAGCGATATCGCTCATGCCGCGGCCGATTACTTCCCGCAGCTGGGCAAGGAGTTCCTTCAGGCTGAATGCGAGACCGGCGCCATCAACATGATATTCGGGGCTGCGTCGACCGGCAAGCTGGCCATGACCGCTTCCTCCGGCCCTGGGATCAGCCTGATGCAGGAGGGCATGTCCTACCTGTCGGGCGCACAGCTGCCGGCCGTCATCGTCAATGTCATGAGGGTCGGCCCGGGTCTGGGCAACATCGGCCCGGAGCAGGGAGATTACAATCAGGCAGTGAAGGGAGGGGGCCATGGCAACTACCGCACCATCGTCCTCGCCCCGGCCTCGGTGCAGGAGATGTGCGACCTGACCATCAAGGCCTTCCAGATGGCCTACAAGTACCGCAACCCCGCGGTCGTGCTGGCAGATGCCGTACTGGGACAGATGATGGAGTTCCTCACCTATCCTGACCAGGTGTGGGCGAGGCCGGAGACGGCCGATTGGGCCGTGCATGGGGACGCTGGCACGAGAAAGAACCTCATCACCTCCATCTATCTCGACCCGGACCTCATGGAGGAGCATAACTGGCAGCTGCAGCGAAAGTTCGAGACGATGAATGCAGATGCAATGGCCAAGGCCTACAAGGTGGATGACGCTGACATCGTCCTCACCGGCTACGGGACCAGCGCCCGCATCGCCCGCTCGGCCGTGGACGCGCTGAGGGACGAGGGCATCAAGGCAGGACTGTTCCGGCCCCAGACCCTTTCGCCATTCCCGACGGACCAGCTTAACCGGGCCGTCAGGGACAGGCCCATACTGGTGGTGGAGCTGAGCAACGGCCAGTATCGTGATGATGTCAAGCTGCACCTGGAAGGATGCAATGAGATCGGCCTGCTGAACCGCATGGGCGGGAACCTGATGCAGGTCGATGAGGTCGTGGCCAAGGCCAAGTCCATGCTGAAGGGGGCGAACTGATGATCAAGAGCGCACAGGGATTCTATGAGACGTTCGAGCGCAGGGAGCCCGGAACGAAGGCCACCCATTTCTGCCCGGGCTGCGGGCATGGAATAATCCATAAGCTGATCGCGGAAGCGATCGCCGATCTGGGCCTGCAGGACAGGGCGGTGTTCGTCAGCCCGGTCGGCTGCGCCGCTTTCTGTTACTATTACTTCGACACCGGGAACGTGGCGGGGCCGCACGGACGGGCATCGGCGGTCGCCACTGGCATAAGCCGCGCCCTGCCGGACAAGGTCGTCATCGCCTACCAGGGGGACGGCGACCTCGGGGCGATCGGCTTCAACAACGCGTTCCAGGCGGCGAACCGGGGAGAGAAGTTCGCCTGCTTCTTCGTCAACAACTCTATATTCGCCATGACGGGCGGGCAGATGGCCCCGACCACCCTGCCAGGTCAGAAGACCACCACCACCCCGTTCGGACGCGACGTGGTCAAGGCCGGATACCCGCTTAAGATCTCAGAGGTCTTCAACCAACTGGAGGCGCCGGTCTATATCGAAAGGGTCTCGGTGGCCGACACGAAGCGCATCATGCAGGCTAAGAAGGCAGTGCGGAAGGCACTGGAGATCCAGCGGGACGGGAAGGGATATGCCTTCGTGGAGTTCCTCTCCCAATGCCCGACCAACTGGCGCATGGACGCGCTGCAGGCGGCCGACTTCGTCACCAACGAGATGGAGAAGGTCTTCCCGCTGGGTTGCCTGAGGGATAGGAGCGATATGCCTGCCCCGGCCCCCAAGCCGATACCGCAGAAGACCTTGGGTGATCTGTTCCACAGCAGCGGGAACGGCAAGGAGGCCAAACTGGACGAATCGTTCCGCGAGAAGAAGTTCAAGTTCTCGGGGTTCGGTGGACAGGGCATCCTCAGCCTGGGACTGGTCATTGCCGAGGCGGCCGGCTCTGCCGGTCGTTTCGTCTCCTGGTTCCCTTCGTACGGTCCTGAGCAGAGGGGCGGGTCAGCCTCATGCTCGGTGGTCATCAGCGGCAGGGAGGTCGGATCTCCGACCGTGGACAACCCGGACGTACTGGTGGCGATGAACCAGCCCTCGCTGGAGAAGTTCCTGCCCACAGTCCGGCCAGGTGGCACCCTGGTCTATGAGGCCAGCATTCCGCTCACAATGCCGGTCCCATCGGGCGTCAAGGTCTATGCGTTCCCTGCGATGAAGGTCGCGGCGGAGAACGGGGTGCCGAAGGCGGCCAACACGGCCTTGCTGGGCGCCCTGACCGCACTGGGCCTCCACGGGCTGCCGGAACCGGAGATACTTGCCGCGCTGGACGCCAGCTTTGCGGCCAAGCCCGCGCTGGTGGAGAAGAACCGCAAGGTGTATAAGGCGGCGTTCGCCTGGGCCAAGGAGAACCTCGGATAGCCAGGTACCCATCATTTACCATGCCGCGGCTTGCCAGGACAGAGATAAGCAAGCTTCATAAACGAATCTCGGATTAGGTATGTGAGGTCCGGGGGCCGTCGGTTTCGGTTTTTAATGACCGCGATCAGCGATGGCTCCACTGACCATTTGGAGTGAGCGCGTTGAACTCATCGGCGATCATAGGGACGAGGATCAAGAACTACCGGGAACGCCTGGGGCTGAGCCCCGAGGAGCTGGCCAAGAACTCCGGCGTGGATGTGGCGCTCATAAACCACATCGAGTCTGGAAAGGAATACCCCGGCATCGGGGTCATGGTCAAGCTGGCCAGGGCCCTGGGACAGAGACTGGGTACGTTCATGGACGACCAGTTCGAGGATGACCCCCTGATCGTGCGCTCCTCGGAGAGGAAGGAGGAGACCGCGGCCTACCAGGGCGGGGCGGTCGGCCACTATCACTATTACTCCCTGGCCAAGAACAAGTCCGACCGGCACATGGAGCCTTTCTACATCGTGATCGACCCCAACCAGGAGAAGAAGCTCTCCTCCCATGAGGGGGAGGAGTTCATCATCGTGGTGAGCGGCGAGGTAGAGCTCATCTATGGCAAGGAGAGACAGGTCCTGAAGGCCGGCGATTCGGTCTATTACAACTCCATCGTGCCGCACCACATTGGCACGGCCGGAAGTGAGAAGGCCCAGATCTACGCCATGGTCTACACCCCTATCTGAGGCGATGGAAAATGGCAAGGAAGGAAGTGACGCGCGAGGCCACCCTAGGCCAGCTACTGGACGAGATCACGGCCAAGTACCCCGACAACGACGCCGTGGTCTATGCCGACAGGGATTACCGGCAGACGTGGAGGGAGTTCTCGGACACGGTCGATCGCGTGGCCAAGGGGCTCATGGCATTGGGCGTGAAGAAGGGGGAGAAGGTGGCCGTGTGGGCCACGAACGTCCCGCATTGGGTGACGCTCCAGTTCGCCACCGCCAAGATCGGCGCCATCCTCCTGACCATCAACATCAACTACAAGATCAGCGAGATCGAGTACCTGCTGAAACAGTCGGACGCGGAGAACATCTTCCTGATCGACGGCTACCGCGACACCGATTATGTCCAGACACTATACGAACTCGTCCCGGAGCTGAAGACCCAGCCGCGCGAGTCGCTGCGTTCGGAGAAGTTCCCCTTCCTGCGCCGGGTGTTCTTCCTGGGGCCGGAGAAGCACCGCGGCATGTTCTCCTGGAACGAGGTGCTGGCATTGGGCGCTCAGACCGACCAGAAGGAATACCTGGCCCGGCAGGCGACGCTCTCCACCTACGATGTGGTCAACATGCAGTACACCTCCGGGACCACTGGTTTTCCGAAGGGCGTCATGCTCACCCATCACAACATCAGCAACAACGGATACTGGATCGGCCTGAACCAGAACTTCGGCCCGAAAGACAGGGTATGCCTGCCGGTCCCGCTCTTCCATTGCTTCGGATGTGTCCTGGGGGTCATGGCCTGCCTCAACCACGGCAGCACCATGGTCATCCTGGAGAAGTATGACCCGGTCAACGTGATGATGTCCATCGAGAAGGAGCGCTGCACCGCCATGTACGGCGTGCCGACCATGTTCATCGCGGTCATGGACCACCCCCTGTTCAACAAGTTCAACTTCAGCACGCTGCGCACTGGCATCATGGCCGGTTCGCCCTGCCCCGTGAAGACCATGAACGAGGCGGTGCAGAAGATGAACATGAAGGAGGTGACCATCGTATACGGGCTGACGGAATCGTCCCCGGGGATGACCCAGAGCAGGTACGATGAGCCCAGCCTGGAGAAGAAGTGCGCCACCGTGGGAAAGGCCATGGACGGCGTAGAAGTGGCGGTCATCGACCCCGAAACCGGCGAGTTCTGCCCGGTGGGGAAGCACGGAGAGCTCTGCTGTCGGGGCTACAACGTCATGAAAGGTTACTACAAGATGCCGGAGGAGACGTCCAAGGCCATCGATAAAGATGGCTGGCTACACTCTGGCGATATCGGAGTGGAGGATGCCGACGGCTACTACGCGGTCACGGGCCGCCTGAAGGACATGATCATCCGGGGAGGGGAGAACATCTACCCCAAGGAGGTGGAGGACTTCATCCTCAACATGCCTGGAGTCCGTGATGTGCAGGTGGTCGGCGTCCCCAGCAAGAAATACGGGGAGCAGGCGGCGGCGTTCGTGATCCTCAAGTCCGGGGTGCAGATGACCGAGGCGGAGGTGCAGGACTTCTGCCGGGGCAAGATCTCCTGGTACAAGATCCCCAGATATGTCCACTTCACCGATGCGTTCCCGCTCACCGCCAGCGGCAAGATCATGAAGTATAAGCTGCGCGAGGAATCGGCCAAGCTATGGCCGGACGCATGAACTAGCGCAGGATCCTTTCCATCTCCTCGGGCTGGAGGCGCAGCATGTTGACCGGGACGAGCCTGGCGGCGAGCACCTTGTAGTCAGGGTTGCGCTCGAACACCTGGGAGAACAGCGGGATGGCACCCTGCAGGTCGCCGACGTTCGCAAGGGTGACCGCATGCCAGAACGCCATCTCCTCGTTGTAGGGGAACATCTCCTCCGCGGCGGAGTAATGGTCCTTGGCAACGTCCATCTTGCCTTCCTCCATGGCAATATCTCCTGCGTCCATATGCTCGTAGGCCCGATGCACTTTCAACAGGCGGCGCAGCTCCTTGACCGGATTCGAGGAATCGTCCACGCGAAGGTCCACCAGTCTGTCCTTCCATTCCATGCCGGTGGGATGACCTCTGACGACCAACAGGCAGGCCGATTGTCTTCCGCGGATATCACCGCCGGCCTCCTCCGCTGCCTCTAGCGTTGCCAGCATCCTCTCTGCCAGCTGACCGTGGGATGATTCGAACTCCTCCGCCATGGCCGGCCACACCTTGTCGGATGTCATCATGTTCGCCTGAACCGAATAGCCCTTGCCAGTACGATGCCCTGCGGCCTCGATGCATCTTGCACCGGTATGTGCAGAGGACAGACCCCTGGTATCGATCACCCCGACCTGCCGCAATTCCCTGCCAGGGTCCTTCTCCAGGACAGAGCCCAAGGCGTCCTGCGAGCTCGCGCCCTGTTGCATCAACGCCAGCGCATCCGGCCCGATCGCCGGGTTGGCCATGGCCTGGGTCGCAACAGCGCCCACACCTGCCCTGGCCCAGGCGACGGTGGTGCCAACGGAGAACCAGTGGGATTGCACCGCCACGCCCAGATCCCCGGTGCGCTCGTCCCTGGCTACGATCGAATATGTGTGCGCTATCCGTCCTGGATATGGTTCTGGCCTGCTCATGGGGAACACCTGAAACGGGGGAAACGTCCAGTATATTTATCCAGTTATTCCTATATATAATCGACCCATCCTTCGCCGCACCAGGGCGTTATATGAAAACCTTGGTTGGATGGAAACTATTTAGACATACATGCAACTGGCCGAGGCGGTCGTTTAGATGCCAAAGGTGCAGTTGGGCGGACCGGTCATAAATTATGAGAACCATGGGACCGGAGAGCCATTGGTGATGATCGCTGGATTGGGCGGGGACCTCCACTCCTGGCGCAGTATGGTGCCAGCGCTATCGAAGGACTACCGCGTGATCATACTTGACAACCGAGGGTCGGGACAGAGCGAAGCCCCTCCAGGCGAGTTCAGCGTGGCGGACATGGCAGATGACGTGGCGAAGCTCCTCGCGCATCTGGGTATCAGGAGGACGCATGTGCTGGGCTCCTCCATGGGAGGCAACATAGCCCAGGAGTTCGTGCTGAGACACCCGGACATGGCGCACACGCTCGTTCTTCTCTCGTCCTATGCCCGCCGCCCGGACCGTTCCGGAGTGGCCATCGACGCCATGATCAGGGCCGTTCAGGAAGGTTCCAGCCTGGACACCCTGCAGACCATGATGCAATGCTGGTGCCTGCCGGAGCATATCTTCGACGGGAAGAACATATCTCGCATGCCGCGGCAGAAGGTGCTGAGCGAGCCGGAGCGGGCGTTCTTCGAAGGATTCACGAGGCAAAAGATCGCACTGGACGGTTTCGATTCGCGCTCCCGCCTGAAGGACATCAAGGTCCCCACGCTGGTGATGCACGGAACGGCCGACATCATGGTGGCAGCTCATCACGGGGAGGAGATGGCTAAGGCCATCCCTGGTGCCAAGTTCATATTGGTCGAAGGGGTCGGACATGTCTTCACCCCGAACAAGTGTATGGACGATGTGCTGCCGTTCCTCCGTTCCCACCCCATAAATGGCTGATGGAAGGCAGAAGAACGGATAAATCCCTGAAAGACCTGGAAGGTGCGATCCCATGCATTTCTACTTCAACGATGTCTTCGCCCGCAGGAAGTTTGCAGGCAACCAGCTGGCCACGTTCCTCGATTGCGAGGGCCTCGACGGGGAGGAGATGCAGAAGGTGGCCAGGGAGGTTAATTTCTCAGAGACCACGTTCATCACCGACCGGACCGAAAAGAACGGCGGATATGATGTGCGCATCTTCACGCCGAACCGCGAGGTGGATTTTGCTGGACACCCCACCTTGGGCACGGCGGACGTGATCCGCCGACATGTCATCGGCAGGGAGGTGGACCGGGTCGTGCTCAACCTTAAGGTAGGCCAGGTGCCGGTCGACTTCACACTGGACGGCATGGCCTGGATGAGGCAGATGCCGCCCAGGTTCGGCAAGGACCTGGAACGGAACATGGTGGCCAGGGCGCTTGGCCTGAAGCCCGATGCCATCGATGCCCGCTGGCCCATCCAGGAGGTTTCCACCGGGTTCCCGCACGTCATCGTCCCCCTGCTGGGACTGAGGACGCTGAAAAGGGTCAAGGTGGACGTGGATCGCTACCTGGAAATGGTAAAGGGCGCCTGGGCGGAGAACGTGCTGATCTTCTGCATGGAAGGCCAGGAAGAGGGCCAGCAGATCAGTGTAAGGGTCTTCCCCATCTCTCACGGCATCCCCGAGGACCCGGCCACCGGCAGCGGGAACGGATGCCTGGCCGCATATCTCAGCAAGCACCGCTGCCTAGGCAGCAGCGATGTCGATGTGCACGTCGGCCAAGGATACGAGCTCGGTCGGCCGTCCAGCCTATATCTTAAGGCCAGCGAGGCCGAGGGGCAGATATCCGTTTTCGTCGGCGGAAGGGTCATACCCGTATGCGAAGGCGAATGGGAACTATAGTTCCGATCACTTCGCCAATTCCAATTTCTCCGGGACGGGCTTCTTCTCCTCGAAGGGCTTGATGCCATTCATGACCGCCGCCCTGGCATCACGGTTGAAGATGTTGCTGAAGATGATCTGCCGGGCCGTGCCGTTCCGCCGGATGAGCCGGAACAGCTCCTTGACCCCTTGCCGGTTCTTCCATGCATCTAGGTAAGTGTCGTAGCCTTCATTGACCATCTGCTGCAGCCCGTCCTTGTCCAGCGGGGAGAGGCCGTATTCGAACACCCGGTGATTGGTGGTCCAGTCCTCCGGTTTGATGATCCCCTTCTCCACCGCCTCGTTCCACAATGGCGTTCCGACCAGGTAGTCCAGGATGTTGATCTCGACCGCGTGGGGGCGGAGACGGCGGATGAACTGCAGCGTCTGCTCCATGTCCTCCTTCGTCTCTATCTCCGCCCCGAGAATGAACGACGTCAGGACGATCATTCCGGCCTCCTTGGCATTGCCTACGGCCTGGGCGATCATGTCCGGGTTGATCCTCTTGTTGTAGTATTCCAGCACCTTCGGGGAGGCGCTCTCGCAACCGAAGTAGATGACGTCGAAGCCCACCTGCTTCATGCGCTTGAGCATGTCCAGGCCCGCGGTGTTGACCCGGCCCTCGCAATAGAGGCGTAGATGGATGCCTTTCTCCTCCATCAGATCGCAGATCTGGAAGACCCTGTCCGGCCTCTGGGTGAAGTTGTCATCCACCAGCACTACGCTCTTGTACCCTTGCCTTTGCAGCTCCTCCATCTCACTGACGACCGATTCAGCGGAACGGTACCGCCAGTGACGCAAGGAGAACGCCGCACAAGAACAGTAACGGCAATCGTAAGGGCAGCCGCGGGACGTGCTCATGGTGGTGAACTTGCCGAAGGTCAGCGGTATGCCGGAGTGATGATACCCATACTCCACCCCTTTCAACATGGTGCGGTCGGGGGAGGGGAGCGGGTCCAGCTTCTCGATCAGGGCGAGCTTGTTGTTGATTTGCTGCCCGTCCTTCAGGTACGAGATGCCTGCCACATCCATCGGCTCCGTGCCTTTTTCGATGTGGTCCAGCAGCATCGGGAAGGCCTCTTCCGCCTCGCCCTTTATGATGAAATCGATGAAGGGGTTCTGCCTGAGTATGCTCTCCGAGGCGAAGGTGGCGTGGTAGCCGCCCAGCACCAGTTTCATATCGGGCATCTGATTGGATAGGTCCTTGTAGACCTCGATGGCCTGGAGATAGGTGTGGGTGGAGCAGTTCATGCCGAAGACATCTGGCCTATACTCCTTCACCCTCGCGACCAGCTCATCCTTGCTGAGATTCATGCAGAAGGCGTCGACCACCTCCACCTCGTCCTTCCTCTTCTGCTTGATGCTCGCCGCGATGTAGAGCAGGCCCAGCGGCGGCCATTTCTCAGTGGTCTTGCCCGGAGGCGTACAGAGCATTACTCTCGTCTTTATCCCCTTCTTACCCTTCCCTACGATGAAGTTGTATCCCCCGCAATAATAATTTTTATCATACTCGATACTAGGACCGCTGGGGCATCGCGGGGGAAGGGGTTCATGCTATCTCCTTCTCCCGGAACAGGAACGCCCCGACGACGACCAGGATCACGGCCATGACGAGCATGGCCAGCAAGGATGTGGTCGGGTCCCCGGAGATGTTGACGAAGCTTCCCTTGTCCGTCAGTCCGGATGCGATCACCTGGAGCTGATGCCTTATGGTCAGCTCGCCCACCGCCCCGGGGACGGAGCCGATGAAATATTCCCAGACGAAGACATAGAAGAGGCCGAGGTACAGGGGCTGCTTCATCACCAGACCGATCACCAGGAACAGGGACGAGTAGGCGATGGCGCCGATGCACAGCACGGCCATGAATGCCAACATGAGCTCGGGGCCTCCGCTCGCTCCGTTGAACGCCATGAAGCTCAGACCGCCCACCAGGGTTATGATGATCAATAGTATCACCAGAACGACCGTCAGGGCCAGATAGTACGCTATGTAGGAGGTGCGGCGGTCGAGGGGCGAGGTGACGACCTGGATAATGCTCCGGTCGTCCATTTCGTTCCGCACCATCGAGGCGCCGTAGATCAGCGCCATGACCGGCAGGAGGAAGGTGAGCACCAGCAGGTTGAGCATGTCGCTGGCGGTCCCTATGTCCGCCCCTTGCCTGGTGGCCGAATAGCCCATGACCGCACCGACCAGTATGGCCAGCACCACCACGAACATCCACCTTTTGTGAAGCAGCAGCTTCCGGGCCTCGAACTTGAAGACCGTCATCAGACCCAACAGATTCCTTTCCAGGTCCATCATCTCACCCCACCAGATATTTGAAGACAGACTCAAGGTCGTCGTCCATGCTCTCCATCCGGGCGATGTCGCTCCCCGTCTCCTTGACCAGGCCAGGGAAGCTGTCGAAGAACGGGTCGGACCGGCCCACCATCACCACCATGCTCCGGCGGTCCGGGCGCAACTCTACTGAAACGGTGAAGTCCATGGTCAGGAGACGCTGGGCCAGGGGGATGAGGCCATTCCCTTCCACCAATATGTGATGGGGATGATTGCTCATCAGCTGCCTGATCTCTGAGATGTCCCCGGTCGCGACGGCCCTTCCCTTGTAGATCAGAGCGACGCGGTGGGTCATGCGTTCGATCTCGTGCAGCACATGCGAGGAGACGATCACATCGTGGCCGTGGACCGCGTGCAGGTCCTTGATCAGGTCGATGATCTCCTTCCTCACCACCGGGTCCGTTCCGGTCAGTGGTTCATCCAGAAGAAGCATCTGGGGGTCGTGGAGCATGGCGCCTGCGATCTTGAGGCGCTGCTTCATGCCCTTGCTGTAGCCCCCCATGTTCCTGTCGGCGTCCTTGGACATGGCCACCAGCTCTAGAACCTCCTCGGTGCGGGCCTTCAGCTTGTCGCCGGACATGCCGTGCAGACCTCCCACATAGCGCAGATATTCCCTTCCGGTGATCTCGCCAGGCAGGAAGTCGTAATCAGGGCAGAACCCGATCTGGGCCAATTGGGCGGGGTTGCGCCAGGGTGATTGCCCCAGCACCGTCAGGTCCCCGACGTTGGCCTTGATGTTGCCCGTCAGTATCTTGAACAAAGTGCTCTTCCCGGCCCCGTTGGGGCCTACTATGCCTGTGATGCCGCCCTCCACCTTCAGGCTGAAGTTGTTGAGGCCGATGACCTTCCCGTACCACTTGGAGACGTTCGTTGCTTCCACGATGACGGTCATTTGCCCACCCCCTTGCGCATGATGCGGTCATAGACGTACCACATGGGCGGAACGGTCAGGACGAGGACCATAAGGGCCAGCAGTGCAAAGTTGGTGTTGGCCGGCAGATGCATTCCGAATATCACGGCATAGGTGTCGTTCAACACGATCTGGGGGCTGAGTAACCCCCAGTCAGGTGAGAACGGCTGCAGTATCGATGAGATGACCGTCATGATGAAGAAGAACATGAACGTCCCGACCCCGGCGTAGGTCCTCTTGCTGGTCAGAGCGGACATCAGCATACCCACCGGCACCAGGAACAGGGCGGTCCAGAGGCCGGATATGGCGGTCTGACCCACCACGCCCAGGCTGGCAAGGTAGTCCGGCCCCGATTGGGTCGCAGTGATGGCCAGGCCGACCGCGACCGGAGGCACCAGGGTGAACAGACAGATGACCACCATCGCCCCCAGCCATTTGCCCAAGAGGTAGTGCTCGGGCCTAAGCGCCCTGGATAGGTACAGAACGATCGAGCTGGAGCGCATGTCCTCGGAGATGAGGTCGGAACAGACGATCGACACCAGCAGGACGTTGAAGATGAAGAAGATGCCCCCTTGCATGTAGCTGCTCATGTTCTCGGCCGTCAGCTGGGCATGTGGCCACATGGCGTACATGACGAGGGGGAAGAAATGCACCAGGAGCATCCCCATCACGAACAGCGCCAGGAGCGGCGTGGACTTGAACTTCTCCCGGACTATGCGCTCGGAGATGATGAACAGGCGCCTCTCGTGCTGGGTCCTCTTCCCGTTCCAGGGCCTATAGCCGATCGGGTCCAGTCCCATCAGACAACCTCCTTCACGGAACGGATGAAGACATCCTCCAGCGTGATCTTGTCCGGCGTGTAGGAACGGACCTGGACACCTTCATTGATGGCCATTTCCATCACGACGCCGCTGCCCTCCCGGTTCAACAGCAGGATGGTCATCTGACCGAACTCCTCCGAGACCGATGTGACCTGGAAGCGCTGCCTCAGCTTGGCCACGAAGGACGTTAGGGCGGAGGGAGCGCCGCGCACCTTCAACCTTATCCTCCCCTCCCCCTGGTCCAGCAAGGCCTGCAGCGGACCTTGGGTCACGGCCCTGCCGTTGTTGATGATGATAACATGGCGGCAGACCTTCTCCATGTCCTGCAGGATGTGAGACGAGACCAGGATGGACTTGTTCGACGCCCCGATCCTCCCAATGAGCTCCAGCATCTCTTCCCTGCCGACCGGGTCCATGCCGTTCGTGGGCTCGTCCAAGAAGAGGATCGCGGGGTCATGCACGATCGCCTGGGCCAGCTTCACCCTCTGCTTCATTCCGGTGGAATAGGTGCCGGTGAGGCGGTACCTCTCCTCTCCCAGCCCCACGAAGTCCAGCACCTCGTGGCTGCGGGGTATGGAGTCCTCCAGGCTCATTCCGCTGAGCCTTCCGAAATAGGCCACCATCTCCAGCCCCGTCATCGATTCAACGAGGCAGTCATGCTCGGGCATGTAGCCGACCATGTCGCGGATGGCCAGGACGTCCTTTCTCGGATCGAGCCCGGCGATGTTGATCGTGCCGGAAGCGGGAAGGACCAGACCCAATACGGTCTTGATGAAGGTGCTCTTCCCCGCGCCGTTCGGGCCCAGCAGGCCCACGATCCCTGAAGGCACCTGGACGCTGAACTGGTCCAATGCCACTATGTTGCCGAACCGCACCTCGATGTCGGCAGATGATATCATCATCCCTTCACCGACCTTGTCCGAACTGGACCCACCCATCATAACTCCCCAGGCCATCGATGGGATAGTGCGCTATATAAAAAGTGCAGGAAGAATTTTTCCTCGAGATCACTTCAGGCGGAACTGGTCCTGCGGAACGGTCATCTCGAACCTTACGCCCTTGCCAGGCACACCGTTCTCCACGATGTCGATGCCGGTCGCCTTGAGGATCTCCTTGGACAGGGCGAGGCCGTGATGCTTGTCGTCTCCCTCCCTGAACAGCATTGGCTTCTCCTCATCAGGAACGCCCACCCCGCTGTCCTCATAGACGATCTTGACCGCGCTCCCCTCCTGTTCGTACATGACCCAGGCCTTGTGCGCCTTGGGGTCGTTCTTCACGGTGAAATCGAACAGGGAGCGGAACACCTTCTTCAGCAGCGGATCGGCGCGGATGTCGAGGCGCTTGGTGAGCACCTGTACGCGGACGATCCCCATGTCCAGGTCGGACAGCGCCTCTGCGCAGATGTCGTGGACCGATGCCCACGCCGGCTCCTTGCCGATCTCCGCATACTCCTGTGCATACCTGGCATGGGCCAGCATCTTCGCCACGATGTCATCCATCTGGTGCAGGTTCTGCACCGAGGACTCCTCCCCACCCTTCTTCAGCTCGGCGAGGATCAGGCCCTGCAGCACCTCCAAACGCTCCAGGTCGTCCTTGCGCTCCACCTTGTACTCGGGGCCAAGTGATGCAGATTCGAGACCCAGTGAGTCCACCTCGCCCGAAGCGGGCAGCGGAACGAACACGTCTCCGTTCGTTTCCTCCACTTCCTCCGCCGTCACTCCGGGAACTTCCGCCGAGGCATCAGGTACGACCGGTGCAGCCTCGACGATCGCTGGCTCCACGGGAGCACGGTGCGACATGTCCCTGCTCTGGAAAAGGATCTTCAATGGACGGTCCTCGCCCTCATCGAGAACGCTCGCCTTCGTTTCCAGCACGATGTACCTGTCATCTTTGGTATGGAAGCGGTATTCGAACGGGACCGACTCGCCCTTCTCGAACAGTTGCTTGAGCTTGTCGGTGACCATGTCCACATCATCCGGGTGGACGTACTGGTCCATGATCGTGTCCTTCAGCTCCTCCGGCGTGTATCCAGATAATGTCAGAGAAGATGGCGAGGAATATGTGATGGAACCGCTGGAATCGACCAGCGCCAGCCAGTCGCCGCAGCATTCCGCTATCTGGCGGAACTGGTCGTTCGGCCTTGGTGCCTCCTGTGCTTCTGAGGGTTTGCGCTTGCTCGCGTCGGTGAGGCTGAACAGATATCCCTGGGGCTTGTCCGAGCCGCCGTGAAGCGCGCTGACCAGGCTGTACGCGATGAAGGACGAGCCGTTCTTCTTCTTGGCGGTGAACTCTCCCTCCCACCTGCCGAGTATGCTCATGGACGTGGCGATGACATCGAGCACGTCGACGGTCTGGAAGAAGTTCGACATGGGGGCGCCCACGGCATCGGTCTTGGTGGTGATGCCTACCATTCTCAGGAACGACTCGTTGCATTCCGAGATGTTGAACTGGGGGTCGGTAACCACCGTTCCGGTGGACGACTCCTCGAACGCCATGTTCTTCAGGCGCAGTGCGGCCTCCCACCGGCGGGAATGGACCGCATCACGGATGGCATGCTCCAGCTCGGCGAACTTGGCCTTCGGGTCGCCGCCCTTCATGAGATAGTAGTCGGCCCCGGAGTTCAAGGCGTCGATGACGACATCCTCGTTTCCTTTGCCGGTGAACAGGATGAATGGGATCTTGTCCTTCTTCATACGGAGGCGCTTCAGCATCTCCAGGCCCGTGCGCCAGGGCATCTGGTAATCGCTGACGATGGCGTCATATCTCGACGCCCCCATCAGATCGTCGGCGTCCTTGACCGACTTGGCCGTGTCGACCTTCAGGTCATTGGACCGCTCCAGATATGTCTTGCACATATGGAGCAATGCATCCTCATCGTCGATGAAAAGGACCCGGATCATGATTTTCCCCCAATCGGACCCATTAACAAATGAGGATTGATGAATGTTGTGGGAACGATTTCAGAAAGTGAAATGGAGAAAGGGGCAGGGCATGCAACTTTTGCATACCCCGATGTCAGGGAACTATTGAGCGGTCTGTCGGATGGAGATCACTCGAACAGACCGGTACTGAGATACCGTTCCCCTGTATCTGGCAATATCACCACCACTTTCCTGCCTGGCCCCAACTCTTGTGAGACCTGCAGGGCAGCATGGACGGCCGCTCCGGAGGATATCCCTGCCAAGATCCCCTCTTTTCTGGCCAGGAGCCTCGCCGCAGCGAACGCCTCTTCGTTCGTTACCTGAACGATGCGGTCCAGGAGTGTGACGTCTAGTACGGAAGGAACAAACCCAGCACCTATCCCCTGTATCCTATGCGGCCCCGGTCTGCCACCCGACAGCACCGGAGAGCTGGCCGGCTCCACTGCTATGATCTTCGTGGTCAGACCGCGGGAGCGCAGGGCACGGGCCACACCTGTTATCGTGCCACCCGTACCTACCCCGGCCACAAAGGCATCGATGTCTGGGACGTCCTCGAGGATCTCCTGCGCCGTAGTGATCTCGTGAATGTTAGGATTGGCGGGATTGTCGAACTGAAGCGGGACGTAGAGGTCGGGTCTCGATCGCTGGATCTCCTTGGCCTTGTTCACCGCCCCATTCATACCCTCGGGCCCAGGGGTGAGGACGATCTCTGCTCCGAACGCCTTCAATAGATTCCTCCTCTCCACGCTCATCGTCTCAGGCATGGTCAAAATGAGCTTGTATCCCTTTGCCGCGGTGACCATGGCCAGGCCGATACCAGTGTTCCCGCTCGTCGGTTCGAGAATGACCTTTCCAGGCACTAACTCTCCCCTCCGTTCGGCCTCTTCCACCATCGCCAATGCGATCCGGTCCTTGACGGAATGGAGAGGATTGAACGACTCAACCTTTGCCAGCACCTCGGCCGAGCCCGAGGGGACGATGTGGTTCAACCTAACGATCGGGGTCCTACCGATCGTCTCCAGTATATTTTCATAAACCATCTATTCACGTCCATTTCGTTATGTTATTCACAATTGTTAATAAATCATTCATATTAATATCTTCCTTCTTGACCCGTTTTTTAAAAAAAATGGACGGCCATCGTCACATGACGTGGCCATTTATGAGAAATCGTTCTACAATCCTATTCCGGCCGATCTGGCCATATCCAGCAGCTCTTTCCTATCGTCGATAGCAGATGGACTGTTGCCATTTGACATCCTGATGATGTCGGTCACCTTGAACCCGCTCATGGCCAATATCTTCGCCAGATCGTCCGAAGGCTGTTCGAACGCCTTGGCATCGCCGTTCCCTTGGCTAGTTATGATGATGGCCTTCTTGCCAGGCTTCAACCGGGAATGGAAGCTTGCGTCGATGAACGAGAACATGCGGTCCTCGAACAGACGGAATTCTCCGTTCAGTTGACCCATGTAGATGGGTACTCCGAATACCACGGCGTCGGCGTTCCGGATCGCATCGAGCACACCGATCAGATCGTCCTTCTGTTTGCATCCATCGTTCACTCTGCAATAGTTGCATGCCTGGCAACCTTTGAAGTTCAGGTCGTTGAGATTGATCTTCCGGGTCTTATGCCCGGCAGAGCTGGCGCCGTCCAATGCCGACTGTACCAATTTGTCCGTGTTCCCGTTCCTACGAGGGCTACTGACGATTCCAATGACTTCCATTTGATCCTCTGCTCCAAGAACATCATCACTATATTTCAATACCATACGGTAGAAAAATATACTAGGTTACCTTTTAGTTACTATAATGGCCTCATGCAATAAATGCGACGAATGTGATCAACGCTGCGTTTGTCCTGTAGAGGCCACCCTGGCTTTGATCGAGGGGAAATGGAAGCCCTTGCTCCTTCTGCGGTTAAAGAGCAGGACATTGAGATTCAATCAGCTCGCTTCGGAGATGCCTGGCATATCCCCGAAGATGCTAACTAAACAACTCAGGGAGCTGGAGAGAGATGGGCTGGTGGGTCGGACCATGTACCCTGAGATCCCTCCCCGGGTCGAATATTTCCTGACAGAGAAAGGAGAAAGCCTCATGCCAGTGCTGAAGAGCATGGGAGAGTGGGGAGTGGCCAACTTAAAGGATAAATTGATCAGACCGTCATCATGACAATGGGAACGATGGATGACATCGTCAATGCTCGACCGATTATAACATATACCCTCCATCACGAAGTTATTACCATGAACGGGAGGGAAAATTATGGGAATGGGTCAAACTCCATTGTTCATATTGAGGAAAGGTACCACGAGGGAAAGGGGTAAGGAGGCCAAGCTGGACAACATTTTTGCCGCAAGGGCAGTAGCCGATGCGGTACGTTCCACGCTGGGCCCCAGAGGCATGGACAAGATGCTGGTGACCTCCACCGGGGATGTCATCATCACGAACGACGGGGCGACCATCGCCGCCGATATCGATGTGCAGCATCCCGCGGCCCGCATGATGGTGGAGGTGGCCAAGGCAATGGACCAAGAGTGCGGGGACGGAACGACCACGGCGATGGTCCTGGCAGGAGAGCTCTTGAAGAAAGCGGAGGACCTGCTGGAGCTGGACCTCCATCCGACCGTGATATCCCGGGGCTACATGATCTCGGCGGCCAGGGCATTGCAGCGGGCGAGCGAGATCTCCATACCGGTCCATTTCGAGGACGTGGAGATGCTGAGGAAGGTGGCCATGACCGCCATGATGAGCAAGGCCGTGTCCGGTTTCAGGGAACACCTGGCCGATGTGGCCGTTGCCGCGGTCCGCACCGTGGCGGAGAGGCGGAACGGCAAGACCCGGGTCGATCTGGGCAATATCCATGTAGTGAAACGGCAGGGAGGCTCGGCGGTCGACACCGAGATCATAAGGGGGATGGTGTTGGACAGACCACCTACACTGATGTCCATGCCTAGGAAAGTGGAGAAGGCTCGCATCGCGCTTCTCAGTGGGGCGCTGGAGATCAAGAAGACAGAGGTCCAGGCCAGCATCGAGATCAACGACCCGTCCCAGCTCCACGCATTTCTGGACGCGGAGGAGGACATGCTGCGGAAAATGGTGGCCCAGATCAAGCAGAGCGGGGCGAACGTGGTCATCTGCGGGAAAGGCATCGACGAGCTGGAACAGCACTTCCTGGCCAAGGAAGGGCTGATGGCGCTGCAGAAGGTCTCCGAGCAGGACCTGGAAAAGGTCGCAAAAGCGACGGGAGGCAACATCGTGGACAGACCTGCCGACCTGGAAGAGGCCGACCTTGGGGTCTGCGACGAGGTCGAAGTCCAGCGGATCGAGGGGGAGGACATGACGTTCATCACCGGATGCAAGAACCCCACGGCCGTATCGCTCTTCATCCGGGGTGGTTCGGAGCATGTGCTGGAGGAGGCAGATCGATCCCTGGATGACGCATTGAATGTGACGGCCGTGACCTTGGAGGACGGCAAGATCGTGATCGGCGGCGGTGCCACCGCGGTCGAACTGGCCATGGACCTGCGGGAGTTCGCCAACTCGGTCGGTGGAAGGGAGCAGCTGGCCATAGCCGCCTATGCGGATGCCTTGGAGGTGGTGCCAAAGGCGCTGGCAGAGAACGCGGGCATGGACCCGATGGACATCCTGATCGAGCTGCGCCGCAGACACAGAGCAGGGGCCAGGAACGAAGGGGTGGCGGTGCTCCATGGAGGCACGGCCGACATGAGCGAACTGGGCGTCATCGAGCCATTGCGTCTCGTTCGGCAGGAGATAAACTCTGCCACCGATGCTGCGATAATGGTGGTCCGGATCGACGACATCATTTCATCCAGAGGTGAAGAGAAAAAGGAAAAATGAAAAAAAAGGTCCCTGAAAAGGATAAGGGTAAATGGTTTCGGGGATCACTTCTTCCTTGACCTCAGGTAGAGGAACCCACCAGCACCAGCGACGGCTGCTATCCCTACAATGGCCACGATCATCATCGTCCCATCGCTGCCGTTGTTACCACTTGCCGATGTGGACGTCATGGTGCGGACCACCGATTCTATCTCTCCAGGCGACAGTTCGACCTGAATTTCTATCGGCTCATATCCGGTCTTGGTGATCGAGATCGTGTACGATCCAGGCGGAAGCTCGAAAGAGTAATTGCCGTTCACATCGGTCTGAGCGCTCTGTCCTCCGGTGCAAGTGACCGTGGCTCCGGATATGGGTTGCCCGTCGGTCCCTTGCACGTGTCCCTGGACGAAGCATTGACCGGCCCCGGTACTGATGCTCCATTGCACCGGCATCATTGCGTTTCCTGCCAGGTCCTTCCCGTTCACCATTACCGTGTAGGAGGCACCGGCCGTCAATGGCGCCGCCAACGTGATGGTCAAGGTGGTACCGCTCCAGACCTTGTTGACGCCGACCCCTGATATGGTGACCACGACCGAGCTCTGGTTCATCAGTTCGGAGAAGACGATGCTGATCGTCGGGTTGAGGGATGTCACCACTCCGTTGGGGGAGTAGGAAGTAACAGAGGGCGCAGTGGAATCGAGCGTGAACGTCGATTGTGCCATGGCCTCGTGGCCGACCGCATCCACCGCCTTCACATAGATATTATGATCGCCCTCCGTGGCAAAGACCGTGTAAGAGGTGGCCGTGCTGACATTGGTCCAGACGCCAGTGTCCAATTTGACCAGATAATAGGCTATGGAGCTGAGATTATCCCCGCCGTTCCACACGATATTGACCATGGTGGTGTTGATGACACCCTTGGGGGAGGTGATGCTGACCCATGGGTCATCCGCCAAGGTGAATGCGACAGAGGCGATTGTCTCGATGGAGATTCCCGACACAGCCTTGACATAGATCGTGTGCTGCCCCTCCGTCAGGTCCGTCAACTGGTAAGAAACGGCAGTGCTGACACTGGTCCAGGCGCCGCCATCCACCTTGATCTCGTAATGGTCGATGCCGCTCTGGTTGGCCCAGCCCTCCCATCTCACCGTCAGAGAGTCGACACCGAAGGTGCTGGAAGCGGCCGGAGCGATGATGTGCAGAACAGGTGGTAGCTCTACCGTGAAGTTCGCCGAAGCGATCGTGGAGAGGAATATTCCGTCGATCGCCATGACCTCGACCTTATGATGGCCTTGGGACAGGCCGGAGAAGATGTGGCTGGTCTGCAGGTATTTTGGAACCCAGTCCCCGCCGTCGATCCTCACGTTCATGTTGGTAAGCCCGCTCTGGTTGTCCCAGGCGTGCCATTCCACCAGCAGGTTCGAGGTCGTTATGGTCGAACCTTCTGCCGGCGAGGTGATCTGCACGACCGGCGCCTCGGCGTCGTTCATCGAAACGGTCCTGGACCGGGCACTGGTGCCATAGCTCGTGGCGGCCTCGACCTGATATCTGATATTGGCCGCTCCCGCGACATAATCTTCCAAGATCGAGAGGTCGGTCGTGACCGTCCTCAATGAGAACAGCCCTCCATCCACCGAGCGATACACCCGGTACATTACGTGAGAGTCCAGCACGGAGTAGTTGCTGGCCGTCCAGGACAGCTGAACCTTATCGCCGGCCATGGACGCGCTCAAGGAAACGGGCCTGGAGACCATGCTCGCCAGCGGGAACATGTCGGAAGCTCCTCCTACCCCGCTGATCGGGATGGCCGCATCGACGATGTCATCGCCGTTCGCATCGGGGGTCACCTGGCCATACCAATAGTTACCGACGCGGTCATTCGACCATGCGTTCAGGGCGCTGTCATCCATGGCCTGATGCGTGCCGTCGCCGTTGTCCTTCAGCCAGTTCTGGAAGACCTGGTTGGTATGTGTGGTGGAGTCGAAGAACAGGGCTACCTGGGTGGACCCGCTTATGGAGTTCTGGTAGAACTTGTTGGCATAGGCAGATATCTCGCCGCGTATGCCATACTTGTTGTCATCCAGGACGTTGCTGAAGACCAGACAGTCATGCGCGCTCATGACCGCGATCCCCGAAGCGGTGGCGGTCACGACCGTGCCGGTTATGGTGTTAGCTCTGACCTCTGCCCCTATGCTGCCAATTAGCACGATGCCGGTCTGCCAGGTATCATTTATGTTGTTGTTCGAAATGATGATGCCGGAGCTCATCTGGTCGACCAGCCCATAGTTGGCATAACGCAATACGTTCCCGGAGACGATGATGTTCTGGGTGCTGACGGTAAGTATCTGGGAATGGGCCGCTGACTTGGCGAATGCCAGCAGATTGTTCTGGATCACCGTGTGGAGCGTGGTGCCGGTCATCGTGAGCACCGCCCCGGGGCTGAAGTACCCGTTCAGGGCGAGCCCTTCGATCAAGATCGGGTTCGCCTCGCTCCCATCCCCGACCCAGCCCCGCTCGGTTGCCTGGACGAGCAGGTCTGCATCACCGGTTATGCTGATCCAGCCAAACGGAAGGATGGTCGGGTTCAGGTCCTTGACATTGAGCGGACTGGAGGGTATCGGATACCCGCCATCCGCACGCAGGTTCTGATCGGCGTCCGGCCCGGTCAGGTCGCTCCAGTAGTTGCCCATGGTACCGCACCATGAGTTCCCCACGGCGCTGTTGTCATATGCCTGGACATGGTTCGTATCATAGGTCGCGGTGCTGCCGTGGTTGGAGAGGAAGGTGTTTCCATAGATCACGTTCTCTTGGCTGCTGGCAACGCTGACGCCGAACTTCAGGTTCTGTGAGAACTCGTTCTCGGTGAGCGTGTTCATATTGCTGTTCGAAGCCAGGTACGCCCCGTTGCCGTCATGGAACGAGATGGCGTTGTGCGAGATCTCGCTGACGGTGGTGGTCTCCATCCAGATGCCGATGCCATTGGTGGACAGATTGCCGTTTCCACGTATGTCATTGCCAGTGATCTTCAAGGAGTCGCTGCTCGTCAGGTATAGTCCAGCCGAGTTGGCACCAGAAAAGCCGTTCTCTATGATCGTGTTGCCCTTGACGGAGGAGCTGGAAACAAAGTCCATATTGATGCCGTAGGCGTTATAGCCCACAGTACCGCTTATCACATTGTTCTCAATGGAATAGTCATGTGCGTCGCTCACCATGACACCAGTGCCGAGATTGCTCGTATGGGCGGGGTCGTCGGGCACCGGACCGTTGCCGGTGATGGTGTTGTTGGAGATGGCCACGTTCGTGCCGTACAGGGCCTTGATGCCGTAACCGTACATGTTCGTGTCAGCACCCATCTGCCCGTTGCCAGAGATGGTGCAGCCATCGATCCGGATGAACGAGGCGGACATCAAGGATATGCCCGAACGAGAATTGCCGGTGATGGTGCAGTCCAGGACGTCGACGTCCTGAACGCCCAGCAGGATCAGGCCGGCGGCCGAATGGTACAGGCTGGTCCAATACTGGTCCGCTGCGGTCAGCTGGCAGTCGCGGATGATGATGTGCAGTGTGGTGTTGCCGATGTATATGGCGGCGCTATCTCCTCCCGCACTGATCGTACAGTTGCTGATGACGATCGGATCGGAGGCGGTCCCGGTCCCGGTCCAGCCGCTGCTCTCGGCCATGTCGATGAGCTCTGCATCGCTGTCGATGCGGAACGGAGCAAGGACGGATGGGTCGGCCAGCGGGAACGGGTCTGTGACCGGGTCGGAGTCCATGACGTAAGGCGAGTCGATGATGCCGTTGTGATCGTTGTCGGGGCTGGTCCAGTCGAACCAATAGTTGCCCCGGTAGTCCACGTACCAGTGGTTGGTCCCGGTTTCGTCCGCTGCCTGTGCCTTGCCCGCCGTGAACGAAGAGGTCGAACCGCAGTTGAGGTAGAACTCGTTGTAGACCACATAGTTGCCATCGCTACCGGTGGTGAACCAAAGGCCCAAGCTTACGTGGCCGGTGATGACGTTGTGATAGAACCGGTTGTTATCCGATTGATAGGAGGAAATGCCATACCCGTTTCCCGCCCCAGTCT
This sequence comes from Methanomassiliicoccales archaeon PtaU1.Bin124, assembly GCA_002067865.1. Classification (GTDB taxonomy): domain Archaea; phylum Thermoplasmatota; class Thermoplasmata; order Methanomassiliicoccales; family UBA472; genus MVRC01. Next base: position 116,454 of record MVRC01000011.1, on the reverse strand, counting down.
CGTTGTTGTTCTTCACGACATTTGCCACGAGCAGATTGTTGTTGCTGTAGAGCAGATCGAACCCATAGGACGAGCCAGATGACGCCCCATGCTGGTAGTTGTTCTCTACCAGGTTATGAGAGTATAGGCCATTGTGGCTGCCGAAGACGTATAGCCCCTTGGCGTTAGTTACATTGGTCTTCTTGGCATCGAAGCCATTGTTCCGAGAGATGACGTTGTTACGCACCACCGCATCGTCCGTGTAGAAGATCCTCATTGCATAGGCCATGTTGAAAATGGAGTCGTGGGCCGAATTCTCGAAGATGCGGTTGTTCTCCATTGTTATGAGGGAGCTCTCTGCCGTGGAGATGCCATATACGTAAGCATATCCACCGCCTGAGTATGTCTGCCTGGCGCTCTGGGTCGCGACCACATTTCCAATGAGCAGGCAGGAGGTGGAGTAGCCTATGTGGATACCGACCGCATAGGTGTGGAGATAGGAATTGGGCACGGAATAGTTGCCCAGCGCGTAGTTGCCCCATACCTGATTGTCCTTCAAGGTCAGGCCGCTGCAGTAGATGGCGTAGATGCCATAGGCATATGCGGTACCGGTGGTCCCGTCCATGCGCAGGCCGTGGTTGTAGGAACAGTTGTTCCCAGAGATGAGGGTGGGCTGAGTCACATAGATGAAGAACATGCCGTAGCCAGTGACGTTCCATCCGCCGTTGTATTGGCACTGGTTGTTCTCGATGGCGGTGCTGAGAAGGTCTTTTCCATAGATCCCGGTGATGTTGTTGGCGTTCGCCACGCAGTCGGTAACGTTCACTCCAGTCACATCGTCCAGCTTGATGCCGTAGAGGTTGCGGGTGGCCTCGCATCCGACCAACCTGATGCGGTTGTCGATGTCGGAGACGGCGACCCTGCCAGTATCGTTTATGTATATGCCAGAACCATCGTATCCGCCCGTGTCGTCCTGGACATAGGACACCTTGGCCGAGTCGAGGGTGATGTTGGCAGGAATGGCCCAATTGGCCGAGCCGTTGAAATAAATGCCGAAACGGCCTCCCTGGGCATTGATCCAGAGGTCCTTCAGGACATAGGGGTCGGCCACTGTGCCAGAGCCGTAGATGCCATCGATGTCGATGATCGAAAGGAACGAGGCCTCACCATCTTCGCCGGCAATCTGGAACGGAAGGTGGTTGACGGGGATGCCGGAGGGGTTACGGTCGTAGAACATGCCCGTGCCGGCGATGGGGACGTCGACCGACAGCGAACCGTTCGGACTGAGGTCGTACTCGGAGAGGTCATACCAGTAATTGCCGTTCAATTCCCCGTTGACATTGACGTTGTACTTGCTGCTGTTGCCTGAGTCGCTCACCTGGACATGGTTCACGTCATAGGCGGAGGTGCTGCCGGAATTGCGCCAGAAGGAGTTGGCGTAGACCATCGTTCCGTCGCTGCAACGGACGCCGTTGTTGGCGATGTTGATCGCCAGTCCATCGTTGTCGGAAATCATGTTGCCGTGAATGAGGGTGAAATCCGCATTGGCCAGAGAGATGCCGTCTCCTCCGTTGTCGTGCACCTTGTTCTGCATGATCTTGACGTTCGTGCTCTCCTCGTCCCGGTTGGCGGTTCCATAGACCAGAATGCCCCAGTTGAAGCTGCCGGAGACATCGTTGCGGAAGAGGGAGCAGCCGTCGACGGTGGCCAGCAGGATGCCGACCAGGTTGCAGTTGGTGATGGTGTTCTCGCTGATCGTGACACCGTTCGATTCATAGACGTTGATGCCCCGGGCGGAGTCCTGGATGATGTTGTTCCGTATGGTGACGACATCGTTGGCCGTGCGGTATATGGCGACCCCGGAACCGGTCATGTCGCTGATGAATGAGTATAGGAGACCCACATTTCTGATGAGGCAGTCGTGGACGACGACATGTTTGGTGATGTTCCCGAGGTAAATGCCCTTGTAACCGCCTGCCGCATCGATGGACAGGCCGGTGATGACATATGGGTCGGAGGATGTGCCAGATCCGGAAGAGGAGGCGGCGGCAAGCTCGGCATCATCGTCAATGATCAATGGTTGACTGTTCGTATAGCCCAATATGGGGGCATCGGAGGGTGATCCGTCATCGATCGTCCCCTCACCGGCCAGTGCGATGCCTGGCAATGCTATGCCGATCGCCGAGAAAATGAACGATGCGGCAAAGAAAAAGCTGATGATCTTGCTACCTACTGCTTTCGCTGAAGAGCGTTGGCTGTCCACCTGACTCCCTCGCTACGCAAGGTGGGATGGGGCGTATATAAAGGGCCGGGTCTGGTTATCGTTGTGGGTCAATAATGCCCAACCGTCATCTGACGGACCTCTTGCCTGCGGCCTTTGCCGCTTCCATTATATCGCGCTTCTTGGTGACCTCCCCCTTGTTGAGGACACCAGGGGCAAGTATGATCTCCTGCAGCTCCATTTCTAGATATGCCAGGCTCTTGCGGAACATCCTGATCAAGGGGTCGGCTGTCTCGAGGTCGTTCTCCTCGAACGGCACGGCCAGGATGGCCCTCTTCCCTTTCACCATGGGCCTGTTCTCGGGGCAGTTGAAATAGACGAACCGGTCCAGGAAGCCCTTCATCAGGGCTGAGGGGCCATACCAATACACCGGGGTCCCGAAGACGATCACGTCGCTGTGGGCGATCTCCAGGTAATATTGGTTCATGTCATCGTTCTTGACGCAGGCGTCCCCCTTCCAGCATTGATTGCATCCATCGCATTCCCTTATGCGGGCGTGGGACAGCTCCAGCGTCACCACCTCCGCGCCTTCCTCCTCCGCCCCTTTCAAGATCTGTTCGACCAAGATCTGGGTGTTGCCGTTGTGCCTGGGGCTGCCCACTATGCCTAGGACCCTCATGAAAGACCTCCATCGGCGGTATGGTCATCGATGATGATAACTGCTGTGAATCCTCCGGAACAGATATCGGGACGCCGCTGCATAACCTTCTTAGATGGACCATCTGAACGAGAAGGAACGCCTGCTGAACATGTTGGACCGTCAGCCGGTGGATAGGGTTCCATGCGCATGTCCGCTTCAGACCGGGACGGTGGAACTGATGGCAGCGTGCGGTTCCTACTGGCCCGATGCGAACCACGATCCTAAGAAGATGAGCGTCCTGGCGAAGGCAGCGCATGATCTGGCTGGCATAGAGAGCGTGAGGGTCCCCTTCGACGTCACGGTGGACGCTTCCGCCTTCGGCGCCGCCACCGGATACGATGCGGTCGACCGGCAGCCGGCCATCATCGACACGGTGATGTCCGAGCCGGAGATGGTGAGCGATACGCCTATCCCCGATCCCTGGAAGGATGGAAGGGCGCCGGTGCTGCTGGAGGCAATTCATGAGCTGTCAAGGCTGGAAGATGTTCCGGTCATCTGCGGAATTGTGGCGCCATTCATGCTCGCGGCGCAGCTGAGGGGAGGCCAAGTCACCTTGATGGACCTCATTCTGCGTCCTGATGTCGTGAAGGAGGCGTTGGAGAAGGCGATGGAATGGGACGTGGCGTTCGCCAAGGCGGCCATCGATGCTGGAGCCGATGTCATCACCTTGATCGATGCCACCGCCAGCGGGGACATCCTCAGCCCTTCCCAGTACGAGGAGTTCGCATTGCCCTATCAGAAGTTCGTCCTGCACGAGATAGACCAGGCCGGGGGATATGGCATCCTGCACATCTGCGGGGATACCCATCAGAACATGCCTCTCATGCTGCGCTCCAGGGCGAAGGGCATCAGCGTGGACCAGTGTATGGACATCGGCTGGGTGAAGGAACAGGCCAGGGGAAAGGCGGCGGTCATCGGTAACGTAAATCCCACCAGCACGCTTCTCTTCGGGAGAACGGAGGACGTCTCGAATGAGGCGCAAGAATGCCTTCGGGATGGGTGCGACGTCCTGGCCCCGGGATGTGGTTTCGCGCCGAGGACGCCGTTGGCCAACATGCGGGCGATGGTGAGCGTAGCGACCCGCCACTGGCCGATTTAGAAGAACGATCGCGAGGCTATTTATCGAAAATGATCTGGTTCATGGGCTCCAGCTCCACCTTGGGGAGTTTCGGGCCCTGCCTTGCCCTGGCACGACGGTCATATTCCTCCAGACCGCCTGAGGCGTCGATGATCTCCCGGCCCCGCTCCTTCTGCTTCTCGATGTTGATGTTGACCCTTTCCATCGAGCCGGGCGCGATGGTATGCAGAATGAACAATGAGAAGGCCAGGCCATAGGGCATCGATTCCAATATCATCTCCGTGCCAGGCACGGCGTTGTACCAGTTGCCCAGCGAATCCTCGCCCAGCTTGTTGATGGGGGTACCGGTGGCTGCTTGCCAGTCCGCCTCAGGCGTGACGTTCGCCACCACCCATTCTCCGTCGAGGAAAACCTCGCCCTCCCCTTCTAGAACGAAATAACCCAGCGAGTCGTACCATTTTTTGATGAACGGATCGGGCTGGATGACCACGTCATACCACGAAGGGATCATCTTCATGGCGAAGATCTTGTAACGTGCCTTGATACCGGCACAGCGGCATAATGCGATGAACGCAGTGATGAGGTGAAAACAAGTCCCGGAGCCCCTCTGGAACGTCTCACCCACCTCGTTCATCTGCCTCTCGTTCAGCAGCAGCTTGTCCTTCACGAATTTGAAGGCCCTCTCGGCGAACTCGCGGTCGGAGACCTGGAAAGCCCCCAGCTCGTTGGCCAAGGCCACGACGATCGGGTCATTAGGGTCGCAGTACAGCGTGGGGCGGAGATATTTCTCCTCGGAGCGGCACGACCTCATCCCTTCCTTGTATTCGGGAATTTGATATTGTTTCGGCGGCTGGACATAATGTTCCGAGCCCTCCGGGATGACCCGCAGCCTCTTCAGCTCCCGCATGTTCAGCAGGATGATCTTCCCCAGGGAGAACGTTCCCCTGATGAGGAGGGACATGTACACCTTGGTCGGGATGTACTCCTTGTCCTTCATCTCCGCCAGTCCGATCAAGATGTTCAACCCCTCAGATCCCGCGAGATGATGCTGCGGACCTCGTCCGAACATCCCCTACCGTCCTTTCCGGAGATGCGGGTCACGCCTGGTTCCAGGACCGGACCCGGCCTGCCACAGTGGGGGCAGCGTTCCAGCATCGTGACCCTGTCGCCCGTGATGACGAAACCGGGATAACCGTACATGGACCCGTCCAGGAAAGCGAACCGGCCGGATTCACCATATCCCAACGGCCGATACTCCTCGTCCAGCACCATGGGATGCAGGTAGGTGGTGGGGATGTGCAGATGGTGCCCTTCCGGGCATTGGGTCATCCAGCCATTGCCTTCGACCATTCCGTAGAGGTCGAGGCAGCGGTCAGGCTCGATGCCCAGGGTCTGCTGAAGCTCCTTGCGGAACTCTGTCTCCGGCATGCGGCGCTGCTCGTGCACCTTCCAGCCACCGCCCGTAAGGACGATGCCCCGGCCGCTGAAATCGAACGAGCGCCCATCCTCCTTGAGCTTCATGATGGCCGAGTGAAGCAGGTAAGGGGCGCCGACGATGGCGACCTCGTTCCCCTCCTTCTCGTTCACTTCCATCCAGTTGATGATATTGTCGATGGTCTTGCGATAGGTCCAGCTTGATAAGGAACGGGTGAGCTTGGCCCTTAGGTCCTTCTCCTTGGCCATGGTCCTTCGGATCAGCTCGGTGTTGATGGTGCGGTCGATGGCCACGTCCACCTTGGTCATGACATCGAAGAAGACGGTCGCCAGGCGTCCGGCGAAGAGATTGGTCTTGAAGGGATTTGGCAGCATGAGGTAGCCCTTCATCTTTGGGCTCCAGTTCGGATAGAACATGGAGATGGCGTTCTTGGAAAGCGCGATCTCGTTCAGGTTGAAGCTGCGCATGTCCCTCGGCACGAAGGTGTGGCGCCCCCCTGTCCCGCTGCTATACATGGCGGCCATGCCAGAGGTGTTGAAGGCATCGATGACGTTGTCGTACGAGGGGTTCCGTCCGTGGATGTGGATGGTCGGCACATCACCGGTATATAGGTTGGCCAGCCATAGGGCGAAGTCCTTTCCCCGCGGATGGTCCTTGAAGAAATCGGTCGGGATGAGCGGTATGCGGTGGAAATCGTCCATCGTGCGGATGTCCTCGGGAGCGATGTGGGACTGGCGGCAATAGCGGCGATAGATGCGGTTCTTTTCGAAATGCCTGATGAACTGGTACTTGACCGCCTTGAATCGGAGGGCGTCTGCCTGCTCGACAGGCACCCGGAACGGATCGCCTACCCCGCAGACCGCCTGCTCCGATGGCGTCCATTCATTACCCAGAGGCACATATTTTGCAGTGAGCCTGTTGAAATCGTTTATGTAATTGGAGAAGCCCATCGGGGTTGGCAACAATGGCACGGTTATAAAGATTTCCTGAAAAAAGTTACCATAATGATACTGAGATTGGACAGAACGGCAATAGTATGGCAATTTTGTCGATTATTGCCATGACAAGCTTAATGTGCTCCCATGGTAACATATTCCCTAGGGGAGGAAATTCGATGGCTGAAAAGAAAGGTCGATTCGAATTCGACGACAAGCTAAAGGAAGGGGCAAAGAAGGCTGGAAGCGAGATCAAGGAACATGGTGGAGAACTGAAGAAGGACATAGTCGGTGCCGGGCACAAGGTCAAGGAAAAGCTGAAGTGACCAAAACGGAACCGACTGATATTGATTGACCACCAGTCCCCAGAGCTTCTGGGATCTATGCAGAGGGGGCAACCCCTCTTTCTTTTTCCCTATGAGATATTCCATTTCTCCACTGAAAAACCCTTATTTGCGTACCGCGTTCTGGCGCCGATCAAATGTCCAAGTACGAATATGCCATCAACGTGTCTGGCAACATCTCCAAAGGGGAGATCGAATGTGCGAACAATGAGGACTGCAAGAGGGAGGTCAAGAAGAAGCTGAAGGAGCTCGGGATCCCCAAGGGCAAGTATGTCTTCGTTGACATCATGAGGTTGGACGACAACAAGCCGATCATCGCGGAAGAACTCTGGGAAGCCTGATCATCCTCTTCGTGTCGGTCCAGAACCGACCTTTCCTTTCTATTTTTCCATAGAATTCTAACTACGGCCAGGTCAACTTTATAGGCAGGGATGCACATTGTGCGCCCGGGGAAAGGAAATTGAATAGGATCGTTGAAGGCCTCATCGTCTTCGTTGCCATCGTGCTGATCATATTAGGTGCGATCTTCCTCATCGCGGGGGGAGCTCAGAACATCATGACCGGAGCGGTGCTGGTACTTCTGGCGGTCGTGCTGTTGTTCTACAACTACCGCAGCCAGAAGATCCAAGCGGCCAAGCCGACCCTGGTCACCCAGAACTTCAATGTGAAGATGGAGGGGACCGGTCAGACCGAGCGGAAGGAGCTGAAGTGCCGCAGCTGCGGGGCCACCCTTTCTGAGAAGGACATCAAGGTCGTTCAAGGCGGGGTCGTCATCACCTGCCCATATTGCGGCACCGTCACAACGCTTGAGGAGTCTCCGAAATGGTGATGGTCATGGACCGGTTTCGTAATTCTTGCACTGCCAAGGTGGCAGTGCTGGCCTTGGCGCTCATAGTGGTTCTGGGCGGGATGAACCTGTTAGGCCTGGGAGGGCAGCAGAACGTGGCCGCGGCCAATTATTCGTTCTCGCTCACGGAGGAGGATGTCAACGTGACCGTCCAAAAGGATGGCAGCGTCGACATAGATTACCGCTTCGTCTTCACCAACGTAGGCTATCTGGATGGGGTCGACATCGGCATGCCGAACAAGTACTATGACGGTAGCTCGGCCACCGCATCAATCAGGGTCCAGGGACATGATTATTCACCGGCTCAGGTACATGACTCCCCGTATGTCACACCAGGCATGGCCGTGGAGTTCGGCAATTACCTGCAGACGCTCATTCAGACGGCGGGTTCGTTCGAGCTGTTCTTCCATGTGAACAATCCCCACATGGTCTACATCAACACACTGGTGAATGGAACGGTAGGTGTCAAGTTCAAGCCCACCTGGTTCGATCCTTCATATCAGGTGGGGAACACGGGTCTGCTGGTGGAGAAGATCATCTTCCCTGCCGGGTTCAACAACGCCTCGCAGGCCATGTGGCTGGAGAGCAACCCATACGACAGTCTGACCTGGGACGGTTCCATCAATAAGGTGGTGGCGACCTGGACCAGGAACAATGTCAGCCCGAACGAACAGGAGACCGGCGCATATGATGTGGGCGTGGGATTCCCGATGGGCTACGTGGACAGGTATTTCCTTCAGGAGGCCCCCAGCTTCTGGGACGATCTCTTCACCTTGATCTCAACCCTATTGCCCGTGCTGATCTTCGGGTTCATAATCACCTTGGGATTGTTCGGCAGCATCGCCCAGGCACGGAGGAGGAGCAAGGATTACTACGACCCGGAGATGAACGTGATCGGCGCCGGACCGAGACGGGACCTGACCGCGGTCGAGGCGGCGGTGGTGCTGGAGAGGCCGCTGGAGATGGTGGCCACGATGATCCTGTTCTCGCTGATCATGAAGGGGAAGGTGGAGGTCGTCTCCCAGGACGCCCCGATGCGGCTCAAGAAACTGGCGAGCAGCAGCGACAGGCAGTACGAGACGGAATACCTCGAGGCAATCCGCTCCGACCAGGTCATGGACCGGACCAAGCTGAAGGACACCCTGGTGCATCTGATCCAGGCCACCCAGCAGAAGATGAAGGGGTTCGACCACGAGGCCACCCAGAACTATTACGGGGTCATCTGCGAGAAGGCCTGGCAACAGGTCAAGGAAGCGAACACGCCGGAGGACATAGCCAAGTCCCTGGACGAGAGGAGCGACTGGATGATGCTCGACAAGGACTACCCGGGAAGGATGAGGCGGGAGGTCTTCCCCCTGCCCATACTGATCCCGCATGGAGGCACGGGAGCGTCCGGTCCGGGCCTGGACATCGGCAAGGCTGCACAGGACTATGTCTCCCAGGTGCAATCGGCGACCAATAACCTGGTGAACGACATGCGCGGCCTATCGAGGGATGTGGTGAGCGTCACGAACCCGATACCCGTCACGACCGGTGATGGAAGTGGGTTCTCGGGCGGGGGCGGTCACTGCGCCTGTGCCTGCGCATGCGCCTGCGCTTGTGCTGGAGGGGGAAGATGACGTTCAAGCAGTGGTGGAGGGAGCTGTACGGCAAGGGCCTGAGACAGGGGGTGTACAAGTTCGATGGCACCGGCGATCTAAAGGGCCACCGGTTCCACCTCCGCGTCGATTCGGCCAGCACTGGCTCATTATTGGTGGATGCTTCCAGCATCATCTTCCTGAACGGCACCGCGCTCGATTATGTGCGCTGCGCCTTGGAGGACAGGACGGAGAAGGCCGCGGTCAAGTACATGCGGCGAAGGTACAAGGGCCTGGACAGATCGAGGGCAGCAGAGCATTTCGCCTCGATGAAGAGACAGCTGACGACCTATCTGGCCGGAAAGGATGAGATCCTCCGCATGATCGGCCCGGACAAGCCGACAATTGGCAAGGATGACTTCCCGGCGCCTTACCGCATGGACCTGGCGCTCACCTATCGCTGCCAGAACAAATGCTCCCATTGCTACAACGAGCCCAGGGAGCTGAAGGAGCTGACGGTGGAGCAGTGGAAGCAGGTCATCGACAAGACCTGGGACCTCGGTATCCCCCATATCGTCTTCACCGGAGGAGAACCCACGCTGTTCGACGGGCTGGCGGACCTGGTGGCAAGGTCAGAGTTGCACGGCCAGGTCACTGGCCTGGTGACCAACGGGCGCAGCCTGGCCAAGGATGGCTACCTCCATGACCTGGTCGTGAAGGGACTGGACCACGTGCAGATCACTGTGTTATCGTCCAATGCACCGCTGCATGATAGATTGGTGGGCGAGGTAGGGGCCTGGAAGGAGACGATCGCCGGCCTGAAGGTGGCCCTGCAGGAAAAGATGTACGTCAGCACCAACACGACCATCATGCGTTCCAACCTGGGGGATCTGGAGGCGACGATGCGCTTCCTGATCTCGCTCGGGGTGGAGCATGTCGCATTCAACGGCATCATCCGCTCAGGGAAGGGAGTGGACGCCGAGGGGGTGAGCTTTGCAGAGCTGACCGAGGCCCTGATGCTGCTGAAGCGCATCGCGGACGAGAACCATGTCAGGCTCATCTGGTACACCCCGACGCCCTATCACGAGCTCAACCCGATCAACTTTGGCCTCGGGATCAAGCAGTGCACCGCCTGCTCGCTGAACATGGCGGTCGAGCCGGACGGCACCGTGCTGCCCTGCCAGAGCTTCTATGAGCCGCTAGGCAACATACTGGGCGATCCATGGGAGAAGATCTGGGACCACGACCTGTGCAAGCGCATCAGGGAGAGGAGGTATCTGGATGGCAAGTGCCCCACCTGCGGCATGAAGGACGTCTGCGGCGGGGGCTGCCCATTGGCCCGAGAACATGGGGATTACATCTGTCTGGACCGTCACTCCAGCATGTGATCATGCCTTGCGACCGATGGCGTAGAAGACCGGGTTGAAGAGGAAGAGCGTGCATTCAGCCAGCGCAGCATCCCAAGCCTTGCGGGCCAGTTCCAGTTCGTCGGGGCTCGCCCTATCGCCTACGGCCTGCCTGATCGACCCCCACTCCTGTGCCGCCTCGGCCCTCAGCTGGGCCGGCGCCCAAATGCCGGAGTGGACCCCGGACTCGACCTTCAGCCCGGTCGCCTCCATCAGACCTCCCAGTCGCCTCCCTATGAATGGGTCAGCACCTTCCTCGATGAGCGATCCGATGATGTACCTGTCCAACGAGGCCACCTCGGGAGGATGACAGACCCTTCCGCCATAGTCCGGTTCCGCCAGGCAGGCCACGACACCTCTGGACACTCGCGCCATTTCCTTGACCGCTTGAAGCGCATCCTCGACCCATAACAATGTGAACGAACAGTAGACGATGTCGAAGCTCCCATCATCGAAGGGCAGGTCGGCCGCATCTGCCTGGATGACGTCCAGTCCCCGTTCCCTTGCCGCCGATACCGCCTCCGGGTCGATGTCAATGCCCTTGACATCCAGATCCGGAGAGAAAAGTTCCATGACCAGTCCCGGACCGCAGCCAACGTCCAGAGCGGACGGCCTTCCGCGGCATCCTGCCTGAGGGACCATCTTGTTCTGGAGCAGCCACTTCCAAGATCCACCCAGCCATCCGATCTGCCGCTTCAGTTGGGATATGGGCGTGACGTTGTTGACCACGCTCAGTGATGGACTTGACGATGAAAATAACCTCACCTGTTCAAAGACCGAGCTTACAAGATATGGACGAATTGACGCCCTATTCCCAGATTGTCAAGGAAACCGTCCATCATGACCGAGGTCGCCTCCGTGGACGCCTGGTCCTGCTGGTATCCCATCGTGATGGACATCGAGCCTTGGAAGGTGGTGATGATGAAGCAGGTGGTCGGCATGTATCCGCCAGGATATGCCAGATATGCATCGGCCAGGCCTGGGAAGGTCGGCAAAGTGATCGGCCCGGGATTGGAGATGAAGATGTTGGCTTGGCCCTGCCTCTGCTGCTGCGCCATCTCCTCCACCATCCTATGAACGGCCAGGCCTTCGGGGTCGCAGCATCTGTCGAACGCCACCTGCTCACGTATGCCGATGCGCCCCTGTTTCAACCTGGACGTCTCTTGTACCACCTTCGGTAGAACCTCGTTCAGCGTATCTTGAGGGGAACGGGAGATAGAGAAACCGACGTTGGCCGCCTGGTTGGTCATGCACCTCGAGCCGTCTCGCAGATGCTGACGCAAATTCACCGGGAATGAGATGCCCTGCTTGTCGTAATGACCGCAGAATTCGCTCAGCGATAGGTAGAACGATGCCATGAGCAGGTCGTTGATGGTTCCGTTGTAACGTGAGGCCAGGGACTTCATCGCTGCGACGCCTTCCGGGGCGATCGTGCATCGGTGGTAGGTGGATGTCCCGTTTGAAGATCTCAACGATGAAGGCCACATCGTGTTGACCAGCTGCACATCGTCTGTCAAGTCCTCTTCCAACAACGATCCGGTCCATAGCGTGTCCCGAACGGGAAGGCCATGGGCTGGTCGTATGGAATCGGGATCGATGTACGCCTTCAGCAATGAGGATGCCAGTTCCTTCAGCCCAGACCCATCGGCCGCCGCATGTGCCAGGTTGATGACCAGGACATCATGCTCATGTGAGCGCAGCATGCGAACTGCCATTTGCGGGGATGCGAACGGGTCGACCGCCAGGACGATGTACGGTCTGTAATCACCATTTCCGATGTCGACGACCGTCACCAGTTGTTCGGACCTGCTATCGACATGCTCCCAATAGGCTGGCCCCTTTCCCCTCACCAATCTGGATGAGAGGATGGGATATGCATCCAGACAGCGACGGGCCGCGACCTCCATGCGGTGTGCATCCAGATGGCGGTCGAACTCCAGGACCGACACCATCGTGGCATCGCCCATCGATCGAACCGAATCGGTGAAAAGGTCCAATGCGGAGGCGGGCTGGCGCTGCATCTGAACCTTGACATTCCCATCCCGGTCTTAGCCCTTTCCCTCTGATTATCCCTGCGGGTACCGTGGGAAGGATGAGAACAAGCGATGGATCACATCATGGCATCGCGATCGAACTGCATCGCGCCTGAAATGTTGCCATCGGGGTCCTTGAAGTAGACCATCACTCCCACTTTCGGCACGTCCATCTTGTCTGTCAGGACGGTCCCGCCCTTCTCCTTGATCTTCGCGATGGTCTCGTCGATGGAGTCGACCTGGATCGTGTTGATGACGGGTTGCTTGAAGTCCGTGCGGGGCTGTATGGCACCATCGATCCCTGGTGTCTTCCTATCGCCCGTCATTATCAGCCAGTAGGGCTGATCCATCCACCGTTGGTTCGTCCAGCCGAACACTTCCTCGTAGAATTTGACCGCTCGCTCCGGAACGTCGCAGGATATCTCAAAATGGACCACTCTCGCCATATGATAACCTCCGCAAATTCAATTCGAGCCTCGTTTATTTAAAGGAGGGAGTCGACCACGGCCAGATGGCCCGCGATATCTGATTATCAATTTCGGCGGTAGCTTAATCCTCCGGGTCCCAGACCAGGGCGAACAGCTTGACGGTGACGTTGGTCTTGGTGGTCGGTACGGAGACGGTCTCCAGTTTCTCTGTCAAAGGGTCGTTCTTCTGGCCCATGGCCTTGACCTCTGCCTGGAACTCCTCGTCCAGCTTCTTGCGCTGTTCTCTCAGCGAATCGAGGTTGTCATCGGCGTACTCGATGTCCTTCTTCTCCTTCCTGGCCCTTTCGTAATCGTTAATGGTCCTGGTCGCGCCGGACTTGACCTTCCTGCCCATGACCGCGTCCAGAAGGGTCGAGCCGAGGGAGATGGTGCTCTGCTGCTTTCGCAGCCGTTCCTGGTCCTTCTCCCGGTCCAAAGTCGCCTCCGCCTTGCGAATTCGATCATCCAGCGTGGCAAGCTTGGGAGCGTACTTCTTGCGCAGCTTGTCCACTTCATCATCTGTCCTCTCCCTCGAGGCCAGCTGCATCCTTATTCTGAAATCGCTCTCCTTCTCCCCTGCCTGGGATATCTGGTTAAGGCTTGGGCTGAACAGGAGATCCAGTTTCTGGCTGCGGACCAACCAGTTGATCATGTCCTTCTGCCAGGCGGCATAGCTTTTTTGAGCCGAGGCGGCCGAAGGAAGTTCTTCGAACCGGGCAGGCTCGATCGGGGCGCTTCCAAGATCGGCGGTGGCCAGCTCTGCTCGCGCCGCCGTTTCCCAATTGACCGGTATCGGACCGGTCGTAACGGGGGCAAGGAAATTGAGGTCTCTGGTGACATCGACCTTCTTCTTTACGTCCGAGAACCTGATCTGGGCCATTCCCAACAGCTTTGGCTTATAGGAATTAGATGGCCTGGCATTCTTTGATGGCAGGAAGTACTGAGGGACCTCGGCGGGCAGGACGGGCCTGGAGGATGAGGGCGCCATTGATTTAGCGCCGATCGTTTGTGGCTGGGCCTGCGCCGCTTGAACGGGAACTGCCGCGGGTTCGGGAGGTCTGACGACCCTCTTCGCCTTGATCGGGTCCATCAGGACCTTGATCTGGTCCCTGGTCAGCGGCCCCCTGAGATACGACAAGGCCCAGCGGGAGGTGAACACCGTCGGCTGGTCGTCGTTGACGTTATGCATCAGGAAGACCCTGTTCCCCAGCCCTGCTATGATCTGGTCCATCTCGGCTCGGTTGAACTGCTTTCCCGAACCGGCCGAGGCCCCTTCCAGAGCGTCCAGTATGCGAATCTTGTCGCGATCGGTCTGCAACCTGCCGATGAACCACGTGCCAGTGTTCGAAAGCCCCTTGTAGTCCAGGTCCACCGGGTTCTGCGTGACCAGTGTTACCCCTACCCCGAACGCCCTGGCCTGCTTCATCAATGTCAGCAGCGGCAGCTTGGACGGCGGGTTGGCCACGGGTGGGAGATAACCGAACACCTCGTCGATGTAAAGGATGGCCCTCAAACTTGTCGTACCAGATTGGGTTCGCATCCAGCCTACCACGTGGTTCAGGAGGAGCGAAACGAAAAACATCCTTTCAGCATCGCTGAGATGGGCGATGGAGAAGATCGAGGTCCTGGGCTTCCCCTCTGGCGTATACAGGAAGCTCTTCACGTCCAGAGGCTCCCCCTCCATCCATAACCGGAAGCTGGGCGCGGCCAGCAGATTGTTCAATTGCATGGCCAGGGCAAATCTCTCCTTCGAAGGATAGAATGCGTCGAGGTCCAGCACCCCTATCTTTTTGACCGCAGGCGTCTGGACCTGCTGGATCAGACCGGCCAGATCGAGGCTGGAACCTTTCCTCCATGCGTCCGAGAGTATGGTGGACATGAGGATGTGCTCCCTGGACCTGATCGGGTCCGCATCGATCCCGATGAGACCGAGCAGGCTGGTCACCGTGGTGCTGACCCTCTCCTGCAACAGCTCATCGTCATTGATGATCTCCTGAGGCGGGGCCGAGAAAGACTTGAGTATCGATACTGGCAGGCCGGCATTGCTGCCGGGGGTGTAGATTGTGAGATCAGTGGAATCGCGCAATTTCTTGATGCGGGCGCCATCCTCCCCCCAGGAGGCCAGGCCGTTCTTCCAGGTCTCGGCCTGTTTGGCGGCAAAATCTTCGGGAGAGAGCCCCTTCTTGTTCGCATCATCAATGTTTATCCAGGGAAGGAAATCCTCCTTCCTTAGCTCAGGGAAGTTGAGGAACAGGTTGGTGATGTCCCCCTTGGGATCGATGATGATGGAAGGTATGCCGTCGATGGCCGCTTCTTCCAGAAGGCAGACGCAGAGCCCAGTCTTACCGCTGCCTGTCATGCCTACGCAGACGGCATGGGTCACCAGGTCCTTCGAATCGTATAGGACGAGCTCGTCCTTCCTTGCCTTCGCGGCCAGATCGTACGTGCTACCCAGATAGAACGCTCCCAGCTTCTCAAAGTCCTGCAAGCTATTCTCCCCAACTGACCATGAGTATCATCGCACTAAATGGTTGCCGTGGAGGATGTACCGAGATAGCTCAGATCGATGTCATTTCGTGCGGGGAACGGCGAACAACTTCAGCATGGGATACGAGTTGTCCATCACGGTGTTCATCGCCTTGCGCAGATGCTCTCCGTAGGTCGATCGCGACATTCCCAACTTCTTCGCCACATCGTCCATCTTCATCTTCGCCGGGATGGAGAAGATGCCGTTCTCATGAGCGGAGACCAGCACCTCGATCTGCTTCTCTGTCAGGCCCTCCAGGACCGGGACTGGGAGGATCCCCAGGTCCTTGAGCGTCTCATCCGTCTCCCGGGACCTCATCGATGATATCTCCACCTTCCCGATGAGCCTCAGCATCGAAACGCACTCCCTCAACCGGTTCTTGCTCGGTGCGACGAGGCGGTGGACCTCGTACCCTCCCTCGTACGTGCTGGGGCCGATGGACCAGCACCCCGCCTTCTGTATGATCCCAGGGATGTACTCGCCATCGCAGGCACATTCCCGGATGATCGTCATGGCGGAGAACCTTTCCCGGAGGATCTCCTCCGTGATCGACCTCCCCTGGACCGCATCCAAGATGGATTCCAGGTCGCCCGATTTGTCGGTCATCACCTGGAGACAGTCGGTGCTGCCATTGCACCACACCGCCATCCTTGCATCGGGATATGACCTGGATAAGTTGCACATGCTGCATTCGTGCTGCACACGGACGGTTGCGTCTATGACCTTCATAAGCGATCATTCGGTACCCGGATGATGAACCCTTTGCCGTCCCAGGACGGGTTGTGTTCATGCCAGTAAGCATCGCATTATTTCTGTGTAGTGAATTTTGAACCCGGCCCAGGGCGGGAACAGGGTGATGCCCACCTATGCCTTCGCTATCATCATGATGAGCAACATCGACCCCAAATACCTGAGGACCTGCCAGATGTCAAGAGTTCCGAGCGAGGATGACCTGCTCTTACGCCGTGAGGTAAAGAACGTGTCCGCCGATCAGAAAGTGATGGAGATGGACCCGATGGAGAAGGACCGCCCGAAGGGAGAGGGAACTAGAAGAATGCAGAATCCTCAGAGCCTCGAGCACTGACGGAAAAGGGTGGAGAGATCAGTCGATCTTCGCCACGAACTCCTCCACCGTCCTCTGCCAATTCTCTTCCAGAGGTCCCTTGAGGTTGACGACGTGCACGGTCATGTCGCCCACCTTGACCAGACCTTTCCCCTTGAGCAGTTCGTCCATGATCGGCTTGATGCGCTGCCACTTGGCGATCTCCTCAGGGGTGGGCATCTTCCCCGTCTTCTTGTCTGGCTGTGCCGGCGCCTCTGTCGAGAATATGGCATATTTCGTGCCGGACGGCAGGATGACATTCTTCAGGAAGCGCCTTGCCAAACCGATGGGCTTCCCAATTCGTCCAGGCGACCCGAAAATGTACAGGTCTGCCTGAGGCAGCTGCTTCGGCTTTACCTCCTTCATATGATGGACGCTCACCTGATGTCCCTTCGCCGCCAATTCCGTCTTAATCTCCTCTGCGACATTCGCTCCATTCCCATACTTCGATGCATGAAAGACCTCGATCCTCAATGGAATGACCCCCGTCACAGACATGGTCCGTGCAAGCTCAATAAACTATGCGGATGAATGCACTTCGGTCATCTGGCCATCATGTCCAGCTCGGTCGTTTTTCTTGGACCGATGGCAAATTATTAAATATGCTATGGTGCATTTGTTGCTTTGGTGCAATGGTGATTTGGTGACGGATATGACAGATAAGACCACACCTGATGAATTGGAGCATGATGCCACATTCAGGGAGAACGTGCGGCGCCAGCTTCTCGGCGCTGAAGGAACGCCGGAACCGGGAGAGACCTACATGCCGATGGTCCAGCTAGATCCTAGCGAGGGACGGGTGGTAAGATGGTTCGGTTCCGTCATAGGCTCGTTGTTCTTCGTATTCGGAGGCATATGGTTCCTAGGCATTCTCGGCTACACCGTGCCATGGTACGCGGTCTTCCCGATATTGCTGATGTTCATTGGCGGCTTCTTCATAGCAGCTGCTTATGCGACCAGAAGGAATCCCTATGCAAAGAGGCGGTAATCAACATGACAGATGTCACGATCAGGGGCATAGATGACGAGGTCTACGCCAAGTTCACCGCCGAGGCGAAGAAACGAGAGATGTCGATCGGAGAGCTGACGACCATCGTGATGCGGGCATTGGTGGAGGACATCAGCACCACCAACTACAGAATTGGCAACCTGAGCAGCTTGCAGGTCTCCAAGAAGGACCTGGAATCGCTCAAGGGGGCGGTGCTCTTCCACAACATCAAAACGCTCGAGTTCGCGGAAGACATTGATTGGGACACGTTCGACCAGAGGGTCATGTCTATCAAGAACTGTACCAAGGTGCTGATACCCCACACCTTGACCAGATTTCAGGTTCTGACGAAGTGCGCCATGGTCTCCGAGGTCAAGGTCAAAGGATGAAGTACATTCCCTTCCCCGCCCGACTCCCCTAGGCGAGGAAGGGACGATTTTATTATCACCAGAGAGAATGGCAGGCCAAGGCAATGGACAATGGTAAGGATATGAGGATCGTGCTGGTTGGTTACAATGGCGCGAACAACACCGGGTCTGAGGCGAGGCTGCTGAAGATCATTGATGACATCAGAAGGGTGTGCGGCCCGGACACCCACATAACCGTTCCATCTTTGAATGTGGAGAATCTGCGCAGGTACGTCAACGAGGACGAACACCTGCATATCGAATCGATCCCATCCATCTATCATCTCACCTTGAGGAGATTGATCAAGCAGAGCGACCTGATGATGCTGGTGGAGGGCAGCTGTTACATGGACACCTGGACCTCCTCCCTCTTGAGCGCGTATCTATGGGCCACCAGATGCGCCGACAGCGCGAACAGGTCGAGCCTGGCCTACGCGGTCGATGCCGGTGACCTGAGGCCTGAGAACGTGGGCAAGGTCAAGGAGCACGCATCCAAGACCGATCTTATCGTGACCAGGACGTTCAACGCAGCAGAGAGGCTGAACAAGTGGGGCGTGACCGCCCCGATCAAGGTCACTGCCGACCCAGCGTTCGATTTCGGCCTGGGCGGGACGAACGGGACCCGTCTCAACGGCAAGGAATGCAATGGAAGGGTTGGCATGGCGCTGGTCGATTTCAATCTCTGGCCAGTCGTCGCTAGGCCTTTCGGTCGGAAATGCAACTGCTATCGCTGGCCCTATTACTTCTCCAGGTCGAAGGACCGCGTGCTCGCATCCAGGCTCCTGGCGGACGGGTTCGCCAAGCTGGCCGATGAGATCGTGGAGAAATATGACAAGGATGTCGTCCTCATCAGCATGGAAAGCCTGGATGAACCGCTGGCCCGCGAAGTGCTTAGCAAGATGAAGCATCCCGAATGCGCTGTCATCAGGAGCTCCAGGGAGCTGAACGCATTCCAGATGACGAACTGCTTGAGACGGCTGGACGCTCTCATCACATCGAGGTATCATGCGGCGGTGCTTTCGATGGCCTCCGCCGTTCCCATGATGGCCATCGGCCATGACCGCAGGCTGGACGATCTATTTGCTGAGATAGGTATCCGCGACGAGCTGTTCTTCCGAGCAGGACAGAGGGTCGACTGGGAAGGGGCCAGGAAGATGGTCGATACGATCATGCAGGACGGCGCCAGGATCAAGGCCACCATCCGGAAGGGCTATGACGAGCAGATAGCCCGCATGGCGAAGAACAGAGTGCTGCTGGGTGAGTTCCTGGCAGAGAGAGGATGCTGCCATGGCGGGTAGGCCGGGCGTTCTGCTGACCGGCGGCACCGGATTCCTGGGAACGCTCATCGCCCGAAGGCTCATGGACGAGGATGTCGAGGTCATCGTGCTGGTCCGTTCCCGCTCCAGGGAGGAGGCGGCCAATCGATTGAGAAGAGCGTGGTGGGACTGGCCCGAACTGGCCGACCAGGTGGAAAAGAGGGTCGTTCCCATACCTGGAGATATTTGTCTGGACGGACTGGGATTGAAGCCAGAGGACCAAAGCTTGATCATCAAGCGAAGCGACATCATCATCAACGCCGCTGCCGACCTCGATCTGAACAAGGACGTCGACGCCCTCCGCAAGACCAATGTGCACGGTGTGGAGAACCTGATCGGTCTAGCCAGGGAGATCCATGAGGACCATGGGCTATTTCGCTTCTCGCACATCTCGACCGCCTATGTGTGTGGCCAGACCAAGGGAACGATCTCGGAGGACGCGATCGGTTCCGATTTCTCCAGCAACTATGAAAGGTCGAAGGCCGAAGGCGAGACGGTCGTCCGAAAATCTGGCCTTCCCTTTTCCATGTTCCGCCCAGCAATGATCGTGGGCGATTCCAAGACCGGGTGGATCAGGACGTTCAACACTTTGTACTACCCGCTGCGGCTCTATCTGACAGGCCGCCTGAGAACGATGCCCATCGAACCTGACGCCAAGGTGAACCTTGTGCCAGGCGATGTGGCGGCTGATGCCATGGTCCGCATCACCATAGACCATAGAGGGGAGGGCAGGACGGCCCATCTGATACCACCGCACGAACGTCTTCCCTCCGTGAAGGACCTGGTGGACTTCACCAGGGAGTGGGCCAAGAGGGAGCTGTCCGTGGACCTGCCCAAGGCCCGGTTCTTGCGTCTTCCCGACACGATGAGGAATGCGCTGATCGTATCTTCCGGGAAGAGGGCCGCGGCAAAAGGAAGCGAGGGCGACATGCGACCGCTCATGTCCTACCTGGAGCAGGGCCAGGTCTTCCGCCGGGACACGATGGACGATATCCTCGGCAAGGCGGTGTTCGAATGGAAACCGATGATGGATAAGGCGCTAGCCTTCGGCAGCAGATATGGTTTCATGCATCGCAGCGAGAGGACCGTGCATGAGCAGGTCCTGTTCCGCCTGGGCCGGACCAGACGGAAGGTCAGGCTGGCCAATGTCATAGATGGCAAAAGGGTCGAGAGCGATGCCGTGGAGGTCAAGGAGAACATCCAACGACTGGCAAAGGCGCTGCTGGCCACTGGCATTGAAAAGGGGGATCGGGTCGCGGTCGTCGGCCTCAACTCAGTGCGCTACCTAATCATCGAATCGGCCATCGGGCTGGCCGGAGCGGTGAGCGTTCCACTCTACTACACCTCCCCGGCATCCGAGATCGTCGAGATCATCGGTGACTGCAAGGCAAAGATGCTGTTCATCGGTTGTTCTGCCTTTGAAAAGCTGCCATCGATGCTTCCGGACGTGAAATGCATCTCCTTCCTGAGGGAGGGGTCGATCGATGGGGCAATGGAATGGGCCGATATCCTGGCTAAGGGTGATAGGGACATCGATATGCCCATGGTCGAGTTCGACGACATTGCCACGATAAGATACACCTCGGGCACGACCGGCCGGCCCAGAGGCGTGGTGTTCGACCACGGCAACCTGAGATGGATAGCCGAGGCCATCGCTTCCCTTCCGCCATGGACGGCGCGAAATAGCGACATCAGCTATCTTTCGTTCCTGCCGATGAACCATGTGGTCGAAGGGATCCTGGGGACCTACGCTCCTTATTATGCCCCTGCCGCTCTAGACCTCAACTTCCTCGAAGAGTTCCGACAGCTTCGCCCAGCTCTCAAGGAGGTGAGGCCTAACGTGTTCTTCTCCGTCCCCCGATTCTACGAGAAGCTGTGGGATGCGTTCGAGGGGTCGTCGCTGTTCAAGCTTTATTCCGATGACTCTAATGGTAAAAGCTCCTGGCTGAAGCTCCGCATGGGCAGGATGATGTTGAAGAGAGCGGGTCTGGACAGGTGCAGCCAGTTGATCGTCGGCTCCGCCCCCTGCGATGATGGCCTGCTGCTCAAACTTCGCTCGCTGGGTATCGAGGTGCACAACGCCTATGGGCTGACAGAGGCGCCATTGATCACGCTGAACCAGGTGGGAAGGAACCGGATCGGCACCGTGGGAGAACCGCTGCCTGATACACAGGTCAGCATCTCACCGGAGGGTGAGATCCTGGTGAGCGGGAAGCAGCTCATGAGGGGATACTATCCGCTGTCCGAACGTATGCTGGGTCCGCTCCGCACCGGAGACCTGGGGCGGATCACCGCCGATGGAAGTTTGGCCATCGAGGGCCGGATCAAGGAGGTCATGATCAACTCCTATGGCAAGAACATCATGCCGGCCAAGGTGGAATCGGCATTGCGCCAGATACCCGGTGTGGTGGAGGCGATGCTGATCGTGGACGGCCGGCCGTTCGGTACCGCGTTGCTCTGGGTCGAACCGGAATATGGAGGCAGACCAGGAAGTTACTGGGATGAGCAGATGGGGAAGGTGGGAAGACAGCTATCTGACCCGGAGAGGCCCAAGGCATGGGCGGTCCTGCCGTACGACCTGGACATCGGCAAGGGTGAGATGACCGCCAACATGAAGCTGAAGCGAAAGGTGCTCATGAGCAGGTTCTCGACGGTGGTGGCATCCCTTTATTCCGATGCACCGAGGTCGGAAGGGGCGCTGCATGTCGGCAGGGAGGCCAGGAGATGAGTTTCAGGTTGAAACTGGCCTCGGCGTTCATCAGGGGCAGGCTCATGATCAAATGGCTGGAGCTGGTCGATGGAAAGGTTTCCACGACCCTCTCTGGACTGATCTCGGATGAAAACATGACGGACCCGATCATGCATAGGACGATGCCTAGGACCCCCGGAGAATTCCGTGTTGCCATGGCGCGGAAGCATGCCACGCTGGTCAGGATACTGATCGAGAGGAAAGGAGCAGAGAAAGGCATGGCACTGGGAAGAGATGCCTTGCATAGCTCCGGTGTAGAGCTGGGAAAGATGATCCGTTCCGAACTGAGACTATCTGACGGTCAGAATGACCTGATGGCAGCGGCAAGGCTGCTTTACCGCATCCTGGGAATAGAGTTTGAGATGGTAGAGGTCGGCAGTGATGTCAGGATGATCGTGAACCGTTGCTCGCTGGCCGATGGATATGGGGCCTCCACCTGCGCCGTGATGAGCGCCATGGACGAAGGAGTGGTGGAGGGTCTGAACCCGAGGATGAGCATGAGGTTCATAAGAAAGAACGACGGCAGCCGATGCCCTTGCGAGGCGGAGCTGGTCTGGGAGGGGGCATGAGGGTCCTGGTGGTCGGAACAGGCGCCGCCGGAGCGATGGCAGCGAAGAAGCTTAGCGCCGCTGGCCATGAGGTGCACGTTCTAGAGGCGGGTGACCCGTTCAAGGCGCTGACCCGGAAGGTCATGCACGCCGGGGCGCTGAGAAGGACCGGGCTGCTGGGGAGCGAGAGGACCATTTCCAGGCTGTTCCCGCATATGAGGACCGCCAGATCGGGCGATCTGGTCATGGTGAGGGGGGCGGGGGGCTGCACGACCATCTCCTGCGGCAACATACTACCGGCCGACAAGGGGCTGAAGGAGATCGGGCTTGATCTGAGCACTGAGTTCGCAGAGATCATCGAGTCGCTCCACCTATGCATCGTTCCTAGAGAGAGATGGAGGCCGACCACGAGCCAAATGTTCGATGTGGCCCAAGAGATGGGGTTGAACCCGGCCTTGACGCCCAAGGCCCTCAGCCAGGACCGTTGCATCTGCTGCGGCATGTGCGAACTTGGTTGCGCCATGGGCGCCAGATGGGACTCGAGGGCATGGGTCGAGGAGGCCATGGCATCAGGGGCCCAGGTCCATTACGGTCACGAGGTCCGGGATGTCATGATCGAGGACGGCCATGCGGTCGGGGTTCATGCCGTGACCAGCTCTGGCGTGACAACGATCAAAGCGGACCGGGTGGTTCTGGCCGCAGGCGGGATCGGCACGGCCCAGATACTGAGACGGACGGGAACCTCGATCAGCGACACGCTGTGGATCGACCCTGTGTTCACCTTCGGCGGCATGAAGAAAGAATCGGAACAACTGGACGAGATGCCGATGGTCTGGTATGCCAAGAAGGATGACTACATAATCTCCCCCTATCTGGACCTCCTATCCCATTTCTTCCAACCAGCATGGCGCAAGGTCGGGATCGATGACAGGGTCGGGGTCATGGTCAAGCTGGCCGATGAGGCTAACGGACATGTCGACGCTGATGGGAATGTGGAGAAGGCATTGAGCGGTAAGGACGAGGCTTCGATAAAGGAGGCTGGCGAACTGGTGGAGGATATCATGTCCGGTGCCGGGGTGAAGGGGCCGATCACGTTAGGCATGATCAACGGCGGCCACCTCGGAGGAACCGTGCCGCTGCACCGTGAGGAGGTCGTAACTATGCATCCAGCCGTCCTTCCCGAGAACCTCTGGGTGGCCGATCTATCATTGGTCCCGAGGTCACAGGGCATGCCCACCATGGTGCTGGCCGCAGCCATTGCGTCGCGGGTCTGCAGCGCGGTGGAAAAAAGTGACCAGAGCGACTGAGGATGGTCAATGGCAGATCATGCCATTTCCTTCTGTATCTCCTCATAGAGCAGTTCCAGGTCCGCATAGAGCCGGGGGTCGTTATACTTCGGTCGCATCTCCTTGACCAGAGGAGAGGCCTTCGTCCAATATGACCGAACATCGTCGGGGCAGAGATCGATCAACAGTTCCTTGTCCAGATATTCCCGCTTCAGTAACGTTCCGATGAGATCGAAGAAATTTCCGATCTTCCAGAAATTCGACCTCTCCACACTGCCAGGCGGACACTCCTTCTCAAAATCGTCAAGGTCCTTCGCGTTGAACCTGGAATGGAACCATCTGAACGCAGAGGACAGCTCCTCCGAGGAATACATAGAGAACAGGCGGAGGTAGAGGTCCGCCTCCTCATACTTGGAGCACGAACCACTTGCAGGCACGTTCCTTTCCAGTTCTGACATGAATGTGAATGAGCGATGGACCGTCAATATGGTTCCGGGCGGATGAACGAAACTAGGCAGGTGGTGAAAAGTGTTATCCCCGCCCACGGCATGGACCTCTTCCGCATGGTCAGATATGAAACGAAGGTCCCTGGATTTGTGATCAGGTCGGTCGATGAGGGAGACGTCGATCTCATCCTGAGCTTCATTATGAAACTGGCCGAGTACGAGGGACTGTTGCCGGAGGTGTCAGCGACGAAGGCTGACATCTACGATTCGATCATCGCGAAGCGGCAGGCGGAGGTCATCATCGGAGAGCTTGATGGCAGCCCCGTTGCATTCGCCCTCTTCTTCCATAACTATTCCACCTTCCTGGGCAAGGCGAACCTGTACCTCGAGGACCTCTATGTGAACGAGGAGCAAAGGGGCAAGGGCATCGGCCGGACCATGTTCGCCTGCTTGGCCAAGATCGCCGTGGAAAGAAATTGCGGCCGATTGGACTGGTGGTGCTTGGATTCGAACGAGACCTCGATCGCCTTCTACCGGCGGATGGGGGCGAGGCCGATGTCCGATTGGACCGTGTATCGCATCGACGGGGAAACATTGAACGATCTGGCCCGGTCTTTGTGAGGGGATCTTCCCTCCACAATCGTTAGCACATTCTCGCCCTAATTTTCTCACGCGCCAAAAATGATTTATTTAGGTTTGATATCCGCTAAAAAATAGGTAAAATATCGAGAGGTTTTTTGGAAATGATGAAGTTCGATGGAAAGGTCCTGATAATCGGGTTCGGCTCTGTGGCGAGATGCACGCTTCCGATTCTGCTGAAGCATGTCGAGATTGATTATGGCAACATCACCATAATCGACTTTGAGAACAAGGTCACCGACCTTAAGGAGTGGACCAGCAAGGGCATCCACTACGTTCACCAGAGGATCAACCCGGACAATCTTGAATCCGTTCTATCCGAGCACCTCCCGCCAGGCGGGCTATTGATAGACCTGGCCTGGAACATCGACACCTGCACGGTCATCAGATGGTGCCAGTCCCATGACGTGCTCTTCGTCAACACCTCCCTCGAGGTCTGGGACTCGGTCGGCGAGATCGAGACCAAGGACCCGGTGGAGAAGTCACTCTATGCCAGGCAGATGATCCTGAAGGAGAAGACGAAGGGCTGGGACAACGGTACGACCGCCATCATCGACCATGGGGCCAACCCCGGTCTGATCTCTCATTTCGTTAAGCAAGCGCTCGTCGACATATCCGAGATGATGATCGCCGACAAGAAGGTCAGCAAGGAGAAGGGCAAGAAGTTCAGAGCCTTGGTCAAGGACCATAAGTACGCCGAGCTGGCCATGGCCCTGAAGGTCAAGGTCATACATTGCTCCGAAAGGGACACCCAGGTCACCAACAACCCAAAGAAGGTGGACGAGTTCGTCGGCACCTGGAGCATCGAGGGACTGAGGGAGGAAGGCACCGCCCCGGCGGAGATCGGCTGGGGGACGCACGAGAAGAAGCTGCCCCCTCTGGCGCACATCCCATCCTATGGTCCGAAGAACCAGATCATGCTCGCCCAGATGGGGATGAACACCTGGGTGAGGTCCTGGGTCCCGGACTGCGAGATCGTGGGAATGGCCATCCGGCACGGCGAGGCGTTCGGCCTCTCGGACAAGCTGACCGTATGGAAGGACGGCAAGGCCATCTACCGGCCCACCGTCTGCTACTCCTACATGCCGTGCGACGAGACGATCGCCTCGCTGCATGAGCTGAGGGCCAGGAACTACGAGATGCAGCCCAAGCTGAGGATCCTACAGGAGAAGGAGATCGTCTCCGGATCGGACACTCTGGGCGCCCTGCTGATGGGCCACGAGTACGGTTCCTGGTGGTGTGGCAGCATCCTGACGATAGATGAGGCAAGGAAGCTGGCCCCGGGACAGAACGCGACCACTGTTCAGGTCGCACTGGGTATCATATCGGCCGTCATGTGGATGATCGAGCATCCGCGTGAGGGGCTGTGCACCCCAGAGGACCTGCCGCACGAGTTCGTGCTCAAGGTAGCCATGCCGTACCTGGGCAAGTTCGTGTCCACGCCATCGGACTGGACGCCGATGAAGAACCGGAAGATCTACTTCAAGGAGAACCAGGCCAACCACATGGAGAAGGACATGTGGCAGTTCAAGAACTTCCTGTTCGTGCCGTAAACATTTATAAAACAAGGCATCGGACATCACGTTCCGATGCCCATTCTCCCATTTATTCGAACAGATTGCCGAGGCATCCGATCTCTTCCATCCTCTTCCTGACCAGATCGGCCATTTCATCGATCTTCTTTTGATGCTCGACCCTCTCCGACCCGGTCATGTATCTCCAGTAACGGTCCTTCATCTCCGGGGTGAATTTTTCCGGGTCGAATATCACGCCGATCTCGGCCCTGGCATCGATGCCATCGTATTCTCCTTCGAACCCCAAATATTGAAAACCCTCGTGGCCGCAGTACGTGCATGACCTTGGCTCGCTTCCGGAATCGTTGATTATCATGCCACAATGCTTGCATAGCCAGTGAGGTGGGAGCATATCCCCGTATTTTTCCGGGGACCTTATTGATTTATCGTTCGAAGAATGAAGAATGTGGATCGAGCGGTGAAAATACCCTTGTTTGAGATACCCGGTCTGAGAAAGAACAGAACCATTGCCAAAGGCTGGTGGACCCGTTTTGTTCAGTGAGATCTACATTCAGCCTGTTTGACAATGGCTGTTTTAAAATTGGAGTTGACTACGCGACGATAATGGCTACATTCCCTTTCTTGTGCCCGCCCTCCACATAATGATGTGCTTCGACCATATCTTCCAGGCGATAGCTGCGGTCGATGACCGGTCTATAGTCTCCAGACGCGATCAGCCCATTCAACATCCTTAGGGAATCGGTCTTATCGATGGACATACCGCAAAAGACCCTTTTTCCTCGGCTCAGCTTGGTCCAGCACATCTGAAGATAACATTTAGTCCTTATGACGGTCGTGAGATAACAACCATTGTTGGTCAATGAGCCCCTGCACACGGCGAACGAACTCTTATTCACAGCGTCGAAGATTATGTCGTACCTCTCGCCATTTTTCGAAAAATCTTCTTTTGAATAGTCGATGACCTTGATCGCACCAAGGGACCTGACCAGATCGAAGTTGCGCGAACTGCATACTGCTGTTACCTCAGCCTCAAAATACCGTGCCACCTGGATCGCTGCTGAACCGATGCTGCCAGAACCCCCGACGATCAGGATCTTTTGCCCCTTCCTTATGTTGGCCTTGTCCTTTAAAAAGAAAAGGGCTGTGGTGGTTCCATCGACAATGGCAGCAGCCTCATCATAATTCAATGTCTCAGGCATCGCGACCAGGGAATCATGCTGGGAGAGGCAGACGTAATCGGCGTAGGCCCCGAGCCGAAAGCCTGTGAACCCATACACCTTCTCACCCACCCGGAACTTGACAACGTCCTCACCGACAGCTGCTACATCCCCAGCGAACTCTGTGCCCAGGATATTCCTTCGTGGCCTAAATAGACCGAGGAACAGCCTGCTCAGAAGGGTCTCGGCCCTTCGCATGTAGCAATCTGCATTCGTGACGCTGGTCGCGTGGACCTTGATGAGGACCTCATCGGGTCCTGGTACCGGTCTTTCCACCTCCCGGAGCTGAAGGACCTCGGGCGGTCCATACCTGGAATAGTAAATGGCTTTCATCCATCCACCCCTGGTAACTTCCTTCTCGATATGCGGAATAGGTTCGACCCGAATAGTACTGGCATGATGACGAACGCTATCAGGACGAAGGGGAAGATCGCGCTGGAATCCATAGTGAAGATGGACATCCCGAAGAGCACGGTCGCCCCCAGGATGACTCCCGCGCATCCGACCCGCCTTCCGAAGCTAGGCGACCTCCTCATCGCCAGCGAAAGGATAATGAAACCAAGCGCCAGGAGCATGAAACCAACGGTGTCCATCTCATTGAATATGCCATGGACCGCCTGCCACATGTGAACAAGAGAGGTCTGTTCCTCGGATGTAGTGGTGGGGGAGTGGAATATTTCGGAGATCTTGCTGTAAGCGACATGCGGCATAGACCCAATTGCCAGAGCTGAAAGTCCGATCGATCCTATGCCGCCGCCCACCATAGCGAGAAATGAATTTTGCCTGCGTAGCTCATGATAGAGTGCGATGACAAGTATGAACAGGGACAGGACCGTGATCAAATACAGGCCGTCGCCGATCGCCATGGACGTGCTGACCTGTGGAAAATTTTGAACTAGCTCGTTTGGGCCGTTCGAGACGGACCCCCCAAGCAAAGCGATCGCAGCAAGAATGAAACTGAAACCAGCAAGCAGTCCTGCCACCCCGCCAATACGAACAATGCTCTTTTGATCCCTTGTCACGTCTCCAACATTATGACCATCGACCATTCTCGGTCCGATATCTCGAATTGTATCTGTTTCCATTGTTTTTCCTCCGTTTTTTTATTTTGATCTGGCTTGCGCTGACATGTTCAGTTCACCTTGGCCACTCATCCAGCGCTGATCATTAGGCCACGGTAGGCCCATTACAATGTAGTACGTATTCGTAATGTACGTATACGTACTAAATCGTGATAAGGAAGAATCATATAAATAATTATTGCCGAGGGAAAAAATCAGATATGTTTCTTCAGAAGCCGTTTCAATTCAGCGTTCTCCTTCGCGTTGGGGAAGAACTGTTCATCGATCACGAGCACCTCTGCCAGGGCTTTTTTGACCATGCTGAATCCATCATCGGTGATGATGATGTATTTCGATCTGAGGTCGTCCTTGCTGTTCGACCTCGTGACCAGTCCGTTCGCTTCCAATGTCCTCATGACCCCTGAGACCGTGTTCTTGTCCTTTCGGGTGAATGTGGAAATATCCTGTTGGGTGACCGGTTTCCCATCCTTCATCAGAGTGGCCACCGCTGCTAACAGTTCAAGTTGTGTGGCAGTGATGTCAAGGTCATTGAGTATGGCTTCCAGCGCTTTGCTCCATTTGTATATAACTGACTTCATATAATTTCCTGGGCTCTCATCCAGCTTTTTGAACATGATGGATATCGAATCCCAGTCCGCTTGATCGACCATACAACAGAGGAGAGTCGATTACATGATGAAATATTTTTGTCGTTGGCGTAGACCGGGGTAATGGTCATCGGACCGACACCAGCGCCAGGGTCACTAGTACAATCCACCAGAGGATCGAGAAAAAATGGACCGCCATCCCGGTCCGATAATGCATATAGCAAGCCGTAGGGTTGGATCATTCGCTGACGGTCTTCATCTCCTTCTGGTAGGACCGCACTTCCTTGCCATAGCAGGGTTTGGAGTACTCGGGCGTCATCGTTATTGCATCCTTGGAGCAAACATCAATGCACACACCACAGGCGATGCATCTCGGTACCTGGACCGTTATCTCCCCTGAACGTTTGTCGACCTTGACCGCCAGGGTCGGGCAGCGCTTCTCGCAGAGGCCACACAGGATGCATGCATCCATGTTCCACTCCACCCTCCCGCGGTTTCCAGATGGGATGTCCGCGGCGGCGTATGGATATTTTACAGTGTCCGGTTTCGACACCAAGTTCCTGAAGACCGTGGATAGCATGGTCAAGCTCTCACCTCTCCGTGCAGCAGATGCATGGATCGACCGATACCGTGATCACAGGGATGTCTGGCATCTCGCAACCAGGCACCATGGCCGATAGGGCAGCGACGTTCACGAACGCAGGAGTCTTCACCTTGATCCGCTCCAGATCGACGGTCCCCTTTGCCTTGACATAGTAAATGACCTCGCCGCGCGGGGCCTCGAGCCTGATGAACGCCTCACCGGAGGGGTTGCCCTTGACCGGTACCTCGAGCGGACCTTCTGGCAACATGGTTAAAGCCTTCCGGATGAGCTGTATCGACTGGAACGTCTCATCTACACGAACCATGCTGCGCGCGTAGGAGTCGCCTTCATCACGCACTATCGGCTGGAAGTCCAGGTCGCGGCAATAGGATGTGCGGATGTCCTCGGGGATACCGCTGGCACGGGCGACAGGACCGACCACGCAATACTTCTTGGCCATCTCCTTTGTCAGAACGCCCTTTCCGATGGTCCTTTCCTTGATCGTCCTGTCATCCTTGAAGACCTTGGCCAGCTTGGCGAATCTTGTCTCCAGTCCGTCGAGAACGCTCAGCATCTCCTTCTGCTTCTCCATAGGGATGTCGCGCCTTACGCCGCCGATCGTGTTAATGCTGTAATGCACGCGGTTGCCAGAGATGTCGTTCACAAGCCTCATCAGCGCCTCCCTCTCCCGGAACAGCTGCATGAACAGGCTTTCGTATCCCATAGCCTCGGCCGTGTGGCCCAACGCAAGGGTGTGGGAGGTCAGGCGCTGGCATTCCATCATGACCAATCTGATGAACCTCGCGCGCTCTGGCACCTCGACCTTGAACAGCGATTCCATCGACTGGCAATAGGCTGTGGAATGATAGAACGAGCAGATGCCACAGATCCGCTCGCACATGTAGATCGTCCTCCTGAAGTCGGCCGCCATGGCCTTCTCCAGGCCTCTGTGGTTGAACCCGTAGTTGATCTCCGCTCCCACCACGGTCTCCTCCTTTAATTTCAGACTGATGTTCAGCGGTTCCAGGAACACTGGATGCTGAGGACCGACCGGTATCAATGTCGTTTTTGTCATTTCACTTCACCCCCAATGGCTGCTTTCTCAACGGCGCTATGATGCTAGACCCAGGTTCCAGGAAAAGCCCGCCCCTGATCCCCTCGAACCTGATGCCCATCAGGTCGATGATCTCCCGCTCCATGTTCTCCGCGCCGGCGAAGACCGATGAAAGGCTGGCAAGCTCCTGGTCCTGAGGGAATTCACAGTTGATGGAGGTCAGTGCGCCATTCACATCGAGGACATATATCAGCTCCAGGTTGCCATCGCCCTTGTCCACGGTGATGATCGTGGCCAGCCTGACGTTTTCAAGGCTCTGTCGCTCAGCGATCTTTTCGATCGCTCCGTCATTTGCATGGATGCTCATGCCTTCACCTCCTCCATTGTTCTCTTCTCGTTCCATTTCTGCAGTGCCATCACCACTCCGTCGATCAGGACCTCTGGGCGGCAAGCGCACCCAGGCACGTAAACGTCGACCGGGATGACAGAATCCACTCCCCCGCAGACGTTATAGCATCCGACGAAAGGAGCGCCGGTCGATGCGCAGTCACCGCAAGCTACCACCAATTTAGGATCTGGCATCATGTCGTAGAGGGTCTTCAACCGCGTAGCGCACTTCTTCGTGACCGGTCCGGTGACCAACAGGATGTCGGCGTGCTTCGGATTCCCCTTGTTGATCATCCCGAACCTTTCGATGTCATATCTGGGCGTTAGCAGGGACCATATCTCGATGTCGCATCCGTTGCATGAGCCGGTATCAAAGTGCAGTATCCAGGGCGATAGCTCGTCGTTTCTTGTTGCCATCAGAACACACCTCCGTTGATCAGATAGAGGATGACCAGATTGAGCATGACCGCCCCCAGGCAATATGTCAGGCTGAAGCGGAGCATCCTCCAGCGGGTCAGCCGGGCCGTCGAATTGTCTATCAAAGCGATCGCGAAGACCACCGTCACCAGGACGATGACCTTCACGACCACGTCCAGTATAGGATCGGACATGCTGAAGAAGAGCAGGAATATGCCGAACATGACCACCAGTTCGTACCAGTGGGCCAGCTTGGATATGCCAAGTGTCCTTCCAGACAGTTCCACATAGGGACCGGAGACGATCTCGGAATGGGCCGTCGCGATGTCGAACGGGGACTTCTCCAGCCGGATGAGAAGGGTGGGGACCATGGCGATCACTGCCAGGGGCAGAGTGAGGACCAGGGCACCCTCCAGATTCGAGCTAATGAACGAACCGCTGGCATAGCCCATCGACAACACGACAAGCATAACGACCGGCTCGGTGGCCATGATCTGTACCAGTTCACGGTGCGCCCCCAAATGAGAATATGGGGAGCGGACCGACAGGGCCGCCACGACCATCATGAACGATCCGGCGCCGGACAGCAGGAAGGCGGTGAGGATGTCGCTGCCGATGATGAGTATGAAGGCGGCGATGGCCTGAAGCGCCAGTGCCAGATAGACGAATGCCACCTGGGAGCGGTTTACCATGCTCCCCTTCTTTCCCAGCAGCTTCAGCAGGTCACGAATCGACTGCAGCACCGACGGACCCTTGCGGCCCTGCATGCGGGCGGTGACGATCCGATCCAGGCCCAGCATGACCCCGACGATCAGCGGGATGAGCGCCCAGAGGAAAATGGAGATGATCAGTTCCAAAGTGCTCAGGCGACCACCCCCAAGACCACTATGACGGACAGAAGGCCGAACAGCAGGGCGTACATCCCGATGTTCGATGCCTGGCTGAGGTGCGCGACCCGTTCCTCTGACCAGTAATAGAACGTTCCCGTCCGCACCTCGCTGCTCTCACCGCAGGCATATACGTCCATGACTGGCGGGAGCTTGGTCGAGCGGACCACGAGAGCGACGATGATGATGGCCAGCATTATCACCATCATTATCGGGAACACCCCCAGCGAACTGACCAGGTCCAACGATCTGACGGACAGTGTAGGGTCGAAGACGTTGGACACGTAGGGGTTGATGAGCCCGTCCAGGATCGGCCCGATACCGGCCGTGGCCATGAAGCCGATGACTGCGGTCGCGATCAGGGCGAAGGCATAGACGCGGTCTGTGTGATGCTTCTCGATGACCTCGGTCTCCTTCCCCCTCGTGAACACCTGCCCCAGCCACTTGGCGTAGTAGACCAGGGTGGCTCCGAACCCTAGCACCAGGAACAGGGCTAAGATCGGAAGGGATGTCACCGCCTCGCTGAGCAGCCACTTCGATGCGAACATGCCGAACGGAGGCAGGACCATCATGGAAATGCCTATCAAGATCGCAGCGGCGATCAGCGGGAGCTTGGCCCTCAGCCCCTCCATGGCATCGATGTCCTCCGAACCGGTCTCCTCCTTAACGACACCGACGGACATGAAGAGCAGGGCTTTGGAAATGGCGTGGAACAGAAGCAGCAGCATCGCCGCCGTGAGCGCCAGGGACGTGTCCAGACCGATGCAGGCGATGATCAGCCCTAGATTGCTGATGGTGGAGTAGGCCAACACGCGCTTGGCATTGCTCTGGGTCATGGCCAGGACTGCTGTCACTAGGAACGAGATGAGACCGACCATGCCGATGGTCGTGATGAGGAACCCGGTGCCGTGGAGGTTGGGGATCAGCCTCAGCAGCAGGTAGACCCCCAGATTGACCATGGTGGCGGAGTGCAGCAATGCGGAAACGGGAGTGGGCGCCACCATGGCTCCCAGTAACCATTTCTGGAACGGCAGCTGGGCCGACTTGGTGAAAGCGGCCACGGCCATCAACGCCAGGGGAAGAAGTTCCAGCCCGGCCAGGGATGAACCGAGCGGGATCTGGTCGATGAATACGGTATCGAAGTAGAACATGCTGAGACCGATGCCGAATATCAACGCCACCCCGCCACCGAGAGTGTACTCGGCAGCGGTGATGGCCGAACGCTTGGCCTGCTCCGTCTCGGTGTGGCCGATGAGCAGGTAGGAGCATAGGGTGGTCAATTCCCAGAAGAAGAACAACCACAGCAGGCTGTTGGAGAACACTGCTCCATTCATGGCGGCCAGGAATAGTAGCATGGCCGCGAAGAACCGGCCGTGCTTCTCGTAGTGCTCCATGTATCTGAGGCCATAGACGCAGATGATCGAGCCGATGACCGATGTGATGAACGCCATCATCAGACTGAGCTGGTCGATGTGTATGACCATCCCGTGCTCGCCGACGCCGCCGATCTCGATGAAGACCAGGGCGGACAGCTGGAGGAAAGCAAAGAGGGCTGCCAGTATGCTTTTCTGCTTGTATGCCAGGCAGATGAAGGCGAATATCAGGACCAGGTCCAGCAGGGTGATGATGATGCTGATCGAGGACAGGTCGCTGGCATTATAATCGATCGCACCGTTCGAAAGCACCAGATAGGATAATCCCAGGACCGACGTGATCAAGACGACTGCGGTCGAAATGACGATCTTGCGAATCGCAGAAAGCTTGAAGATCGCAAGGCTTCCTAGTCCGCCGATCAAAGGTGCGACCACCAACAGAACGACCAGCAACGTGGTGAGGGTGTCAGCCATTTCAGCTCACCTGGCCAGTGATCTTGATTTCGCTGTGGTCTAAGAAATTCGATTTGTCCTTTCCATTCACATTTATGACGAACCCATACACGTCTATGATCCCCCAAGGCCTGAATTCTTGAGACCTCGCCCGATTCATCACAATCATCGGTTTTAATGACGTGTTAGCCGGTTGTGCGAAAAAAAACTCCAGTTCTCGGACTAAAAAGTTCCCTTTTTTAACGTCAATAGGAAAAAACGGGGATTCAAATCAGATGGCCAGTGAGTTATTGACTGATGTGATTCTTATCGAACTCGCATTTACATGCACATGTCGTTAAGGAGCTTGGTGCGCCAACTGTTGAACAGCCAGGTGCTTCGGATCACGCGCGAATAGGCCAAAGCGACATCGGACTCCTGGGACATCTCCTCGACCATTCCGACATGTTGGTCCATTGTCGGGGACCAGCAGCTCAGAACGATAAGATCGGGAAGATTGCTGGCCTCCAACGATACAAGTATCCGCGGACCAAACTTCTGGCTCATCTTGGCGATGTAAAGGTTCTTGTCGCTGCCGGGATTGAGGTCGATGTGCACCACCGAGTAGATCCCTGAGGTCTTCTCCGGTTTCCAGTTGGTCCCCAGCTCGATCGACCCTTGTTCGACCATCTTGTCAAAATGATTCCTTACGGTCTTCACAGAGATGTCAAGCTCATTGGCGACGTCCTTGAGGGGTTTACGAGCATCCTCATGGAACGCTTTGATGATATTGAAATCGAGCTTGGAGAGCGGTGCAGTCCCAGTATACTTCTTATGGATGGGGGTGTTGGCCGAGGTGACCCTGCAGGGAAGGACGACGGTCGGTTTCTTGATCTCCAGGCTGTCCCGAACGTGTTCGACGGCTGGGCCTAGCTCATCAAGCCCCTTGAGCAAAAGAGTGGTTATGGTCACGTTCGAACCGAAGTGGTAGACCTTCTCGACGTAATCGCGCCTGGATATCTTCTTCATGCAACCGTTTGCCGCGGTGCATTCGCCGCTGGTGCAGCAACCGATGGAAGTGCATTCGCTCGTCCCGATCACTTTGACTGGAATGGCCTTTAGGTAGCCGGTGGAAATATTGGCGGTGAACTTGGAGAAAATGCCTTGGTCGATGAGATTTTGCACGCGGCGATGAACTGATGTGACAGAGATGCCTAGCTTCTCGGAGATCTCCCTATGCGTGACCCTGTTGTTTATGAGGAGCATCTGGAAGATCTTGAGGTCCTTGTCATCCATCCGCCGGGAATAAAGTTGCACGAATAAAAAGAATGTTCATCGAACTTCGTAATCAAACTGCATTTTTTGAAAAAGTACATTTTTAGTATCCATTTTTCAGAGAGCAATCCCATATGCAAATTTGATTCCCCCAGTTATGAGAGGTGAAGGAATCCACTTTATTATGATCATTACCGTTCATTTTGAAATTCTGCGAATGAAGATAAATCTTGATAATTTATTCTATCTCGAAAATTCAAAAAATTGGAAATAATTAATAATCAATTGTAAAAATTGATAAATATTAATAAGATGCATGTGATGTAAAATTCGATGGTGGATGAAAATTCCTTTTTATTATACTTACAATCAGAAAGGAATTATTATAATGATTTGGGAAATTCAAATCGGAATATATTATCTGGCCTTATCGCAACGGGAATTGCTTCTTTAGTATCTCTGTTAATTTTGCTCAAAGAAGGTCAATTTGGTTTTGGAAAAGAAATTCAGTTTGATGATATTATTCCGTATTATACCAGTGTACTTTTTATTTCATTTGGATTAAATTTATTATTTATATGGTATAATAGTAAGAGAGAATCGGATTTGATTGATTATTCGTCATCAGATTTGCGAAAAGAAGTATTCAAGATGGAGCCCGGGGTGGTTCTGGGTTTTTTATCAATTGCCCTCGGGATTATTTCTTTGATATATGTCATGTATAAAATATTTTCTGGAGATGGCATTATTGGTTTTTATATTTCAATAATAATATTTATTACTGTAACAATTTTCATAATTCTAATAATTGGAAGAAAAATTTTGGAGAATTATGGATTCGAACACATTGGTTCAGCAACATTTAAAATGGCTTCGAAAAATTTGTTTATTTATCCCATCATTATTTTTTCTCTAGGATTGGGAATATTACTATTAATTTTCTATCCAATAGATCCATTGATTAACAAAATAAATATTTTTATTTTCTCCATTTATCTAGTTGAAATTCAAATAATATTAATTAATTGTTTAAAATATTATTCGAGATGCGTGAAATATCACTTTATTAGGGATCAAATTATTGATCTTAGTAATAATCTTATCATGAATAAAATGAGTTATGAAGAAGCGAAATTAAAATATGGTGAAATCGTTAAAAAGAATATTTTTGGTAAAATATAATATCAATATTAGATTTTTATATGATATATTGAAATCAAGTGAATCATTTATTATATATCCAAGTAGCCTAGAAGCTAACGGTGTTTTGGATAAAAATTGAGTTGGAAAAGGTGAATGACTTTT
Organism: Methanomassiliicoccales archaeon PtaU1.Bin124; assembly: GCA_002067865.1. Lineage (GTDB taxonomy): Archaea > Thermoplasmatota > Thermoplasmata > Methanomassiliicoccales > UBA472 > MVRC01. The sequence continues at coordinate 79,290 of MVRC01000011.1, read as the reverse complement.
TTTAGCATTACCCATTCGAAATAAATTGTTAATAAATATAGTTGAAATGAATTTAAATTTCAATTAATGGGATCTCGACCCCATTTGGCAATTTACTACCTTTTTTCAGTATCGCAATTCTCTTTGAAATATCAGATGATTCGGTTATGAAGATAATTCCATCAAGTCCCGATTCATTAAATATTGATTGTGAGACGGCCTTATCCAATTCATTAAAAAAGTTATAGAAAAATTCGATCCGACAATCTACATCAACAACTAAAAAATAACTTCCAGTGGATTTTTCATATCCGTATTTTTCGCCAAGATATTGATAATTTTTCTCAATGGCATGATTAATCGCTTCATTAATTTTATCGATTCTTTTCGTTCCCTTCCGCCATCGGTCAATATCGTCTTTCTCCAATTGTTCACTTTGTTGAGAGGGCATTGAAATTGATGTAGCTTCAACAATTATTTTCCTGTTTTTTGATATGAAATCTGGAGTTTTTATGTTTGGAACCTCTTTTATTTTCTCAATATTTCCTTTATATAAATCAATTATTTTTCTTTCAAAAGATTCTGTCATGACTTGTTTTGCAAAACCATTTTCATATTTTTTTCTATCCTCATACCTGTCTGGGTTATAGAATAAATCCTCCAATTCTTTCATACTCTCTGGTTCATAACCCTTCTTTTTACTTCCCATAGAAATGATGAACTTCTACGTTATGAATAAAAGTTATGTTTTCATTTTTAAAATCGTAAAGGAATCAGGGCGTTTGAAATAATAATCCCCTGTGATTACCGAATGTTTCCAAGGTCAGAAAATGCTGACTTCAAGCAAACATCATAGTTGATTGCAGTTAGAGATTTTTTATTCATTCTTGAAGTCCGCCAATGAATGTATAGAATTTTCATTGCAGGTACTAAAAACCCTCTGATTGACAGAAAATATGAGATATCTGGCTAAGCATGAATGTGCGGGGGGAGGGATTTGAACCCACGAACCACTAAGGACGGGATCTTAAGTCCCGCGCCGTTGGCCAGGCTTGACTACCCCCGCATTGCGCTCGCCATATGGCCCAGGATACATCACCTTTTCTATCGCTGTAAGAGGGATCGATAACGCCGAGGAAAAATGAGAAAAAGGACCGTTTTCGACGGTCCAAAGAAATTACGGAAGAGATTACTGGCCGAGCATTTCCTTGAGATCGACCGCCGGTTCTCCCACCGCCTTCCAGCCATAGTTGTCCTGGATGACCTTCCAGTTGTTGGGCGTGATGAACGCTGGGAGCGTCGGGCCTACCTTGACGTTCTTGATGCCCAGCGCCAGCAACGTGAGGACGATGGCCACCGCCTTCTGCTCGAACCAGGAGAGCACGATGCTCAACGGCAGTTGGTTCACCTCGACGTTGAACGCCTTTGCCAGTTCGACCGCCACGATGATGGCGGAATAGGCATCGTTGCACTGCCCCATGTCCAGCAGCCTTGGGATGCCATCGATGTCGCCGAAGTCCTTCTCGTTGAAACGGTACTTGCCGCAGGCCAGGGTCAATATGAGACAGTCCTTTGGAACGCTCTCGGCCAGGGTGGTGTAATAATCCCTTCCAGGGGTGGCACCGTCACAACCTCCGATGAGGAAGATGTGCTTTATCTTGCCTGCCTTGACCGCCTCGATGACCTTCGGGGCCAGGGATAGGACCGCTTTGTGATGGGCGCCGGTCAGCACGTCCGGACCGCCCTTCTCCCCGATGTCGCCGATCTTCTCGGCCAGCTTGATGATCTCGCTGAAGTCGTTCCTGTCGGCGATGTGCTTGGCCCCTGGCGCAGCGACCACGCTGGTGGTGAAGATCCTGTCCTTGTACGATTCGGGCGGGATCATGATGCAATTGGTCGTTACCAGTATCGGCCCCTTGAACTCATCGAACTCCTTCTTCTGCTTCTGCCATGCACCGCCGTAGTTGCCTATGAGGTGCTTGTACTTGTTCAGCTTGGGATAGGCGTTGGCGGGAAGCATCTCTCCGTGGGTGTAGACGTTGATGCCGCGACCTTCGGTCTGCTTCAGCAACGCCTCGAGGTCCAGCAGGTCGTGCCCGGTGACCAGTATGCCCGGTCCCCTTACCTTGCCGGTCTTGACCTTGGTCGGCGAGGGAAGACCGAAATGCTCCGTGTTACCGGCATCCAGCATCTGCATCGTCTTCAGATTGATCATGCCCGCCTTCAGTAGGGTGTTCCACAGGTCCTGGGTGGAGAAGTCCACATTGGTGAGGGTCTTGAACAGCGCCTCTTCGATGAAGGCGCTCACTTCCTCATCGGTCTTGCCCAGTTCGCGCGCATGGTACGCATATGCGGCGATCCCCTTGAGGCCATAGAGAAGGGTCTCCTGCAGGCTGGAAACGTCCTCGTCCTTTCCACATACTCCCCTGGTCGTGCAGGCGATGCCCTTTGCCGTTTGCTGGCATTGATTGCAGTACATTGACATTTTGCTCACTGTGGGGTGAGTTGTGATGATAATATATAATTGGTTTCACTATTGAAAATAGGATATTTCTAATAATTACCTATATTAAATCATAATATTTATATTGAACTATCGGTTTTCAGGTCTATGAAGATTGACGAGAAGGATCGCAAGATCGTCTCGATGATGGCGAAGGACCCCGATATCTCCCAGGAAGCGATGGCCACCGCGCTGAAGCTGTCTCAACCCTCTGTGGCCGCTAGAGTGGCCAGGCTAAGGAAGGATGGGGTGCTGCAGAAACAGGTCGGCATCAATCCGCTGAAGATGGGCATGTATCTGGCCAAGGTCGATCTGACATCGACCAATCCCAGCGGGATCTTGAAGATGTTCCACGGATGCCCTTATTTCGCCAACGGCTTCAGCGTCTCCGGCAGGCACAACCTCTGCCTGTTCTTCTTCAGTGAGAGCGTCACCACGCTGGAGGCGATCGTGAACGGCCATCTCCGGTCCAATCCGACGGTCAGCGAGGTGGAGTTCAACATCATCATTTCGGCAGAGAACGATTTCATCGTCACGTCCGACCTGAGGCCGGAGCGAGCGGACGAGGCCCCGTGCGGCATCGATCTGGAATGTTCCGATTGCCCTTCGTTCAAGGAGCACAAATGCAATGGCTGTCCTGTGACAGGCCAATATTGTGGAGAGTTCTATTGCACGAGCAAGTGAAGAGAAGATCAGAGGCATTCGGGCAGGTCGAAGGCCTTCCCGCTCCTGAGCTCGATGTTGAAGATGGTGCCATGAGGTAGATTGTCTTCGAACCAGATGCGGCCATGGTACCGCTGCACGATGCGGCTCACGATGTAGAGGCCCAGACCGGTGTTGGCCTTGGGCCCGAACTTGAACCCCTCGTGGAACAATTGTTCCCTAGCCTCCAGAGGTATGCCGTTGCCGTCATCGATGACCTTCAGCAGCACCTTCTGGCCTTTCTCCTCCACGCTCACCGTCACGCATGATGGGTCGGCATGTCTCAGGGCATTGGACACCAGGTTCTCGATCACATGGAAAAGTGTGCCGTCCGCCATGGCCAGACCGTCCCCTTCGATCCTGAGGTCCACGCCCCGGCCCTCGTGGCAGCGGAACACGCGCTCGGCCATCGCCACGACGTCCACGGGCATCAGTTCGATCGGTGCCAGAGATTTCTCCAGCGAGGACATCTTCGCGACGATCTCGCCGCACGCGTCCAGGTTCCTCTTGGCCATCTCCAGGAAGCGGTCCTGCCGCTCCCGCTCGAACAGCTCCAGACCTCCCTGGGCCACGGTAAGCTTGTTCTGCAGGTCATGCCGAAGCATCTGCCTCATGGTGCGCTGGTATTCCAGCTCCTCTTCGACGCTTGGCAGCGATGCTGGTCGATAATCCTCGCCGTCGACAAAATGGTCTAGGGTCCTTTGAGACCTGCCCACCGCCTGTATCGGCCTTCTGGCGACCTTCTTCCTCCGAGCCCACTCGGGAGCGTCCGCCAGATCGATGATGGACATGTCCACCACCGTGCTCTGTACCAACATCTACTGCATCCCATCCATCCAAGTCAGGACGGATCATCGTACTCGAAAGCACGTTGATCATCCCATCCCTGCTGAGGATATATCGATTAGGGGGGATATAAACCCCCTCATTATCATTATCAGAAACGAGAATAATAACGGAATGGTAGTATACCACCCCGGACCAAGAATATCGTTCTCTAAAGTATGTTTCAGCCTTCCTCTCCGCTCCTGTCCAGCATTGCGCCGAGCCTCTCCTCGATGATCTCCCGAAGGGTCGGATGGCCGATCTCCGCCAGCTCGTACCTCACCCGGACGATGGTCTTGTTGCTCTTGATGATGCGGTTGAGATCGACCGGCGTTCCGGAGACGACCACGTCCACATCGGCCCTGTTGATCGTCTCTTCCAGGTCCTTCACCTGCTCCTCGCCGTAGCCCATGGCCGGAAGGATCGGCCCGAGATGGGGGTACTTCTCATAGGTGGAGGCGATGGTGCCGACCGCGTACGGCCTGGGGTCGATCACGACGCCGGAGCAGTGGTCCTCGGCGGCGATCGTTCCCGCCCCATACTTCATCCCGCCGTGCGTGACGGTCGGTCCGTCCTCCACCACCAGCGTCCTCCTGCCGCGAATGAGCTGGCAGCTGTCCGCGTGGATGGGCGAGGCCGCCTCGATGACGATCGCGTTGGGATTCAGCATCGCCACGTCCTGTTTCACCTGGAGTATGTCCATCCTGTCGGCCGTTTGGACCTTGTTGATGATGACCACATCGGCCATGCGCACGTTCGCCTCGCCCGGGTGGTACAAAAGTTCATGCCCCGCACGATGAGGGTCTGCCACGACGATGTGAAGATTGCTGCGGATGAACGGAAGGTCGTTGTTCCCTCCGTCCCACACGATCACATCCGCCTCCTTCTGCGCCTCGTCCAGTATGGCCTGGTAGTCCACCCCGGCGTAGACGATGATGCCCTTGACGATGAGCGGCTCGTACTCCTCCCTCTCCTCGATGGTGCATTCGTAACGGTCCAGGTCCTCCAGCCTGGCGTATCTCTGCACCTTCTGCTTGACCAGGTCGCCATAGGGCATGGGATGGCGGATGGCCACGACATTGTGGCCCTGCTCCTTCAGCATCTTGCAGATGTACCTGGTCGTTTGGCTCTTCCCCGCCCCGGTGCGGACGGCGCAGACGCTTATGACCGGCACCTTCGCCTCGAGATAGATGCCGCTATTGCCCATGAGTCGGAAATCGGCACCGGCCGCGAGAACGGTCGATGCCTTGTGCATCAGCTCCACATGGGAGATGTCAGAGTAGGCGAAGACCACCTGCTGGGCCTCGTGCTTCTTGATCAGCTTGACCAGATCCTCCTCTGGATGGATCGGGATGCCTTGAGGATACAAAGGTCCGGCCAGTTCCTTGGGATAGCGCCTTCCGGCGATGTTCGGTATCTGTGCGGCGGTGAACGCCACCACCTCATAGTCCTTGTTCCGACGGAAGAACGTGTTGAAGTTGTGAAAGTCCCGGCCCGCCGCGCCCATGATGATGACCTTGGTCCGCGTCATAGTATCGATCGATTGTGGGACCTGCCCCCATATAACTGTTTTTTTAAAGGTGGATCGGTCAGATGGCGTTGGATGGGGCAAATGATCGATAAGGAGGGAGAGATCCGTTTCTGGCAGTTGATCCAGATCATACTTTGAGGGAGGGGTGAATGTTAGAAATAGATAACTTTTAAATACTAATGTTATAATTACATAACTAATTGTTAGAAATATATAACAATTAATGGTGATGAAATGGTCTGCGTCAAATCAGGACATGGCCGGTTCAAGCGGGCAGATGGAAAGAACACCTCATACCGGGAGGGGTAAGGCATGACCGTCGATCTGGTCAGGGCTAGAACGATCAGCATGCTACTTGGCGGCATCCTCCTTGTCGCATGCGGCGTATTGATGATATTCATCGAAAACCTCGATGAGATCCTCTGGTTGGAGATAATGCTGGGTGTGGGCCTGTTCGGCACCGGTCTGTTCGAGTACCTGGGATTGAGACAGCCGCTGAAGGATGAACGGGTGGCTCGCATCGGAACGCTGGCGATGACCTATTCCTGGTATACGGTCCTGATATTGGTCATCTCTATCGCCCTGGTGTTCGGTATGGGCGGGGGATACAAGATCAGCATGCCCCAGGCGATCGGCGCGATCTTGATTGTCATGGTGGTCTCAACCTTCGGCTTCAATTGGTACGTGGGCAGGGAGGGAGATGTGGAGTGAAGACCACCATCAAGGAATGGCGGGCCAAGAAGAACATGACCCAAGAGCAACTGGCCGAAAAGGTCGGAGTAAGGCGGGAGACCATCGTGTTCCTGGAGAAGGGGAAGTACAACCCCTCATTGCGTCTGGCCCATGACATCGCCGTTGTGTTGGGAACGACCATGGACGAACTGTTCATTTTCAACGATGAAGATGATAAGGACACCTCGTAATCAAAGGCCTCAGCAAACATTATGCCATTCCCCTCGAATGGTGGCAGCATGAGGGAGATCCGGGGGTTCGTCGAGATAGATGCGGCAGCAGGGGCGGTGTGGAACGAACTGACAGACTTTGGTTCCTATTCCACATGGAACTCGTTCATCACGAAGATGGATGGAACGGTGAAAGAGGGCGAGGTCTTTGCGGTCAACGTCGTTCCTCCAGGAAGGAAGGAGAACCGATTCCGGAGCAAGCTGATAAAGGTGGACCACGGAAGAAGGCTGGAGTTCCACGGCTCGATCAAACCAGGCATTCTCAGGGACGTGCATGTCTTCGTGGTCGAACCCCTGAACGACCGGAGGACCAAGCTGTATCAGAGCATCGTGTTCAGGGGATTGGCGACGTCCATGGTCGGCAGCACGATCGATGACTGCCAGAAAGGTCTGGATGCCATGAACGCGGCGTTCAAGAGGCGATGCGAAGGCCAGTGATCCCTAAGGTCATGTGCTAACGAGATCGGTTCCGATCACTCGTCGCTTTTATCTAACCGATATTCCGATAGGGGCAGTTCGATGCCCTATCGCATCCCTCCCGTCAAGGTTTTGTCGCAGTCGATCACTGAGGTCATCAAGGAGAAAGGAATGGTGATCTCCCAGCGTCGCTTCTCCGAACTGGTCCTAAAGAAGTTGAAGGACAAGGACCCCGAGTTCTCCGCCAGCGAGGAAAGGATCAGGCGCACCGCCATCTTCCGCAACCTTGCCAGGATCCAGATCAACTATCGGGAGACGAAGGATGAGGCGCGCAACGGCAAGTGTCCTGTATGTGGGTCGGAGACAAAGGAGATCCACAACCAGACGCTGCTTGGCGAGGACGTCAAATTGGGATTCAAATGCGTCCGCTGCCCCTACTGGACCGGTCCGAACCGCCGCGTGCCGGTGCGTTACACCTTCCTTTCATTGCAGGAGGGGGTAATCGAACCGGCCCCGAAGAAGAGGAAGCGGGCCGAAGAGGATGATCGGTTCTCCCAGTGGAAGTTCGCCTAGGAGCGACTGAATTATTAACCACCGGCTCCTTTTGAGTTGATATGTGCGAGTCCAACGCATTTATCATGGAATCCGGCCAGCGCAAGGAGCTGATGCAGGACGTGGCCAAGATCATCATCGATGGCGACCAGGCCACGCTCATCACCGTCCTGGGCGAGCGGAAGGTCGTGGACAACGTCAGGCTGGCATTGGCCGACCTGGTGTCCCATGCCATCGTATTCGAGAGGGTGTGAATGCTCAGGCTGGCCATTGCCGGCAAGGGCGGAGTGGGGAAGACGACGGTGGCGGCGCTGCTAGCGAGGGAGCTGGCGAGGCGTGGAAGCAGGGTAGTGGCGGTCGATGCTGACCCGGCCAGCTCATTGCCGTCGGCCCTAGGCATCGATGCCGAGGCTAGGAAGAAGATCGTCCCTGTCTCGAAGATGCTGGACCTCATCGAGGAACGTACCGGGGCAAGGCCGGGTGAAGGTTATGGCGGCATGTTCCGTTTGAACCCCCAGGTCGATGACATCCTCGATAGGTATGGCGTCGTCTGCGGTCCTAATGTCCGTTTGCTTGTTCTTGGAACGATAGAATCCGGAGGAAGCGGTTGCTTCTGTCCAGAATCGACATTGTTGAGGGCGCTGATGGACCACCTGGTGCTGAAAGGCGACGATGTCCTGGTCATCGATGCCGAGGCAGGCCTGGAACATCTCGGCAGAGCATCGACCAAAAGGGTCGACATCATGCTGCCAGTGGTCGAGCCGGGCATGAGGTCGGTGGAAACGGCCGCTAAGGTGGCCGCGATGGCCAAACAGGTCGGGGTGAAGCGGGTGGCGGCGGTATTGAACAAGGTGAGAGGGGAGGAGAACATTCTCAGGAAGGCCTTGGCCAAGGAAGGGATCGAAGTGTTCGCGGTCCTGCCGTTCGACCCGCGCCTGGGCGGTTACGATCTCGAAGGCACGATGCCCTTCGATATGGCGCTAGATGGTCCGATGGGGGAGGCCGTCTCGGCGCTGGCCGATTCATTGATGGCCTCCAGCAATGATAGTTGATGGGCCGCGCCGGTCAGTCCCTTTTGAACTTTTAAGGGCCAGCCCCTTCTACCTTTTTGGTCTTCGAGTAACGGTAAATGGCCACGAAAGCCACCGCGGACAGGACCAATAGAAGGAGGAGCGGGATGAAGAACAGAACGAAGGCATCCTGACCGCCCCCGTTCAAAGCGGAGTATATGTTCACCACGCTGAGCAACACCATCAGCAGGCCGACCCATATCACGTGTCCTACGAACCGTCGGTTCACGCTCTCGAGCTCTTCATCGCTCATTTCTTTCATGAACTTCGGCATCATAGGTCGGTAATTGTACTCCCTGGCCTTCATGTACCCTTTCCGCACGAAAATCCCTATCATCGTGAGCAGGAAACCGATCCATATGCCCACTACGCCCAGGATCAAACTGGATATGCCAGAGTCATCGACCATTGGAACGCGAAATGACCGCCCATCATATTAAATTGTAGGGTAGTACAACAAAAAGAAGAAAATGGAAAAGTAAAGGGTTTGAAGCGCTCACTTCTCCTTCAGCGCCCTCATCGCCACGACGATGCCCAACGATACCAGCACCAACGAGAACGCCAGCAGCCCGAGGATGTCGACCCCGATGGGATAGATGCCCTCCGAACCGGCGAACAACAGCTGCCTCATCCCGTCCACCGCCAGGGTGAGCGGGTTCACCTTCGCCACCGCTTGCAGCCAGTCCGGCATGCCCGTGATGGGGAACAGCGCGGCGGAGGCGAACATCAGCGGCAGGTTGAGCAGGTTGATCACCGCGAACAGCGTCTCCTGGGTCTTGATCGTCAGCGATATCGCCACGAAGATGGCCGCGAAGGCCGTGGCCAGGAGCATGAGGATCAGCAATATGCCCAATGCGTTGAGGATGCCGAAGTCCGCCGTGACGGTCAGTCCCTGAAGCCCAGGGATGTGAGCGAACAGCAGTGCGATGAGCAGCACCAGTAGGGCCGATATCACCGCACGGACCATGGCGGCCATGACCCGGGACACCGGGATCGACCCCCGCGATATCGGCGCGGCGCGGAGCTTGTTCAGGAAGCCGAACCGACGGTCCCATACGACCGACATGCCAGCGAACATGCAGGTGAACAGCGCCGTGACGGCCAGCATGCCTACGGACATGTAAGACATGTAGTCCGGGGCGCCGTTGAGCGCCACTGGGGGCAGCTTGATGGGGAACGCCTGCCCGAACAGTCCAAGCCAGACGATCGGCTGGATGAGCATCATGAAGATCTGCACCTTGGCCCGGTACCAGTGCTTCAGCTCGCGGATGAAGAGCGCATAGGTCTCGCGCAGCATCATCTCGACCTCCTCATCTGCCTGCTGGCCGCAAGCTTGTCAAATCCTCCCGACTGCTCCGCGTCCCTCAGCGAACGACCGGTGTATTCCAGGAACACCTGGTCCATGTTGGGGCGTTCCAGGCTGACATAGGTGACGGCCCCGCCCTTCTTAGATATCTCCTGCAGCAGCGGAGCGGTGGCGGTCTCGCCATTGATCACCTTGACACGATAGGAGGAATCCTCCTTCTTCACGCTCAGCACGCCGCTGGTGGACTGGATGACGTCTGTGTAATCCACCTCGCCTGGGATCTTGATCGAAATGACGTCTCCCCCGAGCGATTTCTTCAATGTCGCCGGGGTGTCCATGGCCATGATCTTGCCCATGTCGATGATGCCGATGCGGTCGCACAGGGAGTCTGCCTCCTCCAGGTAGTGGGTGGTGAGGAACACGGTCATGTTCGAGCTCTTCTTCAGGTCACGGATGTGCTGCCACATGGTCGTCCTGGTTTGGATGTCCAATCCCAGGGTCGGCTCGTCCAGGAACAGCACACGGGGTCGGTGGATCAGACCTTCAGACAGTTCCAGCCGCTTCCTCATGCCGCCGGAGTAGGTCTTGACCATGCGGTCCGCCGCCTCCTCCAGCTTGACCAGCGCCAGCAGCTCGTCGATCCTCTCCTTGGCCACCTTCGGCTCTACGCCATAGAGGGTGGCCTGCAGCATCATGTTCTCCCTGCCCGTCAGGTCATCGTCGACCGTCAGCTCCTGAGGCACCAGGCCAATGGACCTTCGCACATCCGTCGGTTGCTTGACCACATCGTAACCGCAGACGGTGCATTCACCGCTCGTCAGCTGCAGCAATGTGGTCAGGACCGAGATGGTGGTAGTCTTGCCGGCTCCGTTCGGCCCGAGGAACCCGAAGACCTCGCCCTCGGCCACGTCGAACGTGATGCCGTCTACGGCACGTATGTTCCCGTTGTAGACCTTGACCAGGTCCTTTACCTCGATTATCGCTGTCACTTCACTCCTCCTTTCCGACCTTGTCCTTCCCTTCCTTTGCCATCGATTCGTATTTCGTTATTGCCCTGTCCAGTTCTATCAGATGGTGCGACATCTTGGACCTGGCCGTCCTCATCATGTGCAACCTCTCCTCCGGGGTCAGATCGTCCCGCAGCAGCGAGGCCAGATGCAGCGGCAGCTGGAACACGTTCTCGATCTGCTGCTGCGTCCTCTCGTCTTTACCAACGATCTCAGCTGCCGCCTGGCCTAAAAATGTGAAGTACCTGCCCATGAACTGGGCCTCCCCCAGCACCGGTTCCAGGTTGGCCACCATCCACAACCTGCCATCCTCGGTGAGGGAGTAATATTCCTTGCCGTCCTGCAGCTCGGTGGATATCAGCCCCTGCTCCTCCAGCCGCTTCAATGCCGGGTACACGGTCCCGGTCTGCGGCTCCCAGAAATCCTGGAACTCCTCGCGCAGGGCCTTCAGGACCTCGTACCCGTACATCGGTCCCTTCCTCAGCACGACCAGCATAAGGAATTGGGGCGGGCTGATCCGGTTGCCTTTGTATTGGTAATGTCTCGGAAACATGTCTGGCTCCGTATCTTGGTAGGTGGCGCTCTACTCAGTTGACCGCCACCTATTGCGAGCCTTCACTATATAAAAAGTTCGGGAGCTTTCGCTGGTTTAGAACGGCTGCTCGGAAGTAAAAATCAGATGCTTTCCTCTTCCAGCCTGGATATCTCCTTCTCCAGGTCCCGCACCTTGCTCTCCAACATGCCCTTCACCATCCTCATGGTGCTCAACCGGACCGTCGGGATGTCGAGGTCATCGACCAGGTGGAGCAATTGCCACGGCAGCGCCCCGTTGTTGATCTCCTCCTCGCCGTCGACCGGCTTCACGCGCTCCATGGCAGCCTGGGCCAGGATCTCGATGTAACGGGAAAGGAAGCGGACCTCCTTGGACGTGGTGTCGACCGTCTCCCACATCCACTTCTCCCCTTCAGGGGTCAGGGAATAGTAGTCCTTCCCATCCCTGGTCTCCACCTTCACCAGCTTATGCCCCTCGAGCTTCTTCAAGGCGGGATAGAAGGCCCCGGTCTGAGGCTCCCACAGACCAGTGAACTCCTCCCTCATGGTCTTGAGCAGCTCGTATCCATACATGGAACCGTGCCTGAGAAGGACCATCATGAGGAACTGGGATGGACTGATCTTGTTGCCGCGGTAAACGTATCCCTTGCCGATCATCTGATAACCCCGAGAGAACGTTTTCTAGTAGATGTCTACTTATAAAAAGATGCGCCCGATATTTTCTCTTCTATTATCAAAGGTGAGAAAAAAAGAGGGAACGTTAATTAACACCCCCTGTCCTCATGAAGGACGTGAACATGAGCTTCGACCCCATCCCTGATGAGATCTGGGATGACTGGAAATGGTTCGTTTGTCCAGAAGGTTGCCTCCTGGGATTGAGGGATGACAGGTATCGCGTGGACGGTTCGGAGGTCCATCTGACCCCTAACTACGTCATCAACCTACCTAAGCTCATCATGTCCGATGTCATGTGGGCCTCCCGCCTGGACAATACCGCCGAAGGGGTCGTGGACACCAAGGATTATTTCCGCTCGGTCCGGGTGAGCGTGGATTCGATCATCGATGGCATTATTTTCCTCATCAGCCAGCATCCGATGGTCGTGCTCCAGAGACCGACCGAGGCGCAATGTGAAAGGAGGCTCACCGACGCATTGTCCGAGGATGAGCTCATCCTTGTTAGTTCAGGGACGCAGGCGAGGGAGAACCTCGACACTGCCGATCTGGACGTGCAGTTCTTCAACCCGTTCGCCGAAGGGGCGAGGCCCATCGTGGACATGCTCGGCCTCATCCCCGCGGAGATGTGCATCAAGGAGCTGTCCCTGGCCAAGGCGAACCAGCCTGATTCGGTCGTCAGGGAGGTAATCTCCAATGCCATCGAGGAGCTGCGCAGCAGACAGATGGTGAACGTCGAGGATGGGGTGGTGGTCTCGATGACCCTGAAAGGAAAGGCGGTCCTGGATGTCGAGCCGGTGCACGACATGCTCTCCTGCAGCTGCCAGGTGGACCCATGCCAATGAGGTATGAAATATTCCTTTAGGAATATACAATGACAACGTTTATCAAGCGTTAGGACATTGAGCCCCCTGGGTCCGAAGATGAGACTGTACGATTTCGCCAGACTGCATAGCTCCAAGGTCATCCTGGGCGAACGCATTGCCCGCGCCATGGGGCTGGTGGAAGGAAGCCAGGTCTATACCACGATGTTCCGCTATGAAAGGGACGGCGTGAGCGGATATGAGATCGTGGCGTCGAGCTTTGGGCCGGAGAACTACAGGCAGATATGCCAGGCCACGTTCCACATGACCGATTCTCCCGGTTCCTGCGCCCAGGTCTCAAAGTTCCTGGCCGATCGCAACATCGATATCCTGAACTCCGTCAGCATCAGTATGATCGGCAACGTCACCATGGTGTGGAAGATGTTGGTCGACCTCTCCTATTACGGCGAGGTGGCGCAGCTGCGCGAGGAGTTCGACACGCTGAAGAAGCAGAAGAACCTCGCGCTGGCGAACGTAGATGCCATGGAGATCTCGGTTTCCAACATCAGCGACCGCTATACCAAGGGCATCGCCTCCGGCAGCGCCGTCAAGGTGAAGGCCATCCGCACCAAGCAGAAGACCGCCTCGAAGATCCACCATGGCTCCCTGCCGCTCTCATCGGAACTGATGGCGAACATGGAGGACGTGAAGGACGGCGCATTGGTCATGATGGTGGCCGATACCGATGCCTATGTCCTTTCATTATCGTTCCTTCCGGCCGACACCAAGCTGGCCGAGTTCGAGATCTGCATCCCGGACAAGCCGGGCGCGGTCTACAGCATCACCAACGTGCTGGGCAGGGCCAACGTCAACATGCTTAGCCTGAGCACCAGGGTCCTGGTCTTCTATGAGAGGATGACGATCCGGATCGTGGCCGATGTCACCCAGCAGAAGGGCGGCACCATGGCGCTGATGAACGACCTGAGCGGCAAGCTGTCCGAACTCGACGGTCATTACGAGCTGCTGTCCTTCAAGGAAATGAAGGTCTGAGCTGGTCGCCGATGATCATCGGAAGGAAGGTGGTCCTCAAGGAGGAACTGTCCTCCACCAACGACGAGGCCAAGCGGATGGCGCTGGCCGGCGAGGAGGAGGGCACGGTCGTGGTGGCGAAGAGGCAGACGGCGGGCAAGGGCCGAATGGGCCGGAGCTGGTCCTCGCCTGAGGGGGGCATCTACCTTTCCATCATTTTGAGGCCGAACATGACGCCGGGGGAGATGCTGCGCATGAACGTGCTCTTCGGCATCCCGGTGGCTCAGGCCATTTCCGAAACGACTGGCATGGAGGCCATGCTGAAATGGCCCAACGACGTGATCGTGGCCGGAAGGAAGATCGCTGGCCTTTTGACCGAATCCGTCTCGCAGGGCGGGCAGATCACCCACCTGGTCCTGGGCATCGGGGTGAACCTGAACTCGGCCATGAACGAGCTGGAAGGGGAGAGGCCCGGGTCTCTGTCATACCTGGGAGGGAGGGAATACGGCAGCGAGGCGTTCCTGCACAAGCTGCTCTTCCACCTGGACGATTTCTACACAAAATATTCCAAAGGTGAGGTCGGCATCGATGAGTACGTCCGCCTCTCCGGAACGATCGACCGCCATGTGGTGGGAAGCGTGGGGGACCAGCGCATCTCCGGCAAGGCCATGTACGTGGATGAGACGGGGGCGCTCATCATCAAGGGCGACGACGGGCTCACATACCGGCTGGATTCGGTCTACACGCTGCGCTATGATGAAACTTAGGATTATCGGAATATTTCAGGCAATAACAGTTAATAAAATCCGTTAGATACCAAGAGAGAGACCTGGAGGCGATTGAATTGGGCGTAGAGGAAAGGAACAAGGAACTGAAGGAGCTGAAGAAGAGGTCCAAGATAGGCGGCGGCCCGGAGCGGGTGGAGAAGCACCGCAAGCAGGGCAAGCTCACCGCCAGGGAGAGGATCGACGCCCTCCTCGACCCGGGCAGCTTCGTCGAGTTCGATGCCTTCGTGACGCACCAGTCCTGCTCTTTCGGCATGGACAAGAACAAGCTTCCAGGCGACGGTGTGGTCACAGGTCACGGCACCATCGACGGACGCCAGGTCTTCATCTTCGCCCAGGACTTCACCGTTTTCGCCGGCTCCGTCGGTAAGATGCACGCCATGAAGATCTGCAAGGTCTACGACATGGCCGTGAAGACCGGCAGCCCGGTCATCGGCATATACGACACAGGCGGCGCCAGGATCCAGGAGGGCGCCGAATCACTGCAGGGCTTCGGGGAGATGTTCTTCCGCTGCTCGCTGGCATCGGGGGTCGTTCCTCAGCTGGCATTGGTCATGGGGCCGTGCGCGGGCGGGATGACCTACGGACCAGGCCTGGCAGATTTCGTCTTCATGGTCGACAAGAAGGCCCACATGTTCATGGTCGGGCCGGACGTCATCAAGGCGGTGCAGAACGAGACCGTCAGCTTCGAAGAGCTGGGCGGTGCCACCACGCACGCTCACCGCTCCGGGACCGCACACTTCGTGTGCGAGGATGACCTGGACTGCATCAAGCGGGCGAAGAAGCTTCTCTCCTATTTGCCGTCCAACAACCTCGACCCCTGCCCGATGCAGAAGAGCAAGGACGACCCGGAGAGGCGTGACGAATCGCTGGAGTCGATCATTCCAGAGGACCCGCAGAAGCCCTATGAGATGATCGACGTGATCAAGAAGATCGTCGACACGGGCGATTACTTCGAAGTGCAGGACAGCTTCGCCAAGAACATGACGGTCGGCTTCGCCCGCATGGACGGCAGCACCGTCGGCATCGTGGCCAACGACCCGTCCGCGTTCGCTGGCACACTGGACAACCACGCATCTATCAAGGCGGCCCGCTTCGTGCGCTTCTGCGACGCGTTCAACATCCCGATCATATCCTTGGTGGACGTCCCTGGATACCTGCCCAGCAAGGAGCAGGAGTATGAGGGGCTCATCAGGAACAGCACCAAACTGCTTTACGCATATTGTGAGGCCACCTGCCCCAAGATCACGCTGGTCACCAGGAAGGCCATCGGCGGCGCTTACTGCGTCATGGCGTCCAAGCACATCCGCACCGATATCAATCTGGCCTGGCCATCGGCAGAGATCGCCGTGGTCGGACCGGAGGGCGCGATCAACATCGTCTACAAGCAGGAGCTCATCATGGCCGATGACCCCCAGGTGAAGAGGGACGAGCTCATCTCCGAGTACCGCAAGGCCTATGCATCCGCCTTCGTGGCCGCGGAGAGGGGCTACATCGACGACATCATCGAGCCGAAGGAGACCAGGCCCCGCCTGATCACAGCCCTCCACATGCTGGAAAGGAAGCGCGAGGCCAGGCCGGCAAGAAAGCATGGCAACATGCCCCTCTGAGGTGACCTGATGAAAGTGAAAGTTACCGACCTGGTGCTGCGCGACGGGCATCAGTCATTGATCGCCACCAGGATGCGCACCGAGGACATGCTGCCCATCGCCCCGCTGATGGACGAGATAGGCTACTGGTCCGTGGAGATGTGGGGCGGCGCCACGTTCGATACCTGCCTGAGATTCCTCAAGGAGGACCCGTGGGAGCGCATCACCAAGCTGAAGAAGGAGATGCCCAACACCCCCTTCCAGATGCTGCTGCGCGGGCAGAACATCGTGGGCTACAGGCACTACAGCGATGACATAGTGGAGAAGTTCGTGGAGAAGGCGTGCGAGCGCGGCATCGACGTGTTCCGCATATTCGATGCGCTGAACGACCCGCGCAACCTGCAGACGGCCATGCGCGCTGTCAAGAAGAACGGCGGCGTGGTGGAGGCGGGTATCTCCTACACCATCTCCCCTGTGCACGACATTCCCTATTACCTCAAGTTCGCCCGCAGGCTGCAGGAGCTGGGAGCGGACACGATCTGCATCAAGGACATGGCCGGGCTGATCTCCCCCATGGACGCTTACGAGCTGGTCAAACAGCTGCGGGAGGAGACCGCTCTGCCGGTGCACTTCCACTCGCACACCACCTCTGGCATGGCGCTGCCGGCGACGTTCAAGGCCGTCGAGGCCGGCGCAGAGATCGTCGACACGGCGATCTCCTCGTTCAGCATGGGCACGTCCCATTCGCCCACCGAGACGGTCGTGGCGATGCTGCGCGGCACGGAATGGGACACGGGTCTGGACCTGAAGAAGCTGGCCGAGATCGCCGAGTACTTTAAAGGCGTGCGCAAGAAGTACGCGGCGTTCGAGTCGGAGCACATAGCCATCGACACGGACGTGCTCATATACCAGATCCCCGGCGGCATGATGTCCAACTTCAAGAACCAATTGCGCGAGGCGAAGAAGGAGGACAAGCTGTCCGAGGTGTTCCTGGAGGTGCCGCGGGTGAAGGCGGACATGGGGCACATCCCCCTCGTAACGCCAACCTCGCAGATCGTCGGCAACCAGGCGGTGCTGAACGTCATCTACGGTGAGAGGTACAAGGTCACCAGCAACGAGATCAAGAACCTGGTGCGCGGCCTGTACGGCAAGACGCCGGTCGAGATAGCGCCGGATATCAGAAGGAAGATCATCGGGGACGAGACCCCCATCACGGTGCGCCCGGCAGATCTGCTGGAGCCCGAGTTCGACAAACAGGCCAAGGAGGCAGGGCCTCTGGCCAAGACCGTCGAGGACGTTCTATCTTACGCCCTGTTCCCCCAGGTGGCCCCTGAGTTCTTCAAGGACCGGGAGATGAACGAGAAGGGATTGAACCTGAAGGACCTGGCTGCCGTCGCAGCCATGTACATGCGTTCCACCGAGCGGAAGATCGATGTCAAGACCGGCGGCAACGTGGACCAGTGGTCCGCGGCAGCTCGTCGCGAGTCCGTCGGCAACGGGGGGTGGTTGGTCTGAAGCTAAAGATATTCAGCAACAGTCACTCCCACGAGGTCAACGTGGAGAAGGTGACCGGCGAGTACAAGGTCACCATCGACGGCCAGATCTACAAATGCATCTTCAAGGACAACCAGCTGTTCATCAACGGCGAGCTGTTCCCCATCGAGGTCGAGGGAGACCTGGACAGCGGCGCGACCGTCAAGTCCTCGAACCGGGCCATGCAGGTGAAGGTAGAACAGGTCAGGGAGATTATCGACGTCGGCCCGATCGAGACGGACCACAAGAAGGCGGCCGGCGGGGCTGGGTCGATCATCGCGCCCATGCCCGGCAAGGTCATCAGCATCAAGGTCAAGGTCGGCGACGAGGTGAAGCTGAACCAGGTGGTGGCGGTCCTCGAGGCCATGAAGATGGAGAATGAGATCATGTCCGAGGTCGCCGGCAAGGTGAAGGATCTCAAGGTGAAGCCTGGCCAGGCCGTGGAGAGCGACCAGGTCCTCATCGTGGTCGAATGAGCCTTACGTTGAGGTTGATCCCTGGCCTATACGCCGTCTGTCGTCTGCCAAAGGACCATTCCGTTCCAGACCTGCCAAAGAAGGGACTGCTCAGCATCACCTGGACCGACGATGAGTTGTCGATCATCTGCCTGGAAGAGTCCATTCCAGCAGGGAGCAGGGCGTACAAGGGCTATCGCTGCCTGATGCTGAATGGACCGTTCCCTGCCGAGACCGTGGGCGTGCTGGAATCGGTGCTGAGGCCACTGGCCCAGGCAGGCGTGTTCATCATGGCCTTCTCGACCTTTGACACTGATTATGTCCTTGTCCCGGAGATCCACCTGGGACAGGCGATGGCTGCGCTGGGCGAGTGCGGGATCGCGGTCACGCTTTGATCTTCATTCGTTCCAGCAAATGGTCGCTGGAGTTTAGAAGTCGATCGCAGCTGCCTTAGCTGCTACCGGCTCCGCCTGCTCCATGGCGGCATGCACGGCACCGCACATCTTCTTGCGCTGCATGTGCTCTTGGGCGAACGCCACGATCTGCTCTTCCGTGACCGCCTCGTATCTGGCTATGACCTCATCGACCTTACGCACCTTGCCTGTCACCAGGTATGAGAATAGGAACGAGCGCATATCCTCCCTCGGCTGGCCGACCGTGCGGAGTATCGCCCCTTTGATGATGCGCTTGGCCCGATCAAGTTCGCCTGGCTTCAGACCCTCGTTCTTGAAACGCTTGATCTCCTCGGAATAGATCTGCAGCACCTTCTCCGCCCGCTCGCTGGTCGTGCTGAAGAAAGTATCGATCGTGCCGCAATCGCGGTATGGTATAGGGGAGGTGGTGATGCTGTACACCAGTCCCTGCTCCTCCCTGATCTTATGATTGAACCGCGAGCTTGAACCGCCGTTCAGCACCGTGCACATGAGATCGCAGATCGGCGCCCTGTCATCGCCGGCAGCGACCCCTGGCACTCCGATCCCGACATAGGTGTGCTCCCCTTGCCGCGGATAGACATCGATGACCGCGCGATGCTTTGGCGGGGTGCGGTCCACCTTGCCCCCGTTCGACGGGAGATCGTCGAAGTTCTCTGAGGCCCATTCAACGATCTTATCCACACCCATGTTGCCCGCGGCAACGATCACGATGTTGGGAGGGGAGTAATGTTTTGCGTGGTAGTCCAGCAACTCATCCCGCTGGAAGGAGTCGATCGTTTCGTTGCTTCCCAGGATGGCCCGGGCCAGTGGGTGGTCGCCGAAATGGGTCTGCATCAGCAATCGACGGATGTACATGTCCGGGTCGTTGATGACGCTGTTCAGCTCCTGCTTGATGATGCCCTTCTCCAGGGACACGTGCTCCTCGGCCATCTTGGGGTTCTTGAATATGTCCGCCAGCAATATGAGGCCTGTATCTATGGTCTCGTCCATGGTGAGCGAATAAAATGCAGTCAGCTCGTGCATGGTGAAGGCGTTCAGGTACCCACCGGCATCCTCGATGGTCTCGTTCACCTCTCGATAATCACGGGTGTGGGTGCCGCGGAAGAGCATGTGCTCCAGGAAATGTGAGATGCCATTTTTCGTCTTGTCCTCATGCCGGGAGCCCACCCCGACACAGGCCGCCACAGCGACAGATCGGGAGTTGGGTAGCTGTTCCACAATGACGGGAATGCCCTTGCCGGTCGACGTGATGGTCAAATTCTGCTCGTACACGTTGACCAAATGAATCGAACACGTATTATAACCTGACCGAACAAATATCGCAGGCCAGATGCATGCCAATTGACAACCTTTGTCACGATTGGTTTATGACCGGTCAGCTGGTTTCAGCATAAGCAGCGAAGGAGGCGGGGTAAGGCATATCTAGGGGTCATGGGTCTCCTATGCACACCTCCTTCCGCAAAGAAAGAGGCCTGAGCGTACCATGTCCGAAGAGAAGAGCAGTCCGGAACGCACCTGCGACCCAGGGGCACAGAGCTGCATGGATATAGCCGTGCTGACGAACATGGAGACCGCCTGGGACCGCTTCGAGCAGATGCAGCCGCAGTGCGGATATGGAGAGCTGGGCATCTGCTGCAACAACTGTCTGCAGGGTCCGTGCCGCATCAATCCATACGGCGGAAAGCCGGACAAGGGAATATGCGGGGCCAGGGACTACACCATCGTCGCCCGCAACCTCATCCGCCATATCGCCGGCGGCGCCGCGGCCCACTCCGGTCACGGCAGGCACATCGCCGACACGGTCCAGAAGGCGCTTGACGGAAAATCGTCCAGCTACCGCGTCAAGGACGAGCTCAAGCTGCGTGCCGTCCTGCAGCGCCTGGGCGAGCAGACCGAAGGCCGTTCCAAGGACGATATGGCCCGGACCCTTCTGAACTATGTTTACGAGGATTACTCCCGCCATGACAAGGTCGGGCCGAGCTTCCTCTCGTCCACCATCACACCGGCCCGCCTGGCGCTGTTCAAAGCGCTCGGCCTGGTGCCGGAATCGATCGAGAAGTCGATATCCGATGTCATGCACCGCACCTCCCTGGGTTGCGATGCAGACCCGCTGCCGCTCCTCTTCGGGGGCATCAGCTGCGCCCTGGCCGATTACGACGGCATGCAGATCTCCACCGACCTTTCCGACGTGCTGTTCGGCACGCCCCGGCTGGTCCACACCTACGCCAACCTGGGGGCGATCAAACCAGATGCGGTGAACATCGCCATCCACGGCCATAACCCGGTCCTGAGCGACATCATCGTCGATGTGGCCAGAAGCCTGGAGGACGAGGCCAGGGAGGTCGGAGCGTCCGGTATCAACATCGTGGGCATCTGCTGCACCGGCAACGAGACGCTGATGCGCAAGGGCGTCGCCCTGGCATCCAACTTCGCCGCCCAGGAACTGGCGCTGGCGACCGGAGCGGTCGATCTGATCGTGGCCGATTACCAGTGCATCATGCCCTCTCTCTCCGAGCTATGCTCCTGCATGCACACCGAGATGGTCACCACCATGACCAATGTCCGCCTGCCCTACGATACGCACGTGCAGTTCAGAGAGGAGGAGGCCGAGGAGTCCGCCAAGGCCATCATCCGCCTGGCAATCAACGCCTACAAGAAGAGGGAGAAGGCCAAGGTGAAGGTGCCCGACGTCAAGTACGACGTCGTGGCGGGATTCAGCCTGGAACAGATCAAGGACCTGTGCGCCAAGCTGTCGCCGGTCGACCCGTTGCAGTTCATCGTCAAGGCGCTGTCGTCCGGCCAGATCAAGGGCATAGCGCTCATGGCAGGGTGCAACAATCAGCGGGCCGTTCACGACATCAACCACATCATGATCGCCAAGGCACTGCTGGCCAAGGACATACTCATCCTCACCACCGGCTGTTCCGCCGGAGCGTTCGCCAAGCAGGGCATGCTGGCGCCATCGGCCGTCGAGCTGGCCGGACCGGGCCTGCGTTCGTTCCTGAAGGAGCTGGGAGAGGCCAATGCGGTAGCGCTGCCCCCGATATGGCACATGGGCTCTTGCGTGGATAACAGCCGCGCCGCCAACCTCGCCACTGAATTGGCCAAGAGGCTGGGCACGGACATCAGCGGCATTCCGTTCGCCGCGTCCGCACCGGAAGCGAACCATGAGAAGGCCGTCTCCATCGGCACGTGGTGCGTGGCGCTGGGACTGCCAGTTCACGTCGGCACCATCAACTACATCTACGGCTCCACGCTGGTCACGGAAGTGCTGGAACGCTCCGCCCAGGACGTGTTCGGCGGTCATTTCATCTTCGAATCGGACCCGGAGAAGGCGGCGGCCAAGCTGCTGAATGAGATCGAACGGCGGCGCTGGAAGCTGGGCTGGTCCAATTCTTACCAGGTCGAAACGAGCGACCAGAAACTGACCCAGGAACAGCTCTATCGCATGGCCATCGAGGGAGGCCTCATCGCCACCGGTTTCGCGGACCAGATCCTTTCGGTGGCGATCGAGAAGTACGGATACCAGCAGAAGATCGAGTATCCCGAGACCGCGTACGAACTGCCTTCCATCTATGCCTGGGATGGCGCCGAGGTGCACGACCTGGGCGACCTGCCTGCGGTGCTGGGCAGGGTCCGGGGCCGCATACGGGAGGAGAGGACGTACGAGAACGCCCTCGCCGCAGGGGAGGCGGTCATGGTGGCCGCCGAGATCATCGAGGCCCTGAAGTACCTGGACGGCGCCAAGCCGTACGAAGGCACGGATTACTGCGGCTTCATACCCGACCGTGTGTTGCGCCAGCTGGGACTGGCCTTCGTCGATGATACGATACCTGGCGCTGCAGTGCTGGTCGGCACCGCGTCGGACCCGGCCAAGCTGGTGAAGATCGTCAGGGAATGCCAGAGCAAGGGCATGCTGATCATCGCCTCGTTCGATACGATCAAGCAGCTGAAGGACAGCGGCATCCAGATGGGCCTGGACCTTATGCTCTACCCTGTCGGAGAGTTCACCCAGGTCATCCACGGCCTGAACTTTGCCATCAGGGCGGCATTGAGCTTCGGCGGCGTGCAGAGGGGGGACCGGGAAAGACTGGCCGGTTACATGGCCAAGCGCCCCAAGGTCTTCGTGCTGCACTTCGGGCCGATGGACGCCATTAAAGCAGGGGCGGAGATGGCGGTCATGCTGAACGGCTCACCGATCATCGCCGACATCGATGCCGAGGGCATCCCGGACAAGTTCATCTCGCAGCTGGACATGGGCAAGATGTTCCAGACCGCGCTGGAAGCGAGGGAGATCAAGGTCAGCGGCGCCACCATCGACCTGCCGGTAGCATTCGGTCCGGCATTCGAGGGGGAGACCATCCGCAAGCCAGAGACGTATCTGGAAGCGGGTGGCGCGGCGAAGACAATGGCATTCGAACTGCTTCGTCTCCGCAACGAGAACGAGGTGGAGGACGGCCGCATCACCGTCATCGGCAAGGACATCGACGAGATGCAGGAAGGATGGACCACTCCACTGGCCATACTGGTGGATGTCTACGGCAAGAAGATGCAGGAGGACTTTGAATCAGTCCTCGAGCGCCGCATCCATCTGTTCCTCAATTTCGCTGAGGGCGTGTGGCATACCGGCCAGCGCAACATCATCTGGGTGCGCATCAGCAAGAACGCCGTTAAATCCGGTTTCAAGCTGAAGCACCTGGGAGACATACTCATCGGCAAGATCAAGGAGGAGTTCGGCAACATCGTCTCCCGCGTCCAGGTGACCATAGTCACCGACGGGGCGGAGGTCAAGCGGCATCTGCCAGGGGCCATGGAATCGTACGCAAAGCGCGACGCACGCATGGCCAATCTGACCGATGAGGCGGTCGACACTTTCTATTCCTGCCTCATGTGCCAGTCGTTCGCACCGGACCATGTATGCATCGTTACGCCTGAGCGCCTGGGATTGTGCGGTGCCATCAACTGGCTCGATGCCAAGACCGGCAAGGAGATCGTCCCGTCCGGCCCGAACCAGCCCATCCAGAAGGGGGCGGTGATCGATGAGGCCAAGGGACAGTGGGAAGGCGTCAACAACGCCATCCGCGAGCTGACCCGGGGCAAGATCGAACGCTTCAACGCTTACACCATGATGGATGATCCGATGACGTCCTGCGGCTGCTTCGAATGCATCGTGGCCATGACGGCGGACATGCAGGGCGTGATCGTGGTGAACCGCGAGTTCGGCGGCATGACGCCCATCGGCATGAAGTTCTCCACCCTAGCTGGCAACATCGGTGGCGGCAAGCAGACGCCAGGCTTCATCGGTGTGGGTAGGAAGTATCTAACTAGTAGGAAATTCATCTCAGCGGACGGCGGATTCCTGCGCATCGTCTGGATGCCCAAGGACCTCAAGGAAGCGCTGCGGGACGAACTGAACCGCCGCGCCGAGGAGCTGGGCGAACAGGGCTTCGTCGACAAGATAGCCGACGAGACCATCACGACCGACGCGCAGGGCCTGATGGAATGGATGGCCCAGGTGGACCATCCCGCCATGCGCATGGCCCCGCTGCTCTCATGATCATATTCGAAAAGGTGTTGGCATGGTCGAGGTCCCCCTACCAAAGGACAAATGGTCTGGCAAGGTGAACGCTGTCAATCTGGGCGCTGAACCCTCCACCGGCGGAACGCGCTCTGCCATCGTGACGGTGGGCGGGGAGAACGCCATGCCGTTCCTCGGCTATGAAGGCCTGGCGCCCAACCGGGTCAGGATCGCCGGAGAGGTCACGGACATGCCGGGGGAGGTCCCTGAGCAGGTCAGGGCGCTCTTTGGCGAAGCGACCAGCGACGTGGCGGAGTGGGCCAAGGTCTGGGTGGAGAATTTCAAGGCCGACCTCATCTGCCTGCGTCTGGCATCGACCAATCCAGAGGAGAGCAACGTCAGCCCGCAGGATGCCGCACTTACTGTTCTGAAGGTCCTGAAGGCCGTCAGCGTGCCGATCATCGTCTACGGCTGCGGCCAGGAGGAGAAGGACGCCAAGACCATGGAGGCCGTCAGCAATGCCGCCCCCAAGGAACGCCTGCTGCTCGGCCAGGCGGAGGAAGGCGTTTACAAGTCCATCGCCGCGGCCGGCATGGCCAACAACCATGCCATCGTGGCGTTCTCCAACCTCGACATCAACCTGGCGAAGCAGATCACGATCCTCCTCACCGACTTCGGCGTGAGGAAGGAGAGCATCGTCATGGACCCGCTGATGGCCCCGCTGGGCATGGGACTGGAATATTCCTATTCGGTGAATGAACGGATCCGCCTGGCCGCATTGGCCGGCGATGGCATGCTGCAGCTGCCCATGCTGTGCGACTGCACCGGCGCCTGGAAGTGCCGCGAGGCGACCGACGATGTGGCCGATTGGGGCGACAGGAACGAGAGGGGGAAGTGGTGGGAGGCCACCACCGCCCTGGCCGCCATATTGTCCGGAGCGGACATCCTTATCATGCGCCACCCTGGCGCCGCAGCTGAGGCGAAGAGGGCCATCGAGGGCCTCAGGGGAGGTGCGTGAGATGCCGACCGCCATCGAGATTTTCAAGCACCTACCGAAGAAGAACTGCGGAGAGTGCAAGAACCCTACCTGCCTGGCGTTCGCCATGCAGCTGGCCAACAACAAGGCCAAGCTGGAGGACTGCCCGTACGTTTCGGATGCCGGTAAGGCGGCATTGTCCGCGTCATCGGCCCCTCCGATCCGTCTGGTGAAGATCGGCTCCAACTCCCGCGCCTTTGAGGTCGGCGACGAGACCGAGCTGTACCGGCACGAGAAGAAATTCTTCCACCCCACCAGGTATTGTGTGGAAGTGGACGACTCCATGTCCGATGCCGACATCGAATCGACCATCATCTCCTACAACAAGATGAAGTTCGAGAGGGTCGGCCAGATCATGTCGTTGGATATGATCGGTGTGAGGTACGTCAGCAACGACCCGGCCCGTTTCGCCAAGGCCGTATCGGTCGCCTCGGGATCCACCGAGATGCCCTTGCTCGTGTTCTGCCACGACCCTGCGGCCATGAAAGATGCGGTGAAGCCAATCGCGGCCAGACGCCCTCTCGTCCACGGGGCAGATTCCAATAATTTCGCCGAGATGTCGGCCGTCGCCAAGGAACTGGCCCTTCCATTGGTCGTCTACGAGGACAAGGGATTGAACGAACTGGCCGACCTGGTCGCCAAGGTGAAGGCCTCCGGCGTGGAGGACATCGTACTGGACTTCGACCCCGCCAACCTCAAGGACCTGCTGGAGAGATCGACCCTGGTGCGCCGACTGAGCGTGAAGCGAACGTTCCGCGGGCTCGGCTATCCCATCCTGGTCCAGGCACAGGGCGACGATGCCCTGCAATACGGCCTCATCGCCACCATGAAGTACGGCAGCATCGTCTCGTTCGACAAACTGAAGCCTGAGCATGCCCTGCCCCTGTTCGTCCTGAGGCAGAACATATTCACCGACCCGCAGGTGCCGATCCAGGTCAAACCAGACCTATATCCAGTCAACAACCCGGACGAGAAGGCGCCGATCATGTTCACCACCAATTTCTCGCTGACCTACTTCACTGTGCTGGCCGATGCCGAGAAGAGCAAGATCCCGGTCTGGCTGCAGGTGGTCGACACGGAAGGCCTGTCGGTGCTGACCGCATATGCCGCCGGGAAGCTGACCGCCGATGGTGTCAACAAGGCGCTGGAGAAGTCTGGTGCGAAGACGAAGAGCAAGACCGGAACGATCATCGTGCCCGGCATGGTGGCCCGCATGGCCGCCAAGCTCCAGGAAACGACCGGGCTGAAGGCCATCGTCGGTCCCAAAGAATCATCCGGTTTGCCGAAGTTCCTTAAGGGTCTGTGATAACCAGACCACATTTATTTTAACCTCTCCCGTGGATATCTTTCACGCCGCTGGCAGGTGAACCAGCGGATTTTTGGGAGAGATGAGAGAGTGGAACCTAACGATTCGTCAGGCCAGGGGCAACCCCCAGCGGGACAGCCGACCCCATATTATCTGCCGGTGAACAAAAGAAGACCAAAGAAGAAGATCCTCATGATCGCTGCCGTGGCGGTGGTGGCCATTGTGGTCCTCGCTGCCGTGCTGGTCGTCTTCTCGGCTCCTCCGAAGGGGAGCGCGGACAATCCTCCGCATACCACTGTGCCGAAGACAATTCCGACCGGATCGTTCACTACCGTTTCGACCGGCTCGGTGTCATCCAACGGCGGGCAGATAACTGGCTCATTGAGCGGCCTCAAGATCGAGGTGCCGACCGGCTCGGTGAGCGACACCGTGCAGTTCCAGGTATCCACGGCCACCGTGACGGAATCGCAAGTGGAAGGCCTGCCGACCGGGGCCAGCATTGCCAGCAAGATGATCAAGATCGACACCATTGGCACGACGGAATGGAACTCGTTCAAGATGTTCGACAACGTCCTCACCGTCACCCTGCCCTACGAGCAATCGATGGTCCAGAACGAGGAGAGGGCCATCCGCTTCTACCAGTATGATGAGGCCGTCCATACCCTGGAGCCGACCGGTTATGCCGGCCAGGATGTGAACGCGAACACCCTGACGTTCCATGTGTCCACGTTCTCCAAGTTCGTGGCGATCGAGATGGCCATGTCATTCTTCGAGGGCCTCAACTCCAGCTTTGCGGTGGACACCGGATTCAGGCCTGCCAACGACGGCTGGTTCATCCCCAACTACGGCAGCTACCTGGCGTCCGGCGGCAACTGCCTGGGCATGACCTCCTTCGCCAAGTGGTACTACACCTTCGAAAAGTCATCCTCCGGCACTGGCCTCTATTCCAAGTACAGGCAGGGCAGTGCCAGCGAGTGGCGCGACGACGAGGTGGCGATCCAGCTGGCGACCCGCTCCCAGGTGGGCCTGCAGGGCATCTGGGCATCGCTCACCGAGGAGGAGAAGGAGAACTACAGCTCCAAGGCCACCGGCCTGAGCATCATCCATGGGCTGCTGGTCAGCGGAGAGCCGCAGCTGCTTGGCCTCAAGACCAAGTACAACAACGGGACATGGGGGCCGGGAGGCCATGCTATCCTGGTCTACCGCTACGCCAACGGCCGCTTCGATACGTACGACCCGAACAACCCAGGCACGTCGGCCGGAACGGACCAGCAGCAGATCCCCTACACGTTCTCGGGCGGGTTCAGCCGGGTGTTCAAGTCCGGTCTGAACGCCGCCAACCCGCTGCTGTTCAACGTGTTCTACCATGCCAGCGCCAAGGTCTTCAGCCCGAACAATGCGTTCAAGGGCATCTACGACATGGCCGAGAACGGCTTCCAGGGAAACTCGATCTTCCCCAAGGTAGAGCTGACCGATTCGGAATCGGACACCTATGGCACGACGCCGATCGATTCCAACAGCGACGGTCTCAGGGATACGAGCGATAACAAGATGACCATCTCCGGCACCATCACCGGGGGTCAGAACCCTGTCACGAAGACATTGATCTTCGTCAGCGGGCAGAAGTTCGAGACCACCATCGATGCCAACGGGGTGTTCTCGCAGGAGGTGCCATTGTACGCTGGCGACAATGATGTGGTCATCCTCGCGACCGATTCCAATACCTTCACCAATTGGGCCGGGTACCTGCGCACTACCGTGAAGAGCACCGCCTCTCCGGCCTCAATGACCATAACTATGAGCTGGGACCAGGGCAGCAGTGATGTGGACCTGCATGTGCTGGAGCCGGGGGCGAACGGCACTGAAGGCAGGCACATCTACTACAGCAACAAGGGTTCGGATTCGAACGCCCCGTACCTGGACTTCGATAACACGTACGGCTATGGCCCGGAGCACTACTATGCCACCGAGTCAATGGGGCTGCCCGACCCGAGCAACCCTGGCACATACACATCGCTGTATGGCAAGTACGAGATCAGGGCGCATTACTATCGGGACAAGGACTCTGACTCGGAGAACATCCAGCCGATCACGTTCCATCTGCACATCCATTACCTGATGTTCATGGACGAACAGACCGGGACGGAGTATTGGGGCGATGTGTACTATGATGGGTATCTGTCCAGCGAGAACCCCTATTCCGCCAGCAACTTCCACTCGGGAGACGCCTCCTGGTCCGGCACCTACTCGTTCCAGTATCTGGAGCCGGTTCCGAGCAACTTCGGGGTGCCGAACCCGCCGCAGAACACGTTCGCCTGGTGAAACCCCTTCCCTTCATTTTTTCTTTGTCCAGATGCGAGCGGCAGCCCTGCGTCCCTTGCCAGTGTATTCAAGGTACATGGAGACCAGGTTGAACTCGATGGCCACCAGGGCGATGAGGAGCAATGTCCTTCCCAAAAAGTCGTTCAGCACGAACTGGCCGAGCAGGATGAGAGTCATGAAGACAACGTTCACGGAACGGACCAGATATCGCACCCTGAACCCGGGGGAATTGAAGAGCTCGATGATGCGGAAGAGAGCATAAGTGGCGGTGAGAACGGCGGTGACGACCGTCAGCGCCAGCGTCTCGTTGCTTGGCCCGCCCACCCAGGCCATGATCACGCTGCGCGTCGCAATGATGGCGATGATGGCGGCAAGCCAGCTGCCGTGGCGTGAGTCCTTGGTAGGGACAAGCAGTCCCTTAAGGTCGATGTGCATCCCGGCGGGGAATCCGCTCAGGCCTATAAAACCGCATTCGATCGTGCTTCGTGCTGTAGCTCAGCGAAGGGAGTATGCCAGTCCCATCACCTTTCGGAACAGCGGGTCGTCGTTGGTGAGCTCCGTGAGGGGCCTGCCCTTCGAGATGAGATCGTCCACCTCATCATCGTACGGCAAAAGGACGACATCGTCGAAACCGGCCGTGCCCACCATCTCCATCACCCCTTCCGGAAGTCTCTCCGCCCGATTCATCACCAGCACCTTCCGCCCTACCTTGATCTCCATCTCGTCCGCCAAGGCAAGGATGCGGATGGCGGTCCTTACGCCCAAGGAGGTCGGGTCGGAGACGAGCAGCAGCGTGTCCATGCGCTTGGTGGTGCGGCGGGACAGGTGCTCCATGCCCGCCTCGTTGTCGATGATGACATATGGGTAATGGTCCACCGCCTCGTCGATGAACGTGCGCAAAATGTTGTTGATGTAGCAGTAGCACCCAGGCCCTTCCGGCCGGCCCATGGTGAGCAGGTCGAATCCCTGACCTTCCACCTTGGCCAATGCCATCTGATACCTCACCGTCTCATGCTTGCTGGCACCGGCCTGCAGGGAGTCCGCGTGGCGCAGCAGGTCCTCCCGCAGCTCGCCGATGGTCTTGCCAGCAGGGGCGCCGAGCTTCTCCCCCAGATTGATGTTCGGATCGGCATCGATGGCCAGCACGACCGCCTTGGCCCTTTCTGCCAGCGCCCGGACCAGCAGAGCGGAGATGGTGCTCTTTCCCACCCCGCCCTTCCCCGCCACGGCCACGATGTACGCCAACGGCATCACTCCAGCGAGTGCGCCCGGCGGAAGCGGACGGTGAGCTGGTTCAGGAGCTGGAAGACGTTCAAGGCCTGCCCTTCGTCCAGTCCGCCCAGGCCGCACTGGGGGGTGATGATCGACTGGTGCAGCAGCCTTTCCTTGTCCACGCCCTTCGCCACCAGGTCCGAGATCCCCTTCTCCAGCAGCGCTAGCAATGAGAACGAGCTTTCCTTCTCCAATCGGCTGTCCATGTTCGGGACCATGCCCCAGGCCAGCGTGCCCCCTTTCTCTAGGAACGCCTGGACCTCCTTTGGGAACAATGAGATGGAGAAGGCATAGCCGTACGCATCGAACGAGAGCAGGTCGATGTTGGTGGAGAGGACCATGGGCCAGTCTGTATTGCCGCAGCAGTGCAGCCCCTTGATGCAATGGATGTTCTCCAGCACCTCGTCGATCCACATCACGACGTTCGTCTGGGAGATGGGCGCGAACGGAGTGCCGACGAGGGATAGCGACGGTTCGTCCAGGAAGAGGATGACCTTGTCATGCTTCTCCTTCAGCTTCTTCTCCTGCCATCTGGCGCAGAGGTTGAGGTTCTTGCGGATGATCTCCCCGTAGGCGTCATCGTACAGTGCGGACTTGCCGTTCTGGTCTATGACCTGCAATCCAGTGCTGATGGGGCCTGTCACCTGACCTTTCACGGCCTTCACACCTGGACCTAGCTGTCTTCCCATCAGTTCATAGAAGCCGCGGAAGTTCTCCTTAGGATAGGTAAAGTGGTCGATGTCATCCTCCACCACCGCAGTGTAGAACTCCTCCGGGTCGTAGTCGTTCAGATCGACCGTGACCTTCTTCTGTTCTGAGTCGATGCGGACGCCCGGAAGACTGGTGGAAAACTGCGCATACATGTTCTCCCCGAAGCCCAAGGCCGGCATCTGAGGCCAGTATGGGATCTCCCTCAGTTGCTCCAGCGCCAGATCGACCGCTTTTGCTGGGTCGGTGTGTGGCAGGGAGCCGATGCAGGTGGGGGCGCAGTTCCAATCCATAAGTTCTCAACAAACGATGAGCCGATTTAACGATTTCGCAGGTTCAGCTCACTTCTTGGTCGCAAGGAGCATGACGAAGAAGTGGTCGATGTAAGGTTCTTCCTTCATCTCGTAGTTCAACTTCCTCTTGCAGGCTGGGCTGGCGGAGGCCGATAGGTCGTTCATCCGTTCTGCCACCGCTCCATCCAGTCCGGCGGTGAACTTCGACATGGGAAGATGGCGGGTGTATCTCTGCACCTCTACGACATCCATATCTGCCTCGGCGAGCATCTTCTGCCATTCTCCGGCCCTGTATTCGCGCACATGCGATGGGTCATGGAGGATGTCCAGCCGGTTCATCATCACATCTGCCTCGTCGTCATCTGGAACGCTGCGGTCGTCAATGACCAACCGGCCGCCGGTCCTGAGCACCCTGGCCATCTCCCTGATCGCCTTTCCTATGTCGGTGAAATGATGCGCCGCCCGCCTGCAGGTGACGATGTCGAAGGAACCGTCTGGAAACGGTAGCTCCATCGCATCGCCGATCCGGAATTCGACATTGAGCAGCCCCTTCTCCTTGCTCACCTTCCTGCCCTCCTGCAGCATCTCCTCGGTGATGTCCAGTCCGATCACCTTTTCCAGGAAGGGGGCAAGCGCCATCGCGGTGTGCCCGGTGCCCGTGCCCACATCGAGGGCCACCATGCCCTTCGACGGAGAGGACAGTCGGACCACGTTGGCCAGCACCTCTGGGTCGGTGTGGAGTGCGCTGGTCACGTAGAACTTGGAACGTTTGGAGAACACGTCCTGCGGCTTCGCCCGTTCATCTGCCATTTTCCCCGCCTCATCCAATATGTTGCTAGAACGAATCCCACCATTTAATATTCGATGCAAGTCATTCGTCCAGAGGTCATGAAGCAGAGATGCATCTCCTGTGATTCCCAACGTCTGAGAACGTACGACGCGATGGTGGCCCCGTTCCTGGCTCAGAGGATCTGGAACGTCCCGCAGAAGGAGGC
This sequence comes from Methanomassiliicoccales archaeon PtaU1.Bin124, assembly GCA_002067865.1. Classification (GTDB taxonomy): domain Archaea; phylum Thermoplasmatota; class Thermoplasmata; order Methanomassiliicoccales; family UBA472; genus MVRC01. Next base: position 47,134 of record MVRC01000011.1, on the reverse strand, counting down.
GCATCTCCTTTCCTGCAAGGACTGCGGAATGACGTTCTTCGTGCCCCGTCTGACCGACGAAGAGGTGGGGCTTCTTTACCATGACTACAGGGGCGAGGAATACCAGAGGGCCAGGCAGACGGCGGAACCGGGTTACACGCCCGAATGCAATGCCAGCCTGCAGGGGTCCGAGGAAGCCCTGAATATCCGCAAGACGACAATGGCCTCATTCCTGAAAAAGCACATGGCCTTGGACAAGGTCAGATCGGTGCTGGACTATGGCGGGGACAGGGGTCAGTTCATCTGTGATGAGCTGGGCGGCGCCGAGAGATATGTGTACGACATTTCCGGCGTGGAGCCTATAGCTGGCGTCAACAGGTTCGTCGAAGGGGCCAGGACCGACTATGACCTGATGATGTGCGTCCAGGTGCTGGAGCACATATCCTACCCCAAGGAAATGCTGGCTAAGATCAAGCGCATCGGCAATGAGGGGACCATGTTCTATTTCGAGGTCCCCTGGGAGTTCCCCCTTAGGACCCCCGCGGCGGGAATGAAGGGGAAGATGGAACAACTGGTCATCAGCTCACCGTTCCTCTATAACGCATATCGCAGAATGACCGGCGACAAATTCCGGATGCACGAGCACATCAACTATTTTGACGAGCGATCATTGCAGAACCTGCTGGCAAACAGCGGATTCAAGGTCGTGGCACTGGAGAGGGTGAAGTTGAAGGGCAGTGGCATGGACACGACCGTCATTTCCTGCCTGGCGAGGACGGCCTGAACCTCAGCCATTTTTTCGTCTTCCCATGACGCTGGGGAACTTCTCGATCTCCGTGTGGGGCAGGAAGAGCGCCGATGTGAAGTGGTCGAAGAACCCCTGGTTGGTCGTCAGCTCCAGATATGTCATGGAACGGTAGACCCTCTTCGCTTCCTCCCGCCTCTCCCTTGAAAGCAATGCGGACCATGCTCCGCCCAGCGCCGCATTTCCCAGGAACACGAACCTATCACGGGGGATGTCAGGCAGCAGCCCGATGTTGATCGCCTTCTCCACATCGATGTAGTTGCCGAAGCCGCCGGCGATGTAAACCCGGTCCAGGTCATTGAAGTTTACCTTGACGCTGTCCAGCAGGACCTCTGCCGCAGCGAACATGGCGGCCTTGGTGCGGATGATGTTGGCGATGTCCCCGTCGGTGATGACGATGTCGTTGCCCTGCACGGTCTTGGCCCCCCAGACCCCGCTCTTAGCCTTCATGGCCAGGGAGACGGCCGTCTCCTTGGTGTCCTTGGCCCAGACGACCACGTACTCGCGGGAGTCCCCGTTCCAGCGGACCCTTTGGCTGCCCACGTCCTGGATATGGCCCTTCTTGTCTACCAGGCCCACCCGGAACATCTCCGAGACCAGATCGATCAGACCGGAACCGCACAGCCCGCGCGGCTTGTCGTTCCTGATCGTCTGGTAGCTAGGTTCGAACTTAGCGTCGATGGTGACCTTCTCGATGGCCCCGGTCATGGCCCTCATACCAGAAGCGACCTCTCCTCCTTCGAAGGCCGGCCCGGCCGAGCAGGAACAGGATACGGTCCAGTCCTTATTGCCCAGCACCACCTCTCCGTTGGTGCCCACATCGATCAGCAAGGCCGTTTCGTCCCTCTTGTGCAGGCCGCTCGCCAGAACGTCCGCCACGATGTCCCCGCCCACATAGCTGGCCCTTCCCGGGACGATGTAGATGGGCGCCTGAGGATGGATCTTGATGTCCAGGTCCTTGGCCCGATAGACCGGAGGCAGATTGGCCACTGAGACATATGGCTCGTACCTGATCTGTTTGGGATGGAGGCCGAGCAGCAGATGGATCATCGTGGTGTTGCCGGCGATGGACATGGCCGTGACCTCCTCCCTGCACACCTTCTTCACGGTGGGCCTGCATACGTCCGATAGGACGACGACCTGGGAGATGAGGTAATCGATGCTCTCCAGGATCAGCTGGCGGAGCCTCTCCAGACCCCCATCCTCGGCGAATGCGATCCTGGCCAGCACGTCCTCGCCGCACATGATCTGCTTGTTGTAGTCCGATGCCTGGGCGATGGTCTTGCCCGTCTGCAGGTCTACCAATGCCAGCACGACGGTGGTGGTCCCGATGTCCAGCGCTATGCCGAAGTTGCGGCCGGAGGTGTCCCAGTTGTTCACATCGATGAGCTGGGGCCGATCTCCCGAGCGGTCCAGGACCGATGTGACACGCCATCCGCTGTCCCGCACCACCTTGGGCAGGTCCCTGAGCATCTCGATCGGGATGTCCAGGGAGCCCTCGGAAAGACGCAGGCATGCCTCCAGGCGTTCCTTGTCGCCGAGATTGTTCTCCAGGTTCGGCACGGGAATCTCCAGATAGGTGGCGGTGGAGATGGGCGAAAGCTCCTCGACATCGCCGGTGGTGAAGCTTTCGTAGATCTGGAGGTCCTCGACGCGGGACTCCTCGGGAACGAAGACGGCCGCGTCGCCAAAGATGGTGGTCATGCAGGCCAGCCGCCAACCCCTATCCCACTCCTCCTGTGAGATCTGCTTGGACGGGGCCGATTCCACCTTGCCCTCGACCAGGACGCGGCAGCGGCCGCAGGTGCCCTTCCCCCCGCACGCGCTGTTTATCTCCACCCCGGCCCGGAATGCAGCTTCCAGTACGGTGACGTTATCTTCCAGGGTGATGTCCACGTTCTTGGGGAAGAACTTGACCGTGAAGCTCATGAAGTGGAATGCCAGCGTCGCATATTTAATTATCAGGCCTTGCAGGCGCCGTAGAATCTACACAGGGAGCGACAAAGTGCGTAGGTCCCCCAACGGCTCACGTCCTTGCCCCGAGCCAGGTTCAATTTCAGATCGAACGAGCCGTTCGGCCTCTGCCTGGAACGGAAATAGTCGACCGCCCTCATGATATCTGGATCGTCCCCTGGGAATCCCAGCTTCGACAGCACGTCCAAGGAGGCGTTGAGGTCGTTGAAGAAGAAGGGGAAGGTGAACTGGGTCCAGTAGGATGGGGCCTTCCTGTCATCGTACGGCTCTGCCTTGAAGAATCCCCGCTTCAGCAGCTCGCCCGCTTCCCTGGCCTCCCTGGTCCTGGCCCTCTTCTTGTCCGCGGCGAAGGCGCGCAGCACCACTCCGGTCATCAGGTACGAGGACGGTTTCCTGGTATCGGGAGGAATCGGGTCAGAGACCATGGCCTCGCGAAAGGTCACATTTCCCCTGGTGCGCAGAGGCAACGCCCAACCTCCATCGTTCTGGCGGATCCTCAGCAGCCATTCGAAGACCTTCTTTATCCGGGGGTCCTTGGCATAACCCGCCTTGATCATCAGTTCGGACGCACCGGCGGTGTAGTTCGGTGAATACTGGTTGCCATAGATGCCCCGGAGATCACCCTCCTCCGTCTGGCGGGATAACAATGCCTCGGCCGCCCTGGCCACCATCGGATGCGTCCTGTCCATATCGTAGCATTCCACCAGCAACGCCATGATCTTATAGGTCTGGAGGAAGTCGTAATCCTCGCCCAGCGCCTCCCCGCTCCGCCCTCCGGGATATCTCCAGCTACCATCCTCCCTCTGTCTTTTCATCAATCTGCCGACCTCAGGCATGAGCCAGGAACCCTCCCGCCTCAGCTCGCTCTCCCCCAGCAGATCTCTTCTCACTCGAAATGCCAGTGCCTCGTCATCCGTGATAAGGAGATATGGGAGGGGGTCTACCTGAAGGTGGGAGCGCCAGTCCATGCGATCACTTCTTTGAGAGCTTTTTACCGATGGTAAAACCCCTGCCTAGGTTCTCACCAGTTCCGAAATATTCCGAGGTCCCCGGAGCGTACCAGAACGGTTGAAGACGGGCCACATCGATGATTCCATCGTCCACCAGGTCGGAGTCGACCTTGACGTCCATGATCTCTCCAATGAACTGAGTGTGCTGCCCCAGGTCCAGCATATGCCTCACCCGGCACTCCAAGTGCATGGGGAACTCTTTGACGAACGGGGCATCGACATGCTCGGCCTTGGCGGCGGTCAGGCCACTGCCATGGAACTTGTCCTCGTTCCTTCCACCGGCAATTCCAAAATAGTCCACTTCGGCCACATATCTCTCGGAAGGGATGGATACGGTGAAGTCTCCCTTCGCGACCAGGTTCTGATAGGTTAGCCGGGAGCGACGAATGGACACAGCCAAACTGGGCGGATCGGAACAACATATCCCTCCCCATGCTGCGGTCATGACGTTCGGCTTTCCGTCCATATCGAAAGTTCCCACCACCATGACAGGTGTCGGGAACAGGAGGGTCTTGGCACCTAGCGATCTTTTCATGATATCGGATAAAACTCTCACTTCGAGCACATTAGCTTTGCGAATTTGCATCGGTTTGGGAAAATGATGATTCGTCGGGCAAAACTATATCTCCCATTTGCATCGTTATCAGGTCGATGTGCGCCGAACATGATGGACATGAGGAGCATGAAGAGCATGTCCACGAGCACCTGCCATCCGAGCGGAAGGTCACGCGCCCGCTGATATTCGCCTTCACCATCACCATCTGCTTCGCGGTGTTCGAGCTTTTCGGAGGTTTGTTCTCCGGCTCTCTCGGCCTCGTGTCCGATTCGGGCCACATGTTCACCGACGCGTTGGCACTGGCGCTGAGCCTGGGGGCGGCGATCATATCCACTAGGGAATCGACCGACAAGCAGACGTTTGGCTATTTGCGGGTAGAGATCGTCGCGGCGCTGGCGAACGGAATCGTGCTGATCATCGTGTCCGCCTTCATCCTCTACGGGGCCTACCAGAGGTACCTGGAGCCGCACCCGATCGACGGAGCATTGATGCTGGGCGTGGCGGTGATCGGACTGGGGGCCAACGTCATCGGGGCGTTCGTGCTGCACGGCCATTCCCACGATAACCTGAACGTGAAGGGTGCGTTCCTCCATGTGCTGGGCGACCTGCTCTCATCGGTAGGAGTCATAGTCGCCGCCATTCTCATCTTCCTCTTCAATTTCCGAGAGGCCGACCCCATCATTTCCGCCGTCATCGGCGTGGTCATCATGTATAGTGCCCTAGGGGTGGTCAGGCAGGCATTGATCGTCCTATTGGAGTTCGCCCCATCTCATGTGCAGGCGGACGAGATCAGGGACGAGCTGATGAAGGTCGACGGCGTGGTCGAGGTGCATGACATCCACATGTGGACCCTGGCATCCGGCATACATGCCATGAGCGGGCACATCGTAGTCAAGGACCAGCCGGTCTCGGCCTGCAGTTGTATCGTCCAGGAGTGCGAGGAGCTGCTCCGGCACAGGTTCAAGTTCTCGCACACGACCCTCCAGCTGGAATCGAACGTCTGCGATGTGAACGCCTGCTATTTCCGCACCCGGAAGGATGACGAGACACCGAAATAAAAAAGGGGCTGGGGCCATTGGGGTGGCCCCAAATTCATCGTCACTGATCAGAGGCTAGCAGACCTTTGCCTGGAAGAAAGGTTGAGGCCCATTGTTTCGGCGATATCGTCGTCGTGGCGGTAGAGGCCCTCGGGCACGAAGATCTCGAACTTGCTTCCCAGCCCCGGGGTCCCGACCTCCCTGATGCTCATTCCAGACCTGGCCAGCAGTTCGTTCACAAAGTGCAGACCGTGACCCCGCCTCTCCTTATAACCATACTCGAAGATGCTGCGCTTGTCCCGCGAAGGTATACCCACCCCATCATCCTCGATCACGATGGTGATGCCGTTCCTTCCGGTCTGATATAATGCGGAGATATGCGTGACGTGGTCCCCGTGCTTAACTGAGTTCGAAAGAATGTTGTAGAACACCTTGTCCAGCATCGGGTCGACCTTGATCTTCATACCGTTCAGGTCGTGCTCGAATAGGACCGTACCGAGGTCGACCTGGGAAGCGGCAAGGTCGATCGCCTCCCCAACGTCGATCCATTGCCGCTCGAACATACCCAGGTCCTGATACTGCTTGATAAGCTGAAGTTGTGAGCGCATCGATTCAAGGTTGTCCAGCGCCTTCTCCACGTAACGTTTCTTATGCTTCTCCCCTAGCGACTCACTCAGAGTCTGCAGATATGTCTCTGCTGAAGATACATTGTTGAGCAGGTCGTGCCTGGTCAGCCCTAATATCAGATCGAGCTTCTTGTTCTGCTCGATCAGCTCCATCATCGTCTCGCGCCTTCCGTCGATATCGCGCATCACCAGTACAATGCCTGTTACTACCCCGTTCTCGACGCAGTAGCTCGGTACCGCCTCTACCCAGAGGTACCCATTGATGCTCCGCATGCGGAACTCCACCGGAGCGTTCTTCCTTTCCTCGAGGGACCTGAGCAGGTCCGATTCAGCGCACTCCGCATCATCTTGGTGGATCACATCGGTGAGATACCATTCCCGCTCCTCGCACATGCCGATGGCCTTCATCGCCGCCCTGTTCGCCAGTCTGACCTTGAAGGTCCTGCTTGTAACCAGCATCATGTCAGATATGCTGTCCATGAGCAGCTGCCGGTCCGTTCCAGTGCTGGGCGACTCATTGGCGCGACGCCCCTCGTCCACCAGGGCGTCCACCTTGTCCATCATCATCTCCAACCTGGTGATGATGTTGCCGGACTTGTCCACTATCAGATCGGCCCCGTGGTTCAACGCGACCCTGATCATCTCCGGGTCATTGGCACAGGTGAAGAAGACGAAGGGCAGCTTCGGATGGCTCTTCCTGACCTCGAGCAGGAATTCGATACCATTGCACTGCGGCATCTGGTAATCGGATATGACAGCGTCGTACTCCTTGCCGTTCAGCTTTTCCATTCCTTCCTTGGCGCTGGTGACGGCGTCCATCTCGTACTTGCCGTCCGCTTCGAGGAAGAACCTGACGATCTCGATCATACCTGCATCGTCGTCCACAAAGAGAAGCCGGATCATTTTGTCGCCTTCTTTCACGAGTTGAAGACATACGCGGGGGTAGAAATGTCTGATGCATTGAAAATCGAGACCGAACCTACTGGACAGTTGAGATATTTCTAGAAAATAGAGAAAATAGAGTAAGGAGTTTCAGTGCCGGAACACTCTGACGCCGGTGAAGACCATGGCCATGCCGTGCTCGTCCGCCGCCTGGATGACCTCGGCGTCACGGACCGAACCGCCCGGCTGGATGATCGCCGTGACCCCAGCCCTGGCCGCCTCGTCCACTCCATCGCGGAAGGGGAAGAAGGCATCCGACGCCATGACCGCGCCCTTGGCGTTCTCCTTGGCCTTGTGCGCGGCGATCATGGACGAATCGACCCGGGACATCTGCCCGGCCCCGATCCCGACGACCCTCTCTCCCTTGGCCAGGATGATCGCGTTGGACCAGACGTGCTTGCATACCTTCCAGGCGAAGAGCATCGCGTCGACCTCTTCCTGGGTTGGCTGCCTCTTGGTGACGCACTTCAGCATGCTGGCGTTCACATCGATGTACTTGTTCGTCTGGACCAATATGCCGCCCTTGACCTTCTTCATCTTGACCTCGGGGTTGGCATCGATGGTGATGGGCACGTTGGTCCGCAGCAGCCTGATGTTCTTCTTTTTCCTCAGGTGCTCCAGCGCGTCCAGGTCGTAATCCGGGGCGATGACGCAGTCGACGAAATGGGAGCCGATCTGCTCGGCCGTGGCCATGTCCACGTTCCGGTTCAGGCCGATGACGCAGCCATACGCTGCCAATGAATCGACGTTGTACGCGGTCACGAACGCATCGGCCAGACTGTCGGCGGAGGCGATGCCGCACGGGTTGGTGTGCTTGATCACCACGGCGGTCGGCCGGGAGAACTCCCGGGCCAGGTCCATGGCCGATTCCAGGTCAAGGATGTTGTTGTACGACAGCTCCTTGCCGTGCAGCTTCTCCGCATTGGTGACGGACGCCCCTTCGCTGAACGGGTCGGTGTAGAAGGCCGCGGTCTGCTCCGGGTTCTCCCCGTACCTCAGGTCGAACGCCTTCTCCATGCCGATGTTGAGCGTGGACGGGAAGATGTCATCGGTCATCTTCTTACCAAGGAAGTTGGATATCATGCAGTCATAGTTGGCGGTTGTGCGGTACGCCTCTACCATCAACCTCTTCCTTGTATGCAGGGAGAGGGTCCCTTCGTTCACCTTCAGCTCATCCAGTACCCCCTGGTATGAGCAGGGGTCCGTGACCACAGCAACGCTCTCGTAGTTCTTGGCCGCGGCACGGATCATCGAAGGCCCGCCGATATCGATGTTCTCGATGATCTCGTCCATGTCCTCGGGGTTATTCAGCACCGTCTGCTTGAACGGGTAGAGGTTGACGACGACCATGTCGATCGGCTTGATCTTCATTGACTTGAGCTGGGACATGTGCTCCGCCGAATCCCTGCGGGCCAATAGGCCAGCGAAGATCAGCGGGTGCAGGGTCTTGACCCTTCCATCCAGCATCTCCGGGAACCCGGTCACTTCAGAAATGCCGGTGGTCTCGATGCCGCTCTTCTTCAGTAAGGAGGCCGTGCCTCCGGTCGATATGATCTCCACGCCCATGCCGTTCAGGCCACGGGCAAAATCAACAATGCCATCTTTGTTCGAAACGCTGATGACAGCACGCTGCACTCTAGACAATTATTGACCCCCAAATCGGTATGGCATACTTTCCATTGGGGTATGCCACGGTTAAATGGGGGAGGAGCACATAAACCTACTGATTTGCCCAATGATCTATGATATTCGAGCCATGGATGAACTGGCATTGAGAGAAAATCATGATGCTTCGGCCTCTAGCTGCCTCATCACCTTCTCGGAGGCCATCATCATCGCCTCCTTCTTCGTCTCACCGGAACCGCTGCCAGAGGCGTTCCTGACCGTCAGCCATACCTGGAAGAGCGACTTCTCCCCCTCGACCCTCTCCTCCAGCACGTAGTATCTGGGCTGGACGACCTTCTCCTTGTCGCACCATTCCTTCAGGCGGGTGATCCAGTCGACCCTGCCAAGGACCGCCTCCATGACATCGTTGTTGAGGAGCAGGTGATGCACCACCGCCGATGCCTCCGCTATGCCGTCCTCGCCGTCCTGGAACACCGCCCCGATCAACGCCTCCACGCCATCGGAGAGCATCTTGCCGGAGATCTTCCCCCGGAGGGATTTTCCCGACACCAGGTATTTTGACAGGTTGATCCGCTCTGCCACCAGCTCCAACGCCACCCTGTCGGTCAGACGGCTTCTCTTCTTGGTCAGCGCCTCTTCATCGTCATCCTCATCGGCGAACAGAAATTCCGAGACGACGAAGGAAAGGACCGCGTCCCCGAGGAACTCCAACCGTTCATTGTTAGGCCGGCCATTGGAACGATGGATGAGTGCCAGATCGAGAAGGTAAGGATTGCGGAAGTGATACCCGATGGCCTCCTCTAGCCCCTCCCGCTTCCCTTCTCCCCCGTCCTCCATGCACTGACAATATGTTCTTCCCCATAAGAACCCTTTTTATCCCCCAGCCGCTTGCACCATTGAGGCAATCATGTACGTCATCAGTGAGCGCATCAACGGTCTGTTCACCTCTGTCGGCAAGGCGATCGACAAGCGGGACGCCAAGTGGATCCAGGACCATGCCATCAGGCAGCTGGAATGCGGCGCCCAGGCGCTGGACGTCAATGTTGGCCCGGGACGCGAGGACGGTCCGGCGGCGATGGACTGGCTGGTGCGGACCGTACAGGACGTGACCGACGCCACATTATGCCTCGACACGCCCGGCGCCAAGACCATGACCGCTGGCCTCAAGGCCGCCAGGAACAAGGTCATCATGAACTCCACCACCGCAGAGAAGAAGCGCCTGGATGCGTTCCTGCCGTTGTGCCGCGAGTTCGGCGCTGACATCATCTGCCTCACCATGGACGAGAAGGGCATACCCAACGATTCCGAGAAGAGGGCCGAGCTGGCCATGATCATGATCACCACCGCCATGGAGCATGAGATCATGCCCGACCGCCTGCTGCTCGACCCGCTGGTGCTGCCGACCAGGGCCGCCCAGGACCAGGGGATGAAGGTCATCAAGGCCATCCAGATGTTCCAATCGCTGAACGACCCGCCCATCCGTACCGTCGTGGGTTTGAGCAACGTCTCGAACGGGGCGAAGGACCGGCCGCTGGTGAACCGCACCTACCTCGCGATGCTTATGGGGGCGGGACTGAGCGCCGCCATACTGGATCCGGAGGACGCTTCGCTGATGGAGACCGTCAAGACCGGCCAGGTATTGCGCAACGAGAAGCTCTACTGCGACGACTATCTGCGCGCATAAACCATTTTCTCATTTTTATCCAGGGCTCACGCTGTTTTCAAAGGAAACAAAAAAAACGAACGATGGGTTAAATCGTAAAAGGGATTTCATGGGGCTTGCGCCCCAAGTTATTAGAGACTGACGTTATCAGTACCTGTCCTTCGGCTTGTGCTTCTGGTAGCAGTCCCTGCAATAGACAGGCCTGCCCTCAGTCGGCTTGAAAGGGACCTGGGTCTGCTGACCGCAGTCCGAGCAAGTAACATCGTGCATTTCGCGTGGCCCATCGTTCCTGGGGCGGAATCCGCCCTTACCTCTGTTTCCGTACATTACTAAACTACCTACGTTGGTTATTTCCCACGTCCTTGCAGCCGCGGGATAATGTTTGCTATGAAGTCACTAGTATTTAATGGGATACGATAGAGTCATCATAGGTGGAAATGATTTCCCTTGGAATATCTGCTTATTCAGATACCACCCAGACACTCTTGACATTTGACACAATGAGGCATCATACGACCGGACGAGGCAACAATCCGGCCTCTTTTACGATCACGGGTACCTTCTCCTCCCAAGCCACCGCCATCACATGGATCCCATGGACGCCTTCGATGCTCTGCAGGTGCTTGATCTGCTCTACGCACATCCTGATGCCTTCCTCCTTAGGGTCGGCGGCGTTCTTCATGCGGTCGATGATGTGGTCCGGGACGATCATTCCGGACACCTTGTTCTTCATGTAAAGGGCCACCTTGTGGGACTTCAACGGCATGACGCCGGCGATGATGTGGACCTTCTCGTGCAATCCTCTGGCCCGCACCTGGGACATCCAGCGTTCGAACCTATCGACATCGTATATGGATTGGGTCTGGATGAAATCCGCCCCTGCGGCCAGCTTCTTGGCCAAGCGAACCACCCTGTGCTCGAACGGGTCGGCGAAGGGATTGGCCGCGGCTCCGAGGAACAGTTCCGGCGCCTTCTCCAGCTTGTCCCCGCCCCAGACCTGGCCTTCATCCCTCATCTTCCTCAGAAGCATCAGCTGACCGATCGAGTCGACATCATAGACGTTCTTCGCCTCCTTCTGGTTGCCGAAGCACTGATGATCGCCGCTGAGGCACAGGATGTTCCGTATGCCCAGCGCGCTGGCTCCGAGGGCGTCGGATTGCATGGCTATGCGGTTCCGGTCCCTGCAGGTCATCTGGACGATCGGTTCGACCCCTTCCTGTAAACAGACGACCCCGGAGGCGATGCTGGAAAGCCGGACCATGGCGGTCTGGTTGTCCGTGAGGTTGAACGCATCGGCGCTGCCCTTCAAGTGGCGCGCCAGTTTGCGCACTGTCTCTGCATCGGCAGACTTCGGCGGACCTATCTCCGCCGTCACGGCCATTCGACCAGAGCTGAGCACCGATTGGAGATTGCTCATCATCTAGCCCCCCTGGCCGACTTCTCTTCAGGCGTGAGGACCGCTTCCTTCCTCACGATCTTCCTAGGTCCACCGCTGCGGGATCTGCGCCAATCCTTGGGCGGGATGGGCACCTCCATCAGGTCGAGGCGGCCTATCCTCTCCAGGCTATGATAGATCTGGTCCCATCCGCATGGCACGTCCGGGTCGATCTCGCACTTGCCGTTCTGCGACCCGCCGCAGGGGCCGTTCAGCAAGGACTTCGAGCATCTGGCAATGGGACAGATGCCACCGGTCAGATGCAGGACGCAATCGCCGCATCCCCCGCACTTCTCGAGATAGATGCCCTGCTCCTCCGGCGCGCCCATGTTCGAAGTGTCCAGTCCAGGCAGGACCCGGACGTCGGGATAGAGCTCCTGCATGACCTGCGCCCCCACCCCGCATGCCAGAGAGATGATGGCATCATGGCCGGAGACCTTCTCCCTCATCTCGCCCACCCATTCCTTCTCACAGGCCCGTTCCAGGGTGACCTCGTCCACCTGCCATCCATTGCCCTTCAGGTCCGATTCGATGCGCAGGGCCTCGGACAGTATGCTGACCTCCTTCTCTCCTCCGGCCAGGCATATCGCCACGCAGGAGCGGCAACCGACCACGAGCATGCTCTTGTGGCCTTCCAGCATCTCGACGATCCTCGGTATCGGCTTCTGTTCAGCAATGATCATCTTCTCACCTTGTTCAGCGGGCTCGGGCCCATCCTTTCGACCTTGACGTACATGTCCTCGACGGCCTGGACGAAACGCCACGGCTGGTTGGAGGCCAGATTGACCATCTCCACTCGCTCCGGCTCGAGGCCGATCTCCTTCATGATGCCCTTCGCCTGTTCGACCCTCTTGCGGGCCTCCAGGTTGCCATATTGATAGTTGCAGTTGCCTTCCAGGCAGCCGACCACCAGGACGCCGTCGGCCCCCATGCGCACCGCCTGCAGCACGTGCTTCACGTCCAGCCTGCCGGTGCATGGCAGGCGGATGATCGTGACATCGGAAGAATATTTCATCCCCTGCAGACCGGCCAGGTCTGTCGCGGCATAGCCGCAGAAGGAGCAGGTGAGGGCCACTAGCTTCATCTCCGCCCCCCTAGCGCCTGTGAAAGTTGAATGGTTATCTGGTCGTCACGGAACGAGTACATCTGGATGGCCTTGCTGGGGCATATACCGACGCACACCCCGCAGCCCTGGCACAGGTCCATCTTTATCTCCGCCTTGCCCTCCACGCCGATGGATGGCGCGCCATAGGGACATGTGCGCACACAGGTCAGACAGGCTGAGCACAGGTCCTGCCACACCTCGGCCACCTCTCCGCCTGATGTCAGGTCCGATCTGAGCATGCCGCTCGCCAACGCCGCCGCGGACCTCGCCTCCAATGTCGGTCCGATGCCCAGGCCCCTCTCTCCGGCGGTGCCGCAGAGGAATACACCTGGACGTATGGACTCCGAGGGCTTCAGCTTCGCATTGGGCCGCTTCAATCTTCCTTCTGCCGTGAGGGGGACCTTGACCGCCCGGGCCAGCTCCTCCAGATCGGGCAGCGTTCTGACATTGTCGAGAACGACAAGGTCATAGGGGATGGCCACGTCCTCGCCCAGGACGGGGTCCTTCACTACCAGCCTGTCCTCCAGCACCTCCGGGAATCCATCCGAGCGTACGATCCTGGTCCCCGCCTCCATGGACTTGCGGTAGCCAGCCTCGCACTGCCCCAGGGCAAATACCTCCCTGGTGATGATCGTCGATCGTGTTCTGGGGTTCAGGGTGCGTAGGAACAGGGCATTATGCACCGCCTCGTGGGTGGACATGGGATCGAAGGCGCTCTCGCCCTTCATGTCCATGGCCAACATGACCACGTCCCCCGGCATCTTAGAATTGGAGTTCAATCTCCGCTCCAGCTCCTCCTGGGTCATGGCCTTGTCGCCAAAGATCGAGGCCAGCGGATTCTCTGCCGGCTCCTCGTCCATGGCCAGTATGACGGCCCCGGCGTTGATCTCAGTGTCTCCCAATGGGGTGTCGATGACAGCCCGGAACTCGCCGGGCGCCCCTTCCAGGGAGCGGAGAACACTGGATGTGGACAGGGTCACCTTGCCCTCGGCGTCCTTCAGGAACTTGTTGACATTGGCGTCATCAAGTCCGATCGCCCCTTCCTCCCCCGTGCGGAAGAGCTCGTCCCCCGGACATACGATCATTGTTTCGTGACCTAGAGCGAACGCCTCCCTGGCCGCGGTCAGCGCGGTGCTGCCGTTGCCGATGATGAGAATGGTCCTGTTCACCGTTCTGGGACGGAGTCTGGGGGTAGGCTGGAGAGAGTCGCATCTGGCCAGTGAGACCTTCAGCAATCGCATGGCCTTCTCCTCCGCTTGTTTCGGTTCATGCACCAGGGCGCAATGCTCCTTGATGTTGCATACCTCTACGAGCGAGCTGTCCAGACCTGAGCTCTCGGCCAGTTTCTCGAACTTCGTTCTGCATGAATGCCATGAGCAACCGGCCACGAGGAACCGGTCGACCTCATCGGTGCTGAGCGATAGGCGCATCCTGTCCATGTCCTCTGGGCAGCAGCACTCCTCCATGATCTCGACGGAGCCGACCGAGGGATGCTTCAGCGCCTCCTCCAGCAGCGTCTCGAGCCTGATCTTCGAGCTCACCTTACCGCGGCAGCCGCAAATGAAGACGGCAACGCCCTTCGGCGCTTCGATGCTGCTGTGAGTAGGAGGTGTGAGAACCGTCATCTCTCAGCCTCCAGATAGCGGGCGGCCTTCGATGCCGCCGCGGCCCCATCCATGGCGCTCTCCTCGATGTCCTTCGGCCCCGTGCATGCCCCGGTGAAGAATATCCCCTTCGACTCCAGGGCGCTCACCATCTTGCCTTCCCCGAAGAAGAACCCGTGAGGTCCCAGCCTGGCACCGAGCATATCCGCCAGCGTCTTATTGTCTGAGTTGGGTCTGAGGCCGATCGATAGGACCACCAGGTCGAACCCCGATTCAGCTATGCCTGCATCGTCGGGAATGGCGTAGCGGACGGTCGGACGCCCATCCTCGCCGAGCACGATCTCGGCCGGCCTTGATCTGATGGCCTCCACCTTATCGTTGGTTCGAGCCCAGGCCAGAAGATCGTCCTGACGGTCCGTCGGCCGCCAGTCCATGAAGAAGAAGGATATGTTCAGCGCCTTGTTGGCCGTCGCCGCCTGCCTCGCCAGTTTCATGGCGTACTTGCAGCAGACCTTGGAACAAAGATGGGCCTGCAGCCTAGGATCGCGGGAACCTACACATTGCACGAAGGCGACCTTGGCCACCCCCTTGCCCAGGGGATCGGGAAGGGTTCCCATCAGGTTGATGAACCTCTCGGCCTCCAGCGACGTGATGACGCCTGGAACGGTCCCGTAGCCCAGTCTCGGATCGAGCTTCGGGTCGAACGGCGTAGATCCCGTGGCAACGATCACTGCGTCCGCCTCGACCTGCTGCCCCTCCGCCTCCTGGTCCAGGTCGATCGCTTCCCGCTCGCACGCATCCTGGCATTCATGGCAGCCTTCCGTGTCATGCTTGCAGGCATCGATGTCGATCTGCAACAAAGGCCCTTCACGGGACATATAACGACCGATCGCGTTCGAGGAACATGCATCCAGGCACCTGGCGCAGGCCATGCACTTGGACCTGTCGATGATGCCCGGATACGATTCAAGGGTCACCCGGTAACGCCCCAGGTCCCTTTCCAGCAGTTCGACCTTGGCCCCGGTCACGAAATGGATGTTCTCGTCCTGCAAGGCATAGGTGACGTCATCCACGGCCAGGCACACGTCGCATTTGACGCATTCGCGGACGCCCTTGCATGCCAGCTCGTTGGCCTGCCCTCCCACGCATGGAGCCTTTTCAACGATGGTGGATTGAATACCAAAGCGCGATAAGGTGCGCGCTGCGGATATGCCGGCGGTGCCCCCTCCGATGATCAGCACGCCCTTCAGAGCGGCACCTCCCAGCATTCATTTAACGTCATTTGACCTGGACGATTTGACCAGGAGCCGGCTATTAAATATTTGCGGACGTGGCCAAGGTCTTCCATGATGAAATTCATATTGGAATATTATTAGCAATTTTGTTCATATATGATTATGAATTTAAGCATATTTTGTCCATGTGGCCTTGTCTGAACCGACCGGGTGACACCTTGCGCAACAACGATTTATCTCCTCTGCTGATTTCAATGAGGACTTCCAGCGATCATCGAGCAGTGAGAGAATGATAGGGATCAATGCCTCGGCTGAAAACCATGACATGCGCCTCTTGTTCATCTCCAAGGCCATACGCATGTTCGCCTATGGATTCCTCTCGATCGTCCTGGTACTTTACCTCGTATCGATCGGGATGAACGACCTGGAGATCGGGGCCCTTCTGGCCCTTACCCTCCTGGGAGATACGGCGGTCTCGCTCTACCTGACGACGCATGCGGATTCGTTCGGGAGGAGAAGGACGCTCATCATCGGTGCAGCACTGATGCTGCTGGCCGGCGTGATGTTCGTCCTGACCAATAATTTCCTTCTCCTCCTGATCGCCGCCATCATTGGGGTCATCTCGCCCAGCGGCAATGAGGTCGGGCCCTTCCTCTCGGTCGAACAATCGGCTTTGGCCCAGCTCGTCCCTGGACAGGAGAGGACCAGGTTGTTCGCTTGGTACAACCTGTTAGGGTCGTTCAGCACGGCGTCCGGCGCGCTGGTGGGCGGATGGGCGGTGCAGGCGATGCTGAACGTCGGGATGACGGCCACGGCCAGCTATCAATGGGTCATCGTTGCCTATGCGGCATTGGGGATCGTTCTGGGTCTGGTCTTCATCATGTTGACCGGCAGGATCGAGACGGCCGTTCGGGAAAGGAAGGGCAGGTTCGGCCTTCATCATTCCAAAAGGACCGTGGCCAAGCTGTCCGCCCTCTTCTCCATGGACGCGTTCGGCGGAGGCCTGATCGTACAGAGCGTGATGGCCTACTGGTTCTTCCTGAGGTTCGGCACAGACCCGGGCATGCTGGGCACGATATTCTTTGCGGCCAACCTGCTATCGGGCTTCTCCGCTTTGGTGGCAGCGCCGCTGGCCAAGAGAATCGGCCTCATCCCCACGATGGTCTATACGCACCTGCCTTCGAACATTCTGTTGATCATGGTGCCGCTGATGCCCAGCTTCGAGCTGGCCCTGGCCGTGCTTTTGCTTCGCTTCAGCATCTCCCAGATGGACGTGCCGACCAGGCAGGCCTATGTCGTTTCAGTGGTGCACCCGGACGAGCGTTCGGCCGCGTCCGGAATAACCGGGGTGGCCAGGACGATGGGGCAGTCGGTCGCCCTCATGCTCACGGGATTCCTATTGGGCTCGGCCTCGGACCTATCCTGGGCGTTCATCATCGCCGGCTCGATCAAGATCGTCTACGACCTCCTGGTCTATTACAACTTCAAGGCAGTGAGGCCGCTCGAATCTGGCGTGAAATGAGCAGAGAAATGTTATCTAAGACCCTCTCGCATAGCTGGTCCATGCGCTTCGCCGCGTTCACCGTGGACGTCGATCGGGACGTCAACCAGCCCTGTGCAGGCAAGGCCTGCGCGATGTCGAAGGAGGGAGAGGGGCAGGGGGCGCCCCGCTTCACCTCTTCCGCCGAAGGGCTGAAGGAGATAGTGGACGTGCTGAACGATCTGGATGTGAGGGCGACGTTCTTCTTCGAAGGCCGGACCGCCCTGGAGATCTCGAAGCGCGTTGACCTTCCTTCCTTGATGCGCGGCCACGAGGTCGCCTGCCATGGATTCGACCATGAGGACATGACCGGGGAAAAGACCGGGGTCAGGCCCAAGGACGAGGACCTCGATGATATCCTGGCCCGTTCCGGTTCGACCGTTCGCGAACTCTTTGGCATCGACAGGCCTGGCTTCAGGGCGCCGTACCAAGCGACCGATCAACGTCTCCAGGACGCGCTCCTGGCCAAGGACTTCCGTTACGAGTCGTCCATGACCGAACCGCTGCTGGATGGGAAGGTCAGGCCGTTCATGCATTCCAACGGTCTGGTCCAGGTGCCCATCGCGTCCGGAACGGACAGGAAGGGGAGGAAGATCGTCGCATATCTCTGGCCCATGCACGAGGGCAAGAGGGTGCCGCAGGATTACCTGGACCTATTGTCCCAGTTCGAGGATGGCCTGTTCGTCATGGCCACACACACCTGGCACATGGTGGAGAACTTCTGCGAAGGGATGATGGCCGAAGAGGAGCGCCTCAGGCAATCGGACGGCGTCAGGGAGATCATCGAGCGGGCGATGGACGAGGGCATCGAGTTCATCCGCATCGATGACTATCTGGAAGAGCACCATGGTGGGAGTTGCTGATGGGACATCTGTACGATCAGGTAAGGCAGGAAGGGTACAGTGTGGCGCTGCGCCAGGCCTGGGACGACCTGGAGGCGGTGTCCAAGGAAAGGTCGTTCAAAGTGGCGATACTGGACGGCACCGCCTCGCTCGATCTGGGAAGCAGGGAGATCGAGTTCGATCTCACTGAGAAGGGCCGCTTCATGGAGATCGTGGTCCTGCACTATCTAGCATGGGCCGTCGTACATGAATCCCGCCTCCCCAGATGGGATTGGGCATTGTTCCGCCAGATGCCGGGGGGCGAGGCATATCAGGCGGCGTTCCAGCAGCGGGTGATCGCCCCCTTGGCCGATGCTTTCTCTTCCGCTCCTCGAACGCTCGTCCATGCCGCCGAACAACTGGGCGGCAGGAGCGAGGCGTTCGGTTCGGCCACGGTCGATGTTCCGTTCCTCCCCTTGCTGCCCGTCAGGGTGACCGTGTGGCAGGGGGACGAGGAAGTGCCTGGCAATGCCACGATGCTCTTCCCGAAGACCCTTCCGCCGATGCTTCCTACCGAGGACTATGCGGTCGTCGGAGAGGTCGTTCTGGCTGCGCTGAAGCGGGTCAGTTCAGTCCAATGATCCGGCCGTTATCATCGATGTCCATCTTGACGGCCGCCGGTTCAGAGGGCAGCCCGGGGATCAGCATCATCTGTCCGCATACCGGCACCACGAATCCGGCCCCCGCGGAGACCAAGACCTCACGCACCTTCAATGTCCATCCGTGCGGTGCGCCCTTGAGCTTGGGATTGTCGGTGATGGAGAGCTGGGTCTTGGCCATGCAGATCGGCAGATCGCCGAAACCGGACTGTTCGATCAGCTTGATGTTCCGCTCGGCCTCACCCTCGTAGATGACCTCCGCCGCCCCGTAGATCTCGGTGGCGATGGTCTTGATCTTCTCCTTCAGCGGCCTGTCCACCTCGTACAGGAAGCGGAAGTCGGCCTTCTCCTTCTCCAGAACGTCCAGGACCGCCTCGGCCAGCTCCTTGCCGCCCTTGCCCCCTTCGGAGAACACGCGGGAGACGGCACAGCGGACGTTCTTCTGGGCGCAATGGTTGCGCACCATCTCGATCTCCTCGCTGGTATCGGTGTCGAAGAAGTTGATCGCGACCACGACCGGCACGCCGAACTTATGGATGTTCTGGATGTGCTTGTCGAGGTTGTCAAAGCCCTTCCTGAGGGCCAGACAATCGGCATGACAAACCGCGTCCAACGCGGCCCCGCCATGCATCTTCAGAGCACGGATGGAGCATACGATGACCGCGCAGTCGGGCCTGAGGCCGTTGGCGCGGCACACGATGTCGAAGAACTTCTCCGCGCCCAGGTCGGCGGCGAACCCCGCCTCCGTCACCACGATGTCGGCCAGCTTGAGGGCGTACTTCGTGGCCAGGATGGAATTGTTGCCGTGGGCGATGTTGGCGAACGGGAAGCCGTGGATGAACATCGGGTCCCCTTCAAGCGTCTGCACCAGGTTGGGGCTCAGCGCATCCTTCAGCAGGAGCGCCATCGCACCGACGCAGTTCAGCTGCTCGGCCGTGACGGGCTTTCCGTCGTAGGTGTAGGCGACGATGATCCTCCCCAGCCTCTTCTTAAGGTCGGGCATGGACGTGGCCAATGCCAGCACTGCGCTGATCTCGGATGCGGCGGTGATGATGAATCCGGACTCGTGGGGCGTTCCGCCCTCGGACCTGCCGCCCAGCCCAACGACCATGTTCCTCAGCTCCCTGCAGCTCATGTCCATGGCCTTGCGGAGCATGATCCTGGTCGGATCGATATGAAGTGAATTCTCCCTGGAGATGTGGTTCTCCAGTATGGCCGATAGAAGATTGTGCGCCGCGGCCACGGCATGAATGTCGCCGGTGAAGTGGAGGTCGATGTCCCACATGGGATAGACCTGGGAGAATCCGCCCCCGGTCGCACCGCCCTTGATACCGAACGTGGGGCCGAGCGATGGCTCCCTTAGCGCCCCCATGACCTTCTTGTCCAGCCTGCCCAGCGCCTGGACCAGTCCGATGGTGGTGACGGTCTTGCCCTCGCCTGCCGGCGTCGGGGTGATGGCCGTGGTCAGGACCAGCTTGCCGTTCTGCCGGGCATCATACCTCTTCAGAACGGAGAGGGGCACCTTCGCCATGTACCGGCCATAGGGGATCAGCTCGTCCTTCTCGATGCCAATGACCTCGGCGATCTCCTCTATCGGTTTGGCCTTCGCGTCCTGGGCGATGTCGATGTTCGACCTCATACCTAGCACTCCGTTCGGCGCTATGATGAAAGTTCGCTTATTAAAGACTCCTGCTCCCTCTGGCACACCTGCAAGGCAACCTTCACATATGGGAGGTACGATGGACTCCACGGGAACAATCATGACCGCTAGAATCCTCGATGGAAATCTCATGGCCAGCACCATCAGCCAAGAGCTCAGGGAAAGGATCGCGAAGCTGCGCGGCCAAGGCATCGTTCCCGGATTGGCGGTCGTGCTCGTGGGCGAGGACCCGGCCTCCATGCAGTATGTCAAGATGAAGGGCAAGAACTCACAGGACCTGGGCATGGTCGCCAGGACCCTGATGATGCCCGAATCGTTCTCACAAGCAGAGCTGATCGAACTGATCGCTGAGCTGAACGCCGACCCTCGGATCCACGGCATCCTGGTGCAGATGCCTTTGCCAAAGCACATCGACCCCCAGACGGTCATCTCCAAGATAGACCCGAAGAAGGACGTGGACGGGCTTCATCCCATGAACGTAGGGCGGATGCTGAGCGGCGAGGCCGGAGGCTTCCTGCCCTGCACGCCCCATGGGGTGCAGGTGCTGCTGGCCAGAAACGGTATCCAGACCGAGGGAAAGCATGTCGTCATATGCGGCCGCAGCAACATCGTGGGCAAGCCGATGGCCGCCCTGATGATGCAGAAGCAGAAGGACGCCAATGCCACGGTGACGGTCTGTCATTCCGCCACGAAGGACCTGGCCTCGTACACCAGGCAGGCGGACATTCTCATCGCGGCCATGGGCGTGGCGCACTTCATCAAGCCGGACATGGTGAAAGAGGGCGCGGTGGTCGTGGACGTCGGGGTCAGCCGGATCGATGATGCGACGGCGCCGAGGGGCTACAGGCTGGTCGGGGACGTCGATTTTGATAAGGTCAAGGAGAAGGCCAGCGCCATAACGCCGAACCCAGGCGGGGTCGGGCCGATGACAAGGGTCATCCTGATGAGCAACACCGTCCTGGCCGCAGAGCGTTCCATCGCAAAATGAGCCCGGACCATTGGTTTTCCATGAGGTAACGCCGTTCTGCGAAGTCTTAAAGTATGGTCACGCTGTTCCGCTCGACGTAAATGTTGCGCGAATGCAGTGAACATGGCTATTACCGTGGCGACCAGTGCCCGGTATGCGGGGAGGAGGGCAAGTTCCTCATGAACGACCAGGAACTGGAGCAGATAGGCCGCACCATGGCCGGTGTCCTGCGCCACTTCCCTGAGAAGTTCGGCCTGGAGATGGACGACCAGGGATTCGTCGACATCCGCGCGTTCGTGGCCGCGTTGAAGAGCCAGAGCAGGCGCAACCATTGGATCCGCCCGCACCACATCATCGCCATCATCGAGACGGACCCGAAGGGCAGGTACCAGGTCAGCAACAACCTGATCAGGGCCACATACGGCCATTCCATCGAGCTGAACCTCAGGCTGCCCACCGAGAACATCCCGGACAGGCTTTACTATCCGACCACCCAAGAGGAGGCTGACATCGTCCTCGAGACCGGCCTCAAGCCCTCGGACAGGAAGATGGTGCACCTCTCCAAGACATATCAGGACGCCGTGAACGCCGGCAAGGTGCGCACGGAGCAGCCGATCATCCTGGAGATCGACGCCGCGGCCGCCATCGAGAGCGGTATCGTCATCCAGCAGGCAGGAAGGACCGTCTTCCTCGCCCCGGAGATGCCGGCAGAGTACCTGTCGCGCGCCGAGGAGCCCTGCGAAGAGGAGTTCATCCAGGAAGGATGAACGTTCCTCACCAATCGATCTTCTTCTTTATCTTGTAAGTGGTGGCCTGGAAGCTGGCCAGGACCTCTTCTCCCTGCACGACCTTGACGTCGTAGACGGCGGTGCTGTTGGTCTCTGCGACCTTTTTTGCGACCGCCTCGACGACCCCTCGGACCGGCCTGATATAAGAGATGCTGCAGGTCATGGCGACCTGGCTGCTATCGCCCATGTTGGCCGAGATGGCCAGCGCCTGATCGGCCAATGCGAAAACCGCCCCGCCGTGGGCGTTGCCGATGGCGTTCTCCATGCCCTTGATGTCCATGCGGACCCTGGCCTCGCCGTCGGGGGTCATGCTGACCGTCTCCATGCCCAGCAGCTCAGCGAACGGCGCGTGGAAGATGCCGTTCAGCTTCCTCCTGATCCCCTCATCCTCGATCCAATCTGGAACTTCCATAGACCCCACTCCGGATGGACATAGCTCGCGCTACGGTCCTTGTTTCATGAGAATCGTCATGCTATCGGTGCTACGATCTCCATCACCTGGAAGACGATGGTCAGGGCGAAGACCACTAGAAGCGGGATGATGACCGCGTCCAGCATGGCCATGATGCTCCTGGAACGCTTTGAGGAGGCGGTGATGAGCTCGCGGGATGACAGCAACATCACGAGAAGGATGGCGATGAGCGCTCCACCTACGCCGATACCGATGGCCGTGGTCAGGCTGACCGCGGTGGACGATGTGGTGGTAACTATCGCTATGCTCATTGCTATCGACGATTCCAACAAGAGATTATTCATATTTAAATTTTAATCGAAGCGGACCTATATTGATAATCATTCTCGATCGGACCATCCAGATATCCCGGCAGTTTCGTTCCGCCCGAGCAAAGGATGAATAAGGCAGAGCGCTAACCGACCTCTGATGTTCGTCCGGGCCGATACCCTGCTCCGCTCTGGAGAACAAGGCGGAGGGAAGCACGTTATCCACTTCGGGTGGGAGGACTTCCAGCCCATGGTCATGCTCTGCGATCACAAGGGGGAGGTGGCGAACATGGACCTGGGCGGTGAGATCGATTGGACCGTCTCGGAGAACAAACGGTGCGTCGGCTCCTTCGGCGAGGACGGCTACCACCGCTGCCCCGAGGCCATGCCCGTGCGCCGTTTCGATCAATGCTCCCGATGCTCGTCCACCTGGATCGGAAGGCAGGACTGCGTCTTCGAGCCCCAATGCGAGGGCGGGCGGTGCGATTCGCCCATCTGCAGCAGGGAGCACACCGTCTACCTGGCATTCTTTGGCGAGACGGGGAAGATCGGCATGACGACCTCCCGCCGGCTGAAGGAGAGAGGCATCGAGCAGGGGGCGGACGCGATCGTGCCGCTGGCCCGCTTTCCGAACAGACTGCTGGCGAGAAGGGCGGAACAGGACACGTCTGAAAGGCTGAGGCTGACCCAGTATGTGAGGAAGTACAAGGCGGTCAGACTGCTGACGTCCCACCCCCGCGCGGATAGGCTGGAGCAGTTGTATCGTGCGTTCCAGGAAACATTGGAGCACCGGATGGAACTTTTGAATGAACCGCTGCTCATGCTCGATGGGTATCCGCTCCATGCGCCGGAAGGCAGGGAGTACAAGCTGATCGACGCGCCTGGGAAGCATAAGGGAAAGATACTAGGACTCAAGGGCAAGTTCCTGGTCTATGATGATGGAGGAGAGACGCTGAAGGCGATGGACGCTTCCGATCTCCCAGGCCGGTTCGTTTCGGCAAAAAGATAATGAAAGCGTATGTAATCATCGCTCATTCAACTGGATGGTAACCGGATGGCGACAATCCTAAAACCCGATGACGTCCAACAGAAGTATGGCAAGCTATTCTGCCGCGGCGTCTACACCATGGTCGATGAGAAGAACGGCGTGGCCCAGATCATCGAGGAATGTTCTGCGAAGGGGCCGGTGGAATGGGACGCGGTCAACCGCACCCGTGCCAAGGGGGTCCTTCAGGACATCAAGGTCGAGGGCACGACGCTCATCATGAACGCCAGGATCGGAGAGGAGGAGGTCCGCTTCGGCCCGGCGTCCAAGGACCTGGGCGGCCAGGGTTTGAAGGCGCTGAGGGTCGACGGCGACACGGTCAGGACCACCTGGGTGGGATTGGCCGGGGCCAGCGTGGGCATCGGGGCCTGTCTGCCGCAGGGACCGGGGACCATCGAGGCGATCTATCCAGATGATGCCAAGGTGGGAGGCGCCCACCGCATCGAAGTGACCATCGTCACCCCGAAGCTGGTCAGGGTCATACTGGCGGTCGATGACACGGACACCAAGGAAAAGGGCGCGTCCTGGGCCCTCATGCTGCGCATCGCCAGGGCCTGCGACATCGGCCACATGCTGGAGCATAAGATCGTCCAATTGAACCCGAACGTGCCTGAGAAGACCACCAACTGCGTTTCGGTCGGCGTCTCGTTCGCGGTGGCGGAGAAGGACGTGCAGAGATTGATCGATTTCTTCGTGGAAAGGCTGCGCAAGGAGACCTTCTCGCAGCAGACCACGTTGGCCGTCTTCATCGGCCTGAAGGTCCCGAAGGAGGTGGCCGAGTACGGACTGCAGGCCAAGTCGGTCATATTCAAGAAGGAGCAGGCGAAGGAGGTGGCCGATCGCAACGGCGTCCGGCTGATAGAAGTGACTGGCTCCCGCGGAACCATCGGCGCTGTGGCAGGAATAGGATGCTTCGACATGGGCCTGAAGGCGGCCGGTCTGCCCGAAGACTTCTGAGGAAAAGCATTTAGCCCGTACGGCGTACTTGTCTGGAGAGCCTTTCATGAAGAACGATATCTCCAAGGTCATCGCGAACACGGCTTACCACACCTATGAGAAGAAGCTCAACAAGGAGGTGCTGGAGGGCCAGATCCCGCATCATGTGGCGATCATCATGGACGGGAACCGCCGCTTCGCCCGGGAGTTCGGCCTGGAGGCCTCCGAGGGCCATGAGAAGGGCAAGGAGAAGCTGGAAGAGCTAATGGAGTGGTGCCTAGAACTGGGCATCAAGGTCCTGACGGTCTATGCCTTCAGCACCGAGAACCTGGAAAGGGACAAGGACGAGGTCGACTTCCTCATGGACCTCTTCGAGCACAACTTCCTCCGCCTGGCCGAGGACGAGCGCATTCACAAGTACCACATCAAGCTCACCGTCATAGGGCAGACAGAGCTTCTGCCGCAGAGGGTGCAGGATGCCATCCAGGTGGCGCAGAAGGCCACGGAGAATTATAGCGATTATTACTACAACATCGCCATCGCCTATGGCAGCCGCCAGGAGATACTCCAGGCCATCAAGGTTATCGCCCAGGAAGTGAAGGATGGCACCATCCAGGTGGACCAGATCGACGAGGAATATTTCTCCAAGTACCTCTACACGGCCGATTTTCCGGACCCAGACCTAATTCTGAGGACGTCCGGGGAGGAAAGGGTCTCGAACTTCCTGCTCTGGCAGCTGGCATATTCCGAATTGTACTTCACCGATGTCTACTGGCCCGGATTCAGGAAGGTAGACTTCCTCCGCGCCATCCGTTCCTTCCAGCAGCGGCAGCGCAGGTTCGGCAAGTAGGCGGCCGCAAGCGACATCATTCAAATATGGCTAGGTCTTTTTCCGCATATCCGGATGGTGTGATAACACGGCGAGGCAGGACCTGATCCTTATCCACGCGCCCAGCGTGTACGATTTTAGAAAAGAGTTCCTCTTCTACGGGCCGGTCAGCGACCTGGTGCCGTCCACTCCTGTCTTCGAGATGTATCCCTTCGGCTTCACCACCATGGCCAATGCGCTCCACCAGCAGGGGTACAAGGTCAGGATCATCAACCTGGCCAGCATGATGCTGAACGACCCCAGGCTGGACGTGGATAAGCTCCTCTCCCGGCTGAAGGCCGACGTTTTCGGCATCGACCTGCACTGGCTGCCCCACGCCCAAGGCTCGCTGGAGGTCGCCAAGATCATCAAGCGGCTTCATCCAGAGAGCAAGGTGCTGTTCGGGGGGTTCAGCTCATCTTACTATCATCAGGAGCTCATGCAGTACGATCAGGTCGACCTGGTGCTGCGCGGCGATTCCACCGAGGTGCCCATCGTCGAGCTCTTCAACGCCCTGGAGGGAAAGGGCGATCTGGGCCACGTGCAGAACCTCACCTGGAAGGATGAGGACGGGGTGCATGTCAATCCGCTCACCTTCGTCCCTGAGGACCTGGACTACCTGGACATCGATTATGGGTGGATCGTGAGGTCGGTCATAAGGCATCGCGACCTGGAGGGGTTCAAGCCGTTCAAGGACTGGGACCGTTACCCGTTGACGGTGGCTTTCACCGTACGAGGCTGTTCCGTGCGCTGCGCCGTATGCGGAGGCTCATGCGCCGCCATGAAGAACTTCCTGGGGCGCTCCAGACCGGCGTTCCGTTCCCCGGAGAAGGTGGCCGAGGACATCAGCAACGTGGAATCGTTCCTGAAGGCCCCGGTCTTCCTGGTCGGGGACCTGAGGCAGGGCGGGAAGCAGTACGCGGAAAGGTTCTACAAGCGCATCAACGAGCTGGGCGTCAAGAACAAGATCATCCTCGAGCTGTTCACGCCGGCCCCAGAGGATTTCTTCAGGGACGCGCAGAAGAACCTCGATTCCTACGCCATCGAGTTCTCCCCTGACTCTCACGACGAGGTCGTGCGCAGGGCGCTGGGCCGCAACTTCGATACCGCCTCCATGGAACGATCGGTCAGGCACGCCCTCGACCACGGCTCGGAGCGGTTCGACCTCTTCTTCATGATCGGCCTGCCGCAGCAGACGAAGCAGTCCGCGCTGGACAGCGCCGCATATGCCAAGCGCCTGTACGAGGTGGTCGGGAACGACAAGAGGCTGTTCGTCTTCACCTCGCCCCTGGCCCCGTTCCTGGACCCGGGCAGCATGGCCTTCGAGGAACCGGACAAGCTGGGATATATCTCGCTGGCCAGGACGCTGGAGGAGCATCGGGCCAGGCTTCTGAGCCCCAGCTGGAAGTACGTCCTTTCCTACGAGACCAAATGGATGACCAGGGATGACATCGCCAGCGTCTCGTACGATGCCGCCGACGTCCTCAACCGCGTCAGGTTCGAGTGCGGCCAGATCAATGAGGACGAGCTCAAGGACCGCCTCGGAAGGACGGACCAGGCCAGGCAGATGATGCACCAGATCGATGAGGTCGTGAAGATTACCGACCTGAGCGCCAAGACCGAGGCGTTCGCCCAGTTGAAACGCCGCTCAGAGGAACTGATGGACTCCACCATCTGCCAGAAGGGAGAGCTGGAGTGGTCCGGCGGCAGCATGATCAAGAGCGCGCCGAGGGCGCTGCTGGGACTGATCAGGAACGGCCGCAGGAAATGATCACGGCAGGACCGGCTTGCACCGGATCAGCTTGTTGATGCGCCGCTGCCCCAGGAACCGCATGGCCTGCTCGAGGCGCCATTTGCTGCCGAAGCAGGTGTTGGCCAGCCATTTCGTGTGCACGGCGGTGTAGAGGGGTTTGTAGATCTGCTGGCGGCACATGACCTCGTAATCGCTCAGCGGAGCACCGTTCTTGACGTGCATGGCGACCGCCCTTCCGGCCAACCGCCCGGTCATCATCGAGATCGGTATGCCGCCGCCATTGACGGCCATGACCTGACCGGCGGCGTCGCCCACGAGCAGCGAATGC
This sequence comes from Methanomassiliicoccales archaeon PtaU1.Bin124, assembly GCA_002067865.1. GTDB lineage: Archaea > Thermoplasmatota > Thermoplasmata > Methanomassiliicoccales > UBA472 > MVRC01. The sequence continues at coordinate 19,452 of MVRC01000011.1, read as the reverse complement.
TCCTTGGTGGCGTGATGGATGGGACCGGACATCGGGACGAACTTCCCGGAGATGTCCATTTCGGGCTTGATGCCCTTGAACTCGAGGAACTTGCGGAAATATTCGTTCACGGTCATGCGGGCGAAGCGGTTCGCCACGCCCAGACCGATGTTGGCGCCGCCCTTCTTGGGGATGATCCAGGCATAGCCGCCTGGGGCTACGGAACCGAAGTACATCTCCGATACCGGCTCGAAATCCCCCTTCACCTGTACGGTCACCGCCGGACAGAGGTCGGATGAGCGTTCATAGCCGAGCGATTTGCCGACCAAGGATAACGGCCCATCGGCGCCGACCACGACCTTGGCCTCGACCTCGAGGCCATCGGCAATGACCAGACCTTCCCTGACCCTCTTCGCCTGTACGCCGGTGATGATACTCGCCCCGGCCCTCTCCGCCTTCTTCGCCAGATGCTGGTCGAAACGGTTCCGGTCGGTCGTGTAACCGGAGAAGGGCACGTCCCAGGTGCGCAATGATGGTGAGTAGATGCGGATGTGGGTGGTCTCCAGGCTGTGCAGGTCCTGCGGCATGTCGAACACGGGGTCGATGTCCAGGGCCTTCGGGAAGATCGCCCTGATCTCGGCCAGGCTGGGCATGAACTCGCCGCATCGCACCGGCTCGCCGATGACAGGGCGGCGTTCCAAAACTACCACATTGGCCCCGTTCAGTGCAGCGTGTTCTGCAGTGCTGCTTCCGGCCGGCCCGGCACCGATTATGACCACATCGGTCTTGATGTGCTCTACCATTGCTCTCGCCCCGATTTGAATGAAATGAATTCGTTCAGGTGTTGCGCTCCACGAGGGACTCGGCCAGCTGCTTCATGGAACGCTTGTGGTCCGATTCGGGCAGGTTCGCCAGCGCCAGTTCCGCCTTGGCGGTGTACTCCTTGGCGATGTCCTTCGCCTTGGCCACGGCATCCGACGTGGCTATGAAGGACAATGCCGCATCCAGGTCCGCCCGGGTCTTCTCCTTCTTCAGGAATAGCCTCCTGACCTCCGGACCGATGGTCGGGTCCGCCATGGCCTCGAGCAGCACCAGATTGGGCTTGCCGTCCATGAAGTCCACACCCCTCGGTTTTCCCAGGGTGCTGGCATTGCCGGTGACGTCCAATATGTCGTCGATTATCTGGAATGCGATGCCCAGGTTGAGGCCGTAGGCGCCCATGTCCTCTATGGCCTGCAGCGGGGCCTTGGCCAGGTATGCACCGACCCTTGCGCCGGCCTCGATCGGCTTGGCCGTCTTGCCGATGACGATCTTGATGTATTCCTTCAGACGGGTGTCGGGGTCGAGCTCGTGGATGGCCTGGAGGATCTCGCTCTCGGCGATGGCGGTCATGGCCTCGGCGACGATCTGGATGATCCTCTCGTCGAACGCCCCGCCCAGGCTGAAAGAGCGCACGAACAGGAAGTCCCCTGCGATGAGCGCCTTCTGCACCCCATAGCGCTTGTAGGCGGCCTCCCTGCCCCGCCTCAACTCCCCTGCGTCGTTGATGTCGTCATGGATGAGAGTGGCCGCATGGATCATCTCGAAGGCCGAGGCGACCTTGATGATGCGCGAGATCTCGCTGTCATCCCCGCCGTTGGCGCGGAACGATAGAAGTGTGACTGCTGGCCTGATGCGCTTTCCGCCGGAGCCGATGACATAAAGTGATATCTCGGTGAGGATCGCCTGTTCCGAGAATACGCCCCTTTGCATCTCTGCCTCGACCATCTCCAGCTCATGCCGGATAGGCGAGTCCCAGCTCAGAACCATCGGCGCTCGATATGGTGAATATCTACTTAACGCTTATTGATATCCAGCATCCCCTGTGCTTAAATAATCCGGCATGCAGGGATCGATCTGGAATAAGGAGAAAAAATCATTAAAAAAATGAAAATTGAGAAGGGGTTTCGCTAGCTCAGTACAGCACGAAGAAGCTGTGCGCGGCCTGCTTCAGGTACTCGATGAACGGGTCGGGCCAGAGGCCGATCCCGATCACGGCGACCAGACAGATGGCCACTGCGGCCACCATGCTCCAGGGCAGCTTCAGCTTGTCCTTGCACTCTCCCTCGTCCACGTACATGTACTTGATGACGCGGACGTAATAGAACAGGGAGATGGCGCTGTTGATGATCGCGGCCAAGGCCAGCCATGTCATCCACTCCGCGCCTGCGGTGGCCGCGGCGTCGATCGGGGCGGAGAACAGCACGAACTTGGACCAGAACCCTGCCAGGGGCGGTATGCCCGCCAGGGACAGCAGGAAGATCATCATGGCGAAGGCCATGAACGGGCTGCGCTTGGCCAGACCCTTGTAGTCCTTGATGGTCTCGCCGATGGCGACGGTGGCCAGGGTGGCCACGATCAGGAACGCACCGCCCTTCATGAAGGCGTGGGTCAGGATCTGGAACAGACCGCCGGCCAGGGCATACTCGGTGGCCACCGGGATGGCCATCAGGATGTAGCCTGCCTGGGCGATGCTGGAGTAGGCCAGCATGCGCTTGATGTTGGTCTGCTGTATGGCCACGATGTTGCCCCAGGTCATGGTCACGATGGCCATGATGCCTACGAGCAGCTGCCAGTCCGCCTTGATGGCGATGAGGCCTATCAGGAAGAACTTGAACATGGCGACGAAGCCCATCTTCTTCGAACCGGCCGCAAGCATGGCGGTGATGGTGGTCGGCGCGCCTTCGTACACATCCGGGGCCCACATATGGAAGGGCACCATGGAGATCTTGAAGCCGAATCCGACTACGACCATGATCATCGCGAGCCAGAGCAGCTCAGGGTTGGCCAGCGGCACCGACCAGGAAAGGTAGGTGTTGATGCCGGCGAAGCTGGTGGTGTGCGTGATGCCGTATACGAGCGAGATGCCGAACAGGGAGAAGCCGCTGCTGAGACCGCCTATGATGAAGTACTTGGTGGCCGCCTCGGCCCCCTTTACGTCCTTCTTCCTGAAGCCCACCAGCACATACGACGCCAGGCTCGTCAGCTCGATGCCGAGGAACAAGGCGAACAGGTCGGTGGAGCTGGCCACGATCATCATACCGACGGTGGCGAGCATGATCAGCGAGAAGAACTCGGGCTGGTGCTTGTCGTCCTTGACGTAGACAGCGGACGCCAGTATGACGTATCCGGCCACTGCCAGGAAGATGAACATGAACAGGATGGCGAACTGGTCCACCCTGATCAGGCCATTACCGAACTCGTACGCGACCGACAGGTCGTTGGCCATCATGAACGTGAAGACGGCCGAAAGGACGACACCGGCCAGGCCGAAGCCTGCCAGTATCTTGGAGTTCTTTGTCGCATAGCCCAGCGCGGGCAGGGCCATGGCGAAGAGCACCAGGATTATCTCCGGGACTATTGCAGTGAATTCGACCATCTCAGAAACCTCCCATCAGGACCTTGAGCACAGCCGGGGTGATGTAGTCCATGATCAGCGAGGGGAACAGCCCGAAGCCGACGATGAACGCCACCAGGATGTACAGCGGCGCGGCCTCATACCAGCTGAGGTCGTGCAGGTGCTCCAGGTCGATGTCCTTGGTCAAGGGCCCGAACAGTACGCGCTGCATGGCCCATATGTAGTAGGCGGCGGTGAGCGCCACCGACATGATGGGCAGGAGCAGCAGCCAGTTGAAGGCCACGAAGGTGGACGTGAATATGCCCAGCTCGGCCACGAATCCCACCAGGCCAGGAAGGCCCAGGGAGGCCATGAAGCCGATCATCATCACGGTGGCCGCCTTCGGCATCTTGGCGGCCAGGCCGCCAAGGCGCGGGATCATGCGGGTGCCGGTCTTGTGCTGCAGCACGCCGCACATCATGAAGAGGACACCGGTGATCAGCCCGTGGGCGAACATCATGAACACGCCCGCCGCCAGGCCGATCTGGGTGAAGGTGGCGAACGCCAGCATCACCCCTCCCATGTGGCTGATGGACGAATAGGCGACCATCTTCTTGATGTCCTTCTGCGCCAGGCACATCACTGCGCCATAGAGCATGGACACTATGCCCAGGGTGAGCATGATGACCTGCATCCAGGTCAGACCGGGGAACTCCGCCACCACGTAGGCGCCGGCGTTGATGTCCCAGGCGCCCGGCAGGGTGGGCATGGCGATGCGGATGATACCATAGGAACCCATCTTCAGCAGCAGGGCGGCCAGCAGGACCGATCCTGCGGTCGGGGCCTCGACATGCGCATCAGGCAGCCAGGTATGCAGCGGCACCATCGGCATCTTGGTGATGAAACCGAAGAGCAGGGCACCGAACACTATGGTCTGGAACGCTATATCGAACCCGCCCGCGACAGACGCGATCTCGCGCATGTCGAAGGTGCTGTGGCCCAAGGCCCCAGCGGCCTGGAAGTACAGCGCGAATATGCCCAGCAGCATGACCAGCGAGGCCACGTGGGTGAAGATGAAGAACTTGATGGACGCGTAGTCCCGCCTGGGGCCTCCCCATATCGCTATGAGGAAGTACATGGGGATCAGGACGACCTCCCAGAACACGTAGAACAGGAAGTAGTCCAGGAACATGAACACGCCCAGGACGCCCGCCTCCAGAATGAGCATTAGGCCCATGTACTGGCTGGTGCGGTTGGTGATGTCCCAGGAGAACAGGATGGCCACCAGGCTCATCAGGGCCGTAAGCCAGACCATCGGCATCGATATGCCATCGACGCCCAGGATGTAACTGATGCCCAGCTGCGAGACCCAGGTGTAGTCCTCCACGTACTGGTAGTTGCCGAACAGGCCCGAACCCAGTCCGAAGAAGTCGAACATGAGGACAGTGGCGATGATCAGCGTCACGGCCGAGACGGCCAAGGCGAACATCTTGGCCAGCTTCGCCCGTTCGCCCATGAAGAAGGCGATGATGCCGCCCAGCAGGGGCAGGATCAACAGTATGGTCAGTATTGGTATGTTTTCGAACATCATCATCACCTCACGGATGGACCTCTATCCCGAGCAGCTTCAGCAGGAAGAACAGCAGCAGCATCATGGCGACAGCGCCGCCGGCCACCACTCCCGCGTAGGTCTGCACGAAACCGGTCTGCGCCCTGCGCAGTCCGGCGCCACTCCTCTGGATGAGCTTGGAGAAGCCATTGACGAGGCCGTCAATGATCTTGCGGTCGAACCAGTCCAGTGCGAGCGAGAAGCCATAGACGATCTTCTCGCCGACGTAATCGTATCCCTTGGTGAAGCCGTAGCGCTTCAGCAGCATGTTGTACAGCGGCTTGACCGCCGGCTTGCTAGCGATGGCCGGCGCATCCACCCTCTTCTTGTAGAAGGTGAAGTAGGCCAGCGCGATGCCCAGCACGGCGGCTGCCAGGGAAATGTAGGTCAGGAACGATGACTCGCCCCAGAAGAACTTCTCCAGCCAGTATCCCGCATCATGCGTGTAGGGGATCTCAAAGTAGATGACGGATGTGAACCCGCTCCCGATGAACAGAGCGAACCCGGAGCCGATGGCCAGGATCGCCAGTACGATCAATGGGGCAAGCATGACCCAGGGCGCCTCATGGTGTCCGTGGGACTCCTTGTGGTCGTGCTCGTCGGAACCGTGCGAGTCCACGTGGTGCTCGTCATGATGGGCCGCGGCGTGCTTGGTCGCCTCGCCCTCCTCACCAGCGAAGGTGAGGAACCACATCCTGAACATGTAGAACGCGGTCATGAAGGCGGTCAGGACGGCCAGTACGTACAGGCCAAGGAAGATGATCGAATCCAACCTTCCCTCCCAGACGGTCTCCAGTATGAGGTCCTTGCTCCAGAAGCCGCTCAGCGGGACTATGCCTGCGATCGACAGGGAACCGATGAGCATGACCAGGGAGGTCACCTTCATGTGCTTCCTCAGGCCGCCCATCTTCGCCATCTCTTCGGTATGCACATAATGGATGACGGAACCGGCGGAAAGGAAGAGCAGGGCCTTGAAGAACGCATGGTTCATCAGATGGAACATGCCCGCAGCGAAACCCAGGCTGCCCGCCACCATCAGTTCCTCGTTGCCTTCCTCCAGACCGAGGGCGAACATGTAGCCGCCCGCGCCCAGCGCCAGGAACATGTATCCCAGCTGGGAGATGGTGGAGTAGGCCAGGACGCGTTTGATGTTAGGCGAGTTCAGGGCCATGGTGGCCGCCATGAAGGCGGTGACACCGCCAATGACGGCGATCAACAGCATCACGTTCTCTGCATGCACCAGCAGCGGGAACATCCTGGCCACCAGGTACACACCTGCCTTGACCATGGTCGCGGCATGGATCAAAGCGGAGACGGTGGTCGGGCCTTCCATCGCATCTGGCAACCAGTCATGCAACGGGAACTGCGCGCTCTTACCGATCGCGCCGCCGAACATGAAGAATACGCCCCACATCAGCCAGGTCTGGTCGACGCCAGCGATCTCTTCTGGGCTGAAGATGGTGGAGTAGCTCGTGCTGTGGAACAGGTTGAAGATGATGACCAGGCCGATGAGGAACATCACATCGCCGACCCTGGTGACGAGGAACGCCTTCTTGGCGGCGGAGGCCGCGGAGGGCTTCTCGAACCAGAACCCGATGAGCAGATAGGAGCACAGACCGACAAGCTCCCAGAAGATGAACAGCTCCAGGAAGTTGTTGGCCAGGACCAGGCCCAGCATGACACCGACGAACAGCGATATCTCGGTGAAGTAGCGGCGCCTGCGGTCCCCCTCGTCATGCATGTAACCGAGCGAGTAGATGACGACCAGGGTAGCGACGAACGAGACGACGATCAGCATCAGCGCGGTGACCGCGTCGATGTAGATACCCATCTGGATCGTGAAGTCGCTTCCCAGGACCACCCAGTTGAAGCTCTGCTCGAAATAGCCTTGTTCAGGCAGACCGCCCGTCAAGGCAGCGTAGGCGATGGTCAGGGACAGCACCATTGCGGCGGCGACGAGGCCGACGGCGATGATACCGCCTCTTCCCTTGATCTTCTGACCAAGGAACCCTACGATGAGGAAGGAGATGATCGGCAGGATTGGAATGATCCATGCCAGTTCGAACAAACCAGTATAATCCATTCTACCACCTCAGGATGGTTAGGTCGTTCAGATCGACCGTGTCCCGCAACCTGTTGAGGTTGAGCAGGATGGCAAGACCGATGGCGACCTCCGCCGCGGCCAGACCGATGGAGAACAGGGCAAGGACCTGTCCGGTGGGATCGTTGTTGTACACCGAGAAGGCCACCAGGTTGATGTTGGCGGCGTTGAGCATCAGCTCGATGGACATCAGAACAACGATTGCATTCCTCTTGATCAGCACGCCCGCCAGTCCGATGACGAACAGGCACGCGGACAGTATCAGGAACCAGTTAAGCGGAATTCCCGTGGCGTCCATTACTCATCCTCCTCCTGTGAGATGAACACGCCGCCCAGCATGGCGACGAAAAGGACCAGGCCCATCACCAGGACCGCGGCCCCCCATTGATCGAAGAGCAGGTTTCCGATCTGCTTGGTGGCATCGGAAAGGATCTCGTACATTCCGGTGGTGCCGATCCCACCCATCCACTGATAGACGGCGTAGAGCATGACGACCAGCATGGCGCCGACCACCACTAGCTTGGCGGCCAGGACGCCCCTGGGACCGAAGGTTATCCGGTCACTCACAGGGCCCACCCCCCATCAGCTTCCTCTTAGTGAGCATCACTCCGAAGAGGATCAGCACGTTGATGGCCCCGACATACACCAGGATCTGGATCAGGCTCAGGAACTCGGCGTTCAGGAACATATAGACGATCGCGACCCCGAAGAAGGTGAATGCCAGGAACAAAGCGCTCCTGACGATCTCCTTGGTCAGCAGGATGGAGATCGCCGCGGCGATGGTCAAACCTGCGAATGTCATGAACAAATACGGTGCAAGGTCAAATGCCATATTACATCGCCTCCTTCATAGATAGGCAGCTCTTAGGACAGACGTCGACGCACTGCTCGCAGGAGACGCACTTCTCGTTGTCGAAGGCCGGCTTCTTGATCGGCTTGTTGGTCTTCGGGTTGATCTCGCCCGTCTCGGTCATCTTGACCGCGCCGACGGGGCAGGTCTTCTCACAGCGGGAGCAGCTTATGCATTTCTTTGCATCCAAGGCCACCGTGTCCTTGATGGCCATGTCGCCCTTGTTATGCATCTCGGTCTTGCCGGCCTTGATCTCGGACGGCAGGATCATGGGCGAGCAGACCTCGTAGCCAGGCTTGGACTCGAACTGCAGCTTGAACGGGTCGAACATCAGCTCGGAGCGGGAATAGGCGGCCAGCTCGAACTCGGGCGTGACTATCATGGCGTTGGTCGGGCAGACCTCGGCGCAATAACCGCACATCATGCATCTGGCCACGTTCACCTGGGGGCGCTTTACCTTGCCCAGGGTGGCGCTCTCGATGGGTACCATCTCGATGCACCTGTTCGGGCAGATGCGGACGCACTTGGAGCAGGCGATGCACTTCTCCAGGACGATGCCTGGGCGACCGCGGTAGCAGTCGGGCTTCACGAGCTTCTCGAACGGATATTGAATGGTGTTGGGGCGGTGGACCGTCGTTCTGACCAGCGTCTTGAACGTGACCCTCAGCCCATCTGCGATCCAGGCGCGGGGCTTGAGTTCGCTCCGGCTCTGATAGGTGGATTTGTTCTTCGCATCCTCAGCCATATTACCAACCTCCGACCGCATAGATCTTGATCAGCACGGCCACGGCCAGGTTGATCACTGCCAAGGGGAGCAGGCGGTTCCAGCAGAACTTGAGCAGCTGGTCGGTCCTGATGCGGACCATCGCCGCCCTGACCCAGATCATGAAGAAGAACACGAGCGCAGCCTTGGCCAGCATCCACACGGAGCCGGGCAGGAACGTCGGACCGGTCCAACCGCCCAGGAACAGTATGGAGAACAGAGCACAGATGATGAACGCGCGCAGGTAGTCAGCGCACATGACCAGGCCCCATCCTAGGGAACCGTATTCGGTCTGCCACCCTTCGACCAGCTCGGCCTCGGCCTCGGGAAGGTCGAACGGGACCCTCTCGCTCTCGGCCACACCGGCGATGAAGAACGTGAGCGCACCGATGAATAGCGGGATGAACAATATGATGTTGCCCTGTTGCCAAGCCACCATCTCGTTGAAGTTCAAGGTACCGGTCATGACGATGACCGATACGACGACCAGCAGCAGCGGCACCTCGTAGGCGATCAATTGGGCAGCGCCACGGATACCACCGATGAGGGTGTACTTGTTGTTCGAAGACCATCCCGCCAAGATCAGCGCGAACGGAGCCAGCGAGAAGACCGCCAGCCCCAATAGCAGGGCGAGAGGGACGTTGACCGCATACCAGTTGATGTCCCAAGGCACCAGGCCGAGGAGCATGAAGGAGACCGCCAGGATCGCGAAGATGGCGAACTGGTAGACCCTCTTGTCAGCGTCCTTGGGCGTGATGACCGCCTTGAGCAGGACCTTGAAGGCGTCCGCGAAGTTCTGGAAGAAGCCGAGGAAACCGACCGAGGTACCACGCCTGTCCATGAAGCGTCCGAGGAACTTCCTTTCCATCCAGATGAACTGGATGCCGAAAAGCAATGCTGCGACCAGATAAATCAATGCGGTGAGCAGCAACGCCACGAAGTAGACGAACTGGGGATCGACCAGGAACTGCCTTATCGGGTAAAGGATGTTTCCAGAGTCGATTCCGATGAATCCCAATATCCGGCCTACCTCCCAGAGAAGCCAGGAGGAGACGGAATACAGGAACTGATAGAGACCGGAGTAATCGAACATCATGGTATCACCGGTCCGTCTCACCAACGCACATGTCGACAGTACCCATGATGGCGGGTATGTCGGCCATCTTATAGCCTATGCACATCTTGGGGGCCGCCGAAACGGTCACGAAGATGGGGCTGCGGACCTTCAGCCTATAGGGCTGGTTGGTCCCGTCCCCGATCACGTACATGAGGCTCTCGCCGCGGGGGTCCTCCACATGGTAGAAGGCCGTTCCGACCGGAGCGGTCCTGGGCGCCTTGACGCGGACAGGCCCTGCCCTGATCTTCTGGAATCCCTGGCGGATGATATCGATGCTGACGAGCATCTCCCTCATCCTGACCCGGTATCGGGCGAAGGAATCTCCGGCCTCTTCGACGCAGACCTCGAAGTCGACCTCGTCGTACTTCTCATAGGGGTCGTCCCTCCTCAGGTCAAAGTCGACATTGGACCCGCGCATGTTCGGACCGGTCACACCGAGGTTCATGGCATCCTCCTTGGAGAGGTAGCCGTTGTTCTCGGTCCTCAGGCGGAAGGCGGAGTTCATGTCCATCAGCTGGTAGTACTCTCCCTTGATCCTCTTCTCGAGCAGGTCGCACGCCCTCAGGGTGTCGCGCTCGAAGTTCTCGGGGAAGTCGTTCCTGACGCCGCCGATGCGCATATAGTTGTACGTCATCCTGGCGCCGGTCAGGTTGGTCAGGAGGTCGAGGAACAGCTCCCTCTCCCTCATGGCGTAAAGGAATATGGTGTAGGAACCGAGGTCGGTACCGACCGCGGCCAGCCACATCAGGTGGGAGGCTAGGCGCTGGATCTCGATGGTGATGACACGGATCCACTGGGCCCTTTCTGGTACCTCGACCTCCATCAGCTTCTCGACTGCGCCGACATAGACATGGCTCCACGTCAAAGCGGAACAGTAGCACAGACGGTCGGACATGGGGATGATCTGCTGGTAATCCCTGGACTCCACCATCTTTTCCCAGCCGCGGTGCAGGTAACCGACCACCGGCTCGGCGTCGATGACCTTCTCACCGTCTAGCTTTACCCTCAGGTTCCACAGCCCATGGTTGAACGGGTGCTGGGGACCCATGTTTACCCACATCTCGGTCATGCTACTCTCCTCCCCACGTCGTAGTCCTTCCTGAGAGGGAAGAATCCGAAGTCGTCCTGAAGTAGGATCCTCTCCATCTTCGGGTGGCCCTTGAAGATGATACCGTACATGTCGTAGGTCTCGCGCTCATGCCAGTTCGCCCCGCCCCACAGCGGCGCGATGGAATCCACCTCGGGCTTGTCCCGGGGGATGTTGTCGACCACGATCTCTGCCACGACCTTGTTCGAGTAAGAAGAAATATGGTACACGGTCTGGAAGTGGGTCTTCATGTCCACTCCGCAGACGCAGCTGACATGCTCGAAGCCGAACTCGTCCTTCAGGGCGTTGCAAAGCTTCAGGAGAATGTCCTTGTTGATCGTCATGAAGATGCGGCGGGGGGATATAGCGATGCTCGTGATGCCTTCCGGGAAGGCCGCGTTTATCTTCTCCGCCATCTGCTCCTCGTTCATCCTGGTGTTCTCTGTCATTTTTTCACCTCAGTCCAGGAATGTTCCCTTTTGATCGGCAGTAATCTTCCTGTTCAACCGCATGAAGCCGTCTATCATCGCCTCGGGGTGCGGCGGGCAGCCCGGGATGTAGATGTCGACTGGGATGAACGTATCAAGGCCCTGGATGACGTTGTAGCCGTCATACCACGGACCGCCGGACACAGCGCACTCGCCCATTGCCACTACCCACTTTGGTTCAGGCATTTGCTCGTAGAGCCTTCTCAAAGAGATACGCAGCTTTTGGGATATCCATCCGTTGATCAGCAAAACATCAGACTGCCTGGGGGAGGACCTGTAGACCATTCCCAGCCTCTCGCAGTCGTACCTGCTGGCCGATGCGGCGGCCATCTCCAGCGCGCAGCATGCCACACCGAAGTGCAGCGGATATATGGCGTTCCTCTGGCCCCATGCCCACATCGGGGCGGTGATGTCATCGACCATTTTCTTGACGCCAGTGCCCTTCATGGTCTCGTAGATGAAGTTCTTCGACCATATCTGGAACTCCTTGGCGCTCATCGCGACTGCATGCGGTGCGAGACTCAGATCCATAATATCTTCTCCTTTTTGATCGCATAGTACACGCCGATCAGCATGATGGCCGTGAAGACGGTGGCGATGATGAGAGGCATGTTGTTCAGAAGGTTGGTCGAGTCGAAGGCAAACGAGTCAAAGGCCAAAGCCCAGATCATCAAAAAGACGGTCATTATATCAAACACCACGAAGATGATGGCGTAGATATAGAATTGAACATGGAATTGGATCTGCGCTTGTCCGATTGGCTCTTCACCGCACTCATATGTGGTGTCGCGCAGCGTTGAGTGTACCGTAGGCCGGAAAAACCTGTTGGCTAGGAACGCAACGACTGGGATCAACACCGCAACAAGGGCGAAGATTGCTACCGGATAATAGTCGTCTACGAGCATTGCAAGGTGAATTACCTGCCCTTATATAAACTGAACCTTGAAAAGGATAGGGTGTTTTGGATATGAGATTGTTAATGCTGGCATCGCGTTCATAAATATCAAATATAGAATTATCAAGCCATGGTATATATATTGAAAAAATTGGGTCTGAACCAACCCTGATTTATACTTATCGCTGAAATAGGTTTATTAGCTGAGCGCTCGAGTTGATAACCGATTGTCATGAAGGCAGAGCGCAAGGGCGGAAAATTGGCGATCCTCATCGAGGACGATTACGAAGACCATGAACTATGGTACCCTTACTATCGATTGATCGAGGCGGGCTTCGCCCCGGAGTTCGTCTCACCGGGAAGGAAAGAGGAGTATCGCAGCAAGCACGGTTACCCCGCCCAATCGGACGTTAAGGCGGAGAGGGCGTCGACCAAGAGCTATCTCGGAGTGATCGTTCCCGGTGGCTTCGCCCCTGACAGGCTGAGGAGGTCCACGGCGATCAACGAGTTCGTGAGAAAGATGTTCGAAGAGGGGAAGTTGATCGCGGCCATCTGTCACGGCCCTTCGGTGCTCATTTCCGCGAACGTCCTCAAGGGAAAGAAATGCACCTGCTTCCCAGCCATCAAGGATGATGTCATGAACGCCGGGGCCCGGTACATCGACGAGGAGGTCGTGATCGATGACAACCTCGTCACCTCCAGAATGCCTGCGGACCTGCCCGCTTTCATGAGGGCCGTGCTGACCTGTCTGGACTGATGGCCTCAATTGCCATGTGATTAAATAGCACTGCGGAGATACCGCAACCGACTCAGAAGTCAGGCAGCGTGATGCTAAATGAAGATCGGATTCGTAGGTGCAGGCAATATGGCCGAGGCCATGATGAAGGGGATTATCTCCTCTGGAATGGCAAGGTCGGAGGATGTCATCGCCAGCGATATGCAGCCTGAGCGCAGGGACTTCATCGCCAAGACGATCAATGTCCAGGTCACCGGAGACAACATCGAGGTCGTGCGCTCCTCGGACGTCGTCATCCTTGCGGTCAAGCCGCACCATGTCGGACCGGTGCTGGACGAGCTTAAGCCGTACCTCACTAGCGACCATCTGCTCATTTCCATCGCCGCAGGCGTCAAGATCTCGTTCATGGAGCAGCACCTCAACTGGGGCGTGCGCGTGGTCAGGGTCATGCCGAACCAGCCGTGCCTGGTGGGCGCTTCCGCTTCCGCCTTCGCAATGGGCAAGTCCGCCCGCAAGGAGGACAAGGACACCGTGCAGAAGATATTCGAATCGGTGGGCGTGGCCTTCTGCCTGGACGAGAAGTTGCTGGACGCGGTCACGGGATTGAGCGGTTCCGGACCTGCATACATCTACATGATGATCGAGGCCATGGCCGACGGGGGCGTCCTCGTGGGTCTGCCCCGCGATGTGGCGGTCGCATTGGCCGCCCAGACGGTCCTCGGCTCCGCCAAGACGGTGCTGGAGACGAGGCGCCACCCCGGTGAGTTGAAAGATATGGTGGCCTCGCCGAACGGCACGACCATCATGGGGATCAAGGCGTTGGAGGACGCGGGCTTCCGGGGAGCGGTCATCAGGGCCATCGAGGCCGGGGCAAAGCGCTCCGCCGAGCTGGGCGGAAAGGACTGAAACCCTACCTCTTTTTCCGGGAGGTGCGCACCTCACTGCCGCAGATGGGGCAGTCTGGCACCTCCTCATCGAACGTCTTGCCGCAGCCGATGCAGCGGTACTTCCATTTTATCACTCGGGTGATGCCCTTCGTGCCTAGCGCCCGGTAGGGCAGGTGCAGGTGCTTGGCCATGTTCTGCATGGAATAGTCGTCGGTCCACAGCTCTGCCCCTAACTGGATCGAAAGGGCCAACAGCCCCTTGTCCGTTGGTGACAGCCTGGAAACGTCCCCCGTTTCAACAGATAGACCATCCAGTCGCTTCAGCGCCTCAGGGTCCGGTTCCATGATGGAGACCTTGTGCTGCAGGTACTCGGAACGGTTGTCGTTGTACTTGCGCAGCTCCTCGATTACCCCTGGCGTAGTGAACGCCTCGATGCCTGGGGGTATATCCTCCATCGAGAAGAGAACTGATGTGTCCAGTACTACCTTTTTCATCGGTCAGACCGTGCGTTCCAAAGTACGTTTAAATTAAATACATCTTTTCCCCATCGGGCCTCAAGATGAGCTCCATGGAGATCATGGTTGACCCTAAGGTTATCGAGTTCGTCAAGAGCTCAGGTGAGGATTATCGCGTTTCGACCTCTTGTTCTGGGCCGATTATCATTCCTACGTCGGTGAAGCCCCCGAAGGACAACGACCTGCGCGTGAAGTGCGGGGACCACACGCTTTTCATATCCCGGGTCCAGGCCAGGTACATCAGCCGCGTCACCATGGACATGGTCTACGACCCAGAGAGGGGTCTCAGCTGCTCGATGTATCCAGATCTTTGATCGTGTGAAGATTGGATACCGCGAAGGCGACCATCTCCTCGATGTCGACCTTCGCTTCCTCCTCGTGAATTTCCTCGGGGAGGGCCATCGTCACCACTCGGGGCGGCAGTATGGTGCATGCCGGCCCCTCAAGGCCAGAGATGGAGACCTCATATGTTCCGATCTTCTTGGCGATGGCCTCGATCTCCAGTTTGTCCAGCCCGATCAATGGGCGGATCACGGGAAACTCCAGGCCTGACTGTTCTGCCCTCAGGTTCTGCAGTGTCTGGGAGGCTACCTGGCCTAGCGACTCGCCGGTCACGATGGCCTCCGCACCCTCTTTGAGCGCCACCGCCTTCGCCACCTTCAACATGAGCCTCTTGCACAGGACGCATTGGTAGGCGGTGTTGCAGGAGCGCGCATTGATCTCCTGGTTCCTTCCGTGCGGCGCGAAACGGAAATCGATGCTGCGGCCGGAACGGGTGGAGACGATATCGGCCAGCCTTGCCGCCTTCTTCACGCTCCCCGTGGCGGAGTAGGGCCGGTTGTCCATGTGGAGGGCGATGACGTCGCAGCCTTGCGCCGCCATTACATAGGCGGCGACCGGGGAATCGATCCCGCCCGATATCAAAGAGACGACCTTCATGAGCCCTCGGAAGTTCAATTGTTCATGCGTGGCACGTCCGCACCGGCAGAGAAGAAGGGAACGTCCTCCTCATCCTCTTCGGACTCGACCATCATGCTGAACAAGGCGGCCACGATCTCCTTCATCTGCCTGACCTCCTCGCGCAGCGCTACGATCTCCCGGGAAAGTTCCTCATTGCTCTTGCTCATGTGACGCACCCCTGGAAAATATCCCGGACATCGCTATTTCTGACTTGCGCGTCAGTAATCGACGTCCGCATAGTCATCGGCGATCTTGCGGTGATCGTGCCTTTCGCAGGAGGGGCAATAGAGGTCCTTCTCAGCCTTCACCAGCGGCTTGCGGCACTTGCGGCACAACGCCTTGACGACGCCGAGGTGAGGTCCGACGGTGCTTAGCTGGATGCTCGGCTTGACCTGGATGACCTTCGCCCTGATGATGTCGCTGGGGCGAAGCTCCCTGCCGGCGTCCTGCACGTAATCGTTGGAGATCTTGGAGACGTGGATCGTGCCATTGGTGTCGCCCGCGATCTCCCTCTTCTTGCCTTCGACCGCCACGACCTCGCATATCGCCATCGACGCCCTGGCGTCCGATACCGTGCAGAAGACGAAATCGCCGAGGTTCAGCGTGGTCATCTGGTGCTTGGCCACGACCTTGGCCACCTTCTCCTCATGGTCCAGCTCTAGCTCACCATAATAGGAGGAAAACACTTTGCCCTCTTCTTCATAGGTGCCCTCGCCGGGAATGAACTCCTCGACCTCGGCCACCTCATCACCTGGAACAACGTTTCTTTTTTCCTTCATAACATTTCACCGCATCTTGCGGAGACAAAGCAACGACACATCGAAGCTCTTTCTCGATTTCCTGTGGAACGCGAATGTATGAGGGATGTCGAATTTAAACCTTTTCTGGTTCTCTATCGCAAAACCTCGGGAGGAAACGAGCCTGGCCAGGAAGTCCAGGGTCTCCGTCATGTGCAAGGTGTAGATGCAGTCCGCGCATTCCGTCGCCCTCTCAAGGAACGGGCGGTCCGCATGCTTCTTCTGCGATCCGAAGGGCGGGTTCATGACGACCGTGTCCGCCTTTCCCTGGAAGGTAGAGATGTCCATGTGCTGGAACTCGACCTCGACCTCGGCCAGGGCGACGTTCCTCTCCGCCTGGACCAGAGCCTTCTCGTCCACCTCGACCCCTATCACATGTTCGGCGCCGAGCAGCTTCGCCCCGATCGCCAGGACGCCTGTTCCGCAGCCCAGGTCAAGGACCGTCTTGCCTGCCACGTCCCCGTTGGCATAGGCATCGAAGAGCATCTCCGCGGCGATCGTGGCAGGCGTGGGGTACTGCTCCAGGTCGGCCCTCGGGCTCTGGAACACCTCCAGTCTCTGCAGTATCATCTCCAGGTCCTTGCGTTTCATCTCATCCTCAGAGTGCGAAATCGACCACTGCCCTGGACTCCCGGACCTTGGAGACGAACTCGGCCACCTTCACATGATCGGGGTGCCTTTGGTACCGCTCCAATGCCTTCAGGTCGTCCAGGTCGACCATCAATACCAGATCATAACTACCTTCGCCGCGCAGCACATCGAAACCGACCTGGAGGTTCCGGATCTCCGGGACCTTGGATGACAGGGCGAGCAACATATCGTTCATGAGGGCGGCGTTCTCGGCCCGGCTGTGGCCCTCTGCATGGTTCTTCAGCCTCCACATGACCACGTGCCGGATCATGTCATGACCTCACTGGTTCAATCCGAGGTTCAAAAAGTCAGCACTGGTGAGGATGCCGACCAGAGCGCCCTTGCGGGAGATGAGGATGGCCTCCTCCCTCTGAAGATGCAACGACGCCACATCGATGGGCGTGTCCTCGCTGAGGATCGGGAAGGGCTCGGACATGACCTCCTCGACCTTCGTTCGCATGACCTCATCATATGTCTTGGTCCTGTTCTTGGTGGCCTCGATGGTGTAATCACGGATCCTGTCATCGGTCAATGCGCCGACCACCTTCTCTCCAACAGTAACTGGCAATTGCGTGAACCTTCCCTTCATCATTCGGTCTGTCGCCTCACCCAGCGTCTGATCGGGTGTGACGGAGATCACTCCCTTCGTGGCCAGGTCTCCAACGGTCAGCTGCGCCCCGCTCTTCATGCCCTCCACCTTGCGGCGGCGGAGCACGTCCTCGAAGGCCATCAGTATCTTCCGCACATTGCTGTAGGATGGATCGATGCTGCCGCGCTCGATCTTGGCGATGAGCGATTGTGAGACACCAGCAAGGCCAGCAAGCTCTCGTTGGGACAGGTTCAGACGCTTCCTCATCTGTCTGATCTTGTCCAGGTCGGGTAACTGCGGAACCAGGGCCATGCGTGCCGATGACATAGAACTTCCTCGGTGAAAAGTGTACTAGGATAGTCGGGATGATGTTTAATCCTATTCCTCGACGAATGACGAGCTTGCATGTGCGATTATCGAAGAATGATTATTTTGAGGAATCACTTGTAATTTGCTAGATGCATGTATGTTATTATGGAATAATCCTAGATATATAGATGATTTAACTGATTTATTATTAGTCATTTGTTCAATATTTTATCAATAATTCCTAACAATTATTGGTGTATGGATTGGTGTGTTTTTCAATAACTGATTTATATCAAAAGAAATGTGAGCAAAACCTGCTAAAGTGAGGAATATGACCGAGAATGGCGGGAGCGCGCCCGGACGGACGGGGTTCAGGGACCTACCATATTCAGACCGCAGTTACCTAGCGACCAGGCCACCCGAGCTGAAATACCAGATGGGTGGATGCGGCATCGCAGGATTGATCTCCCTGGATGGGAGACTGATCGCCGGGGACAAGATCAAGTCTATGCTGACGATCATGGAGGAAAGAGAGAACGGTCTCGGTTCTGGCTATGCTTGCTACGGCCTATTCCCTCGGAACAAGGATGATTACTGTTTGCAGTTCTTCTTTGACGACGAGGTCGCCAAGGAAAGGGTCGAAGATGTCCTGAACGAGCATACGAACATCAGCAGGGATGAGAAGGTCTTCACCCAGCCAGTGAAATCGCTCAGACCCCCATACCCGATCATCTGGAGATACTTCCTTCAGCCCAGGACAGACAAGGGTTGGAATGGCAGGATGGACCTGGGGGAGGAGGACCTCATCATCAATCTGGCCATGCACATCAATGCGGAGATCGATGGCGCCATGTGCATCTCCAGCGGCAAGGACATGGCCGTCTTCAAAGGAAATGGCTTCTCATACGAGATGGCCGACTTCTATGACCTATCCAGGTATAAGGGGGCCATGTGGATCTCGCATTCGCGTTTCCCCACCAATTCGCCGGCCTGGTGGGCCGGGGCTCACCCGTTGTCCATCCTGGACTGGGGCGTCTGCCATAACGGTGAGATCACCTCATATGGTGTCAACAAGAAGCTGGTGGAGATGTCAGGCTACAAATGCACCGTGCTGACCGACACGGAAGTGGTGGCATACATGTGGGACTTGCTGGTCAGAAAGC
Source organism: Methanomassiliicoccales archaeon PtaU1.Bin124 (assembly GCA_002067865.1). Classification (GTDB taxonomy): domain Archaea; phylum Thermoplasmatota; class Thermoplasmata; order Methanomassiliicoccales; family UBA472; genus MVRC01. The sequence goes on along the minus strand of MVRC01000011.1, from coordinate 601 downwards.
ATGGGCTTCCCATCCCGGCGGCCGCTTTCGCCATGGCCCCGAGGACATATGAGGAAATAGGCCGCATGGACCCGGAGAGCAAGAAACTGGCCACCTGGTTGCGCTTTGCTTACCGGGAGGCTTTCCTGAACGGCCCGTTCAGCATACTCGTGGGAAGGTCCCAGCCTGAGATCACCCTGATCGCCCTGGCGGACCGCAAAAAACTGAGGCCTATGATCATGGGCAGGTCGAAGGATGGCGGCGTTGCCTATTGCGCCAGCGAAGAGTGTGCTATACGTATAGTCGACCCTGACGCGGAAACATGGGTCACGAACGCCGGGAGCCCGATGGTCGCAGTGGCCGGTAGAGGCATTCTGCGCAATGGTACAGAGCATCCGTTCAAGGGGGTGAAGATTTGAGCGCCCCGAACACAAAGAAGATGGACATCAGGCTACCGGAGAAGTTCATGCCTATCGTGAACTACGGCACCTGCAGGGTATGCAAGCGCTGTGTGAACGAATGCTCGTTCCAGGCGTTGGACTTCAAGGACGGCAAGGTCGTGCCTGTGGGGGGTTGCGTGGCCTGCGGCAGGTGCATCTCGGTATGCCCCGCCAGCTCGATC
>MVRC01000010.1 GCA_002067865.1 Methanomassiliicoccales archaeon PtaU1.Bin124 | reverse complement strand
CGCCGAGATGCTGCGCTCCATCGCCAAGCACATCGAGAAGAGGAAGGTCCATCTGATCGTCGTGCTGGACGAGGCGGACGTGCTCATCAAGCGGGGCGCCTCGGACCTCATCTATCAGTTATCCAGATTTGACGAAGAGAAGATATCGCCGCGACCGTCCCTATCGGTCATCCTCATTTCCCAGAAGTATGTGCTGGATATGCTGGACCAAGCGGCCATGTCCACCTTCAGGCGGGCCAACGTCATCCGCTTCGAGAGATATTCCGCTGCGGAGCTGAGGGACATCGTCGCTATGAGGGCCGAGCTTGCGCTCTTCCCCAGCGTCATCGACGATGACTCGGTCCAACTTATCGCCGACATCTCCGCCGAGTTCGGGGACGCCCGCTTCGCAATCGAGATGTTGGACAGATCCGGCATGCTGGCAGAGGAGGAGGGCAGCGAACGTATCATGCCGGAGCACGTCCGTGCCGCCAAGGCCTTGACCTACTCGGTCGTCACGGAGACGAAGATCGAGGAGCTGGAGAGGCAAAGGAAGCTCGTGCTCCTGGCGGTCTGTCGCACAATGAAGGACCAGGCGTTCGTCACCACGGGCGAGGTGGAGAAGACCTACCGCATCGTGGCCGAGGAGTACAGCGAGAGGCCCAGGGCCCATACCCAGTTCTGGGAATATGTGCAGGAGCTGTCCAACATCGGTCTGATCCAGACCAAGGTGACCGGCGATCCAGGCGGGGGCAGGACCACGTACATCTCCCTCCTGGACATCCCTGCCAAGGTGCTGAGGGAGAAGCTGGAAGAAGTGCTCTGACGGGAAAGCCTAATATGGCGCGCTACCTGTTAGGTGGCGGTCGATCTTATGTTGCGTACCCCGCTGTTCGAGGAGCATATCGCCGCCGGCGCCAGGATGGTCGAGTTCGCCGGATGGGAGATGCCAATCCAGTACCAGGGCATCATCGATGAACACCTGGCCGTGAGGTCCTCCGCAGGACTTTTCGACGTTTCCCACATGGGGGACGTGCTCATCAAGGGGAAGAACGCTGAATCCCTATTGCTCAAGCTGCTTACCAACGACATTCGCGGACTGGAGATAGGCAAGGGCATCTACGCGCACATCCTGAACGAGGATGGCATGATCATGGACGATACCATCGTATATCGTCTGGGAGAAGAGGAATATCTCTTGGTGCCGAACGCCTCCACCACCCCCAAGATCGTCAGCTGGATCCAGAGGCATCGAACAGACCAGACCATAACGGACATCTCATCGCAGGTGGCCTGCCTGGCACTGCAGGGCCCCAAGGCCTCGGCCATAGGGAAATGGCTCAATGGGGAGATGTCGTTGATCAAACGGTTCCACTGCCGCTTCCTGGAGCTACCACTGGCATCGGCGCAGGGCATGGTTTGGGAGGGCAAGGCGTTGGTGGCCAGGACCGGCTATACCGGCGAGGATGGTTTCGAAATAATGCTGGACGGCCGGATGGCGGCGCAGCTATGGCGTCTGCTGCTTCAGACCGGAAAACAGAACGGCCTGGTGCCGGTGGGCCTGGGTGCCCGCGACACCCTGCGCCTGGAGATGGGATACCTCCTCTCCGGCACTGATTTTGACGGAAGCCAGTGCTCGGTCCAGACCGGACCGGACTTCGTGGTGAAGTGGGAGCACGATTTCATCGGGAAGGAGGCGATGCGCAAACTGGCATCCAGACCGGACCTGCCCCGCTTGGCGTGCTTCGAACTGCTGGAGAAGGGCATACCCCGCCATGGATATGTCCTGGAGAAGGACGGGAAACCGGTCGGCAGCGTGACCAGCGGGACGTTCTCGCCGTCCCTCCATAAAGGGATCGGCATGGGATATCTGCCTCCTGCCCTCACCCGCCCCGGGACGAGCCTGGACGTGGTGATCAGGGGGACCAGGGTAAAGGCCACCGTGGTGCTGCCGCCATTCCTGAAGAGGTGAAAACATGGACCGGAACGTGACAGAGACGCTCATCGATCTGCTGTTGATAGAGAGCGACCACAATGCGAAGAAGAAGGAAATGATCGACTATGTGGTCGGCTGGCTGAAGACCCTTGGGCTCGAAGTGGACCTAGTGGGGGACCCGAACAACCCGGCCATCTCGGCCTACAACGGCTATAACGGCCTAGCGCTCAGCGGGCACCTGGACACAGTTCCCATCGGCTCCAATTGGACCATGGAGCAGGGAGAGGTGGAAGGGAACCGCATCTATGGCAGGGGGGCCGTGGACATGAAGGGGGCATGCGCTTGCATGCTGCACGCCGCCAAGGCCCTGATGAGCGAGGACATCGACTTCTATGTGCTGTTCACCACCGATGAGGAGGTCCGCATGACCGGGGCCAGATCGCTGCTCCATACCCATGCGGTGAAGAACGCCAGCGGCATCGTCATCGGTGAACCCACCGACCTCAAGGTGGCGTACAAGGAGAAGGGCGTGTCTCAGTTCGACCTGTACACCTACGGCAGGACAGCACATGCCAGCATGCCCCAGCTGGGGGACAATGCGATCATGCGCATGTACCGCCTTCTAGGCAAAGTGGACGAGTACGCCCAGGAGGCCAGGGCCTCCGGCAAGGACCTGACCATCGGCGTGAACGTGATCCACGGCGGCGACAAGAGCAACGTCATCCCCGACCAATGCCACGCGGAGATCGATGTCAGGGTCCCGTTCCCATTGAAATCCAAGGAGGTCGAGGCGGGACTGAGGCAGAAGTTCAAGGGTCATGAGTTCGAGCTGCGCGTACCCCACGAGGTCCCCGCCTTCCAGACGGACCCCGGCTCGCCGCTGATCACCTCTGCTCTGGAGCAGCTAGGCACCCAGACCATAGAGGTGCCCTATGCCACTGAGGCGGCGGTCTATTGCACCGAGGTCAAGGACATCCTGATCTGCGGACCGGGGGCGCCTAGTCTGGCACATGCTCCGGACGAGTTCGTGGAGAAGGATGCGCTGCAGCGCGCCCTAGACCTATACATACGCCTGGCCAAGCAGGCGGCTCAGGGATAGGCACGAGATACGGTGCGCGGGAACGGCACTGCGTCGCGGATGTGCTCCAGCTTGCAGACCCACCTCACGACCCTCTCCACTCCCAGGCCGAAGCCGGAATGGGGCACTGAGCCGAAGCGGCGCAGGTCGAGGTACCACTGGTACGCTTCGATGGGAATGTCCTGCCTCTGCAATTTGGCCACGAGGACGTCCATGTCCGTCTCCCTCTCGCTGCCTCCGATGATCTCGCCGTAACCTTCGGGCGCCAGCAGGTCGGCGCATTTCACGGTGCGCGGATCTTCCGGGTCCTCCTTCATGTAGAAGGCCTTGCACTCCTTGGGGAAGTTGGTCACGAACGTGGGCAGTTTCTCCTCCTCGGTGACCGCCCTTTCCTCCGGGGCACCAAGGTCGCATCCGAAATCGATCTCGAACTGCTTGTTCTTCAAGCGATCGATCATCTCTGCATAGGTGACCCGCTTGAACGGAGGCACTATCTCCTTCAGGTCGTCCACATTGCGGCCCAGCAATTGGAGCTCATCCTTTCTCTCCCGCACCACCTTCTGTACCATGGCCGAGACCAGGTTCTCCTGGATCTCCATGTTCCCCTTGTTGTCCACCCAGGCCTCCTCCAGCTCCAGGTGCCAGAACTCCGTGAGGTGCCTGGTCGTGCGCGACTTCTCTGCGCGGAAGGAGGGGGTCATGGCATAGACCTTCTCCAGCGAGAAGATCATGGCCTCGAGGTACATCTGGGCGCTCTGGCTCAGATATGCTTCCCGGTCGAAGTACTTCAGCTTGAAGAGCGTAACGCCGCCCTCGCAGGCGTTCTGGGTGAATATCGGCGGCGTGACCTCGGTGAAACCGTTATCGTCAAGCCAGTCCCTGGCCCCTTTGATGAGCGAGGCCTTGACCTTCATGACCGCCTGCTGTTCCCTTGACCGTATCCAAAGGTGCCTGTTGTCCAGCAACAGCTCCTCGCTCTGATATTCGGTGATCGGGAAGGGTGCGGAAGTTCCGACCAGGGTGAATGACGATGCCCTGATCTCATAACCACCAGGCGCCCTGGTGTCCTGGAACATTCTCCCCTTGATGATGACCGATGACTCTATCTGAGAACGAAGGGCGTCCTCGAACTCGGTGTCCGGAAGGTTGCCCTTCTTGATCGTCACTTGGATGATGCCTGTGGCATCCCTGATTACATCGAAGATGATCTTCCCGCTGCTCCTCGTGCGGTAGACCCACCCTCGGACCTCCACGTCCCGGTCAAGCACGGGGGTTTTCAGCAAATCGTTTATGTGCTCCGCTGGCATGATATCGACCGTTGATCCCTTGTCCATCAGTTATCGCATATCAAACGATTTCGGTGTTGGCAAGCGCTCGTGCATTCCGTGCCAATGATTAATTATGGGGGTATGGAATGAGCAGATTGTGCACATCAGGAAGGCCGTGCTGACAGACATGGATGAGCTGTTGGCGATCGAGCAGGCATGCTTCGGCAACGAGAGGTTCGACCAGCTGGTGCTGAGGAATGTTATCGTGACCGAAGGCTTCGAATCGTTCATCGCGCACGACGATGCCCAATTGGTGGGCTCGGCCATGATCTATCATGACAAGAATCATGGCGAATCCCGCATCGTGTCCATCGCTGTGATGCCTGGGCGCAGGGGAAAGGGAGACGGCCGCCGTTTCCTGGAATGTCTGGAGGAGCGGGCGCTCTACGCCGGGTCGCATCGGATCGGTCTCGAGGTGAGGATGACGAACGTACCGGCGATCAACCTCTACCTGACCAGCGGCTACGAGGTGTTGGGGCGCATCCACAATTATTTCGGTATGGGGCAGGATGCCCTCTATATGGAAAAACCGCTGGGTCCTATGTGATGCCAGGCCATGCCTTGAGCCAGCTATGTTACCCTGCCCCAAACAATTGAGAAAATGATTTATATAGAGGGTTGTATTCGCTGATTTGTCATCCGCCCTCACGGGATGTTGGCTCGGGGTAGATACCAATGGAAGAGTCGCTGTGCAACGTCGAGTTCCTTAAGAACAATAACACATTCATTGCCCGCGTCCAGAGCGAGCTGGGGGGCCTGCGCGAGTACCAGAGCCCCAGCTTGGAAGAGGTCCTGGAACAGGTCATCATCGATCTGCAAGAGGAATTCGAAAACTCGATGTGAGAATTTTTCTCTTCTCCGTATTAACCTCGAGAACCGCCTCAAGACCATCAGGACGGAGGTGCTACTGTGCAGGGTGAGGAAAAGGAAAGTGTGGAAGCGGTGATGTCCTCGTACTATGGGGACGACCAGGTCACCGCCATCATCAACCTCAAAGTGGATACCAAGTTCGCGGATGTCATCGCCGAGAAGGTCTCTGGATTTCCCATCGTCGAGGACGTCTTTCTAGTGACTGGCGACACCGACATCGTGGTGAAGACGAAGTTCCGCAATTACAATCAGCTGAAACGTTTTCTGGTGGACGAGATATCCACCATCTCCGGAGTAAAGGACACCAAGACGCTCATGGTCGTGACCACCTTCAAGGAGAGGGGAGAGGTCAAGACCGAGAGCGATGAGTGAGGCTCATCTTTCAATTCGAATCTATGGAGGTATGTAAATGGCCGTCGACCCTAAGGTCAAAATGAATCAGATTTTGGAAGTGCTGGACCAGCTATCGGAGGACACCTCGGTGCCCCGCAACATCCGCCGCGGTGCGACGGAAGCAAAGACCAGGCTGGAGCACCCCACCGAGCCCATGGATGTCAAGATCGCCGGAGCGATTGGTAAGCTCGACGATCTGGCGAACGACCCGAACATCCCCATGCACGGAAGGACGGTCATCTACCGCATCATCACCGAGCTGGAGAACGTTCTGAAGTCGGTCAGCAAGAAGTAGGTGCTGGCCCAGAAACCATTTTATTGAGACAACAAATTTACACGCATAGGCGGGTATAGTCTAGTGGTTAGGACTGAAGCTTCCCAAGCTTCGAACTCGGGTTCGAATCCCGGTACCCGCACTCATTTTCATTTTGTTCAATGGTGAGCATGCGGTCTTGCACCGCCTTCCTCGTGCTCCCCTTTGCCAGTTATCGCTGCAAATAGACCATGCGAGAAAGGCACAAAGCCAAGTTCTGCACTGGGCATACCTCCGCCCCGCCTCCACGTCATTCATGTCGAATTCCTGCAGGTTTATCGCCTTCATGATGCAGTGCGGCGGCATGACGCATCTCACCTCGGGGGATAGGTATAGTTGATCATCCACAGCACGCCATACCTGTCTGCGAACATGCCATATAGCGCGCCCCAGAACGTTTTCTGCAGAGGGAAGTCGACCTTGCCTCCGGCGGAGAGCCCGTCGAACAGTCTCTTGGCCTCTTCCTCGCTCTCAGGCTCGAGGGAGATGTGGGCATTGTTGCCGAAAAGGACGTTCATCTTTCGAGATTCCAGTGTGTCGCTTCCCATCAAGACTCCGGCCTTGCCCAACGATAATGAGACATGAAGGATCCGGTCCTTCTCGTTGTCAGGGACGGGTCCCATCTGAGGGTAATCCTTGAAGCGCTGCAGCATGGTGAGCTCCCCTCCCAGGACAGATCTGTAGAAATTGAACGCCTCTTCCGTCCTGCCGTTGAAATTGAGATAGACGCTGTATTGTTTCATGGGCAAAAAAGGTGTGAGCAGGGGATATTTTTCAATGGTGGTTGTGCGATTTTTTGAATAAACGAACTGGATGGTGTGAAGACTGGCCTCTTTAATCATTTTGGAACTTCCAATCCTTCATGCTCCTTGGGATCTTGTTCTTGGCGATCATATTCACCACCTGCCTGACCCTCTCCCGCCTGGTCTCCTCTCTTTTGGCCTGGACCACCCAGCGGTGGAACGCCCTTCGGTTCGAAGGCGACATCCGCTCAAAATGACCTTTTAGGTCCGATTCCTCCAATGCTTTTTCCAGGTCCTCTGGCATCAAAAGCTCTGCATCTTCTCTCTCCTCTGCCAACAGGATCTCCTTCTCAATATCTTCCGGTAGGACGGCCTCGCCGGAGGGTGTCATCCTTCCCTCTTTGATCAGATCGCTGGCGGTTCGCAGATTCCTCAACGACCAAACGTTCCCTCTCCTCCTGCGGGTGAACCGGACCAGATGCCTTTCCGAGTCGAGCGTTCTCATCCGACTATCGATCCATCCGAAACATATGGCCTCCTCCAGCGCCTGGCGGAAGGTCATGGCATTTTCGTCTGCGGACCGGCGGAACAGGACCAACCATACCACCACATCTTTGTCATGGTTCTGTGCCAGCCATTCCCGCCACACCTGTCGGTCCCTCACCTCCAGCCGCAGCTCTTCCATGCAAGAAATATCTGTTCTGGCTGGTTATTAACCGTTGCCCCGACGGATATGATATCAAAGAGGATAGGGCCCTATGGTCATTTCGCCGAGGCCATGTCAGTGGCCATTCCTTCCAGCCGCTTCGCGACCGCCTTCCTGGCCAAGGCCTTGGTCGATTGCAGCGCCTTTTCGAACAGGTGGAGCGATGCCCCCCTCTCCTCGTAGCGCAGTTCCAGACGGTCGGCGAAATCTCGGGAGAGAGATTCGAACCTCTCCTTCTCGCCCACGTCGGTATCGATGAAGAGCACGCGTTGGTAACCTTCGAACATCATCTTCATGAAGAACATCGGGTCGTAACCTTCCTGCACCATTGAGTCCAGATGGAGTTCCTTGACGGCGCCATCGATCCCGACCTCGGCCCATCCTGGGCTGCTGAACCATGTGCCAACACATTTCCTCTTTTCTGCCTCGTAGCCCTGCGGGGTAAGAATGGTGGCGATGCAATCATCCCCTTCCAGCATCACCGAAGGCACCTTGACGATCTCGGTTATGCCACGAAGCGATTGGCAGATGGCGTATCCTAAAAGGACCGCGTCCACCTTTCCCTGCAACGAATTGACCTTCTCGATGACCTTTTGCTTTAGATCATCTGGATAGATATGCAGCCCATATTCCAGGTATTCCTTGTGGACGACGTCGGGATCGTTCGCCACGACCTTTTCCAGCTCCCTCTTGATGACATCGCAGCCGATGACGCCGATGCGTATACCTTCGGGCATTGGAAAGAGCTTAGGCAGATGGCATGGTAAAAACCTTCCTAAAGGCGGCCCCAACGGTCCTTCTCATCGCCGACCTCGTCCTCTTCCTCTGCCACTTCCTCCACGGATGCCGTGGCGGCCTCAGGGCCATCCTCCGACATCTCTGGTAGGGAGACCTCCGTGACCGGGGCCGATCTCAGTGAGCCGAAGGCGTCATGGTGGTTCTTGGGGCTCTTGAGCCGCTTGCTCCGTTGCGCCTTCTCACTCCTTTCCTTCGGTTGGGACAGGGGTTTGAGGTTAGTGAGGGGAGTGCGTGTGGTGGAATGCACGTGCCTCATCATCGCCAGCACCGCGATGAGATATCCGCCCAGGACCGGCAGGGAGAACCACCAGGTGATCGTGAACGCATAGGTGACCAGTATTATGACCAGCAATGTGGCGAAGATGAAACCGGCGATGAACCTGCTGATATGACGGGGGTCTCTCGTGACGACGCCCAGGTTGTCGTAGTTACAGGTCTTGACAATATTGCGCATCTCTTTTTCGGTCAGACGGTAAAGACCGATCGTGACCGATACGGCCAGGAAGAACAGTGCCATCTGCAGCAGCCCCGAGGTCACCATCAAGGCGACGAAGAGGACGAAGTAACCGATCAGGGCGCCTTCCATCCTGCCGGTCTGCTTGAACAGCTTGAGAGAGGAGGGCAGCATCACCTTGCCGAAGGTGCGGTTGACCAGGGCACCGCCGAACTTGGCCGAGGCCGGGATCATCCGGGAGAAGGATCTGGCCAGCACATCGGAGGCGCGCATCAGTCCTGGTGTGACGACACTGAGGATGAAGCAGAACAGGCCTGCGAACGGATTGATGATGGCAGCCTTGGTGACGCCGACAGAGTTCGACCCTATGCTGGCGAACATTACCGACTCGGCCCCTCGCCCGCACATCGACGCCCCGATGAACGTGGAACCGCGGGAGCTGAAGCCCAGGAGATATGTAAGCACCCCGGTCAGGATAAGATCGCTCACGATGACCAGGGGCACGGCGATGAGGATGATGGGCAGTACCGTACCGAACATGCCGGGATTGATCAGCATGCCGAAGCTCACGAAGAACATCGCCACGAACGCGTCCTTGAACGGGGACACGCGCTTCTCGAACCTTTCGGACAGTTTGGTCTCGGCGAACACCATGCCCAGGAAGAACGCCCCTATTATGGCTGGAACGCCTGCCACCTGGGCCAAGGCCGCGGAGAGGAACACCATGCCCAGTGCGAACAGTATGAAGAGCTCCTCGTTCTTGATGCTCTCCAGATACTTGATGCAGCGGGGTATGGCCACTAGGGCCAGGAAGATGAAGAAGGCATAGAATGCGAGGACGCCCACGACGATCTCCGTCATGCCCATCGCGTCACTGGCTCCGGTCTTGAAGATCAGCCCTCCAGCGATCGTCATGATCACCATCGACACGAAGTCCTCGACGATGACCGCGCCGAGCAGGAACTCCGTCTCAGGCGCGGACATGCGCTGCATCTCCAGCAATGACTTGCCGGTGATGGCGGCGGAACCCATGGCGAACACCCCTGCCAGGAAAACCGTGTCCACGATGGGCCAGCCCAGCGCATAGCCGATCAGGATGCCGATGAACATGTCCAGGCCGGTATTGATGAGAGCCAGTAGGACCGCCGGGGACTTGGTGCGCTTCAGCTTGGTGAAGGAGAATTCCAATCCGACAAAGAACATCAGCAGGGTCAGGCCGAGCGTCGATAGTGAATCGATGAATCCAGTGTCCTTGACGATGCCAGAGTATTGCAGGCCGAACACTTCGAAGCTGATGTATGGACCTATCAGTATGCCTGCGAAAATGTAGCCGATGATCACGCTCTGCCTGGCCTTCGTTGCCAGCGCTGCCCCGATGAATGAGACGAGCATGACCACGCCGATCTCGAACACGATGGTGTTTGTCTCCATCTACATCCGGGCTCTCCCAGATGCATCGAACGTGCGCCAGAGCGATCTATGGCCGGCCAAGTGATGCGGTTCAGAATATACTACGATGTTCGGACCGTCGTCTCGGCTAGGCAAAGCAGTGTCTGGCCTAGTGCATCCCGGAGCGGGATATTTATTGAACGATATAATTAATTTTGCAGTGTACCGCTGATTTGATATCGTCATTCTGGATTGCTACGAGGGATCATGATCGAGATCGATGGCAGACACGGCGAAGGAGGCGGACAGATCCTGAGGACGGCCATCGCTTTGGGGGCCTTGTGCGGCAAGGAGGTCCGGGTGCGCAATATCAGGGCCAACCGACCCAAACCAGGCCTGGCCCCGCAACATCTGGCTGCTGTCTGCAGCGTGGCGGGGACCTGCCAAGGACGTCTGGAAGGCGATGCGTTGGGCAGCACCGAGCTGCACTTCGTGCCTGGTCATATGACCGGGGGTGACCGCGAGATCGATGTCGGAACGGCGGGAAGCGTAACCTTGGTCCTGCAATCCTGTCTGCTGGCGTTGTCAAGGACCGATTTCACGCTGAAGGTGAGGGGAGGAACGGACGTCCGCCATGCCCCGCCCATCGATCATTATTCCCTGGTCCTCTTGCCGCTGCTGCGGCGCATGGGTTATGATCTCCACCTGGAAGTGGTGCACAGGGGGTTCTATCCAGAGGGGGGCGGGGAGGTCTGGGTAAAGGGGATCGGGACCAGCACGCTGAGGTCATTGGACCTGAAGGAACGAGGCGATCTAATCGGGATAGAAGGGTCCTCTTTCTCCCAGAACCTGCCTGAGCATGTCACCTCGAGGATGGCCATGGAGTGCAAGAGACTGCTGGTCAGGCATGGGACGGTCAAGATGGGGACCGATGCAAGACAGGGCATCTCGACCGGTGCAGGGGTGGAGCTGGCGGCCGTATATCAGAACACGATACTTGGCGCTTCCAAGCTAGGAGAGAGGGGTTTGAGGTCGGAGGCCGTGGCAAAGATGGCCTGCGATGACCTTGAAAGGGAGATGACCTGTGCCACCCTAGACAGATACTCGGCCGACCAGATCGTTCCATATCTGGCATTGGCCGATGGGCCTTCGGAGATCGCGGTCTGCGAGATGACCGAACATCTTCGGACCCAGATGTGGTTGTTGCCTCAATTCCTGCCGGTCCATTTCGATGTGAGGGGGACCGCTCCAGTAAGGATCACGGTGTCGCCTAACCGAACATGACCTCTCTGGACCGCTTCTTGGCCATCTCCTCGGAGTCGCTGGTCTTCTTGTTGATGTCCTTCAGCGCGGTCTCGATGAGGGCGGCCTCTTCCAATAGCGGCTTCGTATCCAGTTTGGTGTGGAGCAGTATGCGGTCGATGACCTCCACGGCGGCCGCTGCCGCCCTGGCGTCGGGATAATCCGCATGCGCCTCTGACAAAATGGAGATGACATCGAAGTCCCTGTTGACCCCCTCGTTCAGGAGCACGCCTGCCAGACCGACCACGACACCGTTGTCGAAGATCGGCACGTTGTTCTTCTGCAGCAGCTCCCTGGCCCGGGGCGTGGACCCCACCCCGTACACCATGATCTCCTGGTTCTGTCCTTCGGGCTTCGGAGCCGGCTCTGGCTCCGCCGCCTCGGCGCCTTCCTGGCCCTCGGCCTTGCTGGCGATCCCTTCCGGCGAGATTACCATACGGCACTTCTTGTCCTCCACCCAATCCATGAGCGTCAGCGAGAGCGACTTCAATATCTCCTGGGGCGGTTCGAACTCTGAAACGATGACGACGACCTTGTCCTTCTGGCCAGAACCGATGTTGCCTGCGTAGATCCTCACCGGGCTATGGGGCACGCCGTCCCTTACCACCGAGACGGACGGCAGGAAGGGGGAATCAAGGACCGCTATCTGCTTTAGGTCCAGCAATGTAACGATGTAATTAGCTGCGATGGACCCGACCAGCCCTATGCTGGAGAAACCCTCAATGACATATGCCCCCTTGATGTTGTTGGGACGGATCTCTATGATGTCAAAGTCGTTCATCGCCCTGAATAGAGAGCTTTTGCTATTAATTCGTTGATGGTGGGGTCCAAAGCATTATTGCACTGGTAATCTGATTGCTGGCAGATGCGCCCTCAGGTCATCGTGAACTGTGCCATGTCGGTCGATGGTAAGATATCCACGAAGGAAAGGAGACAGGTGCGCATCTCATCGGAAGAGGACCTGGCCAGAGTGAGGGCCTTGCGTTTGGAGTGCGACGCCATACTTGTTGGTGTCGGGACGGTGGTGGCGGACGACCCACATCTGACCGTGAAGGGCCAGCCAAAGGAGAGACAGCCTCTGCGCATCGTCCTGGACCCCCAGGGCAGGACCCCCTCGACAGCCCGGGTTCTCAACGATTGGGCTGAGACCCTCATCGTCACCCTGGAAGGAACGAAGGCATCATGGCATTCCGTCAGTTCGGTGGGACTTGGCAAGAAACGGATCGACCTCATGGCCCTGATGGACCTATTGGAAAAGAGGGGGGTCCGCTCCATCCTCGTCGAGGGGGGCGGTGAGACCATCTTCTCTTTCTTCCAGGCCGGTCTGGTCGACAGGTACACGGTCTTCGTGGGCAGCAAGGTGCTGGGGGGCAAGACATCGCCCACCCCCGCAGATGGAGAAGGATTCCTCGAGAAGGACGCATATTCTTTGAAGCTGGTTGGAGTGGAAAGAATGGGCGACGGGGTGCTGCTAAGTTATGAACGGGCTTGACCGTTTGCGGTTCGCTGCGGACGAGATGCTCGGAAGCCTTGCCAAATGGCTGCGGATCATGGGTTACGATACCACTTATGACAAGGGCCTGGCAGACAGGGAGATCGCGCAACGGGCCAAGGCGGATAACAGGGTCCTTTTGACCAGAGATAAGGAACTGGCCAGGGATGATGAGGGGTCGTTGTACATCATCAGCGACGTGCTGGACGAGCAGGTGAGGCAGGTCGATTCGGCGTTCCATCTGGATTTCAGCCAAGGCCTGACCAGGTGTGCGATATGCAACGGCAGGTTGGAAGAGGTGCCTAAGGCAGAGGTCGAGAGCGAGGTCCCTCCCCGTTCGCTGCAGATGGCCGACACGTTCTATCGCTGTTCTGGATGCGGCAAGGTGTACTGGAAGGGAACGCACTGGAACAATATCCTGAAGCGGGTCCAGGAATTCGGGGTTCAGGACAGGTCCTTGGAGAAATAATCCTCGCTGATGACCTTGCCAGTGCCGGCATTAAGAATGATCACGCCCTTGACGCCTTCCACGCACCAGACCGGCAGATAATATACCCCCACTGTCTCGAGCACTATCTCCTCCCGATGCGGAGAGACCTTCTTTCTATCCGTCACGGTGACGCTGCCCATATCACGGACCACATCACGCTCGGCGGTGTGCCTGGCCATGATCTCGTCCAAAGCAATGGTCCTTCCCTCCTCGACATCGATGGAGGGCTCCAATCGTTGATGGGTCTGGTCTATGTTGAAAACGATCTCCGTCTGGTCCGGCCATTCGGCCGGTTTGTGAGTGAGGGCGTTGATGGCCAGCGTCCCTTCCTGCACGCCCAGCTTGTGATCGTCTATGAACAATGAACAGGCATAGCGGTAGAGGTAATGAGGCACGAGCTCAAGACGGAAGCGGAAGCCTCCTACGGTCCTCGTGCCGATCTCCTTGACGTCGTCCGGGTTCAGGACCGGCTTCACGATCTTCTCCCCGACCTCCACCACGCCGATGCTTTCCAGATCCTCGGCGGAGATCATCTTGGGATAATCGTCGGCCACGAACTCATCGACCAGCCCGTGCTCCCTGTTGCCTACGATCTTTTCGATGTGGACCCGGCCGATCTCATGCTCGATGGCCTCCCTGTCCCAGATGATGACACCGGAGGGGAGGCCTTTGATGACAGTCTCGGGGAGCGGGGCCAGCGTGGCCACGACCCTCTTTCCCTGGAACGACTTGGTCGATTCGAGGAACGAGCTCAATTTGCCCTCATCGAACGATTCGAGCAGGCAGAAGAGTACCTCTACCTCACCCTTGTAGCCAAGCATTTGGCCGTCCCGTTCACCCATGCGGAAATCGCGGGCACGGAGCATTTCGCTGACGAGCTGATTCAGCGAGGACAATCGAGCACCAGGGGCGGTAATCAGGCTCCTGAATTAAAAGGCTTATTAATGGTGGACCGAAGGTGGACATGACCGATAGTATCGAGGAATGACAGCGCGATATCCCCTCCTGGCCATTCTATTGGGGACTTGGGGGCAGAGCGCTGAAAGGCTTCATGCACTTGGAGAACCGTTCGTCAGAGCGATGAGACCGATCCGAACAATTGGCCTGATAATTATCATCGCAGGCATCGTCCTGACCGCATTGGCGGCGATAGAGGGGGGTGTCGTCCTCTCCCTTTTCCTGATAATCCCGGTATTCGAGGTCAGGTCGCTAATTGGGGCGGTCGGGGTGTTGCTCGTTTTCGCTGGAATCCTCGTATCATTTTTCCTGCCATTCTTCGCAGGGGGTGATGAGGAGAAAGGAAATGCAGCTCAGGCCATTAACATCAGGTCGCGCCCCAGTTCTGCCGGGGTCGTTCTCATCGGCCCGATCCCGATCGTCTGGAGGAGCGACAACCGAATGGCTTTACTGGCCATGGCCATCGCCCTCATCGTGATGGCCGTGATGGTCCTACTGCTTCTCTGAGCGGGCCAGTCGACGGGCTGTCCGTTCCAGTTCGCTGCCATCCTTCTTTGCCTCCTCCCTCACCAAGGATGCCAGCCTGATGTAGTCCTCAAAACCCATGCGAGCCCGTTGTACCCCTTTAGCCAGGGCATCCTCGAAAATCATGCCCGCCCTCATGTGGCGGGCTGCCTCCTCCAATGCCTCCTTGTCCGCCTGGCTCACTTGTTCCACTGTTCGACCACCTTCAGGAAGTTCGAGAAGATGTCGTAACCGTGGTCCGTGTTCTCCACTTCGGGATGGAACTGGAGGCCATAGATGGGCCTCTTCCTGTGCTTCACGGCCTCAATGCGGCAGCTGTCGGTATGGGCCAGTACCTCAAAGTCCTCGGAAAGGGTCTTGACCTCGTCATTGTGGGACTGCCAAACGGTGAACTCGCGCGGCAGACCGTTGAAGATATCGCCATCGGAATCGACGTGCAGCGTGGCCTTTCCGAACTCCGGCCTTGCCGCTGGCCCCATGGTCCCGCCGAAATGGGTGCAGAGGAACTGCATCCCCGCGCATATGCCAAGGATCGGGTAGGGCGCCTTGTCCAGATAGAGCCCGTTGTTGCCCATCCTGCCCGCCTCGCTGGCGATGCTGGGCGAACCTCCGGAAAGAACGAGCGCGTCCACGTCGCCGATCTCTTCGAACGGGGTCGTGTTCGGCAAGATCTTGGTGTCGACCTTCAGATATTTCAGGACGCGCCATTCCCTGTGCGTCCACTGGCCGCCATTATCGATGACGTATACCTTCATCTGAGACCGGGAACCCCCTCGAGCCTATAAAACCGCTGTGATGGGACAATTCCATGAACATGCCATTCATAGAGAAAATGTTTAAGATTATCGTGGACATGATTTCCGTCATATGAAGGCCGCAATGTTCGACCTGGGCCACACGCTGATCGATTATTACAATGACTGGGAAGCTCCCGAGAACAAGGCCATCAAGGAGTTCCATCAGGCCGTGGTGAACGCTGGAGCCGATGCCGATGAGGGCGACTTCTGCAAGTATGCCAAGGGCTTGCTGGAGACCGGCCGCAAGCGGAAAAGGGAGGAGATGGTGGAGATCCCTCTGGAAAAGGTGCTGGAGAGCATACTGGTGCGTTACGGCATGGAGGAAGAGGAGGAGCTGCTGAAGGAGGGCTTCGAGGTCTTTTATGGTGTCCTTGAGGAGAACCGCTCGCTCATCCCCGGTGCAAAGGATGCATTGGAAAAGGTCAGGGACAGGGGATATGCCATCGGCCTCATCTCAGATGTGGCCTGGGGCCTGCCTTCCGAATATCCGCTGAGGGACCTGGAATTCTACGGCCTGAACGAATATTTCGACGACCTTGTCTTCTCTACCGATGTAGGTCTGAGAAAACCACATCCCCGCATGTTCAAGCTGGCCCTATACAACCTCGGTGCCGATGCATCAGAATCGTTCTACGTGGGCAACTCCTACCGCTGCGATATCAAAGGCGCAGTGGCTGCCGGGCTGAAGGCCTACCTTAAGGAGTCTGGACATCCCGAAAAGGTGGATGGGGTCATACCTACGGCCGTCATCTCCTCGTGGGACGAGCTGGACCAGTACCTCGGCTAGATCATTCCCATTCGATCGTCGCTGGGGGCTTGTGGGTGATGTCGTAGACCACGCGATTGACGTTAGCCTTCATCTCGCTGGTTATGCGCAAAGAGATCTTCTCCAGCACATCGTGAGGGATGCGGGAATAGGCGGCGCTCATGCCGTCGATCGACTCCACCGCCCTGACCGCGATCGTACGCCCATAGGCGCGGCGGTCCCCTTGCACTCCGACGGACTGGACCGGTAAGAGCACTGCGAAATATTGCCAGGGGCGCTCCATCTCGCCCCTCTTGGCGGCCGCCTCCAGTTCCTCTTCGACGATGGCGCACGCTTCGCGCACGATCTCCACGTTCTCCCTGGTCGGCTCACCGATGACACGGATGGCCAGTGCCGGGCCCGGGAAAGGCTGTTTCTCCGAGACCTCGACGTCCAGATGGCGGGCCACCTTGCGCACTTCGTCCTTATAGAGGTCGCGCAACGGCTCGACCAATTTCAACTTCATGTCCTCGGGCAGTCCACCCACGTTGTGGTGGCTCTTGATGGTGTCCCTGAGCTTGTCACCGCTCTCGATCCAGTCGGGGGCGATGGTCCCTTGTACCAGGTACTCGGAATGGAAGGCCTTCGCCTCGCGCTCGAAGACGCGGATGAACCCTGCTCCGATTATCTTCCGCTTCTGCTCCGGCTCTGTGATGCCCTTCAGCGCCGAGAAGAACTCTTCCGAGGCATCGATGATGCGGTAGTTGAGATGCAGATTGTCGAATATCTTGGAGACGGTGGCGCTTTCGCCCTTCCTCATGAAGCCAGTGTCCACGTAGACCGTGAGGAGCCTGTCCCCGATGGCCTTGCTGACGATCGCCGCCGCCACCGTGCTGTCTACTCCGCCCGAGCAGGCGATGACCGCGCGGCCCGGGATGGCCGCCTTGATCTCCTCGATCTTCTCTTCCACGAATTCCTTGGCGTCGAACATCACTTCAGCTCCTCAGAGTCCTTCTCCACCTTCTCGGCCATCTCCTGACGGTACGCTGCCAGCTCCTTCTGCAAACGCGGTTCCTTGATGCCCAGCATCTCCACTGCCAGGATGGCCGCGTTCTCGCCCCGGTCCAGACCGACCGAGGCCACCGGTATTCCGGGCGGCATCTGCACGATCGACAGTATGGAATCGAGGTTGACGCTGCCGCTGACCGGCACGCCGATGACGGGCTTGGTGGTGAACGAGGCCACGACGCCGGGCAGGGCGGCCGAGAGACCGGCCACTGCAATGTAGACGTCGGCGTCCGAGGCGGTCACCAGCGCCTTGACCCTTTCGGGAGTGCGATGGGCCGAGGCAACCTTCAGCTCGCAGGAGACCTTGAAACGCTGCAGGATGGCCTGGGCCTTCTTTCCTATCTCGGCGTCGCTCTTGCTACCAAGAAGTATCAGGACTTGAGGCATCGTGGCCACTGACCATATACAAGTAAAAAAATATTTGCTGAGAACAAAAGGATTGATGGACGGGGATCGCTCCCCTGGGTTTGTTTAGCTCTTCATGATGGCGAGCAGGAACACGCCGATGGCGATAAGCGCGCCGATCACGGCCGATATGATATAGACGAACGCGTTCCAGATCACCGAGCTGAGGCTGATGCCGCTGGGCAGAGGAATGTATCCGCCGCCGTTGTACATCGCACCGTATATCCAAATGATGCCGACCAACAGGCCGACAACGAGCAGCACGATACCGATCATCCTGCTCTTTCCGCTCCCGAAGTAGGCCGTGAATATTCCGGCCAAGAGCATGAAGAGAGCGAAGGTCAGCACGAGCACTGTCAGGAACTCCCACAGATCCATTCTTGGTCACCTTTTATTCATTTGACATGAACACTGTATTTTGATGACTACGAACCCAACCGATCTCCCATCCGTAGAGGGTCTGGAACAATCGATGTGGTCCCACCGCCACCCGTTCACTTGTCGCCGGTTACGGCTTTAAAGTTATTAAAGATTTCGTCAAATGGCTAACGAAGTAAAGAGATTTTTTTCATTCGTCCAGACATTTATTTTTCCATCGGGTTGAAAATCCTTATATTACTTTTTCCGCCCTTTCCCGGACCTCATCCCACCCGGGTATGCGGGTGAGCGCCCCGGGTTGTTCGATGATGAACGATGCGGCGGAACTGCCGATGACGGCCGCCTCGACCAGGCCCATGCGCCGATATAGGCCAGCATAGAACCCGGCCCTGAACGCATCGCCGCAGCCGGTGGTGTCGACCACGCGGTCCGCCTCGACCGCAGGGACATCCATCCTTCCCTCCTTGGATATCAGGATGCTTCCCTTCGCTCCTACCGTCTTGATGACCAGGGGGACGAGGTCCAGCAGATCTTCCTCCCTTTCCGCCCCGGAATATCTCATGGCGGTCCTGATCTCGTTCTCGTTGCCGAAGAAGATGTCGCACATGGGCAGCGCCTTGCGGAAACGGGCGGCGTCCCAGATGTTATGTATCTCCTGGGCCGGGTCGAACCCCAGGTCCTTCCCGGCCGCCTTCATCTCTCGCATCAGCTTGAGATAGTACTCCGGCCGACCGGTCATCACATGGACCTTCTTAGAACGCAAAGCTTGCTCGGTCAGCAAGGGCATCCTATCCATCACGCCCATCGGCCCTTGATAGACATAGGCGATCTGATCATGCTTGGAATCGCTGACGATCCAGACCGTCGGGGTCTCAAAGCCTTCGACCTCGACCAGGTCCTCGAGCATGACCCCCTTTTCTTCCATCAGGGAACGGAAGGGGGCTGGAAGGTCTCGGCCAACATATGATGCCAGGGCGGTCGGCACCCCGAGCGACGAGGCTATAGTGGCCACATTGGCCGCGGTGCCGCCGAAATATTGCCTCTTCTCCAGGACCTCCACTGACGTGTTCTTTTCAGGGAACTCCTTGAGCCCCATGATGTAATCCAGATTTGTGTGGCCATATACACAGAGGTAGGGGTCTGGCATCAGGTCCCCTCTTGCCAGTCTTCCAGATATTTCTTTTGGACCGGGGTGAGGATATCGATGTTGGCGCCCATGGACCTCAATGCCAGCCGGGCAACCTCTTCATCCAGTTCCCTCGGCACGTCATAGACCTGGTTGCCCATGCGCCCGTGGTTCTTTACCAGGTGCTCCAAGGATAGTGCCTGGATGGAAAAGCTCGTGTCCATGATCTCCACCGGATGACCCTGACCGGCCGCCAGGTTCATCAGCCTGCCCTCGGCGATGAGATATGCCTTCCGTCCGCCAGGCAGGTCATATTCGTCCACGAACTCCCTGACGCGGTTCGGGCCCTTGGCCATTTCACCCAAGGCGGTCTTGCTGATCTCATTGTCGAAATGACCAGAGTTGCCCATGACGCATCCGTCCTTCAGCACCTCCAGGTGCTCCTTGCGTATGATGTCCTTGCATCCGGTGGCGGTGATGATGATGTCCGCTTGCCTGGCCGCCTCCAGCATCGGCATGACCTGATACCCGTCCAACTTGGCCTCGATGGCCCTGACCGGATCGACCTCGGTGACGATGACGTTCGCACCCAGTCCCTTGGCCCTCATGGCGATGCCCCTACCGCACCAGCCATAGCCCGCGACCACAAGGGTCTTTCCGGCCACCAGCAGGTTCGTGGCGTTCATCCAGCCATCAAAGGTGCTCTGCCCGGTGCCATACCTGTTGTCGAACAGGTACTTCATCTTGGCATCGTTGACTGAGACGATAGGGAAGTTCAGCTTTCCCTCCTTGGCCATGGCCCGGAGACGAATCACTCCGGTGGTCGTCTCCTCATTGCCTCCCTTTACCCCGGTAAGGAGGTTGCGGCGGGATGTGTGGAGGATGGTGATTAGGTCCGCCCCGTCATCAATAACATAATCGGGCCTCATGTCCAGCACGCTGTTGAGATTGGAATAGTACTCCTCGGTGGTCTCCCATTTCTTGGCGTACACTTTGATGCCATGCACTTCCTTCAGCGCCAAGGCTACTGAGTCGTCGGTCGACAGGGGGTTGCATGAGGCCAAACGGACCTCAGCGCCGGCCCGGGCCAGCGATACGGCGAGCATGCCGGTCTTGGCCTCAACGTGCAATGCCATACCGACCTTGACGCCCTTCAGGTGTCCTTCGTCAACCAGCCTCTTCCCAATGGTGTTGAGCACATGCATATGGCTCTCTGCCCATTCCAATCTCCTCTTCCCCTTTATCAGCAGGTCCTGGTCCATTTGATTCACCTACTCTACTTGGCGCCTTCGGACATATGGGCGCATATGGCATCTCGCGCGCCTTGCAAGGCGGCATGGTTATCATAGGATTTGAGGATGGCGCGCCTGGCATTCTTGTCGTTCTTCAAACGAGCGGCATGGGTGATGATGTTCGGCACGGCCCTGGTCACCTCGTCGACGATGCTGATGTGCGCCACTACCGCCGTCCTCGACAGGGGGTTCAGATCGATGGCGATGACCTTCTTGCCCGCCTTTACCAGCGCCTCGGCCCTGTCCCCATCCTCAAGGGGTATGAGCACCAGGTCGGCAGTGAAGATGCCTTCCGAGCAACATTTCGCTCTGTCGGAGGCGATCCCGGGCAATATGGCATCCGGGTCCCTACCCAGGACCTTTGCACCGCTCACCTCTTCCACGTAGTTGCAGACCCTCTCCACCCTTTCATCGGTGCGGTGGAACAGGTTCACCTCGACCTTGGCCCCGGCCAGAATGGCCAGATCGACCAGTTCCTTGGCGGCCAGTGCCGCTGCGTTGCCGTTGATCGTTATGACGGGCCTCTTGGCCTCTAGAAGCGCGGCGGCAGCCGCCTCCTCCGCCCTTGCTGCGCAAGGAATGGTCCTTTCCCCTATGAGATAGTCAAAAGCCTCTCCACGGCCATGTGCGATCAGGCCCGTTCGGGCGACGACCCCTCTTTCCATGAGCTCGCCCATCCTCTCCCTGATGACGAGGGATCGGTAGCGAGGATGATCCTTGGAAATCTCCACGTTCCGCCCAATGCACTTACTCACCATAAAGGTTTTAACCATCCTTCACTAGATGGTTAATAAACCTACAGATGAAATGTGGGTATCCGAGGATTGTAATAATTATATAGTGAGCAACGAAACCTAAATAAACGTTTGCATAATGCTTAAATACTTGTTTTATAATCCCTTGTCCAACGCCGGTTTAGCACGGCGAACCTGGTGAAAAATGAAGTTTCTTGGTAATGTCCAAGAAGTGACTTTTGACGGAAAGCTGATAGTGCGTGGAGCTTTCGCGCCGCAGCCCCGGGCCCGGATCACGGACAACCGGCAGAAGCCGGTGGGAAGGGTGGTCAGGGTCTTCGGGCCGGTCAGCTCGCCCTATGTTTCTGTCGAGCCAGTGGGAGAGCTTTCGTTGCTCTCTGCCGTGGGTAAGCAGGTCTATGTGGAGGAGGTCGAAGAATATGCCAAAGCAAAGGGAAGGGACAGACGAGATCGAAAGATGTCCTGAGTGCAACAGCGGACACCTTGTCCGCGATTATGAGCGAGGCGAGCTCATCTGTGAGGAGTGTGGCCTCGTCATAGACGACCAATTCATCGACCTGGGACCGGAGTGGAGAGCGTTCGATGTGGAGCAGGGCGAGAAGAGGGCCCGTACCGGCGCTCCGATGACCTATACCATCCACGACAAGGGTCTTTCCACTGAGATCTCTTGGAAGAACAAGGACTCTTACGGCAAGAGCATCCCGACCCGCAACAGGGCCCAGCTGTATAGGCTGAGGAAGTGGCAGCGCAGGATCCGTGTGTCCAATGCCACCGAGAGGAACCTTGCCTTCGCACTTAGCGAGCTGGACCGCATGGCCTCCGCCATGGGATTGCCGCGCAACGTGAGGGAGACGGCCGCCATGGTCTACAGGAAGGCCGTCAACAAGAACCTCATCCGCGGACGCAGCATCGAGGGCGTTGTGGCAGCATCATTGTACGCCGCCTGCCGCCAGTGCAATGTGCCCCGTACGCTTGACGAGGTCGCCAACTCCTCCCGCGTGGGGCGCAAGGAGATCGGAAGGACGTACAGGTTCATGACCCGCGAGCTCAAGCTGAAGCTGATGCCCACCCGTCCCCAGGACTATGTGCAGCGCTTCTGCTCCGAACTGAAGCTTACCGGGGATGTCCAGGCCAAGGCCGCGGACATCCTGAAGGACGCGGCCAAAAAGGAGCTCACCTCCGGTCGCGGACCGACCGGGGTCGCCGCAGCGGCCATCTACATCGCCTCCATCCTGTGCAACGAGCGCAGGACGCAGCGCGAGGTGGCTGACATCGCAGGCGTCACTGAGGTCACCATCCGTAACCGGTACAAGGAACTGACCGAGAAGCTGGGCATCGAGATCCAGCTCTAAACCGCTTCTTTTTTCCGCCCGGGACGGCCCCGGGCCGAAAAGCTATTTATTCCAGCAGCCTGATTTGAATGACCTACCT
Source organism: Methanomassiliicoccales archaeon PtaU1.Bin124 (assembly GCA_002067865.1). Classification (GTDB taxonomy): domain Archaea; phylum Thermoplasmatota; class Thermoplasmata; order Methanomassiliicoccales; family UBA472; genus MVRC01. Next base: position 31,448 of record MVRC01000010.1, on the reverse strand, counting down.
GAGGGGCTGAAATGGACCTTAAGAAAGTCGTTCTGAGACCGATCGCGATGTGGATGATCGTCGCTGGATTGCTATCGATCATAACCGTTTTCTCGCTGACGTTCAACCTTAAGGTGCTCAGCACGGTGATCGGCTATCTGCTATTGCTATTGGTAGTGTTCCTGGCCGTTTACGAGCTGGGCGTGGTCCGTTCCCTATGGATCGTGCAAGAGGGTGAGTACGAGTCCATCATCCGCGGGATCGGATTGAACATACCCTTCCGTCTCTTGTATATCGGGCTGCTGTTCACGGCCTATGCCCCGAACATGGCCGCAGGTACCCGCGGGACCGTTGACTTGCTTCTGGTCTTGAACGTCATCACACTGTTCGTGGAGGTCCTGGCCTTTGCGTTCGTCTACGTCAAGAAGGCTTACTTCTCCCCTCCGCAGGAGGAGGTCGAGGCGATGATGAAGAGGGTTCAGACCTCTGCAAAGCTGGTCTCGAAATGCCCTCACTGCCAGGACGTCGTGGAGACCGAATGGACCTGCTGCCCGGGCTGTGGAAGCGAGCTTCCCCATTTCTGCGCCGGCTGTGGTGCCCCGGTGAAGCATGGCGATATGAAGTGCGCCGCATGCGGGCGGGAACTGGCCAAGGCCGTGGCGGTCGAGGGTCTGATCCGCACCCTGAAGGACCTGAGCGAGCAGCCAGCCACCCCGGAGACCCGCTCTGTGCGATATGCCAGATATGCCGAGGCATTGCTGAAGGGCGGTCATCTGGATGAGGCCATTGAATCCTACAGAAAGGCCATCCAATTCACCCAGTTCCCTCGAAAGCGCACCAACTTCATGGTGAAGATGGCCAACGTCTATCAGAACTCCGGCCGCACCAAGGAGGCCGAGGAGATGCTGGATGCGGCGTTGGCGCTTGACCCGTCGGATTGGGCCGAGGCGGCTAAGAAGAAGGAGCTGTTGAGGAGGGGGCCGACCTGCGAGGTCAAGGCCTGACGCGCTTCAGATTGACATACTCCATCTTGCCGTCCGCCATGTTGGCGAACAATATCTCCTTTTTCACCCCATGGGCCAGCCGGATGGCTCGAGATATCTCTGCCCAGATGGTGGAATAACCCTGCGGCACCACATGCACCAGGTATTTTGAATGGTGATTGCTGGGGTCTCCTTCGTAGACCCGGAAGTGAGTGCCGTACTTGAAACCGGTCTTCACCACCAGATCCCTGGCCCTGAGGTCCTTGAATGCTTCCAGCCTCATGTCGAAATCAGGCTGAAGCCCCTTCGCCCTCTTCAGAAATGAGGAGGGTTTGACAGGACGTCCTGCGATCGATACGATGCTCAGCCTCTCGATGTCGACCAGGTAGGCGGCCTCGATGAGCGACAGCTGGAGGTACTTCCCGATCTTCTTGCCGTAGAAGCCCTCCTTAAGCAATGCGTCCGATTCCCCCTCATCGAGCACTAGGACGCTATCGTTGATCATCGTCCCTTCTGCCAGACGGTACGCTCGCTCGTTCTGCAGCTGCCCCTTGGGCACCGCCCTTTCAGCCTCGTAGTAGGTGAGGTCACCCTCTTCGTCCACCACTGCCAGCAACAGCTCTTTCCTGGTCCTCTCGGATATCTCTGCCTGAGAGAGCATGAAGGCCATGTTGAACTCCGATCTCTCCGAGACTGCCAGAACCCATGCCTTTGTCTGAGAGTTGCTCGGCAAGGAACCTCTGGGGAACACACGGAAATCGAAATCGCCGCCATCCAGCTTGACGATGTAGCCCCTCTGGCGGAGATCTCTGTAGACCAGGTACTTGGTCATGAACTCGTCACGAAGCGATACCCCCTTGCGGATGATCTCCGGGACCGTGAGCACGACACCTTCGCTGCAGACCTGGAGCCGGTCAGATTCGGACAGCAAGGCCGCCTCGAGGATGTCCAACTCCAACCCGCCGCCTTTCTGAGGATAGCCGTAGCATCCCTTGTTATAGATCTGGCTGGCCTCGGTCTGGTCCTTGACCAAGATGCTTTCGCCCACAAGCTCGCCCGGCATGAACCCTGTAAAGGCATGGTCTAGTTAATAGGTTGCCAGCGGTGCTACTTCTATCGTTACGTCGGGTGCAATGGCAGTTTATTAATAGTGGCCAGTGGGAATAATTCGATGTATACAACTGGTAGTTGGCAACCGGTGAGAACATGGACGAACTGGACATACTGCTCTCTGTGATCGAGAACCCCACCCGGCGAAGGATACTCGAGGCCCTGGTCCGGGAACCGCACTATCCCATGCAGCTGTCGCGCGAGCTGGGGCTGAGCCAGCAAGGGATAGTGAAGCACCTCAAGGTACTGGAGGAATACAAGTTGGTGCGGTCCTATCCAGTTCAAAGCGACCAGGGCGGACCTGCCAGAAGGATCTACGTTCCGACCACCGGCTTCACCATCACCGTGGACATAGGGCCAGGGCTGTTCAATACCGAGATCGAGACGAGGGAGCTCGATGAGGACGAGGAGGAAGAGCAGGGTTTGGTCCATGACAATGGCTGGCTGAAGGAGTCCGTGGTCGATACCAGGGAACAGGTTGCGCACATAGACATGGAGCTGGTCGACCTTACCAAGAGGAGGACCGAGCTGATCAGGGCCAAAGAGAAGGCGCTGAACGAAGGCTATTCCCGCCTGGAGAGCGAGGTGAAGGACTACCAGGTGAGGAGGGTGCTCTTCGAGTACATGCAGAGACCGGACCTGGAGGCCGGCCAGATCGCACAGCTGCTGGACCTGAGAGATGAAGAGGTGGTCGGGATACTATCGAAGTACCTGGGGGACGAATGAGATGGCCGATGATGTGGCGAAGATGGCGGAAAGATACATCCAGGAGATGAAGAAGGCGGCCGGGGAGGCCCAGAGGGGCATCGAGAGGGCCGCCCAGGAGATGGACCGAGTGGGACGAATGATGTATGATGACGTGAAGCAGGGGGTCCAGGGGCCGGGAAGCGCGCTGAACAACATCAAGGACAGAATGGCGGAGGACCTGAACCGGGAGATGCCCCACATGATGGAGGAAATGCGCCGCCTGGAAAATCGCATGGAGAGGTATGTCCAGGAGATGCAGGAAGAGGTGAGGCGCCTTACCAAGAAATGAAATCTATATATAGAAGTGCAAACTATACAAATCGGACGGTATACAACCTCAGGTTGTAGTGCCTCGAAGGAGGGAATAAAATGGTCGTCAGAAAGGAAGGAAATGAACTGGTCCCAGGCATCTACTGGGGACCGTTCGCCATGTTGGACGAGATGGACCGCATGTTCAAAGAGAGGACCATCGACCTGAACAAGATGTGGTGGCCCGGTCTGACCGCGTTCGACCATAGGGTGCCAGCGATCGACCTCAAGGAGACCGAGAACGGTTACGTCCTGCAGGCGGACCTGCCGGGCATGTCCAAGGAGGACATAACCCTGGAGATCGGCGAAGGGGCGTTAGAGATCACCGCCAAGAAGGAGAGCGGCGAGGATGTCGAAGAGGAGGGGTACATCCGGAAGGAGAGAGGGACGATGTACTACCACCGCAGACTGGTCCTGCCGGAAGACATCGACCCGGACGCTATCAAGGCCAAAATGACCGACGGCGTCCTGGAGATCGATCTCCCCAAAATTAGAAAGGAAGAGCCCCAGAAGAAGAAAGTGGACGTCGAGTGAGCGTCCCCCCAAACCTCTTATCGTTGCACTGAAGAAGGAACATCTGGAAATGGAAAAGGAATTTAAATGGCCGCAACTGACAAGGTGCTGAAGGTCGCAGAGGCGAAATCGCGCGACGTGGGCAAGGGCATAGCCCGCGTCGATCCGGAGGTGATGGAGATCATGGCCATATCCCCCGGTGACGTGGTGCAGATCGACGGCAAGAAGAAGACGGTAGCTGTCGTGTGGCCCGGCTACGCTGAAGATGAGAACCGCGGCCTGATCCGTATCGATGGTCATGTCCGCCGCAATGCCCAAGTCGGGCTGGACGACAAGGTCGCCATACGCAAGGTGGCGGTGAAGAACGCCCAGAAGATCATGTTCGCCCCGTTGGAGGAGATGCGCATCATGGGGGGCGAGGAATATCTGGGCCAGGCACTGGAAGGCCGCGTGGTCACCAGAGGCGACGTGGTGGAGCTGAACATCATGGGCCGCCGCATCGACCTGGCCGTGATATCGTACCAGCCTTCGGCCGACGCCGCCATGATCCAGCGGGACAGCGAGGTCAAGATCAGCGATAAGCCTGCCAAGGAGGCCATTTCCAAGATCCCCAAGGTCACCTATGAGGACATAGGAGGCCTGGGGGATGAGGTCAAGAAGGTCAGGGAGATGATCGAGCTCCCCCTGCGCCACCCGGAGCTGTTCGAACGGCTGGGGGTGGAGGCCCCGAAGGGAGTGCTGCTGCATGGCCCGCCAGGGACCGGGAAGACCCTTCTGGCCAAGGCGGTGGCGGGAGAGACCAGCGCCAACTTCGTGTCCATCAGCGGACCGGAGATCATGAGCAAGTTCTATGGTGAGTCGGAGGAGCGGCTGCGGGAGATATTCAAGCAGGCAGAGGAGAACGCCCCGACCATCATATTCATCGACGAGATCGATTCCATCGCCCCGAAGCGGGACGAAGTGACAGGTGAGACGGAGAGACGGATCGTGGCCCAGCTCCTGGCGTTGATGGACGGCCTCGAATCGAGGGGCAAGGTTGTGGTCATCGGTGCCACCAACAGACCGAACGCCATCGACCAGGCACTGCGCCGCCCCGGACGTTTCGACCGCGAGATCGAGATCAGCATACCGGACAGGAAGGGCAGGCTGGACATCCTGCAGATCCACACCAGGGGCGTGCCCATGGACGACGACGTGGACCTGGAGAAGCTGGCCGGCCTCACCCATGGCTATGCCGGTGCCGACCTGTGGGCCCTAACCAAGGAAGCCGCCATGCATTCGCTCAGGCGGGTGCTGCCGGAGCTGGACCTGGAGATGGATTCCATCCCGGTGGAGGTCCTGAACAAGCTGGTGGTGAAGAGGGACGACTTCTTCTCCGCGCTGAGGGAGATGCAGCCCTCCAGCCTGAGAGAGGTCCTGATCGAGTCGCCCGACGTCAAATGGGACGACATCGGCGGACTGGAAGATGTGAAGAGGGAGCTGAAGGAGGCGGTCGAGTGGCCGCTGAAATATGGCGACCTGTTCGAACATCTGGACGCAGAACCGCCCAAGGGCATCCTGCTGTACGGACCACCAGGCACGGGAAAGACGATGCTGGCCAAGGCCGTGGCTTCTGAAGCGGAGGCCAACTTCATCAATGTCAAGGGACCGGAGTTCCTCAGCAAGTGGGTGGGCGAGTCGGAGAAGGCGGTGAGGGAGACGTTCCGCAAGGCCAGGATGGCCGCACCCTGCGTCATCTTCATGGACGAGATCGATTCCATAGCGCCGGTCAGGGGAACCGGTTCGGATTCCCATGTCACGGAAAGGGTCATCTCCCAGCTGCTGACGGAGATGGACGGGCTGGAATCGCTTCACAACGTGGTGATCATCGCGGCCACCAACCGCCCGGACATCATAGACCCGGCATTGATCCGCCCAGGACGGTTCGATCGCATGGTATCGGTGGGTGTGCCGGACCTGGAGACCAGAAAGGACATATTGAAGGTCCATACCCGCAGAAAGCCATTGGCACCTGATGTATCGCTGGACGAGCTGGCGCATAAGACCGATGGGTACACCGGGGCCGACCTGTCGGCCGTGGTGAACGAGGCAGTCATGGCGGCGATCCGTGAGGCCGTGGCCCAGGGCGATGAGGTTCCGCCGGAGAGGATGAAGGACATCATGATCACGAAGAAGCACTTCGAGATCGGACTGGCCAAGTATCTTCCCCGCTCAAAGGCCGAGGCAAAGAAGTTCGAGAAGATCGTGAAAGACTTCGAGTATGTGAGGTGAGCGATATGGCAAGGAGGCGAAGCGAGCGGGAATATGACCCGTTCGCAGAGTTCGACCGCATGTTCGACGACATGCGGCGCCGCATGGACGACCTGATGCGGTCGGCCTCTGGCCAGTGGTCCTGGGAGGAGCCGACCGGCTATTCAGAGGTCAGATATGTGGAGAGGCCAAGGAAGATCGTCCCTATCCAAGAGGGCGACTTCAGGTTGCTCCCGGCCAATGATGAGGCCGAGGATGCGCCCGAGGCCGACGAGGAGGAGGGAGGCCTGGTAGACATAATTCAGAAGGGCGAGGACATCATCGTCCTGGCGGAGCTGCCGTGCGCCTCGAAGGAGAACGTGACGGCCACCGCCAAGGGAAAGCGGCTCCACATCTTAGTGGAAAGGGAGACGGGGTGCATGGAAAGGTCGGTGGACCTGCCTGCAGAGGTCAGGCCATCCTCGCTGACGGCCGAGTGCCGCAACGGCGTGGTGATGGTGACGATGCGGAAGAAGGCCCCAAGGAAACCCAGGGCGCCTAAGATCAAGGCGGCCTGAGGTCTTTTTTCTTTCCTCCATGGCCCGATGGGTTCACCCAACGATTATATAGAAGGGCTGGGACATGTAGATGACCGTGCAGCGTGAGGAACTGATCGGCCACATACGTGAGTCCCTCATGAGATCGGGATTCACGGTGTCGAAACCGCTGAACATGCGCAGCATCAGTTTTGATGTGGTCGCAAGGCGGGACGAATCGTTACTGCTCATCAAGATCCTCAGCAACGTCGATGCCTTTTCCAAGGAGAACGCCGACGAACTGAAAACGCTGGCCGAGGCATTAGGCGGATCCCCGCTCCTCATAGGGGAGAGGTCCGGCTCAGGGGACATCGAGGAGGGGATCGTCTATTCCCGCTTCAACGTCCCGATCATCAACCTGACCACGCTCACGGACCTGCTCTGTGAGAACGTTCCTCCGTTCATCTTCGCTGCGCCGGGCGGCCTGTACGTCCGGTTGGACAGCGACATCCTCAAGAAGGCCAGGGAGGAGAAGAACATCAGCCTGGGCACCTTGGCCGAGATCGCCGGGGTCTCCCGCCGCACCATCCAGATGTACGAGTCTGGCATGGGGGCGATGATCGACGCGGCCATCCGCCTGGAGGAGTTCCTGGAGACGCCCATATTGCTGCCGGTCGACCCGCTGGGCTATAAGCCCGAAGGAGGGGAGTCACCCCCTGTGGAGATGGAGCGTTACGACCCGTTCACCCAGGAAATATTCCGCGTGCTCACACAGATCGGTTATTCCATCAAGCCCACCCAGAAGGCCCCCTTCGAGGCATTGACGGTGGACCGGGATGTCCTCATCCTCACAGGCCTGGGCCGGGACGAGAGCAAGGTGAAGGAGAAGGCCAGGGTCGTTCATGACATTTCACAGATAACTGGGAAGCAATCGGTCATTTTCATCGAGCGCTCGCGTTCCCGCCATTCCATCGAAGGTACGGCGTTGGTGGGGAAGGACGAGCTTCGCAAGATCGATGAGATGGTCAAGCTTCGCAGACTTGTCACGGAGAGAAGTGAATCAGATGCAAAGGATTGAGCTGGGCGGCTGCAAGATCGAACTGATGCCGGTCGTTAAGGGTCTCGTATCAGAGGGCGACAGGGTCCGCAAGGCCATCGAAGAGATGAGCCCGGACCTGGTGTGCATCTCCATTTCCAAGGAGGAATTGGAGGGGCTGGCCCGCAAAGAGGATTACGCCAAGTATGAGATGAGCTTCCTGGAGCAGGTCTACCAGGTCCATCTGGAGACCTTCGGCGAGGTCAAACTGCCCCCGCCTTGCTTCGTCGATGCTTACGACCTCTGCATGGCCAAGGGCATCAAGATGCTCCCGATCGACATGAACGAGGAGCTGTACTCGGAGGTCTATTGCCTCAAGGTCGGTGGACTGGACCTGCTGAGGGAGTCGTACTTTTCCAATAGGGCGCACAAGCTTAGGCTGGACCACTCCTCGCCGGAGGGCATGGTCCGCTCGTGGGACCGCAGGGTCAATCGGGCCAAGGGCTTCCGCGAGCTGAATCAGGAAAGGGAGAAGCACATGGCCGAATGTCTGCGTCGGCTCGGCGGCAAGAAGGCCACCGTGCTGGCCCTGGTGGAGTGCGAAAGGGCCGATGGCGTCCGCGCCTGGCTCAAAAGACCAGTGACAGCACCATAATATATCCAGGGGGCAATGGCTCCCATATGGGTGTGGATGGGGCGACGGTCGGGCAACGCTTCGTCTCTGGAGTGGACCGCATCCGGGACATCGCCGAGAAGGAGCGCCTGCCCCTGGCATTGGCCTTCCTTTATGTGATCGTTCTCGCCACGATCAGGGACCTCTCTGAATATTACCTCCTCGACCCTAACTTCGTCAACACGGCCCACCCTTGGATATTCAGCATCGCCCACCATGTCGCCTTCTATGTAGTGGTCTATCTGGGGCTGGTCCTGCTGCTGGCCGCCTTCTCGGGAAGGGGACTTAGGAAGGCGATCGCGTTCATCACGTTCATCTATGCGCTCATACTGGTGCCGCCAATCCTGGACAAGTTTTTGTTCGGTGTAACGGACAGCTATTCGTATTACGACTGGACCGAGTTCATCAATGCCATATTGCATTTCAGCGGGACCAAGTTCCATCCTGGTCAGGGGATCGAGGTGGTGCTCGTCCTCTTCGCCATGGGCGCTTACATATTCTGGTGTCAGCGGGACAAATTGGACAGGCAGCCAGACCGCATATTCGCCCTGACCCGCCTGGGCCTCTTCATCGTGTTCGCCCTGGCAGGCATGTTCTTCCTGGCGACCCCCGCTGCTTATCTCCCGGTCGGGTTCACCGAGGGGATCGCACAGTTCCCGAACTACGCCTCGACCCGCTACAACCTCTATCACCTCTACCTGCTGGCCTACTATCTGCTAGTAGCTGCGGCCCTCACTTTTGTGATCGGCGTGACCGTTCTGAGGAAGAACATGGTCGCTGTCGCCCGCAGCATGCGCCCGCTGCAGACCGCCTTCTTCGCGGCGATCCTGCTCGCAGGCATGACGATGGGATGGACCAACGTCGGCGACCTGAACCTGGTCACGCATGTGCTGGACCCCCCATACTGGGCCAACTTGGGCCCGTTGGGCGTTTCGGTCATTGCCGCTCTCATGATCTGGCAGTCCACGACCATCTGGAACGATGTGGCGGACCTGAAGATGGACCTCCCGACGCCCCGCCGTTCGATCCTGGTAGGCGCGGTCCCTCTGGACCTCGCCAAACAGATGTCCTACTGCCTGGCCATCGCCGGTGTCCTACTGGCCTTCTTGCTTTCGTGGACGTTGGGGTTGATCGCCGTCGTCATCCTTTTCATCGGCTGGGCCTACTCCTACCCCCCGTTGCGGTTGAAGGAGCAGCTCCTGCGGCCTTTGACCATGGGAATCGGAACGTTCCTGGCCTTCCTGTTCGGCTACCTCACCCCCTACGGCCAGGTCAACTATGTGAAATGGCAGTACATCGGCCCGTACCTGACCGGGAACATGTTGACCGCTTCCCTTTCGATGACAGCCTTGGAGGTGGGCCTGTGCATGCTGGTCGGCCTGTTCGTCGGGTCGATGGTGACCGATGTGGACGGTTATTCGGAGGACAAGAAGGGCGGCGTGAAGACGGTCTACACCATCATTGGAATTGAGAAGGGGGCGAGCGTAGTATCTGTGCTCATATTCTTCTCCTCGCTGTTGCCTTTGTTCCTCTTCCAGACGACGATCGATCTTGTCTTCTTCCCCACATTGGGCGTCTTGGCGGCCATTCTTTTTAAAAAGTATCTTTCATCGAAGGTGGTCATGCTCGTCGCCTTCGTAGGCCTGGTCTATGCGGCCCTTCGCCTCCTAGGCCTTATCTGAAGGCAGGGAGGAGAGGAACAGCGGCAGGAAATCCGGTATCGTCTGCAGGGCCAGAGAGCGCCAGTCCTGATCCCCCAAAGCAATGTTCACCATCGTTCCCATCAGGTCGTCGTATTCGCGGATGACGCTGAAGAAATGCTTCGTATCGACCACGCCGATGAGCCAATGAAGTACCGGACCTATCAGGCTGGCCGCCCGAATGTCCCGGACGATGCTGTCCTGGCATGAACGGGAATATCCCCTTAGGTCGTTGGCATCGCCGTTCAGCAGCTCCTTGATACTGTCGGAGGCGAACCTGCCGCTCCTGAAGGCGTACGTCATTCCCTCCCCGCTCAAGGGACTGGCGAACCCGGCGGCGTCTCCGATCGCGACGCATCTTCTGGAAACGAGCCTTTTGCGGGGGCGGAATGGAACGGGCCAGGTGGCGGTCGGGCCTCTCGATATCGAGATGCCCTGATGCCCCATGTCGGACTCGATCCTTTGCAGATGATGCTCGATGGTACCTCTCCCCAGGCCAGTACCGCATACCCCGATGTTCCCTCCATCCATTCCTGGGAACATCCAGCCATTTACTGGAAACCGTCTACCGAACTGGATCCCTTTCGTGGGAGTGTCGATGAAGTAGAAGTCCAGGGAATCGGGCAGCTGGTCCTTCGTGGTGAACTTCGCCCTTGCACCTACGGCGAGATATCCAGATGGCTTTGGACCGAACAATTTATTCGCATTGTGGCTCGCCACTCCTTCAGCAACGATGGCCGATCGGCAGCGGACCTCCATATCACCGACTCGGACGATGACGCGCTCATCCTGTTCGGAGATGCTGCCGACCTTCCTCCCTAGGATGACCTCTGCCCCGACGTCACCAGCTTTGTTCGTGAGATATTGATCGAACTCTCCCCTATCAATGGTGGCGGCGGTGGACCTGCCTGTGGGGACCTCTTCTCTGGTCCCGTCCACAGTGATACCGATGGAATCGATCCTTCTTCGGATGATCTCCTTCGGAACAGGGAAATCCAGCAGTCCCTCGGCACGACCGAGCAGCCCTCCGGCGCAGCATTTGTCGCGGGGAGCCAGGTCCTTCTCCACCAGCAATGTGGTAAGCCCCGCTTTCGCACAGTGATATGCCGCCATAGCTCCCGCTGGGCCAGCACCTGAGACCACTACATCGTATTCTTTCATGAAACGACGTGGCCCCTACTTCTTGCCCTTCTTCTCCTTGCGATCCAGTATGACCACGGCGGCCGGTATACCGATCAGGCTGGCGAACGGCAACAGTATGGACAGGTCCACATTGCCGGTCTCGACATTGATGCCCGATTCACCAGTCACCATGGCGTTCAACGCCTGTTCGGTGAACTGAATGCTGGTCGGGTTCGCCTGGTTGGTATAGACCCATATCGTAGGGGTCGTCGGGTTGGATTCCTGCCTGCCGAAGTTGTAGCCGATCATGAGGACGATATCGGTGTACTTGTCTCCGTTGAAGTCACCGATCTCGACATCGGTCGTGCGGAAGATCGCAGTATTGCTGCCCACCTTTGTCGCCAAGGCGGTGGTCGGTATCTCAGTAGGAGTGACGAAAGCTCCGATCTTATGGATGGCCACATATAGAGTCCCTACCCCGTCCGTATCGGTCGTCCCGATGACGATATCCTTCAGCCCATCTACACGGGATGGGTCCGAAGTGTATGTACCGACGTCGCCCACCGCTATGCAGGTGATCCTACTGCTGGCCGCCATGTTCGTCGTTGGCTGTACGAAGTCAAAGTCGGAGTATCTGTTATTAGCCGTCCAGAATACGACCAGCGGATCATTGACGGCCCTGGAATGGTTCACGATCACCATGTCCAATGATACGGTGAAGTTCGAACCTCCTCTGTTGGCCAGAGTCTGCGTGTCCTTGATGCGCACGTAGTAGTTGGCATTCGGTGACGCTGCAAGTTTGTATGTGTAGTTCTGACCGGTCGAGCTGGTGATCGTTCCTAGCGTGGTCCAGATCGTTCCATCGGAGGAATACTGCAGAGTGAACTGCGGAGTGTAGCTCAGATTGGACGATGTGGCCGAAGCGTTGACCACAAGCCAGTGATTAGGATAGACATTTGAGTTGGCCAGCGTATAGGTCCAATCCATCGACCAGGACTTGAACGTCACTTCGACGCGAACCACATCGAAGTAGACAGAATACGCGGAATTGCTGCTCGTCATGGAATTGATGAAGTAGACGTTCAGATTGACCAATTCAGAGTACGTATCAACGCCCAGCGCATACAGATCGATATACCCAGTATACGGGTTTGCAGACTTGTATAGGCTGTTGATCTGCAATATTGACGTTGTGCTTCCACCAGATACCATGGTCAACCAATTGCTGGTAGAATAGGAGTTGCCAGTGTAATATTTGACGTACAACCTTACACTGCTGATGGTGGCGTCGTTCGTCATCCCTGTCATGGCGAAGTTGAGGTTCATCTGTTTCTTCGGGTTTCCATTCACTCCTGCTACAGTATAGTAGACTCCATCATTGTTCGCGAGGTTGCCGATCGTACCGCCGGTGTTATCCGAACTTGTTTGAACGGCATAATATGGTGCGTTCACACCGGAAGCGAATGAATCGGACAGGACCTCCAATGCACCATCGACGGCCTTCAGATTGTTCATGTCATTGGTCCTCAAGGCCGTACCGCTCTCGGCAGTGACAAATGCTATCTTCTCTGCATCCATGTTGGACTGGGTGTAGAATATTGTCACCTTCGTGTTAGCCGAGGATGTGCGAATGATATCGACCAAGGTGTCACCGTTCACATCTGCCAGCTCAAGCTTAGGCCAAACGCGGTTTGAATCTGCGTAATTACCCCAGGGAGTGGTTCCATCCACGACCGGGATATCGGTGATGAGCGAGCCGGCACCGAAAGCCTCGGTCCTCATCGTGGTCCAATCCGCAGAGCTCTGCTTGGGGAACTGGTTCAACCAGACCTTGGTAGTACCGGTCTCGTAGACCGCAACAATGTCGTCCCACCCATCGTTATTGAGGTCATCTACGGCCAGGTCCATCGCACCCGGGTTCGAGTTATCATTAGCGTTGTTGCTGGTTATCCAGTCGTTGGTACTGTATAGGAGGGTCGAAGTGTCCACTGGCGAGGCGGACCAGTAGATCCGGATGCCCCTGTTGAAGAACATACCGAATGAGTTGGAGTAATCCGCACTTCCAGTACTTCCAGCGGTGGAATACGTTACTGAGTGAACGAAGCTGACCACAATATCCATGAATCCATCGTGGTCCAGATCGCCAGCACTAATGGCTGTGGCTATCTCGTTGGTACAGACATATGTTGTGCCGCTTGGGTAGAAGTTGTTGGACTGTTCCCCCAACCACGGTGAAACATAATGTGACCAGACGGTAGTGTCCTCATCCGCCAAACCCTTGCTGGTTCCTCCCGCGGCCTGAGTTCCAGGGTTGGCATCGAACGTGCTCGCGATCAGTGTCGGAGTGTTGGACCATACACTACCATCCACGTTCATATTCCTATACCAGGCGACCGCTACCGCAGTGTCCTGGAACCCGACCACGAGATCCTTGTATCCATCGCCGTCCATATCCGTCAGGCACATGCCCAATGGGCCCTTATAGGACGAATCATCGATGACGAACTTCTGCCACTGGCTGGAACCTTCCTTGAACGAATACCAAGCTATGGAATTGTCGGACCACGACGCCCCCGAAGCGCTCCATGTGAAAGAGCCCTTTCCCACACTTGCTATGATATCTGTGGTAGATGTCGGTGCCGAGATGTTGAACTGCTTGCTGATCTGCTCATACGTTTCATCTGTGTCGGTGAAGATGGATATCTTGCATGAGTAACTGTTACGGCCAGATAGCCACCATCCCTGAGTGGCTAGCAGAGGCTTGATCTGAATGGAATAGATGCCGGTGGTGATATCAGAGTCGGCATCCCGGAGAGCGCTCATACCGGCCGTCTTGAAGATCTGGGTGATCGCCCCGCTCCACAGCGGGTCCGCCGGGGACACGCTTGGCGTTATGGACGCGAGCTTTATGACATATTTTCCGGAATAATCGGCTATCTCAATGTCGCTGAAACCTACCTTGGTGATATCGGCTCCAGTGGTCTTCGTGTAGATCCTGAGGAGGATCGTGTCAGTGTGGTTAAAGCTGTTCGTCTGGGTGATCGAGTTGTCTTCGTTCACCTTGTAGAACACCAGCCTCGGTGTGTTAGCATTGTTGATGATGATGTTATCTACTAGGTTGATGACAGTCCCGATGTTGTCCCTTAATTTGATCCTCAAGGTGTAGATCCCGCTGTCATCTGGTGCGTTAAAGGTGTAAGTGTACTTGTAGATCGTACCATAGACACCACTATAGCCGAAAGCAGAATATGACGTCTGTGGTTTGACCTCCTTGCCGGCTGAGTCCAGCACCATCAGAGTATTTTCGATGGCGAGGTTCTGCAACGAATCACTGTAGAATTCGACCAATATCCTGTCAGTGGTCGAATTGAAATTCCTTGTGATGCTGTAATCAGCTGCGTTCCTGACGTAATAGAACGATGTACCGAACGATCCATCAGTACCGCTGCTCTCTCCTCCGCTAGCATCTGGCGGGTAAGTTCCATCGACCAACCATTGTCCGTACCTATCCCAGAAGTCATCGCTGCTGCTGCCCCCACCACTGGTGATGACAGAGAGGAACAGTCTGGATTTGGTTATCTTACCGGTGGAATCGGTGGCCGTGATCTCCACATATTTACCGTTCCAAGCCACGGCAGCGGCCGCTGGCGAAGTCAGACGATATATGTTGTCGTTGTCGGAATCGGACATGACCCGCTCACCGGCGATGCCAAGATTGGTCATGTTCAATGTCACTGTGAGAGAGTCCCCGTTCGGGTCGAACACATAGGCATAGAATTCCGGCGCGACTCCTGAGACCGCGGGGTTCGGGGTCGTTCCCTTATAACTGATGATCGGAGAGAAGGCACTGGATTGCCCGCCATTCAGATCGGACTGCCAGACGATGTTGTTCGTCTGGGTGTCGACAATGGTAGCAGAGATGTTCGATGTTCCATATCCTGCCCCTAAATTATAGCACCATGTCTCACCTGTGGTCCAGGTGCTGCCGATGCTGGGCGTGCTCGATGAGATACGAAGGGCCATCGGTGTTGTCGTGTTGATATTGATGATTATCAGTGTGGTTTCATTCGCCAGAATCTGGCCACCTTTGTGTGTGATATTCACCCAGAAGTTTTCATTTGCATTCACTGGCTGAGTGAACTGCAACTCCGCATAGGTGGTATTTTGCGGAGCTGGCTGATTTACGACAAAGAAAAGCACGCTCGAGAACAAGGTGACCGTGATCGCCAGGATCAGAAGATTACCTATGATATCAGAGACGGCCTTCTTAGCTTTCCTGATATTCGCCTTTGAACACGACATCGACATGACCTCTGAAAGGGGCAGCTATCGCTCTTAATCAACATCTATGCACCTCACCACTATATGAATATTATGAGGTTTTTTCTTCCTGGATAAATGATGGCCAGATGTTACATATATAGATAATATTATCAAAATAGGGATTATTAAAAGGGATAATTAAAATTCGTTAAAATTCGATACCCTTTCGAGCAACTACACCTGAATCGTAAGGGTGTTTTTCTGCCCTCATCACCGTAACAAGGTCTGCAATACCGAGGACCTCCTTTGGCGCATGTCTTCCCGTGAGGACGACCTCCATGCCGCCGCTACGGTTCTTGATCATAGTAAGAACGTTCTTGACGCTCAAAAGCCCGAAATATAGCGCGACGTTGATCTCATCGAGGATCAGGACGTCATATTCATTGGATTCCAGAACCTCCGTTGCCAGGTTCAGGCCCCTCTCGGCCAACGCGATATCCTCGTCCGTCTGCTCCCCTTCGAAGACCAGATGGTCCGAGCCGAACTGGTAGATGTCGATCCCCTCGATCTTCCGCAAGGCGATGACCTCCCCATAGTCCTCGCCCACCTTCATGAACTGGATGATGCAGACGCGCAGGCCATGGCCCCATGCGCGCAGGGCCAGGCCTAAGGCTGCAGTGGTCTTGCCCTTTCCTTCGCCAGTATAGACTTGGACCAGCCCCAGCTCCGCGCCCATGGATTGCACATCGGCTAGGCTCATCATATAGGTTCCTTTACCTGCTGGCATTTATGTAGACGACCGCCATATCACATCTCGATGTTGGAGATAGAGGTGAAAGTGCCAGTTACTGACCTAGGGTCGATAGAGACCAGGTTGGTCGGTCTGGGAGGTGTGTTCGTCACAGAGAAGGCCCAGGAGGACCTGTACATGGCACACCCTTGCCGTGACTTCGGTGTGACGGACGAAGCGCTGCGATTGAGGATGGACGGAAACGCCCAGGTTCTGACCTACAAAGGACCAAAGATGGATGCCCGCTCGAAGACCAGAGAAGAGATCGAATTCTCTGTGCCGATGGAGCAGATGAGGACGGTTCTCGAGCGTCTGGGATTCGTCAAGTTCATTCAAGTGCGAAAGGTTCGGAAGGAATACGTTCTGGACGATGTGCTGGTCTGCCTGGACCAGGTCGAAGGATTGGGCAGTTACGTCGAACTGGAGTTCTCTGGGCAGGATGCTGAGAAGGGATTGGTTAGGGTCGAGGATATTAAGCATCGGCTTGGGATCGAGGGGAATGAGATCCGTTCTTACCTAGAGCTGATAATCCAAAAAAAGGGGGAAATGTGATAGGGCGTACCAGCCCTTTTTAGATCTGGCAGATCTACATCTGCTTGATCTTTTCGATCACGAAGTTCTTTATCTGCGGGTCGTCCGGGATCGTAACTGACTTCTTGAACCTCTCGGACCCGTCTGGAAGGTAATAACCCCGGGACAAGGAGATGAACTCGTTCTCCCCACCGTCGGCGGTCTTGGCGCGCTTCCTCGCCACCTCGATGAAGTTGTTCCGCCCGAAGGGGATCTTTTCTGCACTAATGGTTATGAAAGTCACATTCTTCTCCTTTCCATCATCTTCCATATCATTTCCTCCATTGCGGGGCTTTGAAATGAAACACCCCTGTGCATATTAAAAGTTTGCATGATTCTGGACATCTGGAGAAGGCCTCGCTGGCCATCCAGATAGTGCAAAAATTGGACTGACCATACATGGTCCGGGTGAAACCGGCAATTAAAAATATGAATGGTAGGATGGAAGCGACCATGGAGGGGTCCGAACCGGAACGGTCGCCTGATGGTCTCCGCTGCTCCAACTGCGGGCGGGAGCTGCCATCCGATTCGAAGTTCTGCCAATACTGCGGTGCTTCGACATCTACCGGAGAACGTCCTGCTCATCACGCCTCGAAGGTCCCCGTCCAAACCACGCCAGTGATGTACCCGCCCCCGTACGCATATTTTGACAGGGAGACCCCGTTCCAGAAGTTCCGCCGCTATACCAGCATCGCCACTGCCTGGCTGATCCTCGTTCTCGTGCTGGAGTGCATACTCAACATAGGTCTGATGATATGGGGCACGACCATCGTTTTCCCGGAGACGTCCAGCCACACCTATCCCATCTTCATCATCGTGCCCTGGCTGATTGTCCTGCACAGGATCGGGGGTATAGTACTGGCCGGGTTCTATGTCTTCCTTGCCTCGGCCATCATTATATCTTTCCTCTACATGGGCCGCGAAAGCTTCAAGCCGTTCCTCAATGAGCTGCGCGGCAAGATGCCGGAGAAGGGGCACAGCCCCCTGTTCGTGACGGCCACGCTCATGTTCGCCACGGTCTTCTTCACCTATCTGGTCTATATCGTAGCCGAGATCGCTGGCATCGGCATCACCACTCCGGACTTCGATCAGTCATTGTGGGCGTTGCTGTTGTCGCTGGCCGGCGCATCGGTCTGGGAGGAGATCGTGTCCCGCGTGATGCTGATCGGCCTGCCCTTGCTCGTGATACATCTGGCCACGAAGAAGATGAGGTCTCCGAAGAGATATCTGCTGGGCGGCGGGTTCGAACTGGGAAAATTGGAGATCGCGCTGCTGCTCTTCTCATCGCTGATGTTCTCCCTGGCCCATCTATCCAGTTGGGACGCGGTCAAGCTGATCCCGACCTTCGCTTCCGGCCTGGCATTGGGCTACCTCTTCATCAGATATGGCCTGTATGCGTCGATCATGCTGCACTTCTTTGTTGATTACCTCAACATGCCATATTATGCGGCGGGGAAGTCGGTAAGTTCAGGTGTGGCCATCGGACTGCTGGAGATAGCCATAATCATCATTGGGCTGGCGTGCTTCATCTACTATCTACTCCGCATCTATGATTTCATGGGCGACAAAGGTCTGGTAAAGAAGGCGAGCCCCGCCCCGGTTATGTACTCGCAGGGCCAGCAGAATGTTGCTCCACCCCCGGCACAAAACGAACCACCCATCACTTACCACGGGCAGGTTCCAGCGTTCGTCTGCAAACAGTGTGGAGGGACGCAGGCCAGATATGATAATGGAGCGCTATTTTGCACTCGTTGCGGTAAGAAGGACTAAAGCTCTGAGAACAGCCTTTTCAGGCGTTGCTGGGAACCAGGTGCCTCCTTCAGTTCCCTTGCCTCTATCACATATCGTCCCTTGTAAGATGCCAGCCTCCTCAGGATGGGCGGGAAGTCGATGCTGCCCATGCCGATCGGAAGATGCTGGTCCCACCTGCCATCGTTATCGTGGATATGGATGTTGGCGAACCGGTCGTGCATTTCCAGATAAGCATCGACGTTGTGAGTGGTGTGAGCATGGCCTATGTCGAAACATATGCTGAGCTCCGTTCCATCCAGCAATTCCTTCAAGGCCTTGGGTGTGGTGATCATCGAGATGGGCATGTCCGGCATGTTCTCCAGCGCCACAGTCACCCCATGTTCCTTTCCAGCCTTCTCGATCAGCCGCAGAGAGTCCTTGGTCGCGCTCTTCGCCCCTTCCCTGTCCAAATAGGCCAACGGCGTAAGGAAGCCGGGGTGGACTGTGATCGGGTTCAATCCTAGCCTGCCAGCGCATTCCACGGTCCGTAGCACGTCGCTCAACGCAGCCTGTCTGAGCCTTGGGTTCAGGCTGCCGATGTTGATGTCGCTGAGCGGCGAATGAACGGACATCTCCAATTCATATGAAGGCAGCGACCCTGCCAGTTCCTTTTCGATGTCCGGCAGGAAATGTTTTCCCTCCCCCACGATCTCCCAGGCCTTGAAATCCCTGGCGACCAGTTCAATGGCCTCCGCCAGGGGCATCAGGCTGAGAGCGGGGGAGGAGAGGGCGATCATTGGACCTCTTCCCCGTTCACTGT
The DNA here is from genome assembly GCA_002067865.1 of Methanomassiliicoccales archaeon PtaU1.Bin124. Lineage (GTDB taxonomy): Archaea > Thermoplasmatota > Thermoplasmata > Methanomassiliicoccales > UBA472 > MVRC01. The sequence continues at coordinate 12,337 of MVRC01000010.1, read as the reverse complement.
CATCGGTGCAATGCGGTCAATCGCTTTCTCGATGTCTTCCGATTCGATCGTCACTTCTATGCTGCCCAGCGGCACCTTCCCTTCGGTCAGGCTGATCCTTCCCGCACAGGCCACCTGCTTGTTCAGGAGGAAAACCGTTCTGTTTCCATCCATTCCCTGCCTCAATGCCGATCGTATCGCATCCAGGATCCTCGATCTGCGGATGTTCTCCATGAACGCGGCCATATCGTCGGTGCGCAGTTCGAGCATATCGCTTGATTCCTCCACCTCGCCATTGGGAAACAGGAATAGGAGCGCCCTCATGACCTTGGAGGCGTCCTCCGTCGGATAGAGCGGCGTCCGCGCCGTCACGGAAAGCATGATGCTCGATAGGAAGAATAAGTATTAAAGTCAGGCTCCCCATCGCAATCCAGATGCGTGAGAATGTCATCGATGAGCTGGCCCGGGACGGATACATTCTCGACCCTGAGGCGGAACGATTCGTGCTCGCCCAGTCCAATCCGTTCAATTTCGCCCGGGGCTGCATCGACCGCATGGAGGAAAGGCCCCTGGTCATAACCATGGGGCACCTGCGTAAGGTGTGCATCATCGAACCTGACCGGGATGCCAGGCTGACCGAGGAGGCCGCAACGGACTATGACATGGGCCCGAAGGAATATGCCAACGGCGACATCGTTGTGTTGAGCGACATCACCGGCATGAGCGATTGCAACGCCTCGGTGGAAGGCTTCGCCACCTACTTCCAGGACCGGTTCCAGACGTTGAAGGGGTTGCTGCAGAGGCGAAGAGACCTGGTGGGCTCTACCACCATCGACCGCGCCCTGGACTCCAACCGCCTGATGGTGGAGAAGAGCGTCAAGATCATCGGCATGGTCAATGAAGTTAAGGACTGCCGTTCCGGCGGTGATTGCCTCGACAAGGAGGACGAGACAGGCAAGATCACGGTCATGATTCCGAAGGAGTCCCGCCTGGCCAACGAATCCATCCTTCCCGATGAGGTCATCGGGATCATCGGCAAGCCCATATCCAGGGACAAGAAGCTGCGCGCTGACACGCTGATAAGGCCCGATGTGCCCCATGGAAGCGGCATGGAGAGAAGGGACCTCAGTTCCGTGATCGGCTTCATGTCCGATGTGCATGTGGGCAGCAACACTTTCCTGCGCAGGCAGTGGGAGGAGATGATCGATTATGTGCGCCAGGAGGCGCCCAACATCGGCCTGGAGTATCTTGTCATCCCGGGGGACTGCGTCGATGGCATCGGCGTCTACCCCAACCAGGAGGAGGAGCTGGAGCTGGACGACATCTTCGACCAGTACCATGCGCTCTCCGAACTGGTGAAGGACATCCCCGATTACATCCATATCATCGTGCAGCCAGGGAACCACGATGCCGTGAGACCGGCAGAACCGCAGCCAGCTTTCTCCGGCGAGCTGGCCAAGATGTTCGACTCGTCCACCATACTATTGGGCAATCCATCCTATTTCCAGGTGGAAGGACGCACCATCCTCTCCTATCACGGCAAGAGCTTCGACGACCTGATGGCCTCGGTGAAGGGCCTTTCCTATGCCAATCCCATCGGTGCCATGAAGGAGATGCTGAAACGCCGGCATCTGGCCCCCATCTACGGCGGCAGGACGCCGCTGGCGCCGGAGAAGAAGGACTTCCTGGCGATCGATCAGGTGCCCGACATCTTCGTTACCGGCCATGTGCATGGAGCTGGGGTCGACCATTACAATGGGGTCAGGCTGATCAACGCCTCCACGTGGCAGTCGCAGACCACCTTCCAGAAGATGCACAACTTCAATCCCGACCCTGCCAAGCTGATGCTGGTGCACCTAGGCAATGGTCTGGTCCAGGTCGTCGATTTCAATTCCTGATCAGATGCCGCGGTCCCAGAACAGGATCATGAAGAAGAAGCCCAGCACGAGCATGAAAAGTGAGATCACCCAGAAATAACGGAGCAGCTTCGCCCGCTTCTCTGGGGTGTTGACGAAGGAGTTTAGGAAGTCGTCAAGGTCTCTCATGCCTTGGCTGCTTTTTGCTTGACGCGCTTCAAACGGAAGGTGTTCTCGCGTTCCATCTCTTCCAAGCGGAGGCGGATGAACGCCTCGGAGGCCTGCAGCTCGGGGATGACCTTGAACTCAAGCGCGTTCACACGCCTCTTGGTCTTCTCGATCTCGTCGAGAAGCTTCTTCATGGTCGTCTCGATCTCGGCCGCCTCGATGATGGTCTCGACCAGGTCCTCGAACGCCTTGGCCGCCTCGTCGATGTAGACGGAGGTGCCGACCACGCCGTAGCCGCGCTGGTCCATGGGCGTCCTGATGGAGGTGGCCTCGATCTCCGGGACCACCAGCCCCATGACGTTCTTGGACCGGAGCTTGATCTCCGGCTTGGTCTTGAGCGCGAAGGATGCGGACTTGACCGCGATGACGCCGTCGACGGAGTCGGCTATGGCGATCTTCTCCATCGCCACATCGTACTGCGTCGTCACCTTCTCCCTGACCACCTTTGCCTCTTCGAGGATCTTGAAGAACTCCAAGATGAGGCCGTCCCGCTTCATCTTGAGGATCTTATAGCCAGACTTGGTCAGCTTGATCTTCCTCTTGATCTCGAGGAGCTCTGACCGGGTCGGCTTTACTTCGCTCTGCGGCATTGGTCCACCTTACGCTTTCTTGTACTTCGGGTGGTACTTCTCGATGTACTTGCGGTCGATACGCGTCAGAGAGCTCTCGTCCAGGTTGGCCAAGATCTCCCAGCAGAGGTTGAGCGTGGTCTCGATGTCGCGGTCCTCGTCACGTCCCTGCTTGACGATGCGCTTCTCGAACAGGTCGGCGAAGTCCAGGAACTTCCGGTCCCTCTCGGACAGGGCGTCCTTACCGACGATGGCGACCAATCCGCGCAGGTCCTTGCCTTCCGCATATGCGGCGTAGCACTGGTCGGACACGGCCTTGTGGTCCTCACGGGTCTTCCCCTTTCCGATACCCTCGTTCATCAACCGGGACAGAGAGGTCGAAACATCGATGGGCGGGTAGATGCCGGCACGGACCAGCTCACGCTTTGCCACCAGCTGGCCCTCGGTGATATAACCGGTAAGGTCGGCGATGGGGTGGGTGATGTCGTCGCCGGGCATGGACAGGATCGGGATCTGGGTGATGGAACCCTTCTTGCCCTTGATCCTCCCTGCACGCTCGTACAGGTTCGCCAGGTCGGTGTACATGTACCCTGGGTAGCCACGGCGGCCAGGCACCTCTTCACGGGCGGCGCCGATCTGACGCAGCGCCTCGCAGTAGTTGGTGATATCGGTCAGAATGACCAGCACGTGGTATCCCAGCTCGTAGGCGAGGTACTCGGCGGTGGTCAGTGCCAGACGGGGCGTGATGATACGCTCGATGGCCGGGTCGTCGGCCAGGTTCATGAACACGACGGCCTTCTTCAGCGCACCGGTGCGCTCGAAGTCCTTCATGAAGTAACCGGCCTCTTCGTTGGTGATACCCATGGCCGCGAACACCACTGCGAACTCTTCCTGAGCGCCAAGCACCTTTGCCTGACGTGCGATCTGCAGAGCGATCTCGTTGTGCGGCAGACCGGAACCAGAGAAGATCGGAAGTTTCTGGCCACGGACCAGGGTGTTCATTCCGTCAATGGTGGAGATACCGGTCTGGATGAACTCGGACGGAGAGTCGCGGGCCCACGGGTTGATAGCTGCACCGTTGATGTCCAGGCGCTGCTCCGGGATGATCTGGGGGCCACCGTCGAGGGGCTCACCGGAACCGGATAGGATGCGGCCCAGCATGTCGCGGGACACCGGCATCTTCATGGTCTCGCCCAGGAAGCGGGCGCCGGATGCCTTCTCGATACCGGCAGTGCCTTCGAACATCTGGATGACCACGACGTCGTCGGACGAGTCGAGCACCTGTCCCTTCCTCTCGGAACCATCCGGGAGGCGGACGACCGCGAGCTCGTTATAGGCTACCGGCTCGGTCTTCTGCACGAAGACCAGCGGACCGGCGATCTGAGAGATCGTTCTGTACTCCTTGGTAGTCATTTACTTCGCCCCCAGGGTCTCGAACTCTTTCGCAAGGCCACCGTTGAGGATGTCGGCCAGGATCTGGTCGACGTTCTCCTCGAGCTTGGAGGACTGCAGGGTCGCACGGACCTTCATCTTGGAGATGGTGTCGACAGACACATCGCCCTCCAGGGCCTTCTGCGCATAGTCGTTGAACATCTTGATGATCTTGAGGTAGTTGTACTGCCTGGACAAGGGGGAATAGGTATCCACCTTGTGGTAGGCGTTCTGCTGCAGGAAGATCTCACGGACCATCCTAGACACCTCAAGGGTCAGCTTCTGCTCCTCGGGCAGGGCGTCGGAACCGACCAGCTGCACGATCTCCTGGAGCTCGGCCTCCTTCTGCAGTAGGCCCATGGTCCAGTTGCGCAACTCGGGGAAGTCCTCGGCCACGTTCTTCTTGTACCAGTTGTCCAGGCCACCAGAGTACAGAGAGTACGAGGTAAGCCAGTTGATGGCTGGGAAGTGCCTCCTCTCACGGAGCTTGGAGTCCAGTGCCCAGAAGACACGGACGATGCGCAGGGTGTTCTGCGTGACCGGCTCGGACAGGTCACCGCCGGGCGGGGAGACCGCGCCGACGACAGAGATGGAACCTAGGCTCTTGTCCGGCAGCTCGACGCGGCCGGCACGCTCGTAGAACTCGCTCAGACGAGCGGACAGGTAAGCGGGGTATCCCTCTTCACCAGGCATCTCTTCCAGACGGGAGGATATCTCACGCATGGCCTCTGCCCACCTGGAGGTGGAGTCGGCCATCAGGGAGACGTTGTATCCCATGTCACGGTAGTACTCTGCAATGGTCATTCCGGTGTAGACGGAAGCCTCACGGGCCGCCACTGGCATGTTGGAGGTGTTGGCGATAAGAACGGTCCTGCCCATCAGGGGCTTGCCGGTCTTGGGGTCCTCCAGCTCCGGGAAGGTCGTAAGCACTTCGGTCATCTCGTTGCCGCGCTCGCCGCAGCCGATGTAGACCACGATCTCGGCATCGGACCACTTGGCCAGCTGCTGCTGGGTGACGGTCTTGCCGGTACCGAACGCACCGGGGATGGCGCCAGTACCGCCCTTGGTGAGCGGGAACAGGGCGTCCAGGATGCGCTGCCCAGTGATGAGCGGCTCGTCCGGGGCCATCTTCTTGGAGAAGGGGCGGCCGAAACGGACCGGCCACTTCTGCATCATCTGCACCGGCTTGCCGCTGATGGTGGCAATGGTGTCAGTAACAGTGAACTCACCGGACTTGATGTCATCGATGACACCGGAGACGCCAGGCGGCACGATGATCTTGTGCAGGATGGACCTCTCGGGTACGGTACCGATGATCTGTCCAGGGACGACGGTGTCGCCCTTCTTTACCACGGGGGTGAACGGCCACTTGGCCTTGCGGTCCAAGCCCGGAGCGGAAACTCCGCGCTTGATGAAGTCGCCCATGACCTTCATCAGGTCAGGCAGCGGCCTCTGGATTCCATCATAGACGCTTCCCAGCAGGCCCGGTCCCAATTCCGCGACGAGGGGCTGCCCAGTGTTGACGACCTTCTCGCCCGGGGCCACGCCCGAGGTATCCTCGTATACCTGGATGACGGTCTTGTCACCAACGATCTTGATGACCTCACCCATCAACTGTTCCTTGCCGACGAGGATGACATCGTACATCCTTGGGGAAATCCCCGTTGCAGTCACGACAGGACCAGCAACTCTGTAGATCTTGCCTTCGTTCGCCATTTAAACCCCTCTAAGTTTTATACAAATCAACGCCAATCGCTCTCTTGACCTTCTCGCGGAGGTCGCCTTCCTTCTTCCCTATCATGACGACGACAGGGGCGATGCTCTCCATCACCTTCTTCCTGGCCGTCGGGCTCAGTTTGTCAATGTCATCAGAATCGATCGCCAGAACGCCGATGGTCTGATCGGCGATGAGCTCCTGGATCTTGTGCTCATATTGCTCTGGCTTCGTAACGTATGTGCGCTTCACTCCTCCGAGGCGGAAGCCCACCACGAACTCCTCGCTGCCTAGGACCGCAATGTCCATCTCACACCACCAGCAGTTTCTTTATCTGGTCGACGTCCAGGCCGCTCTGCTTGCCGCGAGCGATCACACGGATGTTGTCGACCTCGTTCTTCTTCCTGACCATGTAGTCAACGATGGGCAGCACGGACATCGGATAGACGTGCCCGAACCGCTCCGCCTGCCTGGCCAGATAACGCCTCACCGACAGGCCTACGTCCGTCAGGGAGTTGTTCGCCACGGATTTCTGCAGGTCCTCCTTGATCGACTCATAGAAGGACAGCTTGGAAAGCTCGTTGGCGGTCTGCTCCAGGTTCTCCATTCCTGCCAGGCGCATCAGTTCCTTCACGGGCAGCTCCTGTCCGCCCTCGATGAAGTAGACGCCGGCCTTGTCCACCTGGACCTTGTCCCTCTTCAGCTTCAGCAGGGTGAGGAGGTTGACGGTGTCGACCTCCTTCTTCACGAAGGTCAAGAGGGTCTTGTCGGCCCTGGATCCCTTCTCCAGCTGTGCGATGAGGTTCTGGTAGTACAGCTTGTCCAGATAGTCTTCGATCGGGCCCAATGTCCCGTTCGCTTCGAACGCTGCCTTGATCTCCTCGGGCAGGGAAACGCCCGCCTTCCTGCGGACATCCTCCAGAATGTCGGAGATGTTATCCAGCGTGTAGAGATAGAGCAGGTACTCCTCGGATAGGTTGCCCGATGCCACCAGCTCTTCCTGGACCTCCTCCACGGTAGCTCCGGAGAACTTGCCCCTGAGGATGGTCTTGATGTTCCAATAATCCCACCTGCCCAGATATTTGGCCACGGTCTCATGCAGCTCTCCAGTACAGAACTGAAGGATCTGCCTGTTCACCCTGGCCAAGTTCCGGGCCGTGCCGAGCTCGATGAGGTTGACGCCCTCGTATTTGGCGCCAAGCTCCGCCATCTCCACCTTGTACTGCGTCTCGCCGAGGAACCTACCGATCTCGTTCAGGTCCATCATGAGCAGTTTGGGGTAGTTGTCCTTTGTGAGGAGCAAGCTCTTCTTAGCCTTCACCCTGGCGCAGGCGTACGGAAAATTCCCTTTGTCCCTACCCCATAGTCGTACCATTGGTTCACCCGAACAAGACGTTCGATATGTTCTTCAGTTCCTTTTCCCAGACGCCTTCCAAGATGGTCTTGAAGCGGTAATCGAGACTGATCGAGCCGTCATCGCTCTCGAGGATGAGTCCTGGCTCCATATCCTTCTCGATGACCGTCCTGACACCAGTGGCTTGCACCAGGCTGCCATCTCCCTTCGGGCAATAGACCTTCGGGTTGATGATGACGGACTGGGACTTGGCGATGATCTTCGCATAGACCTTGGACTTCTCTGACGCCGGCATGGCGTTGAGCTCTTTCAAGGTCTCGCGGAAGGTCTCGTCCAGCACTTCCTTCTTGGCGTTCAGAACGATCCTCTTCGCCTCCAGCTCGGCACTGGATAGCTCCTGTTGTTTCAAACGGACCAGAGCGACCTCCTGCTCCTTATCCTGGGCCTTCTTCTTCGCAGCGATGCTATCGTCGGCCTGATTAAGGATGGCTGCCTTCTCCTTCTCCGCTTCCTGGATCAGCTTGTCAGCGTCCTTGTTGGCGCTGTCCAGGATTTGTCCAACTACGTTATCCAATGCCATGGAACGGCCTCTTGCTTATGCGGTATGCCCCGCGCTTACTCCATCTTGATCCAGAGCAGAACGGAGATGACCAGTCCAAAGATGACGATGGTCTCGGGGATAACGGTCAGGATAAGGCCCTTACCGAAGAGCTTCTCGTTCTCGGCCATGGCCCCAACCGCGGCGGCACCGATGCCGGCCTCGGCGACACCAGAGGCCAGTCCGCTCAAACCGACTGCTATTCCCGCTCCGATTGCTATCAATCCCATGTCTGCCATTTTTACTCACCTGCTTTTTCGCTCGTCCACTTTCTTACGATGCGCAACGGGTCGAACTTCGAACCGCCGCCCTCGTAGAACTTCTGGAATAGTTCAACGTAATGCAACCTGACAGCGTGCAGGCCTGCGGATATGATCCCCAGGATGAACACCATCAGCTGCCCTACGACGAACACCACCATTGCTATGATCGCCATGACCGGGTCAACGGTCCCTGATACATCGATGATGATGCTGAAGGCCAAGGTGTTGAATGCCAACGCCAGACCAGCCTTCGACATCGCTATGGCCGTCAAACGGGTGTAAGACAGCACATTGCTCATCAGGCCCGGCAGCTCCAATATGGCGCCGCCTCCCTCCCCCAGATATGCCATGATCGTTCCTGGCAATATCAATGCCAGGGCGATGTAGATATAGTACTGAAGGAGAGGGAATCCCATCCAGGCGATCGGCTGGATGAGGACATCGATGAGCCAGATCAACATGAACCAACCGCCCACCAGGATCATGATCCAGCTGAACTTCTCCATGACCGCGTGCTTCAGACCGAAGCGCACGGACTTGTTGTAGAATCCCAGGCCGAACCCCAATGCGAGGTGGACGAACCCGATCATCATGGAGATGAACAGCAACATCTTGACATCTACCAGCTTGCTGAAGATGCCGATGTGCGGCAAGTTATAGTGGAATATATAGGACCACGTGAGCTCGTTACCGTACGGATAGGCCGCAGCTGTAGCTCCGCCTTCCCAGACCGGCCCGAAGTGCATTCCCAGAGCCTCGCCGAACAGGACGAAGCCGAAGAAAGTGGCCCATAGACCGCCGAAGAACAGCATGGTGGCGATGGTGCGCCACTCCGGGCTCTTGCACTTGGACAGACCGAGCGCTCCGAGGGATGCGAACGCTATGCCGTATCCCATGTCACCGATCATCAGTCCAAAGAACAGAGGGAATGTCAATGCGAGAATGACCGTGGGGTCGATCTCGTTGTACTTGGGGGTGGAGAGCATCTCCGTCAAGTACTCGAACTTGCGGACGGTCTTGCCGTTGGCCTGCTTGGTCGGGGCGACGTCCTTCTGGCCATAGTCGACCAGTTCGATGTGCTGCGTGTCATGCTCGTGGCTCTCGTGCCTCGTAGCGGTCTCAAGCACCTCGATGTTGACCTTGCCGGCGGTCTCCGTCTCGATCTTGCTCCTCAGTGCCTCATAATCGCTCTCAGGGACCCAGCCGTCAATGATGAACGCGTGCTGAGTGGCTCCGAAGCGGAGAGGCGTTTCGGCGACCTGGACCTCGATGGCGAGCTGTTCATCGGTGGCGTTAACGGCACAACCGTAGTCCTTCCTGAGCTCCTCCAATGTCTTCGAGGTCTCCTCCATGGTCTTTTCCAGGGAGACCGTCTCATCGTCCAGCTGCTTCATGCGGGCAGCCGGAAGTCCGGTGCCATTTGGGGCGGGGACCTCCACGAACCCGTTCTGCATGAGCGCCTTGACGACCTCGGCCGCATCCTTCTTCGGATAGAAGGCCGCGATAAACTTGCCGTCCTTGGATGCGAACACCTCGGCGTCTGCCGATGCTTGGCGCACTTGGGCGCTAGGGTCGGACTTGACATAACCGGATGAAACGCCCAGGGTATTGTATCCCTTGTAAAGGTCGATAGGAATGTCGATCGCCAGGAACGGCTCCAAGGCCTTCCTGTCGTTCTGAATGTCACTGAGCCGGGTCTGGGCCTGAACCCTCTTTTCCACCACTACGCTCAGCTTGGAATCGAGCTCTTTAATGTTCTGGTCGCATTCGGAGCGAAGCTTGCAGGCGTCCACGACCTTCATGTCGCAGCCGTCCTCTGTGAGCTCCATGTCCTTTTCGAGCGCGCGCAACTTCAGAAGCTTCTGGGAGGCCTCTGATGCTTCAGTCAGCGGTTGGCCGAGGGTGAAGCCCTGCTCCTCTGCAGGGAAATCGACTAGGTGTATGGCCTCGGTCTGATAGAGAACATCGATTGTTTTCTTCATGTTCTCCTTTGAACCGACGATCAAAACGCGGTTCATCTTCTCTGGCATCAGCATTTTCAGACCTCAGAGGGACTTTTCGAACGCATCCTTCAGGTGAGCACGGACGGCCGCCTTCTTGGAAGCGGAACCGGACTTGACGAGCCTGGCCTCTTCGGCGCCCTTGTTTATCAGCTCAGTCTTTGTGCTGGTGACCTTGGCCCTCTCGCTGTTGAAGGCACGGTCGTTCTCCTCGCGCATCTTAACCTCGGCGTCCTGGATCCTCTTGACGGCGTCGCGCCTCGCATTGGCAACGATGGCCCTCTGCTTTTCCTGAGCATCCTTGACGATTTGGGCCGCCTTTGATTCGGCGTCCTTGATCTGTAGAAGTGTGTCAGCCCTAGTCACAGGCCTCTCCCCGCTGATTGCGCCTCCGAATTAATTTACATTATTTAACCATTTGCTAAACCTTGACACGCTGACCTCGAATAAACGATTGACATGACGTTTCTATGATGATTCCTATCGGTAATCAAATTCCAAAGCCAGCATCGCACAATAAGTATGCCTTATAAGAATTGCGCGGGACCATTTTCATTAATTATTTTTTATTAAAAAGGGTGTTTAATGGGCTATTCTTTTCCTCGAATTTTCTAACGACGATATCGGTCTCGTTGAGAATTTCCTTTGACAAAGGGTCGATATAATCGTTCATGTAGATGATCTCGGAGATGCCCGCGTTGAGGAGGATCTTGGTGCATAGCACGCACGGGAAACAGGTGGTATAGATTGATGCGTCCTTTATGCTCGTGCCGAAATATGCTGCCTGGACCACCGCGTTCTGCTCGGCATGGACCCCGCGACATAGTTCGTGGCGGGTGCCAGTCTCGATGTTCTGGTTTTGTCGAACGCAGCCCACTTCCTCGCAATGCCTCAGTCCTTTCGGAGCGCCATTGTACCCGGTGCTGAGGACCCGTTTCTCCTTCACGATCACCGCCCCTACTTTCCGTCTGAGGCAGGTGGACCTGGTGGAAACGAGCTCGGCCATGGCCATGAAATATGTGTCGTTGTCCGGACGGTCCATTTCAATCCACCAGGCTGATGCGCTGCATGATAATATATTCATCTGATGGAGGGGTGCAAATGTTATATCTATCAATTCTGCCCTCCCTAACGCCGTGGCCGAACCCAAGGGTCGCTTCCGACGGGCGTACGATGAGCTGAAGAGCATATTGTTCGCCGCCATCGCGGTCGTGATCATCATCGGGGCCCTCTTCTTGTACAGCGGCATATGGCCGCCGCTGGTCGTGGTCGAATCGGGAAGCATGGAACATTCGACCACCCAAAGCTCCATCGGCGTCATCGATACCGGCGACATGGTGCTCGTGCAGAAGGTCTCTTCCACCTCCTCCATCCGCACATATGTATCGTCTTATTCCAGTGGTTACAATACTTTCGGCGAATACGGCGACGTCGTCGTCTATCAGAGATATGGCTCGAGCCAGTATACGCCCATCATACATCGGGCCATCATCTACCTCGAGTACAATGCGACGTCACTTTCGTTCGACGCACCTTCCCTTGCAAATTTCCCGGACGATCTTTGGTCCCATGGCGGAGTGAGCGACGGCCAATGGTGGTCCATGACCGGCAACCTGGAGATATTCCATGTTGGCTACAAGGATGAGACGCTCGTGATCCCCCTCGATAACCTGGCCAAATACAAGCACAACGGGTTCATCACCAAGGGAGACCACAACGATCTCATAGATCAGAATCCCCAGGCACCCATCTGCCGCGAGCCCATCCTGGATAGCTGGGTGGTTGGGGTGGCGAGGGGTGAACTACCATGGTTCGGACTGTTGAAGCTCTGGGCTTCAGGGCAGTTCACGCCATACGGACCTGGGGTGGCTGCCAACAGCTGGACCGACCTGTTCGTCTGCATCTTCTTGATCGTGGCCATACCGGTCAGCCTTGACGTTGTGACGTCCGTTATGAAGAAAAGGGGCGTCGACATCTGGGCGAAGCCGAAGGCCTGGTTAGAAAGGCTGAAGTTCTGGAAGAAACGCTCCTAGATCAATGTGGTCTGGTTCTTCGGGTGGTAGTTCTTCAGGTCCTGGAACATGTCGTCCTCCTCCAACACCTTTCTTGTGTCCAGAGGAGACACGTTCAGGTCGATCTCCTTCGTCCTGCCCCCGCGCCCGAAGGACTTAACCTTGGCATGGATGATGCCCAGCATGTCCAATTCCGAGATGAGATCGGTGATGCGGCGCTGGGTCAAAATTACCAGCCCCAGATGCCTGGCCACGTCTCGATAGGTCTCATAGACCTCCCCGGTGGTGAGCCGCTCGTTCCCGCTCTCCGCGTTCTGGATGATGCACATCAGC
>MVRC01000009.1 GCA_002067865.1 Methanomassiliicoccales archaeon PtaU1.Bin124 | reverse complement strand
ATACCTTGTCGCTTAATTGGCGACTCGCATGAAGGCCCAACGAGAGCTCTACTGTCCCCGCCTGGAAGCCGGTGAAACCAACATTACTGGCGCACAGTCCAGTATCTTCCACCTGAAAGCGAAGACCCCATGGAGCTTTACTGCAGCCTGTTGTTGTGGTATGAACTTGAATGTGTAGGGTAGGCGGTAGACGTTACCAGGATCGGCCGCTAGGTCGACTCCGAGTCAACCATGAAACACCGCCCTTTTGAATTTGTATCACTAACTTCGTAAGAAGGACACCGATAGGTGGGCAGTTTGGGTGGGGCGCCACGCGCTCACAAATGTAACAAGCGCGCCCAATGGTTAGCTCAGGCAGGTCAGAAATCTGCCGGTGAATGTAATGGTAAAAGCTAGCTTGACGCCGTTTCGGCCAACAAGAAACGGCGATACGAAAGTAGGGCATAACGAACCAATCAGCCTTCTGAATGGGGGCGATTGATGACAGAAAAGTTACCCTGGGGATAACTGAGTCGTCGCCAGCAAGAGTTCATATCGACCTGGCGGCTTGCTACTTCGCTGTCGGCTCTCCCTATCCTGGCGGTGCAGCAGCTGCCAAGGGTGGGGTTGTTCGCCCATTAAAAGGGATCGTGAGCTGGGTTTAGACCGTCGTGAGACAGGTTTGTTGCTTTTTGGTGGAAGTGTTTTGATGCCTGACGGGAAGGACCCTTTAGTACGAGAGGAACGGGGGTCCGGGGCCTCTAGTCCATCAGTTGTCTGACAAGGCACTGCTGAGCAGCCACGCCCTAGTGGATAAGAGCTGAAAGCATCTAAGCTCGAAGCTACCCTGGAAAAGAGGCATCTTAGAACGCTCATAGATGATGAGCTTGATAGGATCGGGATGTAAGTATCGAGGTTCTCCGAGGTATTCAGTCCGCGATTACTAATGTTCGTTCTCGCCGAAACTATGTATGGCTTACTTTAATCGGTAGGCTGTGGCTTAACCGTTAAACAGGTTGCGTATGTGTAACTCTTCCGAATTAATCCTTTAAATTTTATTCATTTTGCTCAAGAGGATCAGCGAAAGCATTGTTACGAATCTGCTTTGTTGATTAGGTTTTTCAATTCTAACGGACAGTTTATTGACAAATTGCCCGTTCTGTGTCCATCGACCATCATTTCCCTGGAATGAACGGATCCGTTCAGCGATCTCGTCCATCGCCTTTCCTCTAACCCCGCTTCGCCATAGAACATCACCGATCTCCAAGAGGTCGGTGTCGTATAGATGAGGGAATCCGAGTCGATCCCATTCCGGTCTTGTCAAGGTGGAAGGTTGCGTTTCATCTCTTCCAGTGCAGGATCGAGCCACATATTCTGAACATTCTTCGATCGAGCGATCAATCTGTAGGGGTGCGCCGTTGTCCCTCATTTCCATCAGACCGTTCAGGACCTTGACCGCCCCGGAACGGCATGTCCGTTTACGCCAGCAGATATCGTAATGATATGGCCAGTTCTTTTCAGTAACCCCTTTTAGCTCGTAACGCATATTATTTACCAGCCAAGAAGCCGCTTTCAAAACCCTTTCATCCCGGGCATAGCCGAACTTGGCCATCGAATAGACCATGTTCGCCGTCAGGCAGGGCAACATGCCCTTTTTCATTCCTCCGGAGCTGTCTCCGCGATAGCAGAACACGCCGGTCTCATGATGTTGGGAATACTGCAACATGAACTCGCAGGCCGCTTTGATCCGTTCGTCGTTCCCATCGGCATCGAGCTGGGCGAGAAGATGCACGTTCCAGCAGGAGCCGCGATACCTGCTTCTCTGGTAGAAATCCTCCGGTTCCCCCCAATACCCTCCGGCATTCTGCTTGCCCAAGATGGTTGGAACTGGCCCTTCGTCCATGATATGCCGTTTCACATTCTTAACTTCCGGATCGTTCTCTTTTACTTCCAGAAGCTCGACCAGGGTGCGATATCGGATCGTCGGGATTTCAGAGGATAAAAGCCAGGCGATGATTGGGTCGGTTCGAACTAAGGCCATCGAACAACTATGAATCTGGATTGGTATAATCCTAATCCATGTTCACGGCAGATATAGAACGTTCACCGCTGTTGGGAAGGTCTGACGTATCTTGAGCAGATGGGGGTAGAAGATGAGCATCTCGTTCTCCTTCTCCGGTTCACGACCCAGGAACCTTGATATGACCGTTACCTCGAGCTTCCCGCTCACCTTCCACATGCCACCCTCATAGTTCGTATCTGTCATCAAAAGGAGCGGGATCTTCAACCGGGACCAGTCCCATATATCCAGATAGGTGGAGAGGAGACGGAGCTCTTCCTTGTCCACATGAAAGGTCCTTCCATCCTTCCCCAGGTACACTGGGTCGTTCGATTCCAGCAACGATTCCAATGAAGGACGGACGGAGGGTACATGGCTGTTCATCGATTGGAACAACCTTTCCAACGATCTCTCGTTGAACATCAAACATTTCACTGAACTGGCATTATAAAAACATACTTTCTCCGGCATGAAGAGAGACGTTGATATCGTATCGGAAGGGGTCGGCCATGGACACAATATTATACTCGTTGTTCGAATCAAAGCGCGAATGTGCGCGGATACGAAGCCAGAGATGTCAGCTCAGATGAAGGCGATGCTGGACACACACCCGTGCTACAATGTCGGGGCACACACAAAATTCGCTAGGATGCACCTGCCGGTCGCACCCCGATGCAACGTCCAATGCAACTACTGCAACAGGAAATATGATTGTGCCAATGAAAGTAGGCCAGGTGTCACCAGCGAAGTGCTTACTCCGGCCGAAGCTGTGGAGAAGATCAGGATCGTCAAGGAGAAGATCCCCCAATTATCCGTCATAGGCATCGCTGGACCAGGGGACCCCTTGGCCAATGAGGAAACGTTCCTGACCCTAGAGCTGGTAAGAAAGGCGTTTCCCGAGCTGACATTGTGCCTCAGCACCAATGGCCTGATGCTGCCAGCATCGATAGAGCGATTGAAGGCCCTCGGTGTGAAGTTCATCACCGTGACGATAAACGCCATCGACCCTGAGATCGCGGCGAAGATCTACGATTTTGTCGTATACGAGGGAAGAACCCTCCGCGGCGCGGAAGCGGGGAAGAGGATGATCGAGAACCAGCTGAAAGGCATCGAGATGGCCTCCCGATCCGGGATGCTGGTGAAGGCGAACGTGGTCATGGTGCCAGAAGTGAACGCGGACCATATTCCGGAAGTGGCGAAGAAGGTCAAGGAGGCCGGGGCCTATATCGTCAATATCATCCCGCTGATCCCCGTCCCGGGAGCGAACTTCGAGAACAAGAGGGCGCCCACGGCCGAGGAGAGGAAGAAACTGCAGGACCTATGCGAGCCAGACATTCTGCAGATGCGTCATTGTCGTTTCTGCCGCGCCGATGCGATCGGCCTTCTGGGCGAGGACCGTTCGGCCGAGTTCGCCCATGTGACATGCGGAATGAAGAAGGTGCCGACCGAGGGACCTGTAACGGTCGAGATGGAAGGCAAGGTCAGGCACAAGGTGGCGGTGGCCAGCGAGGACGGGGCGACCGTAGATACTCACTTCGGACACGCGAAGCGCTTCCTTGCGTTCGCCGTGGAAGAGGGCCAGATGATCTCATTGCCACCGATCATTATCGGGGAAATGCCGAACGTTGCGATGTTCGGTGAAGCACACCGGGGTAAGCTGGAGATGATGGCTGCGGCCTTGAAGGGATTCGATGTCGTCGTCGCCAAGAGCTTTGGTGATCCGGCCAAGGAGTTCCTCGAAGAGGATGGCATCATGGCAATGCAGTCATCTGGCAAGATCGAAGATTCCGTGAAGTGCGCTTCAGACGCAGTCTATAAAAAGAGGGCCAGGGTATTCGAGTAGGGATACTTCATGAGGGCGTCGGACCTGGTAGTAAAGTGCCTTGAGGCCGAGGGGCTGGACAGGATATTCGGCATTCCCGGAGAGGAGAACATCGCCTTCATGGACAGCCTGGTTGATTCTGATGTTCAATTCATTCTGACCAGGCATGAGCAATCCGCCGCCTTCATCGCCGGAACTTTGGCCAGGCTAACCCGGAGACCCCAGGCATGCCTCAGCACTCTTGGGCCCGGTGCAACGAATCTCACAACTGGCATCGCCACCTCGCTACTTTCCTATACCCCTCTGATCGCATTGACGGGCCAGGCCGGTGCGGACCGGACAAATCCACCGCAAAAGCAGGTGTTGGACATCCAGAGGCTGTTCGGGCCGGTAACGAAGGCCAGCATCGGCTTGCACACACCCAACCGGATTCCGATCCAGATACGTAGGGCGTTCGACCTGGCGATGGAAGAGAGGCCTGGACCTGTTCATCTGGAGCTGCCCGAGGATGTCATGAAGATGCCCGCCGAGGGCGAACCTCATCCCCGCTGCGTCACAGAGATGTCACGGCCAGACTCTCGTTCGATGGCCCAGATCGCCGAGATGATGATGGAGTCCCAGCGCCCATTGATTATCGCAGGGAACGGGGTCATGAGGGCGGGTGCGGTCCGTCAGCTGAGGGACCTTTGCCGCCGCTGGAACATCCCCGTTATCCACACCTGGTTCGCCACCGGGATGGTGCCATACGACAATCCATGCAGTTTAAATACAACAGGGGTCAGGGCGAGCGATAATGCCAGGGCCGCGTACCAGATGGCCGATCTGATCATGCTCATCGGATTCGATGTCATAGAGTTCCAGCCGCAGTACTGGAACATCGGGGACAAGAAGGAGCTGTTGTATATCGGAGAATCCCCCGCCGGCCATGCTGAAGGCCTGGAGCCAGACGTACAAGTTATCGGTCCTCTGCGTCATGTGCTGCAATCGCTCACCGATCAGGCGCACATCAGGCCGCTCTGGTCAGAGGAGATCCGTAACAGCATCCACCAGATGATCGAAACCCCCGTTCAAGATGTGGATGGAGTGAAACCTCAGAACGCCGTTCGAATCCTTCGCAAGGTCCTCTCCAAGAACGATATCGTTGTGAGCGATGTTGGCGCCCATCTCCTCTGGCTGGCTAAATATTATCCGGTCCAGGTGGAGAACGGATTGGTCCTGGACAATGGGCTCATATCGATGGGGATCGGCATACCTGGAGCCATAGCGGCCAAGCTGGCCTATCCGGACAGAAATGTCGTCGCCGTGTGCGGGGACGGCGGTTTCATGATGACCATGGCCGAACTGGCCACGGCCAAGGAGAACAATGTTCCGTTCGTGGTATTGATCTTCGACGACCAGGGATACGGGCTGATAAAGCTGAAGATGGAGAAGGCCTGCGGGAGGTCCTCATCCTGCACGTTCAACAATCCCGACTTTGTCAAGCTGGCCGAGGCGTTCGGAGCAGAAGGGTATCGGGTGGAGGATGGGAAGCATCTGGAAAAGATCCTCCGAGATTGCCTGCGCAGGAATGTGCTGGCGGTCATCGACCTTCGTATCGATTATTCCGAGAACAAGTATCTCCTGAAATAGTCTGGACCTGCTCTGAAAAATGAAAAAGGTACAAATATCGTCCTTTTAATACTCGGGGCTATGTCAGAGTCTGACTTTCAACTCAAGTTCTTCCTGGACAACGGGTTCAAGCGCAAGCAGTGCCCGAAATGCAACAGGTTCTATTGGAGCCTGGGCGACTGGGAGACCTGCGGGGAGCCGCCTTGCGAGGAGTACACCTTCATCGGCCACTCCCCTATGAACAAGTCAATGTCGCTGCATGACACCCGCGAGGCCTACCTTTCTTTCTACGAGGAAAATGGTCATGGGCGGGTCAAGAGGTACCCCATCGTGGCCCGCTGGCGTGATGACGTGTTCTTCACCCAGGCCTCGATCTACGATTTCCAGCCTTGGGTCCTGAACGGGGTCATCGACCCGCCTGCCAATCCGCTCACCATATCACAGACCTGCGTACGTTTCAATGACATCGATAATGTCGGCAAGACTGGCCGGCACTTTACGTTCTTTGAGATGCTGGCCCACCACGCGTTCAACAAGCCTGGCAAGGAGATATACTTCAAAGACAGGACCGTAGAGCTGTGCCACCGCTTCTTCTCTGAAAGGTTGGGTACCGATCCCCGCAAGCTTCGATACATCGAGGAGTGGTGGGAGGGCGGCGGCAATGCCGGTCCGTGCGTCGAGGTACTGCTGGAAGGCGTAGAGGTCGCCACCCTGGTGTTCATGATGTATCGTGAGACACCGGAAGGCAGGAAGATGATGGACATGACCGTGGTCGACACCGGCTACGGTCTGGAACGCATCTGCTGGGTCTCACAGGGGAAGACATCCGCCTATGAGGCCGTCTTCGGACCTGTCGTGGCCTGGTTGAAGGACCTGTGCAACGTGTCGGTGGACGAGAAGGTCCTAACGGAGTACAGCAAGATCGCTGGCGCTATGAACATGAAGACCGCGGCGGACGTTCGCAAGCTGCGCGAGCTGACCGCGGAGAGGATCGGTATCTCCTACGACGAGCTGATGAAGATCGTGGCGCCGCTGGAGGACATCTATGTGGTCTGCGATCACTCGCGCGCCCTGATGGTCCTTCTCAACGATGGCGTCGTTCCGTCGAATGTTCGCGAGGGTTACTTCGCCCGCATGCTGGTGAGGCGCGCCCTGCGTTCCATCCGCAATCTCGGCCTCGACATCAAGCTGTCCGAGGCGGTCAGCCGTCAGATCGACTACTTCAGCGAGATCCTTCCAGAGCTCCCTGGCAATCGGGACGACATCATCAACTTGGTGAACGTCGAAGAGGCCAGATACTGGGAGACGCTGGAAAGAGGAAAGGGGCTGGTCCAGAAGCTGGGCAAGGACCTGAAGAAGGGCCAGAAGCTCTCCCTGGAGAAGCTCATCGAGCTGTACGACTCACACGGGCTCAACCCAGAGATCGTCAAGGAATATGCACCGGACCTGGTGGATGTGCCAGACCACTTCTACATGGAGGTATCGAAGCGCCATGAGAAACCGGAGGCCGAGGTGGAGAAAAAGGAGCAATGGCCGGACAACCTGCCAGAGACGCGCATGCTCTATTACGAAGATCCGCAGCTGGACCACTTCGAGGCCAAGGTCGTGGCGGTCATAAACGGAGGCATAGTGCTGGACAAGACGGCCTTCTATCCAGAGGGCGGCGGGCAGGAATGGGACCTGGGCTTGCTGGATGGCCACAAGGTCATCAAGGTCATCAAGGTCAAGACCTGCATCCTGCACTACATCGATGGCCCCGCGCCAGCAGTCGGAAAGAAGGTGCTGGGCAGCCTGGACAAGGAGAGGAGGACGCAGCTGATGCGTCATCACACCGCCGCGCACATCATCAACGGATGTGCCAGGAACCTGTTCGGCAACCATGTTTGGCAGGCGGGTGCGCACAAGGGCGTGGAAGAGGCCCGCCT
>MVRC01000008.1 GCA_002067865.1 Methanomassiliicoccales archaeon PtaU1.Bin124 | reverse complement strand
GCTGTACAAACGGTCCACCGCCGTTTGCGAAAACTGGACCAGGAGAAGCATTTGCGGGAAAGTATCCGATTTGTACTCGACGCACTCATTGAGCCATCGTTTGGTTATTTCCAGAAGTTGTGGGAAAAGCCATGGTTTGGGGTTGTCTGCCTCATCTCGAAACTTGGTTTCCAGCAATTTTTTAGCCAGGAAGAATGCGACAGCGTTGGGTCGTTGTTTTTTCAGGTCTTCCAGGGTATGAACATCGCTCGTGCCCACGATAGGGTCCATCTCAGTCATCGTTGGAAGATCATGAGTTGATAGTACCATTTTCGATGCTTGATTGAATGTGGCGGTCAGGCGGTCCTCACCAATGTCGTACCTGTATCCAAGCAATTTGGGGTATCGTATCTCCGACGAGGTCCTGTCCGGCATCGCTTTGACCCGATGAACCTCTTTCTGTTCGCCGGGATGCGATGGCCTGCCCTTGGCCGGGATGAAGGAGAATGGCACACCATAGACCTCGGCGTACTCAGGTAGAAACATACCATTATCGTCCGTGGCATAGCTCATTCGTCTCAACGCTCGACCTACCACCTGCTCGCAAAGAAGTTGTGTGCCAAACGCTCGTACACCTAGTACGTGTGTGACTGTCTGAGCGTCCCATCCCTCGGTAAGCATTGAAACCGAGACGACGCACTTGATGTTTTCTCCAAGTTTGCCTGGCTTCCCGACGGTATTCATAACCTCTCTGAGTATGTCTTCCGAGGTCAATTGCTCAACATCCCGTCCAGGGAATCGGGTCCGGTATTCGTTCTTGAACTCCTCGATTTCCCGAGAAGCGATCTTGCGGAACTGATCGCTCATCTGCCCGCCAGACTCCAGTTGCTCGCTATCGACCAAAATTGTATTAGGTCTCGGCAACCAGTTCCCCTGCCCATCGTCGTTACGGAATATCTCCAATGCCCCGGCTTGGACAACATCACGATCTTGTATCTGCTTCCCCCATCCTGATATGTAATCAAAAACAAGCTTAGAGACGCTCGTGTTGTTGCATACGACAATGAGAACAGGAGGAGTTTGGGCGCTCTTATGATTAGAAGCGAACGATTCCCAAGCTCGGTAATATTTTTCGTAGTTGCCATATAGGCTATGCAAAGCCCCTTGAAGCACTGCCGGTAATTTGGGATCTCCTTCAATGCCCTCGGTGTCCTTTCGGCCTTTGCGTGGGAGTTTGTCCTTAATTAGCGGCCAGATGTTACGATAGGTGGGCATTTCCCCGGTCATCGAATTATCGGACACTGGAACACGGGGAATCTTAACGATGCCAGACTCGATTGCATCAATTAAAGAGAAGTCGGATACTACCCATGGAAATATCTCTCCCTCGGGATGACCGGAACCTGAAAGGAAGAATGGCGTGGCTGAGAGGTCGTAAACGAATCGAATCCCAAGTTTATTGTTCACTGCTACAAGGCCATTAATCCAAACCCTAGCATCCTCGTCCCTGCGTTTTACCTCATCCTTATCTTCAACAGTGAGGTCTTTCTCATCTCCATCATGATGGAAATAGCAGTGATGTGCCTCGTCATTCAGAACGATGATGTTCTTCTTATTGCCTAGTTCTCGACACAGCCGGCGTACCATTTCATCGGGCGTTTCCGTGAAGGCGGAAGGATTTCCCAATATAGTTTTAGTAATCTTACTTGCCTCGATCTTTTCCCGAAGTTGAAGGGCATGGAAGTTTGTGATTACGATCTTGGCCTGACACAACCGCTCCATCCATTCAGATGGTACGATGTCCCGTTGGCGATAGTAGTTCTCCGGGTCTGTTGGAAAAAGGACCCGCAAACGGTCCTTGATTGTAATACCAGGCGTAACGATAAGAAACGCATCCGAGAATCTCGCATCCTGGTTGTTGGCGATCTTGTTCAGCGTTTGCCACGAGATAAGCATTGCCATCACAACAGTCTTCCCAGAGCCGGTTGCCATCTTCATGGCAATGCGAGGTAAAGACGCATTGAGTTCATCGTTGGCTTTCTTAAGCTCGTTGGATATGTAAACATCGCCGCTCTTCTCTGCCACTTCGGTGATGTAGATGATCGTTTCCAGAGCTTCCTTTTGACAGAAGAATAGGCCTTTCTCTCGCCGCTCGTCATTCCAATATTCGAGTAATTGCCGAGTAATGGAGGTCACGCCGGGATAATTCATCTCACGCCATTGTTCGATACGTGGACGGACCTCATTGACGAACTTGTTGAACTGGATGCGGTCCTTGGTCCATTCCGTCTCGAACGCGGTCTGTTTATCCCTCTTGCGAGGTTTCGCTATGGGTAAGAAGTACGAGCTTGGACGCCGCTCGCTAATTATTTCGCTGGTGATCCCTTCATCTGTGAAACGGAAGTATTTGTTTGGTTCTTTGTATGGCGAATTGATGACTGGATTTTCGATTATGGCGTTCTTCAAATCCCCACTGCCCGGATTTGTATATGGTTCGTTGATGAAAAACGTTTGTTAGCCAGATTAGCAGTGATACAATATCAGCTCTAATGATACGATTTTGAAATAATATATCGAAAAAACGTTACCTGTGGGACTTCGGTCGTATGAGTGATTGCAGGAACAGAGCGCGCAGATGATCATGCCAAAGTGCGAGGAATGCCCAATCCTAGCATTGCATCAGCAGGTAATCGAGTCAATAAGGGAGGTCACCAACGCGGAAATCCCTGTAAAGTTCAACATGGTGTCAAAGAATAATAATAAATGCTCATTGACAAATGCAAGACCCGGCCGGATTGATTAATGAAATAGAAACATTCTTAATACGCGGAATTAATATGTGATAACGCCGACGAATCAGAAATTAGAATTATTATAGTATAAATAGTGATGATAATGTTTATATATTACATATGCACTTACGGAAGCCGTAACATATTGAATAGGGGATGCACATGGCAAAATTGAAGGATTCAAGTGTCGCAGAAATACTGGGGGTATCAGAAGACAATCCTCGAACAAATGGCGACATCATCTCTCTTACTCTCGGGATAGTCCGTCAGAATCCCGATGGAGTAACTGCGAAGATGGTGGCGGATGCCACTGGAGTAACCGAGAGAAGGTCCAGAGATATTCTAAAAGAATTGGTGATGAGACGGGAGATTTATGACCGGGAAGTACCCGGCATAAAATCAAAGTTGTATTACCCTAACGGAAAGCTCGTTCACAAATATTTACAGACATCGAAAGAATTTGGACATCAAACATTTCGATTATCGCTACACGAGGGCAAACGGGTTCCAAGGTTACAGATTCAAGAGCGCAAATTCTCTCTATTGAACGGTGAAACGGTAGAGGGCGCAATATTCGTTGATTCAGATCACGCGAGGGAAATGGCCGAGTTTATCATCGAGACGATGAACAAATTTGAAATCCAAGACCCTGGCAAAGGAGTGTTTGTTAGATGAGACAAAGCACAATAGTCATCACTAAGAAGGTGGAGCGTGCCCAGCTCGGCCAATGGGTATGTATGAGCAAGGAATTGAATGGGGGCATCAGCAGCCTTATGCCATACTTCAAAGGCCCTGAGGATATCGAAGTACTTCTGAGGAACAGAGAGTTGTTGAGCAAGAACCAGCCCGTAGAACTGTGCGGCCTGACCGCTCACTCGATGATGAAGAAAGTGATGGGATTGGAGGACCTCCTTCGAGGAGAGGTTCTAGGTAACCCCTATCTTGATTTTGCGAAGGATCACCCGGTGGTCATGTCGTTCCCGTCCGAATTTATATGGACCGGTGCCCAGCAGGGTCTAGATTCGTTCAAAAAGGAACTAGTGGAGGGATTGCCGAGAACCTCGTTAGGGATTGGCAAAGATGAAGGGCTGGAAATTGCAGACACCTTAACAAACCTAGCGTCAAAGTCGGGCAACACAATGCTCTTCTGGGATGAGGTCGTCAACACGAAATACGAGCAGTTGCCTCTTACTAGGATTCTGATCGAATGGTCTGTCACATCTGCAATCAGGTGCAGGGCCAAAGCAATGTCCGGGTTTGTACCGATAATCGATGGCAAGATACCTAGCAGTGTCAGTAGTGCCCATAAAATCAACCTCGCCTATGCTGATGTTCTAAATGACCGAACCGAGAGCAACATACCAATGTGTTTTTACACGCTGGATATCAACCCATCAATGTTCAAACCGGATGAGGTCGAACCACTCCATAAGATGGTAACTAACGCTAACGCCGCTTTGAATTCCCAGATGTATGATGGAGTGCATGTCCATATTCGTGGTCTTCAAGGCATCAGTAAAACTCAGGGCAGGATCAACTCGGTCAAATGGTTCATCGAAAGGTTGTCGGATGTCTGCAACAACCAAATGCTACCCCTTTGGTGGTCAAACGCGAACGTCATTGGTTTGAGCGGATTGGACCATGGAGTATCCATGGCAAGCATGAGGATTAACGCATCCACAAGCGACGAATTATTCTTCGGCGGGAGCACCTCACATGATGAGGACAACAAATTCGGGAAAGTACTCAATGTGGTAATGAAGGATTGCTGGGGCGTAGGTCAGGTAAAGAAAGCAATCGCCTGCGCGAAGGGCTTGCCCGAATTCGATACGTTCGCAGTGGATTATGACAGCATTGACACCAAGAAAGACCGACAGTACCGCCTGGGTTTTTCGAAGCCCTACAACATGGCTGCCATATCGTTCCTTGATGAGGACTGGAAAAATCATATAGATCAGGGAGAGGTCCGACCTGGAGAGTCGTACTTGAAGGATTTCACACCCTACGGTGGGTGGGGAGCGTAAGTGATACGATGAGCGAAGAAAATCAAGACAAGCCGAGGACAGTTGAGATACCACCAGAGAATCCGGCAGTGATGATTACTATTATCAACACTGCTAAGCAGGAACCGGTGAATATTCCACCAGAGAATCCGGCAGTGATGATCGATGTTATTAAGGGGACTGGTCCAGACACATCCAAAACCCACTTCTTTGGCAAAGAACTCAAGAAAGCGTAACCCATATTATACAAGTGAACGCAATCGCGAGCAGGACAATGGATGCGTTATGTAGCTTCCATTGTGTTCCTATTTTTTTCCTATTTCTTCGTTCAATACCTCCAAGACTGCTGAGCAGGTTCAATTTGAGGTCACTGGAGGAATAGAATTTGGTTTTGAATTGTTCTAACGATTCACTTATTCCAATACTTTTAAATGTTGTTCCAAATAATATTAACATTGAGAGAAACGCTGATGCCGACAAGGCAAGAAGCGCTCCGATTCCAACATCGATTTTAAACATTTCATTGTCATACAATAGAGCGACCAGAACTCCATCTAGAGTAAGAATGATGCTAGTGTTTGTGTTGATTGAGTTTTTTTCAGAATACCATTCGTTGAGTCTCCACCATGCCATATCCAGCATTGTATCCAGAGAGTCATTGAGTTCTTCATCATCTTCTTTCGACAAAATCATGCCTCTAAGACCTTTTCAATCTCAACCAGCTTCTTGGCGATCTTCCTTCCTTTCGGTGTCGGGTACATGGTCTTCGATAAGGGGATATATCTGTTCTTTGATTAAAGCCATTATTCTTGTTGTTACGACAGCAAGTTATGCACGTCATCCTCGATGAGGGCTTAGTTAGACCGCTCTGGTGAACAAAAAACCTCCCAATACTGGGAGGGAATAGGGTTTTCGAGCTGGCCCTGCATTCTGCCTGTGGAATTGAATTTCCATTTTCTCCATCTGGCTTAAGTGATGAGCGGTCTCGGCTGAGCCCACCACTCTTCTTACCTAGATAATTTGTACCAAACGTTTTCACGTTCTAGCTGACCAGTCACGAAACATGCGAATGTATGCTCCCTTGGCACTGAACCCAAATGTTCAGAAATTATCTCAACCACAATTTTGAGCTGTTTGAGGACGACTTCCCGAAGCTCCCAGAGGCCTTTGGAAAAATGTGTTTCAGAATCATCTCGACATTATTCTATTAACGGCCATTAAAATTCTCTCGCAATGCCAGATACGATTGTAGAATCATCGCCTGATGATACATTCTTGCCACAAAATAATTAATAGTAACAGCTCAAAAAAGAGGTGCCACATCGAATGGGAGCAGTTCCAATGAAACGGGATAGCAAAATTGGTGGCATCAGCGTAACAAAAATCATTTCTGTGCTTTTGGTGGTTTCCTTCTTGTTGACCGCGGGAATGGGCTATGTCCTGTCAACCCAGAGCATGGCGTTCCAGGGCAA
Source organism: Methanomassiliicoccales archaeon PtaU1.Bin124 (assembly GCA_002067865.1). Lineage (GTDB taxonomy): Archaea > Thermoplasmatota > Thermoplasmata > Methanomassiliicoccales > UBA472 > MVRC01. The sequence continues at coordinate 30,905 of MVRC01000008.1, read as the reverse complement.
CGTGAAGAATACCTCTGCCAATCTGGCTTTGGGGCAAATGGACCCCGGGGGGGTTCCGCATTACTTCGGGCCATATGCTAATTATGCGAACAGCCCCGTTCCCACAGGGTCCATCACCAGCATCACCGTTGACAATTCTGGTACCAGGTATTCCAACCCCGTAGTAACAATAGAGGACGCATGGGGCACTGGAAGCGGGGCCATAGCGACCGCAGTGGTCATCTCGGGTTCGATCTATTCCATCAATGTGGTGTTTGGAGGGTCGGGATACAGCGCCCCCATAGCAAAGATCGCTGACCCGACCGGCTCAGGTGCTGCGCTGACCTGCAACATGGATGGGGCATTGACCGGAGGCATCAGAAAGTTCATCGATACCCTGCCCGGGCTGGGCGCGTCTAACGCCAACAATCTAGGCAACTACATTGGGATCGGTGTTCCGGACCTTACGACCTATCCTGGTTGTGACTACTATGAGATCGCGGTCGTGAGGTACATGCATAAGTTCTCCTCTGACCTGCCCTCGACCCTCCTCGTCGGTTATGTGCAGCTGGAGACCCCGGCGATCGCCGGGTATAGCAACCACGTTGCGCTTACCAACCCAGACGGATCTGCCATCCTAATGCCAGATGGATCTCAGGCATATGGGATGGACCAACCGAGCTACCTCGGTCCTGTTCTGGTCGCCAGTCGAGATATTCCGACGAGGGTGACTTTCTATAACCTGCTCCCGATCGGAATAAACGGAAATCTGTTCATCCCGGTCGATACCACCACCATGGGTGCGGGCATGGGTCCGAACGCGTCGCTCATGAACCCCATGATGTTCGAGAACTATACTCAGAACCGCGCTACCCTGCACCTGCATGGCGGAGCGACACCTTGGATCTCCGATGGTACGCCACATCAGTGGATCACCCCCGCCGGTGAGACCACCCAGTATCCAAAGGGCGTCAGCGTAGAGTACGTTCCGGACATGTGGTTCGTGAACGGCCAGGTCGTTCCGGACACTGTAGGGGTCACCAGTGCCCCGGCCCCCGGGGCGTCCAACGACCCCGGCCCCGGAGCCATGACGTTCTATTATACGAACCAGCAGAGCGCCAGGTTGATGTTCTACCATGACCACTCCTATGGGATCACCAGGCTGAACGTGTACGCCGGTGAGGCGGCAGGATATCTGCTTACAGATTCCATAGAGAACCAACTGATCAACGCTGGCATACTGCCATCGGGGACCGGCGCTAACCTATACGGCATTCCGTTGATCATCCAGGACAAGACGTTCGTGGACAGCACGACCATAGCCTACCAGGACCCGACATGGGCATGGGGCTCGAACGGTATCACGCCCACCACCGGCGACCTGTGGTTCCCGCACGTCTACATGCCGAACCAGAACCCGTACTCGCCGACAGGCGCCAATGATCTGGGCCGTTGGGACTACGGACCATGGTTCTTCCCGCCGACCAGTATTACGTACGGACCGGTCCCGAACCCGTACTACAATCCCTCGGACCCGAACTCCGTTGAGCCGCCGATGATCCCTGGCGTGCCCAATGTATCCTCCACGATGGAGGCGTTCATGGACACTTCGGTTGTCAACGGACAGGCCTATCCAGTGCTGACGGTCGATCCGACCGCTGTGCGTTTCAGGATCTTGAACGCGGCCAACGACAGATTCTACAACCTGCAGATGTACGTGGCCGATCCATCGGTTACGACCTGGGACGGGCGGACCAACACCGAGGTCAAGATGGTGCCGGCAGTCCCGACGCCAGGATACCCGGCGCTGTGGCCCACCGACGGCCGCTTCGGAGGAGTGCCGGACCCGGCGACATCCGGACCGAACTGGATACAGATAGGTACAGAGGGCGGCTTCCTGCCTTCACCGGTCGTGATACCGCAGCAGCCGGTCACCTACAACTTCAACGCCAAGACCTTCACGTATGGTAACGTGCAGGACCACTCGCTGCTGCTGGGCAGCGCGGAGAGGGCCGATGTGATCGTCGACTTTTCGGCCTATGCCGGCAAGACGCTCATCCTGTACAACGATGCGCCGGGGGGATTCCCGGCCAAGGACCCGCGCAACGATTACTTCACCGGCGACGGCGACCAGACCGCCTCCGGCGGAGCCGCCAACACCCTGCCGGGCTACGGGCCGAACACCCGCACCATCATGCAGATCCATGTGGCCAATAAGACCTCTGCGCCTGCATATGACTTCAGTGCGCTGTTCGATGCGTTCTCCAACACCTCGGCGCACAAGAGCGTGTTCCAGCTGTCCCAGGACCCAGTCCTGGTGCCACAGAACTTCTACAACGCGGCATATGGGGGCAGCTTCTCCAACAACAACTACGTCAGGATAGGCGACGGCAGCATGACCTTCACCACCCTGGCCGGTAACTCCGTCACCATCCCGTTGGAACCGAAAGCAATCCATGATGAGATGGGCGGCTCCTACGATGTGGAGTATGGAAGAATGAGCGGAACGTTGGGCCTGGAGGTGAACATGGGCACCGCCGTGACGCAGATGTTCATTCCGCTAGGCTATGCCAGCCCGCCGGTGGACCTGCTCACGGACAACATGTATCCGCTGACGCCTGTGCAGGGTGATGGCACGCAGATCTGGGCCATCACGCATAACGGCGTCGACACGCACGCGATGCACTGGCACCTGATGAACGTGCAGCTGATCAATAGGGTAGGCTGGGACGGGGCCATTTACGCCCCTGACCTGAACGAGATAGGATGGAAGGAGACGGTGCGAGTCGATCCGCTGTCGGTGACGATAGTGGCGATGCGGCCGTATTCACCATCATTACCATGGGAGGTGCCGAACGCCGTCCGTCTGATCGACCCGACGAAGCCGGAGGGAGAGCTGCTGCTGGCCCCGCCAGGAGGGTTCTTCGACCCATCGGCCGTAAGTCAGATCGTCACCAACCATTACATCAACTATGGTTGGGAATACGTCTGGCACTGCCACCTCCTGGAGCATGAGGAGATGGATATGATGCATGCCGTAGGGTTTGCGGTGGCGCCTGTGCCGGCCAGCAATCTTAACGGTGTGATCAATCTGTCCAACAACAACTGGATAAACATGACCTGGACGGACAATTCGATCGCCGAGTCCGGCTACATCGTGCAGCTATCCATTAACTCGTCCACCGGACCGTGGACCACGCTGGCGACCGTGGATTCGCCGTTCACGACGACGGGACACACGAAGGGCAATACCTTCTACTATAACGCCACGATCGTCAATGACGGCTCGACCCAGTACTACTTCCGCATCCTCGGCACCGAGATAATCGGGGACCCGGTGGTGTACCCAGTTGGCATCGGTTTCCCGACCAAGCAGCTAAACTCCACCTCATCGAACCTGCTGAGGATCGACACGGCCGGAGGTAACGTGATAGTTGGGGCTCAGCCGCCCGCTCCGCCGGGTCCGACCGTGACCCCGCCGTACGTACCGACCGCCACCGCCTACACGACCGCATTCATATCGCTGCGGGACCAGATGATCAACAGCCCGCGGGCGCAGGCACCGACGTATGTTACACATGCGCCGATACGCATCGACAGCGATGCCGACTTCACGCTGGCTAACGGCGTGACGTCCGGTGCTGGAACGCTAGTGTCCCCGTATGTCATCGAAGGATATTCCATCGATGCCACGGGCCTCGGTTACGGAATATACATCGGCAACACCACCGCCTACTTCATCGTGCGCGACTGCACGGTGTCGAACGCCAATGGTGGCGTATCCTCGTGGCCGTATGCTCCGGACTCCGGAATCGCGCTGAACAATGTGGTGAATGGAATATTGGCGAACGATGTGGTCACGAACAACAACTGGGCGGGTGTCTACCTGAACCAGTGCACCAACGTGCTGGTGTTCAACCAGTCCGCATCGCTGAACTACATCGGCATCTACCTGAGCCATACGAACGATAGCATCGTGTCGTTCAATGAGATCAGAGATGGATACAGCGGACTTTGGCTGTACGACTCGCATTCGAACACCTTCGCCAACAACACCATCGTGCGTAACTATCCAGGGGCGCAGCTGATGCTGTCCACGTACAACACGTTCTACGACAGCACCTTCTTCGCAAACCTGGCATATGGTGTGTGGATACATTCTGGCGGCAACAACATCGTGTACCAGAACGATTTCATCGACAACCATGGCTCGACCGCCACCTACAGCGCGGCGAACGTGCAGGCGTACGATGATACCGGCAATGCCTGGGACAACGGCACGGGCGGCAATTACTGGAAGGACTGGACCACCCCCGATGTCAATGCCCCGTTCGGCATCGTCGACACACCATACGCGATAGACGGTGGAGTGGCCACGGACCGTTACCCGCTCACCTCGCAGGTGATCAAGAGCGTCCTGACGTCGATCCGTGTTTCACCCACAGTTAAGGATGTGATGGCGGGGCATACCCAGAACTTCATTGCCGATGCGATCAACCAGTATGGTAACATCATGTCGGGGGTCACCTTCGCTTGGGAGACCAACGTCGGCACCATGAGCGGTACCACGCTCACGGCGAACAAGACCGCCGGTGTCACTGGTTATGTCAGGGCCAAGAACGGCGTCATGACCGGCGAGGCCACCGTGACCATAGTGCCGGGCCCGCTTGACCATGTCAATGTCACCCCGGCGATGACGTTCGTGGTGAAGGGCGGGGCGCAACAGTTCACCGCCGATGGACAGGATGCATACAACAACTCCATCCCTGGTCTGACCTGGTTCTGGGAGACCAATGTCGGAACGATAACGCAGACCGGACTATTTGCAGCGCAGCAGACCCCGGCGATCGGGTATGTACGTGCAGTGACTGGCACGACCGTCACGCCATCTGGGTTCATGAACGGCACAGCGGACGTCACCGTGATTTTCGGACCGCTGGCGTACATAACCATCACCCCGAACACCATCAATGTGGTGGCGAACACCAGCCATGAGTTCTTGGCGGTCGGTTATGACAACGCCAACAATCCGATCATTGGGATGACGTTCGACTGGACGACCAACGTAGGAACGATGAGCGGCACGACGCTGAACGGACAAAAGAACACTGCTACTGGCTACGTGATGGCGACGAACGGTGTGGTGAACGCGACTGCGGTCGTCAACATCGTACCGGATGCGCTGGACCATATCATCGTCACACCGACGACGGTGCCGAATGCACTGGCCGGGACGACGACCCAGTTCAGCGCGGTCGGATATGACCAGTTCAACAACAGCATCTCTGGACTGGTGTTCACCTGGACCACTGATGTGGGAACGGTCGACAGCAACGGCATGTTCACCGCACAGGACCAGTCGGGAGCGTCCGGCTATGTCAACGCCACCGTCGGCAGCATAACTGGCAGCGCGAGGGTCTATGTTGGCTTCGCGCAGCTGTCCTACATCCTGGTGACGCCCTCGTCCACCGATGTCGCGGCCGGCATGGTGCTGAACCTGACCGCCGTGGGCTATGACAAGTTCAACAACGTGGTCGATGGCCTCATGTTCACCTGGACCACCAACGTGGGAACGATGAACGGAAGCGTGCTGACGGCCCAGAAAATGGCTGGTGTCACCGGTTGGGCGAAGGCCACGTCGGGCGTGGTGAACGGAACAAGCGCGATCAAGATCGTGCCTGATGCGCTGGACCACATCAATGTCACCCCTGCGGCCGTGACCAATCTGGCCGCCAGTGCACAGAAGCAGTTCAGTGCCGTGGGCTACGACCAGTATAACAACAGCATCCCAGGACTGGTGTTCACCTGGACCACCGATATAGGTACGATCGACGGCAACGGATTGTTCACCGCACAGAACACGGCGGGCATCACCGGATATGTGAACGCATCGGTGCTCGGCAAGACCGGAACGGCGACGGTTAGCGTCGGCAATAACCAGCTGACGTACATCATCATCACCCCCGGAACCACCGACCTCGTGGCGGACCACACGCTGAACTTCACCGCCGTAGGGTACGACCAGTACAACAATGAGGTGACAGGGCTGAACTTCACCTGGTCCACTAACGTGGGTACGATGAACGACAGCTTGCTGACCGCTCAGACCTCGACCGGCATAGGCTATGTGAGGGCCACTTACGGAGTGGTGCAGGCATCGGTATCGGTGAACATCGTGCCGGATGTGCTGGACCACATCGTTGTGACACCTGGCAGCGTGAACGCCATGGTCGCGGGCAAGTCCGTCCAGTTCGATGCGGTCTGCTACGACCAGTGGAACAACACCATTTCCGGGCTCAGCGTGACGTGGACCAGCAACGTCGGTACCGTGACCAACGGCGCCTTCGTTGCCCAGACAACCGCCGGAGTGACCGGGCAGGTGCGCGCCATCGTAGGCAGCACCATCGGTCTCGCTGACGTCGTGATCGTGCCTGACCAGCTGACGCACATCGTCCTGACGCCGGGCACGGTAAACGTGAGCACTAAGCAGGTGGTGGAGTTCGTCGCCACCGGTCTGGACCAGTATGACAACGTGATCCCGAACCTGGTGTTCACCTGGAAGACCGACTGCGGTTACATGAACGGTGCCACCTACACCGCGCAGAACGAAACTGGCAAAGGCACTGTGTCGGCGTCGATCGGGGCGGTGGTCGGCTATGCGTCCATCTCTGTAGTGAAGCCGTTCGATTGGACGCCCTGGATCATCGGATCTGCGATCATCGCCGCAGTGGCGGTGGTAGGCGTCCTGTGGTACCGCAGACCCTAAGAACTGGCCTAATCCTCTGCTGAAAACCTTTTTCCATTTTTCTATTTTTTCTGAACCAACCGCCCAGGCCAAGCTATATCAACGACACGCTCTCTTTATGCATTCCCAGGTGAACGATGGATAGGAAGATCGTGGTGGCAGTCGTTGCGCTGGTGCTGTGCATCGCGATCGCCGCGTTCGTGTACCCATATCTGACGAAAGAACCAGAGAGGAGGAGCACCCTGGTCGACGTCTATATCCTCAGCTGGGACCTGAACACCACAGACGTCAGCAACGGCATCGATGTCAAGTTCATCATATCCATCGATACCGACGGGGACATGGCCTTCGATGTTGTTCGGGAGAGCGGCCGAATGAACGGCACCATCGGAGAGATCGCGCCGTTCCACCTAGGTGCCATCATATCTCAGGAGCAGCAGAAGTTCTATTTCCGGGTCACTGCTGTGGAGATCATCGACGAGGCTGCGCGGACGATGCGCTACACTGCCGACGGGACCATCCCGACCTTGAACGGTGACAATGTCATCGGCGGAACGGGGTCCTGGGCATACGATGCGACCGACTACAACAGCGATGGCCTGGCCTGCCGCATCAGTTTTGCATATATCGTCGGCGAGGCGAATTGATCGTTCCTAACAATCGATCGGAACCAGATATTTTATACATTATATTAAATTTAAATTGTTTCAAATAGGACCTGAACACAATTGGAATGCGATCTAGAATGCATGGTGCCCAGACCCCGCCCGGGGGCAGAGTAGCGAGGTCATCAGCGCTTCCAGCTCTGGCACTTGCATTTCTCATGTTGGCAACGGGCCTCATCCCTCCAGCATTGGCAGCACCGCCTGGCCTCAAGGACCTGGACCCGTCGTCGATCCCCAAGTTCACCAACCAGCTGGATGGCCCGCCGGCCGTCTTCACGCCTACGACCATGCTGGACCCGACCAACGGACTGATGACCGATCACTATTCCATCATCGCATCGGAGTTCTACCAGCAGATATTGCCCACGGTGGATCAGCAGGGTCGACCCACCGGCCTACCTGCCACGAAGGTCTGGGGGTACGGCGGATTGGCGCATGATGCGGTGACAGGCAAGCAACTGGGATTCGTCCGCTCCTCGCCATCGCCGACCATCGAGGCGGTGCAAGGACGCCCTGCCAACGTGGCCTGGATCAACTCCATTTACACGCCGTACCTGTACGCGGCCGACTCGAGCATCGACATCAACAACCAGAACAATACCGGCACTGCCATCTACCCAGTGACGACGACCGTGCATGTCATGGGGATGGAGAGCTCATCGATGTATGACGGCCATCCCTATTCCTGGGTCACCTGGAACGGGCTGCACGGCCCGGAGTACTATACCTATAAGCGCACCATGCCGAACGCCGCCGTATATCACTACGATAATGTCCAGTCGCCCGCCACGCTGTACTTCCATGACCGGGCCATCGGCCTCACCAGATCGAACTGCTATTCCGGGCTCTCAGGATTCTACATCCTGCGCGATATGGACAATGCCACCTCGCTGCTGCTGCCTTCTGGCAAGTACGATGTGCCGCTGTCCATCCAGGACCGCAACTTCTATGCTGATGGCACGCTGAAGCTGCCCACGCAGAACCTGCCAGGGCCGAACGATACCGCCGCCTGGGTGCGGGAGTTCATGGGGAACGTCATAACGGTCAATGGCCTGGCATGGCCGAACATGGACGTGGACCGGGGCATATACCTGCTGCGCCTCCTTGATGGATCGGGCGCGCGCTGGTATGACCTGGCCCTCTCGAACGGCATGGCGTTCACGGTTCTGGCGAAGGATGGCTACTATCTCGATGCGCCGCTCAGGACGAACCGCATCATCCTGGCCCCGGGAGAGCGCGCGGACATATTGGTCGACTTCTCCTCCTTTGATTCCGGCACCAAGATCGCCCTGAGGAACTCAGCTTCCGCACCGTACCCGTTCGGAAAGGGAGCGGACGCAAACACCGGCGTCGTCATGCAATTCACGGTCGGTCCTGAGTCTGGATACCAGGCCATCTCACTGCCGTCAGGGGTTGATTCGATGGCCGACTATGTCGCCTCGGATGAGCCCGTGGCGGAGCGTTACTTCACCCTATTGGACTTCATCGGCGAGGCGGGGGATTCCATGGCGACGCTGGACGGACAGCTGTTCCGTTCCGGCATCAGCGAGCTGCCGAAGGTCGGAACTACGGAGCTGTGGCATATCGTAGACTCTACGCGTTCCAGTCATCTTATCGAGGTCGGCCTGGCCCACCTAAAGGTCGTGAGCAGGCAGGGCTTCTCCGACCGATACGACTATGCCTGGCTGGCGGCGAACGGGGGCAAGCTGCCTTTCAAGAACCCGACGGTCAACATCGACATGACGGGCTACCTGCTAGGCACAGCTTATGCTCCGTCGGCCATCGACACCGGCTGGCGGGACTGCGTGGTGGTCAACCCCGGCGAGGTCGTCACTGTGCTGGTGCGCTTCGCGCCGGTGGACGGGCGGACGGCCTTTGCATTCGATCCTACCATAGGACCGACCTACATCTGGTACAGCCACATCCTGGACCATGAGGAGAACGAGATGATGCGGCAGATCGAGCCGGGGTGGTAAGATGGGAAGGATGAAAGCCAACACCGTCATACTTCGCGGCGCCAAACGGCGCAGGTTCCGCAACCTGGCGGTCATGCTGTGCTTCGCTTTCATCGCCGGTTCGCTGCTCGTGACCGGTATGCTGATGGCCGGCGCTCAATCGGCCGTCCGCACCGGCTCAGAGAGGCTTGGCCCCGATATGATCGCCGTGCCGATGGACCCCACCGCCACGAGCAATGGCGTCTTCCTCATCTGCCAGCCGTCGGACCTGTACCTGCCTTCCTCCACGTATGACGAGGTGCTCGGCACCCCGGGAGTGACGCAGGCGGCGATGCAGGCGTATGTTGGAACGGACCAGGCCTGGCCGAGGCCGCTGATCGTCATAGCTTATGAACCATCGCAGGACTTCACCATAAGATCGCTGCTTGCCAGCTACCTTGGAAGGTCGCTTTTGGACAACGAGGTGCTGTTGGGCGATTCAGTGTATGGAAGCATCGGTGACACCGTGAGCATATTCGGACAGGCCTTCACGGTCGCTGGCAGATTGGACCCTACGTCCGCCTCGGCGGACGGCAGCGCGTTCATAACGATGGACGCGGCCGAGCGATTGGTCAATGATGGCGTGGCCGGCCTTTCGATGCAGCCAGGACAGATATCCGCGGTGCTCATCAAGGCGGACCGTTCGGTCGGGACCGATACCGTGCTCCATTACGTGTCGGCGCAGAACCCGAACGTTCTGGTGTTCCCGCTGAACAACCAAGGGCAAGGCATATCGGACCAGCTGAGCCTCGCTTCGCAGGGATTATACCTGACCGTGACCGTGGTGATCCTGGTCTCGCTGCCGCTGATACTCCTCATCTCCGCGATGAGCGTGAACGAGCGCAGGCGGGAGATAGGGCTGATGAGGTCCATGGGCGCCTCGCAGAAGGACATGTTCAAGATGTTCTTCGCGGAAGGCATATATCTGGCGGCCGCCGGGGCGCTCGCCGGGGCGGCGGCAGCGACGATATCACTGTTCCTGTTCCAGGGAACATTCTCGAGGTTGTTGCAGACCGAGCTGGTTAGCCCCTCAATGCTGGACATGACAATGCAGTTTTTATTCGCCGTGCTAGTGGCGATGTTGTTGGCCGGGACGGCGGCACTGTGGCCTGCATTGAAGGCCAGCAGGATGGACCCATACGACGCGATAAGGAGCGGACAGAATTGATCGAGACCAACGAAGTGATGAAGACCTACGAGACCCTCTCCGGCCGCATAACCGCCCTGGACCAGGCGAACATCTCCATCAAGGACGGTGAGTTCGTTCTCATCGTGGGCCGCTCAGGTTCCGGCAAGTCGACGCTGCTCAGCATATTGGGTGGCCTGACGCGTCCGTCCAGCGGCAAGGTCATGCTGAACGGCAAGGACCTGTGGGCGATGAACGACGAAGATCTGTCGGAGGTGCGCGGCAGCGAGCTGGGCTTCGTTTTCCAGTTCCCTGGGCTGTTGCCGACGCTGAACACGCTGGAGAACGTCATGCTGCCGACCATGTTCTGCTCGAAGGTGGAGGAAGACCCTTCTGAGCGGGCCACCATCCTACTGCAGACGGTAGGGCTGGGGGACAAGCTGGACTCGTTCCCGAACCAATTGTCCGGTGGAGAGCTGAAGCGGGCCGCCATCGCACGTTCCCTCATGAACAATCCCTCGATAATCTTGGCGGATGAACCGACCGGTGACCTGGACGTAAACACCGAGAAAGAGATAATGGACATGTTCTGCCGCATCAACAAGCTCGGAAAGACGGTCGTAATGGTGACGCATAACCAAGACCTGGCCTGCTTTGCGTCCCGAGTGCTCAGCATGGAAAGGGGCATCGTCAGCGAGGAGGAGGGGCAAAAATGCGAAAGGATATGACCGAGCGCTTGGCATCGATATTAGAGGTCGTTGGTGCATAAGATGGCGAAGCTGAGCTATGGACAGTTCTTGTGGAGGAACCTGAAGAGGAGGTCGTTCCGCAACGTCGCGACGGTGCTGACGTTCGCCGTGGTGGTGTGCTCCGTGCTCATAGCTTCGTTCCTCACTGAGGGGACGAGCAATTCCACCAGGGCGGGCATGACGCGCCTGGGTGCCGATCTGTTGGTCGTCCCTCAGGAGTATGCGTCGAACGCCGATGCGATCATAATCACCGGGAAGCCGTCGACATTCTTCATGAACACCACGGAGATGACCAAGCTGCAGGCTGTGCCAGGTGTGCAGCGCGTGGCCCCGCAGACGTTCATAGCGACGTTGAGCGCCAGCTGTTGCGCTCTGCCAACACAGCTGATCGCATTCAACTCGACCATGGACTTCACCGTGACCCCGTGGCTGGACCAGGAGCTGGGGCGGCCGTTGGAGAAGGACGAGGTCATTTTGGGCTACCAGATCAAAGGGACGGACGTTGGGCAGCCGATCATATTCTACGGGCATCAGTTCAAGGTGGCTGGCATATTGCAGCCGACCGGGACCGGTGTGGACCAGTCGGTGTTCGTGCGCGATTCCGACGCCATAGTGATGGCCAGGGAATCGGTGAAGGTGGCATGGCAGCCCATCGAGATGAACCCGGGACAGATATCTGCGATATTGGTGCAGCTGGAGCCTGGAGCTGACGTGCAACAGGTGTCCGCGGACATAGCTGCTGCGGCGCCGGAGGTGTCGGTCATAACGTCGAACCACCTGGCACGAAAGATCGACGCTCAACTGGCATCAACCGTCGGTGCGCTGTATCTCACTGCAGGCGCAGTGACGCTCATCTCACTTCCGCTCATAGCCACCGTGTCGACGCTGGTCGTGAACGAACGGAGGAGGGAGATAGGGCTGTACCGCATGATGGGGGCGAAGAAGGGCTTTGTGTTCAACGCATTATTGGCAGAGGCGCTGATACTGGCGATGGTCGGGGCGCTCATCGGGTTGGTGTCGGCCGCAGCGATCGTCATAATTTTCAACAACACGATCACTGTTAGCCTTGGGATACCGTTCCTGTGGCCAGGCTTGGACGCGGTGCTGCTGCAGACCTGGTGGGTGATGTTGCTGACGGTCTTGCTGGGGGCGTTGTCGGCGCTGTATCCGGCAATGATGGCGGCCAGAAGCGATCCGTACGAATCGATAAGGGCGGGGCAGAAGTGAGGGTTTGAGGCGCCATCCTTAACACCAAATATTAATATTGGCTGGACCAAAAACAGTAACCCATGGAATTCTCTAAGAAGATGGTGATACCAGCTATCGTTCTTATGTTGCTGGGGGTTTTGGTGGCTGTCGGTCCATGGACGTTTGCGCCCGTGTGCGAGGTCCATACCGCGGAAAATCCGAACGGGCTGTGGGTCATCACCGCGGCGAACAAAACGCTGCCCATGCCCTGCGGATACACTGCAAGGGCGGAGATAGGCATCGGTGCGGCGACGGTCATCGTAGGCGGCATGATGCTTTTCGCGACGGCGATCGGTTCGATAATATCGCTGGCGGCGGTGGGTGCGATGATGGGCGGGGCGACCATCGCACTTCCTGCGGCGCTGACGAAGACCTGCGCATTGTCATCACATACATGCAATACTTTGACGGCGCCATTCCTATGGGTGATGGGCATAGTACTGATCCTCTTCGGAGCCGCCCTGATCGTCTATAGGAAGAAGCTGATGAAGTAATTATTTCAAGATCATATGGTGGGCAGTTCCGGCCAGTGGTCCAGGCCGGTCCCACCGCACATCCATTTTACTTCCCATTTATTCTATGATCGAGAACATCCAGATATGCCAATGTCATGAACGCGTCGTACCAATCCCTTGAAATATCCGCGGCAGCGATTCTCGGACATGCAAGACCCGCGGTTCAAGAAGTTGGCAGATGTCCTGATCGATTATTCCACCAAGCTGCAGAAGGGGGAGGTCGTGTACATCGAGGCCTTCGATATCCCCGTGGAGATGCTTGAAGTTCTGATCGAGAAGGTGTACAGCGTCGGCGGCATCCCATTGGTCTCCAACAAGTCCACCCGCATCATGCGCAGCTTGTTCAAGGGTGCCACGGAAGAGAACATGAAGCTCATGGGCGAGGTAGAGCTGGAGAAGATGAAGAAGGCCGCCGCTTACATCGGCATGAGGGGCTGGCAGAACATCGTGGAGTACAGCGATGTGCCGGACGACCGCATGGAGCACTACCGCAAGCTCTGGTGGCAGACCGTCCACACCAACTACCGCGTCCCGAACACCAGATGGGTGGTGCTGCGCTGGCCCACCTCGTCCATGGCCCAGCAGGCCCAGATGTCCACCCCGGCCTTCGAGGACTTCTATTTCAAGACCTGCACGCTGGACTATGTAAAGATGTCCAAGGCGATGGACCCGCTGGTCAAGCTGATGCTGAGGACCGACAAGGTCAGGATCGTTTCGCCTGGCACGGACCTGCGCTTCTCTATCAAGGGGATAGGCGCGAAGAAATGCGATGGCGACAAGAACATCCCGGACGGGGAGGTATACTCCGCCCCGGTCCGTGATTCCGTCAACGGGACCATCCATTACAATGCCCGCTCGCTCTACGACGGCAAGATATTCGACAATGTCAAGTTGAAGTTCAAGGACGGCAAGATCGTCGAGGCCAGCTCCTCAGACAACAAGGCCATGAACGCCCTGTTCGACATGGATGAGGGCGCCAGGTACGTGGGCGAGTTCGCCTTGGGATTCAACCCCTATGTGAACGGACCGATGCTGGACACGCTGTTCGACGAGAAGATCGCCGGCTCGCTGCACTTTACGCCAGGCGCTTCATACGATGATTGCCCGAACGGCAACCATTCGGCCCTGCACTGGGACCTCGTCCTGATCCAGAGAAAGGAATGGGGCGGCGGGGAGATCTATTTCGACGATGTGCTCATCCGCAAGGACGGCATATTCGTGCTGGACGAGCTGAAGGGGCTCAACCCGGAGAACCTGAAATAAGAAATAAGGCCGGTGGCCCGGCCTACTTCTTGAACTTCTTTCCCACGGCGAAGGCCTTTTCACCCTTCTCGCCAAGATGATAGTATGGGCCGCCCCCCATCCCATAGAGCAGAGGGTCGAACCTCTCCAGGCTGGCCTTTCCCTTCTCCATGATCGAATCGTCGACGTATGTCTCGGCCACCTCGCCCACCACCATATCGACCCCGGCGAACTCGATGATGTTCACCAGCTTGCACTCGACCGTGACCGGGCAGCCCTTGATGAGGGGTGCGCTGCCCAACGAACCGTAGAAGAGGTCGAACACCTCCGACTTGTCCACGTCGTAACCGCTCTTGATCCCGCAATAATCCGCGGCCGCGGCCATGCCATTACCGGGCAGGCTGAGGCTGAAAGTCCCGTTCTCCTCGATCCCGTCCTTCGTGCACCTCTTCTTTGCCATCACCACGCCGAACGTGGCCGGGTCATCGTCGATCACGGTGAACCAGGCGATCGTGCAGAAATTGGCCCTTCCCTTGACGTTCGCCCCGATCAGGCACACTGGCAATGCCATTGGCGGCAATTTCTTGCCCATCTTCTTTTGCGCCATGATGACGGATTCCCTGCTGGCATATCTATAAATTCCTTCAATGTCGATGGGACGGCATGGCCGAGGCTTCAGCCCGCAACACCTGCCTTTGGAGAGCGACCGATGGACGCTGCGCGAACTGCAAGGCCAAGCGGTTCCGCCATGATGCTTTGGGGTACAAGGACAATTATGATACCTGCGACCCGGCCAAGGACTATCCGGATTGCGAGTTCTTCAAGGAGAAGCCCATTCCCCCGCCCAAGGCATAGGCTAGAAAGGATTACTTACTGGACACGGCATTAAGGGGTGTTCGCCATGGTCGAGTTCCTCCCCTTCCGCGGTCTGGTCCCTGTTCTCAAGAACGAAGCTGCCATAGGTAGGGTCTCCCCTCCCTACGATGTCATTTCGCCCGCCGAACTGGAGAGATGGCAATCCTATCCCTACAATGTCACCAAGATCACCTTGGGCGGCAAGAACGGCAGCTATGATGATGCGGGAAAGATGCTGGGCAGGTGGATAGCCGATGGTGCTCTGGCCGTGGAACAGAAGGATTGCTATTACCTATACAGCCAGTCGTTCGATGAGGAGGGAGAACGTCTCACCCGCATCGGCCTGGTCGGGATACTGGCCGCCACAGGTTATTCGCCGGACGGGGTCATTCCTCACGAGGAAACGTTCTCCAAGGTCAAGGAGGACAGGCTGAACCTGCTCCGTGGCACGGAGACCCATTGTGAGTCGATCTTCGGGATAGTGGATGACCTGGATGACCTCCTACCCGACCTGAGATCTTGTGAGGCGGTCATCGAGTATGAGGACGCCAGCGGCGTGGAGCACAAGCTGGTCCGCATCAAGGAGACCAAGGCCGTCGAGAAGATCAGGAAGAGATTGGCCGATAAGAGAATGCTCATCGCTGACGGCCACCACCGTTATGAGACGTCCTGCCGTTATGCCCAGGAGAACATCGGGGATAGAAAGAAAGGGTTCGTTCTGGCGACCATAGTCGCATCAAATGATCCGGGCATGATCGTCCGCCCTACCCACAGGCTGTTGGCTGGACTGAAGCGCTCAGAGGATGAACTGGTGCAGGCGTTGAGCAAGGACTTCGCTGTGGCCAAGAAAATGGACCTGGAGGAGATGCTCGAAGCCATGGCTGAGTCGTCGGGAAAGGACCTTGGCTTCGTGACCAGGTCGGGAAGATATCTCATACTACGCCCCAAGGATCCGGTTTCGGATGCGTTGAAGGGTCTGGACACTTATGTTTGCGAGGAGAGCATCATCAAGCCGCTGGTTCTCGAGGATGAAGGATCTAAGGTGGCTTATGACCATGATCTCTCGAGCGTGATGTCCCGCCTCAAGGCAGGGGAGTTCGATCATGCGGTCATACTCAGCCCACCATCCCTGGATGTCATCTGGGAGGTCGCACTGGACGGGAAGAAGATGCCCAAGAAGTCCACCTATTTCTGGCCGAAGATGTGGTCGGGAATGGTCTATTACCGCATGAAGTGATCAACCTCATCGGCGCATTCTGTCCTAGTAACGAAGAAATCTGACGTGATTTTCAAATGGCCAGATACATCTCTCAAAATTCCATTCCATACAAAAATGGATGTTCCACCCGTTTGATATTATCGAGAAGAACAGAGAAAGAGAATTGGAGCCACTGGAGGGAATTGAACCCTCGACCTACGCCTTACCAAGGCGTCGCTATGCCTCTAAGCCACAGTGGCCGTGAAGCCCTCAAACCGGATTGTGATTGATAAATCTTTCTAAAACGGAGCTATCGGATGAGCATCACCTATTTCCGCTTGGGTCGGATTAGGGGTGTCGTTATGAAGAAAGAGATGAACGCCTTCGATGTCCGGGCCATGGTCAAGGAGATGCAGGCCCTGATCGGTGGCTATGTCGACAAGGTCTTTCATTGGGACCGCCGCACTGTTCTTATCCGCATCAATGCACCTGAAGGTCGCAGGGAGCTGCTTTTCAAGGACGGCAAGTGGCTGCACATGCCCAAGGACCGGCCGGAGACGCCCGACACCCCTGGCAACTTCGCGGTGCATCTGCGCAAGATGCTCGGGAACGCCAGGGTCTCCGAGGTCAAGCAGCAGGCGTTCGACCGCATCGTAACCATGACCCTCACGACCAGGGAGACCACATACCAGGTGATCTTCGAGATGTTCGGGGACGGCAATCTGGTGGTGGTCGAGGGCGGCAAGATTTCCAATTGCATCGAGCAGAAGACCTGGAGGCACCGGGATGTGCGGATCGGCGCGGACTATCTTTACCCCCCGACCCGCCAGGACCCGGAGAGCATGAGCCTGGACGACTTCATCAAGGCGGTCGCGACCTCCACATCGGACACCGTCAGGACACTGGCCACCGCCGTGAACCTGGGCGGACAGTACGCGGAGGAGACCTGCTTGAAGGCAGGGGTGGACAAGGGAAGGAAGGCGACCCAGCTGACCGATGAGGAAAAGGGCAGGCTGCACAAGGCCATGCTGGACCTGTTCTCCGAGCTGAGGGACCGGCCAGATCCCCGGGTCTATTATGAGGGGGATTATGCGGTCGATGCCAGCCCCATCCCGCTGAAGCAGAGGAATGGGTTGGAGAGCGAGCAGTTCGAATCATTGTCTGCGGCCCTGGACGAGTTCATCTATGCCAAGGCGCCCGAGGAAGAGGAGTACCGGGATGATGAACTGGAACGTCTGCAGCGCCAACTGGAGCAGCAGGAGGAGAGCATCGAAAGACTGACCGCTGAGGCGGAAACGCTGAGCGAGAGGGCCAATCTTCTCTACCAGCATTATGCGGATACCACCAAGCTTCTCGCCGTGCTCAAGAAGAAGGCGGAGGAGCTGAACTGGGAGCAGTTCCGGGAGTTCGTCTCGCCGCTGCCTTTCTTCGTAGGCCTGGACCCGCAGCACGAGAGGATCGTGGTGAGGATCGCTGGTCTGGAGGTGCCGCTCAACTATACCGTCTCCCTGGAGGAGAACTCCGACCTGCTGTTCAAGCAGGCCAAGGAGCTGAAGGACAAGGTCAGGGGAGCGGAGGTGGCGGTCCAGGAGACTGAGAAACGCATCGAGGACCGCAAGAAGCAGGGAGAGCTGCGCCGCAAGGAGGCCAAGGAGAAGGTCCGCCCGACCAAGCAGTTCTGGTTCGAATCGTACCGCTGGTTCATCACCGCGAAGGGGAGGATCGTGCTAGGGGGCAGGGATGCCAGGTCCAACGAGCAGGTGGTCAAGAAGCACCTGGACCTGGCCGACCGCTATTCCCATGCTGACGTGCACGGTGCTGCCAGCGTCATCATCAAGGGAGGGGAGGAGGCGGGCGAGGAAGAGCTGCGGGAGGTGTGCGCGTTCGCATTGGCGAACTCCAAGGCCTGGGGTGCTGGAGCGGCGGAGGGAAGCGCATACTGGGTGCTGCCTGACCAGGTGTCCAAGACGCCGGCGGCAGGTGAGTTCGTGCCGAGGGGCGGGTTCATCATCCGGGGGAAGCGCAACTACTGCCACCATCTGGCGCTGCAGTTAGCCATCGGTGAGATCGAGTATCAGGGGGCAAGGAAGATCATGGCCTCCCCGCCTGAAACTATGAAGGCACAGTCCAGCCGCTACGTGCTCATAGAGCCGGGCGAGATGGACAGGGGAAAATTGTCCTCTCAGCTGTCGAAGATGTTCGAAGTGCCGGAAGAGGAGATAGCCAGGATCCTTCCGCCAGGGAACGTACGGATCGTCCAGGTAGTAGGCATTACGGAGAAGAATGAGTGATAGTGGCGCCCGTGCTGGAATTCGAATCCAGGTCTAGAGGTCCGCAGCCTCTTAGGATATCCAAACTACCCCACACGGGCTTGTGGGGGGCCATTTATCATTTCCCTATTAATAAGTACTGTTCATATCGAGCTTGCCCTTCTTTCTAGCAAGATGGTCCGCATAGCGGAATATGGCCACGGATATGATCAGGAAGACCACGGTGGTCGCTAACAGAAGCGCTGTGATCTCCAGGTTCGAATACCCGCCCAGGCCGCTGATGGCCGAGAAGTCCGTGCCTGGCGCTAAGGCCCGCCTCATCATCTCCAGCCAGTATGTGAACGGGATGGCCATGCCGATAGTCTGCCCCCAGGATGGCAGGACCGTCATCGGGTACACCACGCCGCAGAACAGATAGAACAGGCCGGCGATGCCCTCGTTGATGCCGGAGCTATGCCTGGCCGTGAGGAAAGTTATCCCTGCCAAGGCCACTCCGATGACCACCACGCATAGCAGCCCTACGAACAGACCGACCCCGAACAGGAGCCAATCGGTCGCGCCCAGGTCGACGCCGACGTTGAGGAACGCCACTCCGAATATGAGGGTGATCACCACCGCCAGCGCGGTTATGGCCAGTTTGCTGATCGCCCGGCCCACGATGTACATGAAGTAGCTGATCGGGGCGATGTACACCTGCTTCAGCGTCTTGAACCTCTCCCGGTCCTCCTGGACCACATAGGCCACGCCGAACATCGTCTGGGCCACGAACATGTAGAACGCGTTGCCGATGAACATGAAGGAGAACAGCGTCTGGTCCTGTACGCCCCCCAGGATGATGAGGTACATGAACACCAGGATGAGCGTGCCGAAGATCGGCTTGACCACGGAGTAGACGAGGAAGAGCCACGGGCTGGTCCAGTTGGACTCCATCTCCCAGCCCAGCCATGCCGCCCATCGCACCGTGCGGGCATGGTCCCTCACTGCGACCGTAGCACCAGCCTCCCTTCCTTCTTGCCCAGATACTCCATGTGGCGCAAGGAGTACCAGGCGGCGATGATGAAGACGACCGCAACGACGCAGAGGATGGCGATCTCCTCGACCACCGGCAATAGCCCATTCGCTCCCGCGCCGAACAGTATCTGCCTCATGGAGTCAAGGCCCAGCGTGATGGGGATGATGGACGCGGCCATGGCCACGTAGAAGCCAAGCTGTTTCACGGGGAAGTAGAAGCCAGAGACCAGGTAGATCGGCTCCTGCATCAGGTTCGACAGATGCCAAGCGCCCCTGCCCCAGAACATGTACAGGGAGGAGAAGAGCATGCCCATGCCATACAATGCGATCAGAGTGATTATGAAAGCGAACACCAGCAGCAACGGGGAGGTGAGCTGCATCTGTACCTGGAATATGATCACGCCCAGGACGATGGTGGAGATGGCCCTCACCGACGTGAGGAACATGCCGCCCAGCGCCATCCCGGCCAGGATGGACATCTTGGACATCGGGGCCATCATGTACAGCTCCAGGTTCCCCGTCTCCTTTTCCCAGTAGAACTGGGTCGCCATGCCCCACATCACGCTGAGCCAGAAGGCGGTCATCGCTCCCCCGATGACGACGAAGCCCTCGTACACTGCGGGGGCGCCCAAGGCGCGATAATAGAAGATGAAGGCGGATATACTGAGCAACGGCAGGAAGATGTCGAAGAACATCCAGGAGGGCTCCCTCAACGCACCGATGGCCCTGGGATAGGCCCTTCCATATATGGCACGGCACTGCAGGCGCCAGTCGATCATTCCAGCCCCCGACCGACCAAGTGGATGAACACGTCCTCCAAGGTGGGCTCGGTCTTGCTCAACGAGGTGAGCTTTCCGCCCTTGGACTGGATAGCGGAGATGACATCGGCGATGACCGACTCCTGTTCGACCACATACCTGGTGACGACCTTGTCCCCCAGCTGCTTGACCTGGAAGCCTTCCACCCCTGCCAGCCTCCCCATCGATTCGATCTCAGGGAATATCGTGGTCTCCACATCGAAGGTGGAAGAGCGGCGGAGCATACGCTTCAGATTGATGGGGGTGTCGCAGGCCAATATCTTGCCCTTGTCGATTATGGCCACCCGGTCGCACAGCTCGTCCGCTTCGACCATGTAGTGAGTGGTGAGGAGCATCGTCTTGCCCTTCTGCTCCTTGACCCATTTGCGCAGATAGGTGCGGATGGCAAAGCTGGCGTTCACGTCCAGACCGAGCGTCGGTTCGTCGAGATAGATGACGTCCGGCTCGGTGACGAAACCCCGGATGACGTTCATCTTCTGTTTCTGGCCGGTCGATATGGTGCGCACCTTGGCGTTCGACTTGTCATCCAGTGCGAAGAGCTTCAGCAGATGATCGATGCGCTCGTTCGCCTCCTTGGTGGGGATGCCGTAGAACTGGGAGAACATCCAGAGGTTCTCGCGCACCGTCAGAAGTCCATATCCGCCCACATCCCCACCCGACACCATGTTGATGCGGGGGCGGATCTTGTCCACTTCCTTCTCGACATCATAGCCGAGCACTTTCACCTGGCCAGATGAGGGGAGAAGAAGCGTGGCCAGTATCTTGATGAGCGTGGTCTTGCCGGCACCGTTCGGCCCCAGAAGCCCGAAAAGCTCCCCCTCCTTCACGGAGAGGGAAACGTCGTCCAGCGCCTTCGCCGGACCTTTCCCATTCCCGCCGAAAACACGGGTGACCGATTTCACCTCAATGGCGTCGCTCATGGCGCCCACCATATGGCGGGAACGAAAGTAAAGATTGTCGTTCAGTTCTCCTGCTGGTTCTGCCAATACCTGGTGATGTATCCAGCGATGCGGTTGCGCATCTTGATGGAACTGACGGTCGTCAGCTTGTTGACCATGAGCTTGTTGTTCTCAAAGTCGGCGCTGAAGACGCGGGGGTACATCTGTACCAGGTCGATAGCCACGCGCTTAATGTAAGTGGGACGAATGTTTCCCATGGACACACCCAATGTAGAGGCGCCAAAAGAATTCGGTCTATATAACGTTGTTGGCCCCTCGTTGAACACAGGTCCGAACGAAGAGCGGCTTCATTTCATGTTCCTGGCCACGTCAATGTTCTTCCTGGCATCGAACGGCTCGAGGAACTTGGCGCGGTCTGAGTCGTTCGCCCTCGCCAGATTCGTTTCGATGACCATATCGCAATATTGCAGCCTCTGGGACATCATGCTGCAGGGATAATCCTTGCATTGGCCGCAATGGTCCAGCTTCTTGTCCTCCGCGCAGACCTTGATCTTGCAAGCCTTATCGGGATATTCATACCCCTCGCCCCTTGGCTCGAGGCAGCCTTTGCATCGGACATCGTTCACTGGCACGCTCAGGTTCCAATAATGTCTCCACCCTGCCGAGGCGACCGCCCTGTCCTTCTGGTCCTTGATGTTGCCGTCGAACATGGGGCATCTGTCACATTGGAAACCGCATCGGGCCATCATGGTTTCCTTTTCCCTTTGGGGTGCCCGCATGACATCTTGCCCTCGGTGCAGGGGCCGCGCACGCAGGGGGCGCCAGCATCCTTGAAGATCTGCGGCGACACCTCCTGGCAGAGCGCCAGCATGAGCTCGGCCGCCTCCCTGATCTCCCACTGGGCTCGGTTGCAGCAGCGCAGCGAGAAGAAGTGCATCAACTCCCTGGCGTTCATGGTGACCATGATGTTGCTGGTGCAGGCGTTCGGCAGAACGTAGCGCGCATCCTCCACCGGCATCTTCTCTGCCAGCTTCTGGTACGCCTCCCAGGCGTTGTCCATCGCCTCCTCGAACACCCTTTTTGCTTCGGGGTCCTTCTCGATCGAGGGCGGCAGGACGTACTCCGCCTTCAGCATGTTCACGTAGCGCTGCGATTGCTGGCTGAAGGATGCCACCCGGTGCCTCACCAGCTGATGTGTCAGGGCACGGGATACGCCTTCCAATGAAAACGTGTAATAGGCATGCTCGATGACAGAATGGTGCCCCATCGACACCACTTCCTCGATCAGCTTGCCCGCCTTCTCCTCCGTCACCTTCTCCATGATGACGCTGGGAACACCTTGAGAATAGCAGGTCTTGGCAGCGGTGGCGCATAGCACCTCCGCATTCTCGGTGTGAGAGAGAAGCTGTACTTTCATGCGCCACTGGGAAGAGGATGCAAGTTAAAAAATGCTCCTCTCAAACCTCGACGTTGTACCTGATGGTCACTTCGCAATTGCCATCGGAGATGCATTCCTCCGGCACCTCCATGGTGCGCAGGTCCTTCAGACGCACCACCGTCAGGTCCTCCCTGTTCAGAATGCGCTGGATGCCCTCCACATGGCCATCGCCCACGACGGCCAGCACCGAGCCGAACTTTTGCTCCGCCTGGAGGATGCGGTTGGCCATGACGACGTTGCGATCGTCGATCAGCACCTGCTTCACCGTGGGGAACTCCTGTCCCAGCAGCTGCAGGTACTGCTCCTCGTTCTCCTCGAACCTCTGCAGCTCGGTCTCCACCCGCTTCTTGCTGATGATCAACCCAGTGAACCCAGACAGGAGCATCATGATCTTCTCCTTGAAGGGCATGCGCCTCCACAGTTTGTTGAACATGTCCGATGCCTCCACGTCGATGAAGAGCACGCGGGCCTGCACCTTCTGCCCCTCGTCCACCGCTGCCAGCATCTCCCGGCCCACCTCCTGGTTGAACTGCTTGGCGATGCGCATCTGCGTCATCGCCAGCAACCGATAGGCCAGCGGTGCCTCCCTCTCCCCCTGGGGGTTCTTCAGCGCCTCGTACCTGGCGGCGTCCAGTTCCACCCCCACCGCTGCCGGTGAGGAGTGCCGGATGAGGTAGCGCACCTGCTTTTCGATATCGAAAACGTGCCCCACCCCGACCAGAGTGATCATGACCATCCGATTGAGCGAACGTTATTATATTCTTTCCCCGCTCGCAATGGCCCATGGGAAGGCGATATGACCTGGTGGCCTTCGACATGGATGGTGTTCTGATCGACTATCCATCGTCGTGGACCTGGGTGCATGACCATTTCGGGGTCCGCAACCGAGCCTCGGTCGACGCGTTCGTCAGAGGCGAGATCGATGACATGGAGTTCATGCATCGTGACATCTCGCTCTGGCTAGGCAAGAAGCCTGGCCTGTGCCGAGAGGACATGTCGGATATCCTCGACCCCATGCCGTTCATGAAAGGGCTGGACGAGACGACGTCCGCGCTGCGGGCCGAGGGCATGAAACTGGTCATCGTCTCCGGAGGACTGGAGGCGGTGGCGGCGCGTATCGCCAGGGACCACGGCTTCGACGACTACATGGCCAACGGCTATGAGTGCGACCAGAAAGGACTTTTGACAGGCAATGGCGTCCTCAACGTCTGGCTCAAGAGCAAGGCGGATGCGCTCACGAAATTGCAGAGCAAGTTCGGCATCATACCGGAAAGGACCGTCAGCATCGGCGACAGCTTCATCGACACGTCCATGTTCGAACTGTCCGGTCTCAAGATCGCCTTCAATCCCATTGACGATTATGTGACCAGTGCGGCGGACCACATCGTCCGCGAAAGGGACCTGAGACTGGTCCTTCCGTTGATCCTCGGCCGGGATCAGTAACCGTGCTCGCCCACCAGCGGCACGAACATGACGGCGCCCATCTCCTCGATCTCGTACCGCTTACCCTTCTTCCGCACCTTCTTCATCTCCTGATAGCCAGGGTCACCGACCGGCACCAGCATGATGCCGTCGGGCTTGAGCTGGTCCATCAATGGCTCGGGTATCCGCGGTGCCGCTGCGGCAACCGATATCCTGTCGTATGGGGCGTGCTCCTTCAGCCCCTTTGAGCCGTCCGCCACGATCACGTCCACATCATTGCCGTACCCGGCAGCTTCCAGGTTCTTCCACGCCTGGTTCGCCAACTTCTCGATGCGCTCCAAGCTATAGACCTTCCCGCCAGGGCGAATGAGCTCGGCCATGACGGCAGCGTGATATCCGGAACCGGCCCCGACCTCGAGCACCTTCATGCCTGGTCTCAGTTCCAAGGCCTCTGCCATGATGGCCACCATGTGGGGGGCAGAGATGGTCTGCCCTTCGCCGATGTCGAGCGGCCTGTCGATGTAGGCCAGGTCCCCCATGGATGGGGGCAGGAACTGATGCCTCGGCACCTTTTCAAGGGCGGCAACGACCTTCGCCTCGTGCACCACCCCGAGCGCCCTCAGGCGCATCACCATGTCCGCCCTGGCCTTTTCAAAGTCCATACACGCCTCAGAGATTGACCTTGCGGGCCGCCTTGACGTACAACCGCACGATGTCCCTGGCCGGGATCGTGCCTCGTCTGGCCATGCCCTCCTTCGTCTTGATGCAGGTGATGACCACGTCCTCCCTGCCGACGGTCATCAGATCGCCCACCGTGAACTCCTCGTCCGGCAGGGCGTCCATATCGACCGATATGGTGCGCTGCACCTTGTTGATCGCCACCTTGACGCGGACCTTATCGAAGCGTTTCACCCAGAGCATCGTGATGTCCTTGGGGAAGGCGTTCTGCACCCTCCGGCCGCCCACCTCGATGGAGCTGACGATAACGGGCAGCTCGCCCACGAACATCTCCTCGTCCATCCGGACCTCCTCGTCCTCGTCCAGGTCCAATATTTCACGGCGGGAGACGCCCATGTCGCTCACCACGACGTTCACCTTGACGGACTTGGGCTCTCGCACAGTGACGCTGTAGGTCTTGCCGCATTCCTGGCAACGGACAGTGGCTTCGATCACATCTTGGTCCTTGCCCATCCTGCCCCTCAAGACCTCATGCACGGTCCGGTCATTGCAGTCGGGGCACTCCAGATGCAGCGCGTTCGGGACTGAGGTCATAAAAACACCGTCCTAACATAATCGCTCCAGGGATTAAAGCGTTATCAATGCTTGACCACGAACATCGGGCCGTGGCCCGGCACCACGCGATCGGCCCAGGAGATGATGCGGTGCATGGATTCGACCGCCATTGCCAGATCGGTGTGATGAGCTGGCGGCACGTCCTTCAGGTAGTTGTCCTGGGTGGGGATCGCATCTCCGGCGATGACCGTCCTGGCCTCTGCATCGACGAACACGCTGATGCTGCCGGGGGAATGGCCCGGGGTGTGGACCAGGCGCACCTTCTCATCGATCTCCAGGTTCACGCCCTGCATGGCTTGAAATGGGGAGGGAGGGGGGTCCAGGACATGGGAGTAGAGCGTGGCGTTGGTGAACAGCCTGTTGTTGGAGTTATGGTCGGAGTGGGAATGGGTGTTGACCAAAATGTCCACCTCCTCCGGCGCCACGCCGATGCCCGCCAGGCCGTCCAGAAGGCGTTGGCGATATGCTCTGTCGCTCGTGTCCACCAGCATCACGTGCTTCTTCGTGCGGACCAGGGTGCAGGTGGAGTGCGCCTCCACGATGTTGAACCCGTCCCGGGCGATGCTGCCTATGCAGACCACATCGACCCTGGGCGGCGTCATTTCAGCTTCGCCTCGTAACCGCAATCGCTCTTGATCTTACCGCCCTTGAGCTCCATCTTGCCGCCGCACTGGGGGCACTGGACGTTCTTCACGAAATGCTCGAGCCATACCTTGCGCACGGCCGGCTCGGTCTCGCTCTTGATGCGCTCCAGGTCGTCCTTGAGCATCTTCGTTGTGGCCAGCGGTTCGAGGACGGAATAGTCCTGCAGTTCCTCCGCCTTCGGTGCCGGCTTGGGCAGCAGGGCGGCCGCGGCCATGCCGACGACGAACCCGCCCAGATGGGCGCCGTAGGCCACTCCGCCCGATACCCCGCCGTTACTTTGCGCTATGTCCAGCACCAGCTGCGTGGCCAGGAAGACCCCGGCCCCGAGAACGACCGGGACGTTCGGCAGCAGCAGCGGCCCGATGAACATCGGGATCTTGTCGCGGGGATACAGCCAGAGCATCGCGCCGATGAGACCGGCGATCGCCCCTGACGCACCAACCATCAAGGCCGTCTTATCCAGCCCCAGGATGAGCGCCTCGGTCATCATCGCTCCGAACCCGGATATGTAGAAGAAGAAGGCGGTGCGGTACTTGCCGACGCGGTACTCCAGCTGCACGCCGATGATGAACAGGAAGAGGATGTTGCCGATAATGTGGGCAAAGCTGGCATGCACGAACATGTGGGTGATGAACGAACCGGGGTTCTGCCAGTCGAGCAGATAGACCGGCCTGAACCCAAGGTCCTCTATATATTGGCCATTGCCCATGGCAAGGTTGAGGAACGTCAACAGGAAGATGGCCAGCATTCCCATGATGAGCACCTGGACGTAGGCGAACCTCTTGTAGAAGCCAACGAATATCGTGGCCACGATGGCAATCACTGCCAGCCAGGTGTAGACGCCCATCGGTCAGGCAATGAAGCCACGCCGATAAGGCGTTTTCGGGAATGGCGAAAAGGTGATGTGCCGAGGCGCTCATGGTGTGGTGAGGGAAGATGCAGAGGGACCGAGACATCCTGATCAGTTGCGAGCCAGGCGTCTACACCCCGGCTGAGGACACGCTGCTCATGCTGGGAGCGGTGAACATCAGCAGGGACGAGAGAGTGCTGGAGATGGGATGCGGGACCGGCATGGTCTCGGTCCATTGCGCCAAGGGCGGTGCGGTCGTCACTGCGGCAGATGTGAACCCCGAGGCGGTCAAGTGCACCAAGACCAATGCATCGAGGAACGATGTGCTGGTGAACGTCGTTGAAAGTGATCTGTTCGAGAACATCAGGGGCACGTTCGACCTCATCCTCTTCAACCCGCCCTACCTGCGGGGGGAGGGACGCATCATGGAGGACAAGGCATGGGCCGGCGGACCGAATGGCACCGAGACCCTCTTCCGCTTCCTGGAGGCGGCAGTGCCGCACCTGGACAAGAACGGACGCATCATCGTCATCGTCTCCTCCGACATGGACCAGGCTGCGCTGGACAAGGTCCTCCGACCGTTCCATGTAAAGGAACTGGCATCGATGCGGCTCTTCTTCGAGGAGCTGCGCGTCCTGGAGCTCAGGCCTGTTTCAGGAAGGCCTCGATCCGTCTTTTGAGCAGGTCGCTGGCCTGCTTGCCGTCGACCTTCCCTTTCAGCTCTCCCATGACGAACGACATGAGCGGTCCGACCGCTCCCACGCCCTTCTGGCGAACGAAATCGGCCCTGTCCTGGATGATCTTGTCGACAATGCCTTCGGCCTCGCCGGCCGAGACCGAGGAATCACCCAGCTTCCCGATCACATCGTCCACCGGAGCTCCGCTGGCCACCTGGCGGAATATGTCTGGCAGGGCCTCCTTGGCGAACTTGCCCTGGGACAGGGCGGCGAACGCCTTCCTCACCGAGTCATCGCTGATGTTGCCAACTACCGCACCTTCCTTCTCCAGCTCGCTGAACGTGCTGAGGAAAGTCCTGGCCGCGACGGCCGCCTGGCCCTTCTCGGCCATCTCCTCGAACAGGTCCTCCCAGCCGTCCCTGACCAGCTGTCTGGCCTGCTGCTCGTGCACCCCGTGTTTGGAAACGAAGCGGGCCACCTTGGCTTCGGGCAGTTCCGGAAGATGCGCGCGGGTCTCCTCCAATCTCTCTGGCCCTATGGTGATCGGCCGCACGTCCGTCTCCGGGTACATCCTACCTGCCCCGGGCAGCGGCCTGCTGTAGGCGGTGCCCCCATCGGGCAGCGGGTCCCTGGTCTCCTCCGGCACGCCCAGCGGCGCCATGTACGCCCTGACCACGGCCAGCCTCAACGCCGGCTCCGCCTTCACCGGGTCGTCCGCACAGATCGCGAACGCCTGGCCCTCCTTCAGTCCAAGATGGGCGCGGATCGCATCGACCTCCTGGGCCGTTATGCCATATCCTGGCAGTTCGTCGGTGTGGAAGATGCCGGCGACCCCTTTTGTCTTGGCATATTGGGCCATCTCCGCCCCCAGACGCAGCTTCGCGTCGGGGCTCTTCATCAGGCCCTCGAAGCCAGGCAGCGGCACACCGAACACCTTGCCGCCCTTGCCCAGCGCACCGGCGATGACCTTCGATCTGCAGTCCTTCAACACCCCGGAGCAATCGACGATCTCCGGCACCTTGCTGGAAACGCCCCTCTGGATCAGCGTCTCCTTCACCTTCAGCAGCCCCGTCTGCCGTTCTATCTCCTTCTCCACATAGGTGGGCAGGAGACGGAGGTCCTGCACCCCCTTTACCTCTACCCTGGCCCCTCCGGGGATGGAGACGTTCAGGTCCTCACGGATGGTGCCCAGACCGCGCTTCACCTTTCTGGTAGCACGGAGGATAGAACCTAGCTTCGCCGCCACCTCCTTGACCTCCTCCGGATCGTGCATGTCCGGACCGGTGGCGATCTCGATCAGCGGTATGCCCAGCCTGTCCAGGCGGTAGGTGATCTCGGAGCCCTTGGTCTCCACCTTGCGGGCGGCGTCCTCTTCCAGGCAGACCGACTGGATCTTGATCCTCTTGCCGTTGACGTCGATCTCCCCATCCACGGCCACCAATGCAGTGCGCTGGAAGCCGCTGGTGTTCGAGCCGTCCACCACGATCTTGCGCATGAAATGGACCTCGTCCACCACCTTGCAGCCCATCATCTCTGAGACGGTCAGGGTGGTCTGCATGGCCACCGCGTCCGCATCGTGGGGCGGCTCCTCGTCCGCCTCTACCAGGCAGCAGCGGGAGGAGGGGCATTGGTAACGGTAGTGCATCTTGCGCTCGGCCTGGGCCAATGCGGCCCTGTCTATCTCCCCCAGCTCGCTCTGCGTGGGCCGGAGGCGGCGCTGCAGTTCCGGGCCGGCGTCCTCGACCAGTTCCGACTGACAGGAGCAGAACAGCTTGTTCGTGCTCAGCTGCTGATGTATCTCCAGACCAACAGTGACGCGGTCAGTCATCCACATCCCTCCTTTCGGCGATCTCGCCGCGCAGGTCGGCGGTCATCATCCCTTCGACCTTCTTCCTGTCGTCGGTCTGGCCCAGCACCCACATGAGCTTGACCAATGCGGTCTCGGGGATCATGTCCTCGGCCGAGATGGCGCCGGCGTTGATGAGGTCCCTGCCGGTGGCATAGACGTTCAGATTGACCCTGCCGTAATAGCACTGCGATGCCATCACCACGATCGTGCCTGAAGCGGTCGCCTCACGCACCGCCTCCACCATGGACGATGAGACATGGCCTAGGCCTGAACCGGCGATCACGATTCCCTTGTGGGCCTTCATGAGCGGGAGGAAGGTCCTGGGGTCCATGCCGGGATAGAACTGCAGCAATGCCACGTTCTCCTCCATATTGTCCTTCAGATAATGTTCCCTGTTCTCCTTGGCCACGTTCTGCAGCACCTCGATGGCCCCGTTGAAATGGACCCTCGCCACCGGTCTGGAGTTGATGCTGGCGAATGCGTCCCTTCTGCTGGTGTGCATCTTGCGCACCTTTGTGCCCAGATGTACCGCGGCGGTCGTATCGGATGATGTCTCGTGCATCAGGACGAACACTCCTGGCATGGCGCATTCCACGCAGAACCTGCCCGCGGCTATGAGATTGGTGTAAGCATCGGACGAAGGCCGGTCGGAGGAGCGCTGAGCGCCGACCAGGACCACCGGCCTCTCCACGCCCTCCAGCATGAACGAGAGCGCGGCGGACGTATATCCCATGGTGTCGGTGCCGTGAGGGATGATCACCCCGTCGACCCCCTTGTCCAGTTCCTCCCTGACCGCTTGGGCCAGTGTGACCCAGGCTTTCACGTCCATGTTCTCGCTGAAGATGGAGAACAGCACCCTGGCCTTGACGTTGCATATTGAGGATATCTCCGGCACTGCCCCCAGCAGGTCATCGGCGGAGAGTGCCGGATGAACGGCCCCGGTACGATAATCGACATATGATGCGATGGTGCCGCCGGTGCCGATGACGGCCACGGTCTTGAGCCCACTCTCGTTCTTCTGACGACGGGCAGGCTTCTCCTTGCGTTCCGCATGAGAGATGACCTCGACGGCAGATGACCCGTCCAGCCTAACCCCCACGTTGTAACCGCTCTTCATCTTGAGGACCAGGACGTCTGGGTCGCTGAACTCGTGATGTGGCATCAGAATGCCTTGGTACTCGCGTCCGGACGCCACCACCTTGAGGGTGTCACCCTCCATTGCATCGGCGGCCTTGAGCATGCGGGAAGCCAGTTCGGAATAGTTCATGAGAATGGCACCGGCGGGACATGGCTCTCGCCGTTTAACTCTTTTCCGCGCTCGGGCGCCCTGGCTGACCGAGGGAAAAATAAGAAAAAAGGAAAAGGTTGGGAAAAGGGGTTTGGGCTCAGTTCTTGCGGCGCATCAGGACCGCTGCGG
>MVRC01000007.1 GCA_002067865.1 Methanomassiliicoccales archaeon PtaU1.Bin124 | reverse complement strand
CGATAGGTCTCATAGACCTCCCCGGTGGTGAGCCGCTCGTTCCCGCTCTCCGCGTTCTGGATGATGCACATCAGCACCAGTTTGGTTTGCTGGGGGAGGGTGCGGATGGCCTCCGAGACACAGTCGAGCTCCATCTTGTTCTTCGACTTCATCACGTGGAGCTCCTGGATGTGGTCGGACGCCTCCCTTTCCGCGATCTCCCCTGCGATCCTCAATAGGTCCAGCGCTTTTCTTGCATCCCCATGTTCCTGAGCGGCCAGGGCAGCGCACAATGGTATGACCCCCGCCTCGACGATACCTTCATCAAAGGCCAGACTGGCCCTCTGCCTCAGGATGTCCTGGAGCTGCTCGGCGTTGTACGGCGGAAAGACCATCTTCTCTCCTTCCAAACGGCTCTTCACTCTGGGGTCGAGAAGGTCGGTGAACTGTAGATCGTTCGATATTCCGATGACGGTCACCTTGGCCTTGACCAGATCGTCATTGATCTTGGAGAGATGATATAGAACGTCATCGCCGCTCTTGTAGACCAGCTTGTCGATCTCGTCCAGGGCGATGATGATCACCCTGTCCTGCTCGTCCAGCTTATCCCTGAGCATGGTGTACACCTGCATTATGCTCAGGCCGGTGAACGGAATTCGCTGTTCGAAGTCTTGGATGAACTGGTTCCCGATGTTCTGCAGAACACCATATGGAGTGTCCACCACTTCGCAGTTCATATAAATGAAGGTGACCTGACCGTTCCCTCCGTCCGCCTTCTTGATCTCGTTTCCGATGTACTTGACGCAGGCCGTCTTTCCGGTCCCGGTCTTGCCAAAGATGAGTATGTTCGAGGGACGCTCCTTTTTCAAGGCAGGGACAAGCACTGACGCCAGAGAGTTGATCTCATCCTTGCGGTGAGGGAGGTCCTCCGGCATGTACGAAGGCCTCATTATCTCCCGGTTGTTCTTCCTGAATATCTGCTTACGTTCTAAGTGAGCCTGGAATATGTTGGGTTCCATTGATTGTCCCCTGAGGATGGATGAAAGCGACCCCTAGATTTCCGGTGTGGAAAAGGAGGGGAAGGGAAGTACGGGGTCGTCCCATAAATAGCTATTTTTTATCGGCATCGGTGAATTCGACAGGAAATGGAGGTCCCTACCAAAAAAGGTGTATTATACCAGCGTGAAGACCCCTACCCCTCCATTTCCACTGAAGAGGGGGGCTGCGTTTCCGGTAGCGACCCGGGAGCTTAAAGGGTGGTCGTGAGATTAGGTATCAGATGTATCACGAGGGCAGGAAGACCGCCGTTCTCATCAGTCTAGATAAGGAAACGGCAGAGATAGAGGAACTGGCAGATACGGCTGGTTATGACATTCTTTATGAGGTTGTCCAGAAACGCGTCAGACCAGACCCGAACAATTATTTGGGCAAGGGAAAGCTGAAAGATCTGAAAGAGATCATCACGGAAAGACCGATTGATCTATTGATATTGAATGGTGAGGCAAAACCTTCCCACCATTACAATCTGGAGAGCGCTCTGGGGATCGTTTGTGTCGATAGGGTCGGGCTTATCTTGAACATATTTAAGACCAGGGCAAGCAGCAGGGAGGCTAGATTGCAGGTGGAGCGTGCTAGACTACGATATGAATCGCCGCTTCTCAAAGAGTGGATACATTCTGCCAAGACCGGCGAGCATCCCGGATTCATGGGCGGCGGTGAATATGCCATTGACATCTATTACGACCTGGTGAAGAAAAGGATAAAGGCCATCGATGATGAATTGAAGGATATCCGAAGGGACTCACAGCATAGGAGGGTACAAAGGTCAAGGGCTGGTGTGTTCTCGATCTCCTTGGCGGGTTATACCAACGCTGGAAAATCCTCGTTGATGAGGGCGTTGACCGGAGAGGATGTCCTGATCGAGAACCGCATGTTCTCAACGTTATCCACCACCACCAGAAAGTTGGGGGATGTTCATGACAGGATGCTTGTCACCGACACAATTGGATTCCTTAGGAACCTGCCACATTATATGATTGAATCGTTCAGGACCACGCTGGAAGAGATCTATGACGCTGACCTGGTATTGCTGGTGGTCGATTCGTCCGATGACGCCCTTTCATTTTTTGAGAAGGTTCAGACCTCAAAAGAACTGCTTTATCCAAAGATATCACCAGACCACTTAATTATTATCTTAAATAAAATAGATTTATTATTAGATAAAAATCGTTATAGCTTGATTGATGATGAGATCGACACCATCGGAAAAGTATTCCCAGGAGTGCCGATTATACCCTGCTCCTCAATATCTGGAGAAGGCGTTCCAAGATTGTTGGAGAATTTGCATAGAAGGATCAAGATGGACATTCTCATTGAGGTCCAGATGCCCAACACCTCGGGTTCGCAAAGCGTTCTCTCCCAATTATACGATTCTTGTCGAATCAGCTCCATAGATTACGAAAAGGGCATCCACCTTCAGGCGTTTTGCCATGAGGAGGATGTAGGCCGTTTGAAGAAACAGGTGGAGTCGCTAAAGGGACATATGTCCGTGAGCGACGTGGACGAGTAAAGAACCGCTCCATTGGAAATGGAGGGGTGGCCCTCACTTCATATCGAACTCTTTCTTCTTCTCCGCCACCTTCGCATCGAATTTGGACGGGAGCCTCCAGGCGGTGTACTCCAGATCGTCCAGCACGGCGATGAACTCCTTCCTGCTCTTCACTTTCATCAACCTGTTGAACTCCCTGACCCTCTTCGTGTAGGAATAGAGCATAATGATCCCGACCATCAAACAGATGATAGCAATGAGCAGCAAGTAGAACCCCCACATGCCGATATCGAAGGTCTTCGGATCGGTAAAGTCGATTATTCCTAGAACCAAGGTGACAACGCCGATCCCTAGGAAGGCCCAGGACAGCGGATATTCATGCTCAACGTAGAATGGCCTCGCCATGGACCACGGAATCGAATCTCCATTATACAAAATTGTCGTGAGGTATCACTGTAATCCTCAGGCTGAATATTTCGCATGATCACAATGGTCCATGGACAAGAAGAGGACCTGGGGCTTGGCCCTGCTGGCGACAATAGCCGTGATGGCCCTCCTTTTCCTCACCGATTTCACCCCACTTTTAGAGGAGGACTTTGATCACATGCCCGACCAGAACACTCGGGTCGGGACCACCGCCCTCCTCACATCCTACAAAAAAACCTCCAATGGCTACCTGATCGAGCTGGAGGATACCAAAGGGAACAAGCTGAAGGCGTACATCGATTCCAGGGCCATCCAATTTACACCGATCAACGATTCCTTCGTCAACGTCGTGGGCACCTATCAGCCTGGCGCCCAGCCCATCATCTTCGTCGAGGAGATACATCGGGTGGACCAAAGCAACTTTAATATCGCCCTCTTCCCTGCCCATCTCAAGTGTACCCATGCATGTCGCCTTCGATGACACGGACTCCGTCCATTCTATGTGCACCACATTCCTTGCCACAGAGGTCATCGACGCGTTGAGGGAATGGGACCTTATCGGTCTGCCCCGGCTGGTCAGGCTGAACCCGGCCGTACCGTGGAAGACCAGGGGGAACGGCGCCGTCTCATTGAGGTTCGGCCGGGGCAAGGGGCAGCCCATGCTTACCGGCACGATACGCGGAACGCCCATATTCTCATATCCCGAAATGATCGCACCAGCGCCGGAATCGGCCATCAGGTCAAGGTGCGAATCCCTTCTGCGCAAATGGTCCCGCACCATGGAAGATGCCAGCCCGGGCATGGTGTTCTCATCCAAGCTGCCCTCGTCTTCGTTCTATTGGAAGGGAGTGAGGGACATAGTGGAGAAGCAGGACATAATCGATGAACTGGACCGGATCGGCGCCTCTAGGATCGAACTAGAGGGCGGGAGAGGCATCATCGGTGCGACCTGTGCGATGTCATGGCGGCCGAGGGATAGGACCTTCGAGGTCATCGCCTATCGACAGAGGGAACGCTGGGGCACAGAACGGGACATCGACGATAGCTCCGTGGCAAAAATGGATAAAACGTTCACCACGACCTTCAACAACTTCGATCACCAGGCGGGAAGGAGGGCCCTCTCGCCCCACACACCATGCCCGGTGCTCCTCGGTGTCAGGGGCGATGACCCGCTCCAGCTTCCAACGGCCATGCAGGCCATGGCCACCGAGTATGTCGACCGATGGCTGCTATGGCTTTCGAACCAAGGCACCGACGACCACATCATCAGGGATTGGAGGGCCTTGGTCCCCGACCGTTCCTATGAGGTCGCGGCGACCGTCATCGGCGGGCCCCGAACCATAACCGGAGGACACGTGGTCATCGACACCATGACCGACCGGGGAGGGTTCGATCTTCAGATGACCGCTTACGAACCGAGCAAGGAGTTCCGTAACATCGTTCGGGCATTGATGCCTGGGGATAGGATACGGGCTTTGGGGGAGCTGCGGGCCGAGCCTAGGACGCTGAATCTGGAGAAACTAGAGGTCCTAAATGTGGTCCGGGCGTTCCAGAAGCTAGGCAACCCCATCTGTGACGCATGCGGCAA
The DNA here is from genome assembly GCA_002067865.1 of Methanomassiliicoccales archaeon PtaU1.Bin124. Lineage (GTDB taxonomy): Archaea > Thermoplasmatota > Thermoplasmata > Methanomassiliicoccales > UBA472 > MVRC01. The sequence continues at coordinate 61,406 of MVRC01000007.1, read as the reverse complement.
GAGCATGCAATCCCTCGGTGCTGGAGCCGGCTACCGTTGCCGGAAGTGCGGGGCGAAGGCGCCGAAGGAGGCAGCGATGGTCCAGGAGATCGGCAGGACCATCAGGAGGGGTTGGTACGAACCCCCGGTCTGCGCCCGCAGGCATCTGAGCAAACCACTGAAGCGCCAGCTGGCCGGTCTAGAGGCTACTACGCTTTAAGTCGATGTCATCCATCGACAATAATTTATATCTTCATAGTTTCAGTATGAATCCGAAAACCGGACTGGCATGGTCCGGGGCTAGGACTTGATCCAATGCAAGATATCGTCATTCTCAGCGCCACGCGCACTGCCATCGGAAAGTTCTCTGGAACACTGAAGGACATACCCGCCCAGGACCTGGGCGCCCATGTGGTCCGCGAAGCGGTCAAGAGGGCCAAGATCGAACCGGTCGAGGTGCAGGAATGCATCATGGGTAATGTGCTGCAGGCGTCCCTGGGCCAGAACCCAGCCCGCCAGGCGGCGGTTAAGGCCGGCCTGCCGGTGGAGATCGGTTCCGTCACCGTGAACAAGGTCTGTGGCTCTGGAATGAAGTCGGTCATGTTCGCCGCCAACTCGATCAAGGCGGAAGAGCACGACGTCATCGTGGCCGGGGGGATGGAGAACATGAACCAGGCGCCGTATCTGCTCAAGGAGGCCAGGTTCGGCTACCGCCTCAATGACAACCGCATCATCGACCATATGGTGAACGATGGCCTGTGGGACAGCTTCGGCAATATCCACATGGGCATGACGGCCGAGATATGCGCGGAGAAGTTCCACGTGAAGAGGGAGGAGGCAGACCACCTCTCGTTCCTGAGCCACACGAAGGCGCACGCGGCCACCATCGACGGACGGTTCGAGAAGGAGATAGTCCCCTACATCATCAAGTCGAAGAAAGGCGACACCGTTTTCAAGCAGGACGAAGGCATCCGCGCAGACACCAGCTTGGAGGCGCTGGCCAAGCTTCGCCCGTCCTTCAAGGAAGGCGGGCAGGTGACGGCCGGGAACGCTTCACAGCTGAGCGATGGAGCGGCCGCATTGGTGGTGGCCTCCAGAAAGTATGCCGAGGAGCATGGGCTGAAGCCTATGGCCGAGATCATCGGTTATCACACCGGCGGGGTCAAACCGGAATTCATAATGGAGGCCCCGATCCCCACCACCAGGGAGCTCCTCAAGAAGGAAGGCATGAACATCGACGATATCGACCTGTTCGAGCACAACGAGGCATTCGCCGCCGCCTCCGTCGCAGTGAAGAAGGAGCTGGGTGTGCTGGACGACCGTTTCAACGTGAACGGTGGCGCGGTCGCCTTGGGCCATCCGATCGGGTGCAGCGGGGCCAGGCTGCTGACCAGCCTCCTCTATGCGCTGAAGGACAGGAACAAGCGGACCGGTCTGGCGACGCTTTGCCTGGGCGGCGGGAACGCGGTCTCGATGATCATCAGGACAGAGTGATCAGCGCTTCCTTCGGCCGAAAAGGACCCATATCAAGGCCAGGGCGACGACCACTCCGAATATCGACAGTCCGATGAGGGCGATCTCAGTGATGCTCATGGCCGACCGATAGTCCTGATGGCCGAATAATCATTTCCACATAACGTCATGTCCTTTCCTCAAACCCCTTAGATCGACATTTTTCATCGACCAGGGGTCTCTGCCAGATTATTCATCGGTTTTTAATTCGCCGTTCGTAATGAAAAATGTTAATACCTCAAAATTTCATGCACTACGGATTAGGATGTCGTCATTGGATGAGATGCTTTCCTCGCTGGACAAGTGCCAGGACGAGATGGTCGAAGCGCTGAGCGAGATGATCCGTGTGCCAGCCATCGGGCCGGAGAACGGAGGCGATGGAGAGATCCAACGCTCCCGCATGGTGCGCGAGATGATGGCGAAGTGCGGCTTCGACGAGATCGAGATCATAGAATCCTTCGACGACAGGGTTAAGCTCAAGGCCAGGCCGAACATCGTGGGCAGGAAGAAGGGAAAGACCGACCAGATGATCTGGCTAGTGGCCCATATGGACACGGTGCCCCCAGGCGACCTGAAGGCGTGGACATACCCGCCCTTCTCGCCCAGGCTGGTGGAGGGTAAGCTCTACGGCCTCGGGACCGAGGACAACGGCCAGGCGGTCATCGGGGCCATCTATGCCGCCAAGGTGTTCATCGATGCCAATCCCGAGTTGGAAAGGGGACTGGGCGTCATCGTCGTGGCAGATGAGGAGATGGGCTCGGACAGGGGGATCAAGTTCCTCATCCAGCAGGGCATCTTCGGTAATGACGACATCTTCTACGTGCCAGATTACGGCGTGCCGGATGGCAGCATCATCGAAGTGGCGGAAAAGACCATCCTCTGGCTGCAGGTGAGGGTGCAGGGAAAGCAGACCCACGCCTCCACGCCGAACAAGGGGCTGAACGCCAGCAAGGTCGGAGCCGAACTGATAGCGTTCCTGGCGGACTACATGGATAGGAAGTATGGCAAGACGAACGCGCTGTTCGACCCGCCCACCTCCACCTATGAACCGACCAAGCACCTACTCAATGTAAGCAACGTGAACACCCTCCCCGGCGAGGACATCTTCTTCTTGGACTTCCGCATCCTGCCCGATTACGACCCGGACGAGATCATGAAGACCATGCGCTGGATCGCTGACCTCTTCGAGGACAAGACCGGGGCGAAGATCACCTTAGAGACGGTACAGTTCACCAAGAGCGGCAAGCCATCCTCTGTCGATGCCATCGGGTTCAAGGCACTGGCATCGGCCATCAAGATGGTGCGCGGGGTCGAGCCGAAGGCAGGCGGCGTGGGCGGCGGCACATGTGCCAACTATTTCCGCCTTGAGGGCTGGAACGCATATGTCTGGCAGACGCTGGACGAAATGGCGCACAACCCCAACGAGTACTGCAAGGTGGACAACCTGGTAGCCGATGCAAAGGTGTTCGTGGCGGCGCTCAATGAGCTCTGCCTGAAGAACGATTGATTCACTGTTCGAGGCCTTTATCGGCCCCGGCACCGTTCTCCTCGCACCATTTCTTCATGCGCGAGGCCTCGATCTGAAGTTCTACCGCGACCTGCTCCAGCTGCAAGGATGCCTCGTACAAAGAATCCAGGTCCTTGGAGACCTGTAACCGCTGGAAAGGCGGGGACAGCTTTTCGAAGCAGCGGGTGACGTTGCCTAGAATGTCAGCCAATTTATCGATGTCTGCCATCAGAAGTCGATTCGTTATCAGCGATAAGAAACGTTCGACATCCTACTCGATGTCAGAGAACAACCGGTCGACCATCCACTTGGCATCGAACTTTATGATGTCCTCGTACCCCTGGCCGGTGCACAGGAACGCGATCGGCTTCTTGATCGTATAGGCGATGCTGAGCGCAGCCCCGCCCTTGGCGTCCGCATCGATCTTCGTCAGGATGACTGCGTCGATGCCGATCTCCTTGTCGAAGGTTCTCGCCTGCTCGATCGCATCATTGCCAGCAAGTGAATCGCCTACGAAGATCGTCATATGCGGTTTCACAACGCGCTTGATCTTCTTCATCTCATCCATCAGGTTGGAGTTGGTCTGCATGCGGCCAGCCGTGTCGACCAGCACCACATCACGCTTCCTTGCCTTGGCGTGTTCCAACGCATCATACGCGACCGCGGCAGGGTCCCCGCCGGACTGGTGCTTGATGACCTTGGTGCCAAGCTTGTCCCCATGGATGCTGATCTGCTCTATCGCACCCGCGCGGAAGGTATCTGAGGCGGACAGCACCGTGGTGAGCCCGGCCTTGTGCAATCTGTTGGTAAGCTTGGCGATGGCGGTGGTCTTGCCGGTGCCGTTGATGCCTACGAACATGACCACGACGGGCTTCTCATGCTTCTGGATGAAGACGTCGAAATCAAAATCTCCCTGGTTGAGGGTCTTTTCCACCGCTGTCCTGAGGGCCAGGCGGATCGCGTCCTCCACCTTGAACTTCTTGTCGACCCTCTTGCCGGCCAGATCGGCCTTGACCGAGGTCTTGATCTCCTCGATGACCGGGAGGGCCACATCGGCCTCCATCAGCCCGAGCTCCAGATTCCATAAAAGTTCGTCCAGGTCGGACTCGTTGATCTTGCGGCCAGAGTCCCCGACGGCCTCCTCTACAGTCTGAGGGGCCTCTCCTTCTTTCGGCTTCAGGCCGAAGATCTTCTTCAGGGACTCGAACATTATTCGCCCGACCTCACATGGGCTGTCCGCCCATGCGCTCATACTCGGACTGGAGCATCTGGTTCAGCTGCGCGGACTTCATCTCGATGACCTGGCGGCTCTCGCTCAGCTTCTTCATGGCGTCCATCATCTCTTGCGCGCGGGCATCCATGAGCTGCATTGCCTCTTCAGCGGTCTTCTCGACGGAGATGCCCGAACCGACGTTCACCAGGATGCTCTGGTTCTTCTCGACCCTGGCGCGGACGAAGGAGCCTCCGCCTACCGGGACCAGTACCTCATCGCCCTCAGCGGCCTTCATGAACTCGCTGACGGTGGCCTTGCCTCTGCTCAGCTCCTCCAATGACATCTGCACGAGCTGCTGCTGCTCAAGAATACCTTCGAGCTGGGCCTTATAGACCTCCACGGCGCCCAGCGCCTGGCGCAGCTCCTGCTCGTTCATTTTCACGCACCGCCAACAAGGCGCTTGACGACCAGGTCGGTGATCTCGTCGTCCTTCAGGGCGACGATCTCGGTGACTGCGACGTTCTTGCGGTTGACACGGTGCCTGGAACCGATGGTGGAGATGATCTTGTGGGATGCATCCGCCTCATCGTTCGCTGCAACCTCGATCTTGAATGGCTGCTCGCGGGACATGTAGTTCTGCTTGCTTATCGTAAAGGAGCCCGTAGCTCTGTATGCCTTCATAGGTACGCCTCGTGCGGTGTAATAGGTTCATCGAATAAATCTTTTGGTCCATGATATGATACCCCCTCGATGAGTCGTATCCTTGTGGCGTTCCGGCCAGGCAACGATTTTGTTCCAGTCTCGTTGACAGGGGGCAGATGCGCTCTTAAATGCGACCATTGCCGGAGTCATTTCCTGCAACACATGCTGGACGCATCGGCCCCGGGCTCACTTCTGAACATAGCCTACGAGATCAAGGCGAGGGGCGGCACAGGCATCCTCATCAGCGGTGGATGTGATGAGAAAGGCCGCCTGCCCTTGACCGAGCGGATGGATGAGATACGGGCGGCCGGGGAAACAGGTCTCCGACTGAACATCCATACAGGTCTAGTGGACATGGAGACAGCGTCATCATTGGCGCGGACCGGGGCCGAACGATTCAGCATGGACATGCATCAGTCGGAAGGTGTGATCCGTGACATCCTCCATCTGAGGACCGGCCCGGAAAGGTATGTTGATACACTTCGTTCATTATGCTCTGCTGCTCCAGGCAAGGTGACCCCGCACATCTGCGCAGGGCTGGAGGGAGACCGGATCGACAACGAGAAGAAGAGCGTCGATGCGATCGCCGGCTACGAGATCTCCAACCTAGTTATCCTCTCGCATGTACCTATCTCTGCGGCCCCTTTGAACCCTATTCCCGCCTTGACCGAGGATAAGCTGCTGGCTTTGATACATTATGCCCTGGACACCATAGACAGGCCAATCTTATTGGGATGTATGCGCCCACGGAAGACGAACCGGGTCGAACTGGAGGCGGCGAGGGCGGGCGTGGCAGGCATAGCCAACCCCAAGGTCGAGACCCTAAGGGCCCTCCAGAAAGAGGGTTTCATCATCCAACACCAGCGTTCCTGCTGCGCCCTTCACCTATAGATCGCCGCTCTCTCGAAGAGCTTGTTGATCGGGCGGATGTAGAAGATCCACACCACGTTGACTATGACGAAGAAGATCGCGAACCAGGGTATGTACCATGCCAGCAATGGCGATACCTCCGCATTATATGTCACGGTCATATCGACCGGATTGCCCGAAGCGCTGTAGATGCAGATGTAATACTTGCCATAATCCAGGTCAGGCATGGTATATTCCATGCCAGGATACGCCTGGAACACCGCCTGATTGATGCGGTAGCTGCCGAGCTTTTCATAACCCAGCGACCCGAACTGCTTGTAATTGTCGGCGGAAACGATGAAGACATAGGCCAAGCCGCCATCGGTCATGACGGATAGTTGGTCGAAGTTCGTCAGACCGATCACATCAGCGCTGTAGAACTCGATCGCCACCGGGGTCGTCGTTGAAGCGGCGGTGACAGATTTTGTCGTTTTGGAAACGCCATGGACCACATCGTTGACGACAGGCAGCCAGAACAACGCCATGAAGACGAGCGCAACTACGATGATTATCATGCTTCTGCGGATCGAGTTGCGCGTCATGTAGTACTTGGTGCTGGGGCTCTTCAGATACCAGGTCTCCAGGCGGAGGAAGATGAACCCTTCCACTTGAATGACCAGCACCATGATGAGCACGAAATAGAGGAAGGAAGGGATGCCGATATGGAACGGGTTCATAGACAGCTCCTGGTTGCTCAGGAGCAGGATGATCGCGAAAATGATGATGATGGCCAGCTGCGTGGCGTACAGCCATAGCTTGACCTTCCTGATGCTCTGGAGACGGTAACCCCCTTCCATCTCCTTCTTAGGCTTGTTTTTCATCCCTCACCCATCCAGAGAAAAATAAGATGTCGAATTTATAATACTTCCTATATAAACACACGCGCAGAAGTTCATGCGAGCGATGCCTTCATGCGCAATATCATGAACAATGCCGCATACGTTGGCACTTCCATCATCCCCTCTCCCTTGATCCTTTCACCCTTTAACCTGATGTCCACTGGATTCTTGGCGACCACTTTTATGGGGTGTTCTGGCAGGATGGGCGGGAACGCATCGCGCAGAGGGTCGAAATCGTTGAGCTGATCCCTACCCATCGGAATGACCCTCATTGCGGTCTTACCATGCAGGGAACCGGGCATTCTGATCAAGCGTTTCACATCCCTCGTGACCGGTTCATCGACCTCTGCCGCGGAATGGATCTTGACCTCTTCTTGGATCCACCTGAGAAACGCCTCCTTGTTCCGGTCCATGATGTATTCAAGGCTGTTGCGTTCCAGGATCAGGTCCTTACCTCTCATCCCCCCTCCCCTGCTCCCATATAGGTCCATCTGGATCCCGGCAAGGACCTTATCGTTGTAAGGGGCCAGGGACGGGTATCTTGCCCTGATCTCAGGTATCTCCAACCCTTCCATCTCATTGAGGAGCATGGCCACGACCTCTCTGGCGTGACCACGCCATCCGCCCGCCCCCTCCTCTGGCAATGATACCGCGATGTCCACTGTCTTCTTTCCGGTCTTATAGACCTTCTGCATCGTAGCCTTCTGTGGGAACAACCAGTCCTTGTCCAGGTCGGTCCCGCAGACATAATCCACTATCTCGCTCCGTTCGTGCGACTTAAGACCCCGGACCTTTTCGTTGGATACATGGGCGTGATATCCGCGGCCCCCGGAGAATACGATGCGGACCTCCTCTTCAGCGAAACCAAGGTCCCCGAACAAGAAGTCATCCAGTAGTCGGACCATGTCCTTCTTTACCGCTGCCAGCATCTCCGCGTAGGTCATCTGCTCCGCGCCCTTTAGGTGGTCTGCGTCAAGATCGAACACCAGGTCCGCCCCTCGCCATCCCTTCATCTCCATCTTTGGGGCGCCGGGTTTCTCATAGAATGCCGAAGAATAGTACGCATGCATGGGCACCTGACGGACCAGATAGTGGCGCAGGTCGGCCATATTTCCAAAGCCCATATGCCGGCGGACGAAGTCCTTGTCAAAGAACATGAAGCCGAATTCCCGCTCTTCAAAGCGGTCAGGCTGGGGCAGCTCGGCTCGGGAATAGTAGTCGCCGAACCACCGCATGGCGAACTCCATCTCTCTGGTCATTTTCATCATGGGAACAGGCTCCTACCTAAATCACCTTTTCCCGAATTCCTACCGGCAATTATTCGAGGCCAACTTATTTAATTCCCCACTGCGCATTTCCCTCGAAGTGAGGGCGATGAAGGCATACATCCGCGTATTGTACTCCAGCGAAGGCCGTTCCCCAGCCGATGTGCTCCAGATCATGAAGGACCTCGGATTCTCGAAGGTAAAGGGCCAGCCCCTCTTCGAAGGCGAGGCGGCTGACGAAGAAACGCTCAGCGCGAAGCTGGAAGATGTGCACGCGGCATTGAAGGGTATGGTCGTCAGGTACATCCCCTCCGTCGGTGGCCCCAGCGACGAGGCTGGGAACGTCATATGCCAAGCCAACGAGTCCCTTCAGCCCTGGCGTGGCCTGGGGGTAGATGTGGATGAGCTCACCGCACTTCTCGATTCCGATGTTGACAAGTTCCGTTCCCGGGCCGTTGAGGTAATGAAGCAGCGCATCGACGCCATCGCCGAGGCAAAGGAGAAGGAGCTGGAGGAGGCGAGGAAGGCCAGGGAGGCCGAGCTGGCCCGCCAGGCAGAGCAGGACAGGGTGGCGAAGCTGGCAGAATCGATCAACCTGAAGCTGACCCAAGAGGGCGGGGTGAACTTCCACGAACTGCATGATGCCACCGGGCTTGAGGCCGATGAGCTATCCGACATGCTCAATGACATGATACAGGCAGGAAAGGTCAAGGCAGAGCAGAAGGGTCGGCGCGTGGTCTATTCCAGCGCTTGAACTTCATTCATCCTTTTTTTTGATCCGCAGAACAGTGCAAACTATCTTCCTTCAAGGGGTCATCTGATACAATCAGGATATTTTTTTATTGTTATATCACAAGTGAGCCAGGCAATCCATCATATCAGCTAACTATTTATAGAAGTTCAGACAAACCTATTTATAGAGTAAGCTTCATTCCGCGGTTTGGTGAATTAAGGTGAGCTCAATATCCGCTAACCTGAGGACGTTCGCCATGATGGCGGTCATGATAGGCCTGTTCATGGCCATCGGATGGCTGGTCGGCACGTACTTCATTGGCAATTGGTTGATGGGCACGCTTATGTTCGCGTTGCTCGCTGGTGCGATCAACTTCATATCATACTTCTTCTCCTCAAAGATAGTTCTTTGGTCCTACAAGGCGAGGATAGTGACAGAGGCGGAGGCCCCGCGCCTCTACCGCCTGGTTCGCGGCATCTCGCAGCGCAGCGGCCTGCCCATGCCGAAGGTGGCCATCCTTCCCACCCAGAACCCGAACGCGTTCGCCACCGGCCGCAACCCCAAGAACGCGGTCGTGGCGGCGACGGAAGGGATCCTTAGGCTACTCGATGACAACGAGCTGGAGGGCGTTCTGGCGCACGAGATGGCCCATGTCAAGAACAGAGACATACTGGTCATGTCCGTGGCAGCCACCGTCGCCGGTGCCATATCCTTCGCGGCCAGAATGGCCATGTGGGGTTCATTCTTCAGCGGGGGCAGGAATGACAACGGCAACTGGATCGTAATGCTGCTGGTTGCCATAACCGCGCCCATCGCCGCCATGTTGTTGCAGCTGGCCATATCCCGCAGCAGGGAGTACAAGGCCGATTACGAGGGCGCAAAGCTCATCGGCAAGCCGCTCTACCTCGCTAGGGCATTGGAGAAGCTGGAGGAGGGTTCAAGGCGCAACCCCATGAACATGGGCAGCCCGACGTCCAGCTCGCTCTTCATCGTCAACCCCTTCAGGGGCAGCACGCTGGTCAGCCTGTTCTCCACCCACCCACCGATGGAGGAGCGCATCCGCCGGCTGAAGGAGCAGGCCAAGCAGATGGGCCAGTACTAAACATCTTCATTTTTTTCATTTTAATTCGATATCGGCGGTCGCCATCGGTGCATTATACATTTTCGACCAATAATCGAGGCGAACCTCATCGTCGCTCACACCCGTGAATGTGATCCAAAGCACATCACCCCGATCGAGGTTTCTAAGATCGTTGCCATTGATGAATGTCACATTGAAATTAGTGCCAGTCCAAGCCCAATCCGCCGAACCTTCCTGCATTCCAGACGATTCCGCATCAAGCACACGAAGCGCCACATCGCCGAGACGGATGGTAGAACTAACATCTTCAACAGTGATTTTGAACGAATTATTGGCAGCAGTCGAATTTTCTAGTTTATACGTAAGAGATGGGATGGTAGGGCTGTTGTTCGCAGGAGGATTCACATATTGATCGAGGGCAAAGATCGACAAAATCACGACGATACAGACACCGATGACCCCAGCCCACCTCATCTTACTAGCCATGATTCGTGATTTCTACATTCTCACAGATAATAAAATGAACTGTTATGATGCGTTGAAAGCAAATGATCTGTCATGACGGTTCAAAGGACCATCTGATCGGTCATCCCCAATTTTTTAACGAACTCCTGGCCTCTCGTGATATTAACGACCTCGTCAAGCCTGCGGTGCGTGTCGGTCCCTATGGAAAGTTTTACCTTTCCGTCAAAGGCCCTATAGAATCGCTCTCCATGCTCATAGAGCTGCCTTCCCTCTCTGGAATAGTACTGAGAAGTGCTCACCTCCACGAAGAGGTCCAGGTCCCTCAACTGGTCTGCCAGTTCGTTCGGGTCTGCCTTGCCGAATATCCGATCCATGTCCCAATGGCACAGACCACAAGGAACGTCGATCTTGGCCCGTACATCACCCATCTCCTCCAGGCCGATGCCGCCATTGACCGGGTCGCTGACATATTCGAATAGAATGACGTCCAACTGGTTCAAAAGGTCGAACGGTAGGTGTTTCAGATCACAGCGGGTGGGATTGGTATCGATCTCAACCCCGGCCAGGACGTTGATCCGGCCCTCGTACATCATCCGCACCGCATGGATGTTGCGGAGATATCTCGGGAATCGATCGGCCCGAAGGGGGTTCTCCACCTTCCTGGTCTCGAAATGATCGGTTATAGCGATGTGCTTCAATCCGCCGGAATAAGCCCTGCGCACCAGGTCCTCTGGTAAAAACGATCCGTCGGACCAGATGGTGTGGGTGTGCAGGTTCATCAACGGATCTGTTCCCATTTCTCGAGCTCCTGCACGCTTGAGAGCGTCCTTCCCCTCTTGATCTCCTCTCGGATGCGGTTCTCCCTCTCCATCACATCTACCGCGCGGTTGGCGATCTCAACGGCATTCTCCTGAGGCACAACCATGATGCCGCTCTCGTCGCCGATGATCCAATCCCCATTTCGTACGACCTGGCCACCGCAGATGATCTCATGGCCGATGCCACCATAACCTTTCGGCTCCCCCGCGTGAGGCGAGGTGTGCCTGCAGAAGATGGGAAACTCCATGTCTATGATGGCGTCGATGTCCCTACCAGAACCGTCTATCACCACTCCAGCGACCCCCATCATGCGCGCGCTCCATGAGGCCAGCTCGCCCCACACTGCGATCTCGCTGCCTCCGGCGTCGACCACGATCACATCGCCTTTGGTGGCATGGTCGATCGCCTCGACCGGCTTGGCCCAGTCTCCTTTGCTGGTCTGGACCGTGAGGGCCTTACCGACCAGTTTCGTGCCGTGCGGGTTCCTCATGGACAACCCCTCCATGACCCCCCGCTTGTGCATTGCGTCGGCTATGTTCGGCGTTGATACCTTGGAGAACGCCTCGAACAGCTCATCCTGGGTATATTTCTTCTCGAAGCCAGCATGGATGTTGCGCTTCTCCGTCATGGCCTTCTTCATCCTGGCGGCTGCCTCGGTGACATTCTCCGTCTTGATGATGCCTCCCCCAACGATGACTATGCTGGCTCCAGCATTGAGAACCTCGGCCACGGTCTCGGATGTGATGCCTCCCGCGACAGCGACCGGTATCGGCACCGCCTGGACGACCTGCCTCACCTGCTCGGCCATGCTGACCCCTCCCCGCATCTGCTCATCGATGCCGACGTGAAGGCATATATAACCAGCACCGAGCTCGGCCGCCTTCTTCGACCTGGCGACCTTGTCCTCGACGTTCATCATGTCGATCATTATCTTCGCGCCGTAGCGTTTTGCCACATTGGCAGACTCTGAGATGGTGGAATCATCTGCCAGACCCATCACGGTGATGATATCTGCACCGGCCTTCGCGGCGATCTCCACCTCGAAGCCGCCCACGTCCATGGTCTTCATGTCGGCGACCAAAGTGTGGCCGGGGTATGCCTTCTTCAGCGCCCTCACGGCCTCGACACCCTCGCTCTTCAACAGCGGCGTCCCGACCTCGATCCAATCGACCCCTCCCTCGAGGGCTTCCTTGGCGATCTCCATGGCACGCTTCAGATGCATCAGGTCAAGCGCGACCTGCAGCACAGGCTTCATGCGGATAAGTTAGACCCATCACGGTAATATCATTTGCTCAACAACAGGTGCCAAAGTGATATATCATGAGAATCCAATTGGCGGCCGATGGCGGCTGAGAAGGTGGTTGAGGAGAAGCGCTGCCCCTCGGGCATAGAGGGGCTGGACCGGATCGTCGGAGGAGGATTTCCCAACGGAGGGGTCATCCATATCGCAGGGAGCTACGGATCCGGCAAGACCTCGATGGCCGTCGAGTTCCTCGTTCGGGGGGCGAAGGAAGGCCAGAAAGGGATACTGATCACCACCACCCTGGCACCAGAGAAGGTTCTGGACAGCGTTGTTCGACTGGACATCTTTGAGGATAAGATGATCAAGGAAAAATCGTTGAAGATCATCGACATCGAGGAGGTTCTGGAAGAACTGTCCCATCCCCGCCGCCCTATCGATAGGAACGGAGCGATGGAGCTTCTGAATGAGATCGAGGAGATGGTGTCGAAGCAGGGGATCAAGCGCTTGGCGATCGACCCCATCACCCCATTGCTGGCAGATATGGAGGCTGGGTCTGGCCGCGATTTCTTGAAGAAACTAGGTGAGGCGATGAATCGGCGAAAGGTAACGACCGTGATCACCTCCGATTGCGACGAGAAATCTCCATTGCCAGAGGTTCCCGCTGACGGTCTGATCAGATTATCCAATATTGACCGCCATGGTAATAACCTCCGTGTTCTCCAGGTCCTGAAGATGGCTGGCACGCAGCATTCGCATTCACGGTATGTCTTCGACATCACTCCATGCGGTCTTCTGACCACACCGCTGATCAGGGGTGGTCACTGATGACCAAGGAAGCCGTGGAAGAGGTCATCAGCAAGCTGCAGGAGGTAGGCCCATCTGTCGCTACGACCTTCCTCATCGCTCCGGAGAATTATTTCGAGGTCATCACCGGATTGGTCGACAATTTCTGCCATGAGAACGATCTCGGATGCATCTATGTCACATCATCGGTTCCGGCAAAGACGCTGCGAAATGCGCTGGACTCCCTTGAGATCGAGAGGAACCATGTAAAGTTCGTCGATTGCATCTCATATGCAACTATGCAGAACATCCAGGAATCTGACAACACTGTATTTGTGGAGAGCCCATCATTACTGGAGAACATCATCTTGAGCACCGAGTACCTGTTCAAGAAAAATGACGGAAAGAAGATGGTGGTCATAATCGATTCCGTCAACTCCTTGTCGCTTCATAACGATGCCAGAATGCTCACAGAGTTCATCCAGGTGCTGATGTCCGCATTGAAGGCAAGGGAAGCTTATCCAATAATCCTTGGGATCGGGGATCAGCTCAAGCCCGATGTAATGGAGGCGCTGTCGCTCGTTTGCGATCAGGTCATAAGGATTGGGAACAGAACAAGCAATTCGAGCTAGGTTTTGCGATTGCATTCCCGAGAAAACCCCTTCAAATCTTGTTATCATTTATAATAATTCAATCGGAGAAGATATAATAGGACAGATAGTTCGTTTTCAATGATTTGACTTCTTTTGTTTATGATAATAATGAGCAGATAAATTTATAGTTAAGAGGAGAATATCTTTTTACTCGCCCCTAGGGGGATGAGGAGGACTGAAAGAAATGAAGAACGTATTTATGATGAGGAAGAAGAAGGACGCAGTGTCCCCAGTCATCGCCACCATCCTGATGGTCGCGATTACCGTGGTTCTGGCTGCGGTTCTGTACGTCATGGTCATGGGATTCGGCGGCGGCAGCAACAACACCCCGAGTGCTTCGATGACCTATACGAAGGCAGCCGGATCTGCGGCAACTCTGTCGAACTACACCTTCACTTGCGCGTCAATCAGCTCGACCTCTGTTCCAATTGCCGATCTCCAGGTGATCTGCAACCCAGCACCGGGTTCTGGTACTGCAACTTGGACCAGCGGATCTAGCCCAGCCGGCACGTACGCAGCTGCAGGTGACCACTTCACCTTGACAGACCTGACCAAGGGAACTACCTACACCATCACAGTGAAGTATGCAACGACTGGCGGTGCAGTGTACTCTCTGAACTTGGTGGCTGCTTAAACAAATTTACAGTCAAAGAGGTGATTCACCCCTTTGACTTTATTCCATTTTTTATTATTCGATAATGATTAATTTCTAAAGTAATATTGCCACTCAGCTCGCCCGTCTCTCCTCATCAGTTCAGAGCTGGGTTCATCATCATCGTGGCATCCGAACCATAGGCCCTCCTGAAAATAAACCTATCCCTGGTTGTGCAAACGTACAATCAAAAGCATTATGCTCCCAAATCCAATGGGGTATATCATCACACTTCACGGGCAGACCGCCATCACTGGCGTCAATCGCCCAACAGTCCTTCCATAAACCTGTTCCAAGGGGCGGACCTATATGCCAAGGCCTAAACAGACTGTGCTCTTCATTTGTTCCCATAACTCGGCCCGTTCACAGATGGCCGAGGGGATGATGCGAACATTCTACGGTGACCGGTACGAAGCTTTCAGCGCCGGAACGCAGCCCGGGAAGATCAACCTGAACGCCATCAGGGTGATGAAGGAGATCGGGATCGACATCAGCAAGCAGAAGGCAAAGAGCGTCGAGGAATATTACGGCAAGGACCTCGACCTGGTCGTCACCCTTTGCGATGAGGCTGAAGAGGAATGCCCGTTCTTCATCGAGGGCAAGGATTACATCCATGAAGGCCTGAAGGACCCGGCCACGGCCAAGGGCACGGAGGAGCAGGTCCTGAAAGAGTTCCGTGCCTCGAGGGATGAGATCCGCCAGTTCCTCAAGAGCACCTTTGGCCGGAGCAGGTGAGATGCTTCCCGTTTTTGTCTACGATGAAGGCGACTGCGACCCAAAGAAGTGCACCACCAAGAAGATGATCCGATTCCATCTGGTGCAAGAGGTCGGCTCGATCCGCCGTCTCCCATATGGTTCCATAGTCCTGAACCCGATGGCCGAGAAGGCGCTGTCACCGGAGGACATCCCTCGAGCCAAACAGCATGGCGTCGTCGTAATGGACCTGTCCTGGGCGAACATTGACAAATGGCCGGAGATGCGCCATGACCTGGCGCAAAGGGGGCTTCCTTACCTTCTGGCCGCCAACCCGATCAACTGGGGGAAGCCCATGAGGCTCAGCTCCGCCGAGGCGCTTGCCGCGGCCGTTTACATCCTCGGCGATAAGAAACAGGCTGAGGACATCCTGAACAAGTTCAAATGGGGGCCGAACTTCCTGGATCTGAACAGAGAGCCACTGGAAAGATATTCCGCTGCAGAGACCAGCGGTGAGGTGGTCAGCATCATGAGGGAGTACATCCCGGAGGCGAGGGAGGATGCGGAATAGATGCACCCCCCCACCTTTATTTCCACTGCTTCATATGCAATCTGGCTAGAATAAAAATCAATGCTAAATACTCCAAGGGAAATCTTGGTCGGTATTGAAAAAACACTTTCGCTCATCCCCGAGGGTTAAGGGGATAAACCCTCACGACAAACGACTTACAACAAAATGGGGTGAACATTCTGCCTGTCAACTACAGCGATGATGACCTGCTCGCCCGCTGGGAGGAGTTCTTCGAGACCAGCGAGAATCGGCTGAAGATAATGGAGGTAGCCGATCGCTACCCGGAGGTCCGCAGCGTCTTCATCTCCTACAACGAAGTGGACATGTTCGATACGGACATGGCCCTCCAGATGCTCGACTCGCCCGATACCGTTCTGCAGATCGGAGAGAAGGCGATCAGGAAGCTGGTGCAGCAGGGAAGGTCGGGCGAGATCAAGATCCACCTCCGCATCAAGGAGCTGCCGAAGAACAACAAGATCGAGATACGACTTCTTCGCAGCGAGCATCTGGGCAAATTGATATCGGTCGAAGGGTTGGTCAGAAAGGCCACCGAGGTCAGGCCGAAGATCGTCGAGGCCCATTTCAAGTGCTTCCGTTGCCCGGCCATCATCGTGGAGCCGCAGGAAAGCCTGTTCTTCAAGGAGCCATTGGAGTGCTACAAGGAACAGAACGGTTGCGGCAGGACCGCTGGCAGCACGAAGTTCTCTTTGCTTCCGGAAGAATCGAAATATGTCGATACCCAGAAGATCGAGATCCAGGAGAATCCCGAAGGTCTCAGGGGCGGGGCGCAGCCGGAAAGGTTGACAGCCTATCTGGAGGATGACCAGGCCGGTCGCATCTCTCCCGGCGACCGCATCAGCCTGAATGGAGTGCTGCGGTCGGTCCAGAAGGGCGACCGGGTGAAGTCGACCCTGTTCGATATCCATCTCGACGTCCACTCGATCGAATCGAAGGAGCAGGAGTATGAAGAGGTGGAGATCACAGAGGATGACGAGAAGCGCATCATCGAGGAGGCGCGCAGCGAGGACATCTTCGAAAAGATCATCAAGTCCATCTCGCCCACGATCAAAGGATATGATGAGGTCAAGGAATCGATCGCTCTGCAGCTGTTCGGCGGCTCGGCGAAGCAGTTGGACGATGGCACGAAGGTCAGAGGGGACATCCATATCCTGCTCGTAGGAGATCCGGGCGTCGCCAAATGCGTCACAGGGGATTCCCAGGTGATGCTGGCGGATGGATGCACCAGGGCCATCAAGGACATAGTGGAGGAGGCCCTGGCCAAGGGGCCGGTCGAGAACGTCGACGACGGCGTTCACGCCAAGACGGACCTCGATGTGCTGACATTCACCTGGATGGGCGCCATCGAACCGGGCAAGGCGATCAGGGTCTGGAAGAGGACCGCCCCGAGCAAACTGCTCAAGTTTACCACCGAGGGAGGAAGGAGCATAACGGTGACCCCGACCCACCCCCTGTTCGTGCAGAACGGCATCTACGTCTCGGCCATGCTGGCCAAGAACATCTCCAAAGGCCAGATGATAGGAGTATCGAAAGGCAAGGGCAAATGGGGAAAGGACGAGTGCAGCGTCGGTTACCAGCGCGGGTGGGACTGGGACATGGTCAGGAGCATCGAGACCGTAGAACCGCCCGAACCATATGTCTATGACCTGGAGATCAAGGACACCCACATCTTCATCGCCAACGAGATAGTCAACCACAACAGCCAGCTTCTGAGGTACATGTCGCACCTGGCTCCTCGTGGCATCTATGCATCGGGCAAATCCTCATCGGCCGCCGGTCTCTGTGTTTCTCCAGACGCGATGATCGAGATCGATGGCAAGGATGTCAAGATCGGAGAGTTCGTGGAAGAACATATGACCTCGCCCATCGAGGTCGGGGCAGGAGAATGGAAGCAGGACGTCCGTGTGAACGGCGTAAGCACGGCAGAGGGCGAAGATGCCGTCTTGATCAAGCCGGTAACGTCTGTCTTCCGTCTGACAACCCCTTCATTTCTAGTGGAGATAACCGCTTCGAACGGAAAAAAGCTCAAGCTCACAGGAGAGACGAGGCTTTTCACCCGCAACAGTTCAGGAAGCGACTGGACCCGTTCCTCGGACATCATCGAGGAGGACGAGGTCATGATGCGCGGCCCCGAAGGAAGGATGGTCTGGTCGAAGGTGGCAAAGAAGAGGTTGATAAGCCGCAACCTGCCTAAGAACGTTTACGATCTGACAGTCGAGGGATCACATTGCTTCCTGGCCAACGGCTTCCTGGTGCACAATACGGCCGCTGCGGTCAAGGACGAGTTCGGCGAGGGAAGGTGGACCCTGGAGGCCGGAGCGCTCGTACTGGCAGACAGGGGCATCGCCTGCATCGACGAACTGGACAAGATGACCGACCAGGACAGAAGCTCCATGCATGAGGCCATGGAAAGCCAGTGCTATGATGACAGGACCCAGGTCCTCACGGCCAGGGGTTGGAAGTTCTTCCGCGACCTGGACGAGCATGACCGGGTGGCGTCTCTGGGCAGGAACGGGGTGATATCCTTCGTCCCGCCGACCGGGTACATCGAATCGGACTATTCTGGAAAGATGTACAGCATCAGGGGGAAAGGGATCGATCTGGTGGTCACGCCGAACCACAACATGTACGTGGCAGAGGGAAGCACGGAGAACTATCGCCTGGTCAGGATGGACCAGATACCGTCCGGAAGCAGGATATCGTTCAAGAAGAACGCGTGCTGGCTTCCCACCGACCCATTGGACCTCAGCGACATCGGGTTCGAGCCTCAGATATGGCTGAGCTTCCTGGCCAGTTATATCGCTCATGGTTCCGTGGAATTGGTCGAAGGGAGCCCCCATAATGTCGTGATGTCCGGAAGGGACGAGGAGGAGATGCAGCGCCTGATGGCATGCATGGCACCCCTGGGGCTACAGCCGGTCATTGAGGGTAGCGCCTGGAAGATATTGGACCAGAATCTTGCCTCGGTGCTGGCCAATCTGGGGGGTGCGGCCGACCGACGGGCGCCGCAGGACGTGTTCGAGCTGCCGGTGGACCAGATCCAGTTGTTCCTGGACCGCCTGGTGGCCGAGCTGGGGGGAGGTTCGGAATGGATATCTGCCGCGTTGGGAACGTACGCGAAAGGACTGGCGGACGATATCCAGGAGCTCTCTGTGCGGGCAGGATGGCAATGCGATGTGGAGACATCGTTCCAGGCAGATTACGTCTACGATTCCGGGAAGGGCTGGATGAAGCGCCGGCCCAACAGATACCGCATCAAGATATCGAAGAGTCCGAAACAGGTCAGCATCACTGTCGGAGGGGACCGTGGCCAGGTCAGCAGCCAGCAATATGATGGCAAGGTCTACTGTGTGGAGGTCCCTGACCACGTCATACTGGTGCGGCGCAACGGCATCGCCGTCTGGTGCGGCAACTCCATCACGGTGGCCAAGGCCGGGATCACTGCCACGCTCCAATCCCGAACATGTGTGCTGGGAGCGGCGAACCCGAAATACGGCAGGTTCGACGAGAACGAATCACTGGTGAACCAGATCAACATGCCGCCCGCACTGCTCTCTCGTTTCGACCTGATCTTCGCCTTGCTGGACAAGCCAAATCAGGAGAAGGACACACGCATCGCCGAGCACATCATCAAGGGTCATGCTAGAGGGGCCATCCTGAAGCAGGGGTTAACGTCCAATGTGGAAGGCATCGATATCAACGAGATCCTGAACGAATCCGAATCGTTCAAGCCCTACTTCGAATCGGACTTCATGAGGAAGTACGTGAAGTACGCCAAGCGCATCACGCCCATCCTCAGCAAGGACGCGCAGAAGATCATCCTGGACACATATCTGGCCGTGAGGAAGAAAGGGGAGGGACCGAACTCCTCCGTGCCGATCACCGCCAGGCAGCTGGAGGCATTCATCCGCCTCAGCGAGGCCTCCGCCAGGATCCGCCTCAGCCCGGTCGTCATGAAGGAGGACGCGCAACGCTCCGTCCGCATTGTGGATTACTACCTGACCAAGATGGCCAAGGACTCCGGCGGGCAGGACGTGGACCGCATCATGAGCGGCACCACCCGGAGCGACCGTAACAAGATATCCATCGTCCGTACGCTGATCCAGGACAACTCCGACCCGAGGAAGGGTTGCCCTGAGCATATCTTGTTCTCCAAGGCCGAGGAGAGGAAGATGAGCGAGCAGGAGGTCCGGGAGGTCCTGAAGAAGATGAAGAGCGCTGGCGAGATATATGAGAGCTCGAGCGGCCACGTGAAGTTCGTTGGGGCGGGATAGGCGCTGCAATCGTGGCAAAGGTTTATGAGCCGATGCGGTGTCATCTGAGAGCGCGAGCTGATGGAATTGATGACGGTCAGGATGTACCAGCAGGGCCGTGAGATCGTCGTGGCGGCATGCGACAAGGACCAACTGGGAAAGGTGCTTCGGGAAGGCGAGCTGAAGCTAGAGGTGGCCCGCAACTTCTACGAGGGCGAGGACTGCGACGAAGTGATGCTGGTCAACCGGCTCGAGATGGCCAGTGTGGCGAATCTCGTGGGGGAGAAGGTCTGCGCGGTGGCCGCCAAACATCAGTTCATCTCCGAGGACTGCGTCATAAGGATCGCTGGCGTTCCGCACGCTCAGATGGTGCGCTGGTAATATGTCGTTCTGCGTGAAGTGCGGGGCTGAAGGCCCCGTTTTCGATAGCGTCTGCGAAGCCTGCTTCCTCGAGGGCAAGAGGTTCTCTAGGATCGCCGACCACGTCAACCTCCTCCAGTGCGTTCACTGTAAGGAGTACGCCATTGATAACAAGTGGATCATCCACGAGACGATCGAGGGAGCGGCCGAGGAGATCGCCATCGATTCCGTCGAAGTGGTCAAGGACGCCAAGGTCGAGGAAATCACAGCCTCAGTCCTTGCCGCCGATCAGGCGAACTACCGGGTCCATATCGACATCACCATGAACGTCAAAGGCCTCATAGTGGAGGAGGAGCTGGACACGATCGTCCGGCTCAAGAACTCCGTCTGTGGGCGCTGCTCGAAGATCAAGGGATCATATTTCGAATCGATCATTCAGATAAGGTCTAGGGAAAGGAAGCTGAAGGAGAAGGAGGTCGACGACGTCCTGGACCGGATCGACCGCATGGTCTGCGAGGCCTCGGCCGATAACCGAGACATCTTCGTCACCAAGGTGGACAGGATGGTCGGTGGTGCCGGCGGTGCTGATGTGTATCTCTCCAGCAACTCGTTCGGCAAGATCATATCCAGGGACCTGGCCGATCAATATGGCGCAGAGGTGAAGGACACGGCCAAGTTGCTGACCCAGAAGGAGGGCAGGGATGTGTATCGTGTCACCTATCTGGTGCGCCTGCCGGCCTACCGTTTCGGCGACGTCATCATGTTCCGCAAGAAGATGTACCTGGTCGGTCCGATGAGGACCAGCGGTTCTCGCCTGACGGACATGAAGACAGGAGAGACCATCAACTACAGCCACATCGACCTCACCGATGCAAAGGTCATTGGCCAGAGGGAGGACATGAAGGACGCGATCGTCCTCATGGACTCGAACCGTGAGGTGCAGATCCTCCACCCGGTCTCGATGAAGCCGATCGAGCTTCGCAAGCCCAACAAGTTCGAGGTGAAGGGAGAGACCGTCAAGGTGTTCCTGCACGAGGATGAGATCTACCTTATACCAAAGTAAAAAAAAGAAAAGTATGGGGGTAAGTGTTTTTTCCGCTTAGGAGACCATCTCGCGCCGCTTGAACGCCAGATATCCTAAGGTGAAGCATACTACGGCATATATGCCCATCACCGCCACGGCGGTCCACGGCTGTATGTAGTACACCCCGATGGTTATCGTCTGGCCTGCGCCAGCGTCGATAGTCTGGGTGTAGCTTTGCGGGTACGGGTCCTGCATCATGTATATGGTGGAATCACCAGCAGTGGATAGCAGGAAGTCCGAGTTCGCCGGGGCGATCGACAGAATGCCAGATATCATCGGCATGATGAGGATCAGCAGCACGAACGTGAGGACCAGCGAACCGGTCGAACCCTTCAGCACCGAGCTGAGCAGGAATCCCAGGGCGATGGTCGCGCATGCGTAGAGCACCGCCAGGCCCAGCGAGTACAGCAGCTTGTCCGTAAGACCTCCGGTCACCGCCACGGTCAGCAGAGCCACCAGTCCGTAATAAACGAGCAGGATGAACACTGCCAGAGCGACAGCGGCCAGGTATTTGCCGATGTAAAGCGTGGATCGCTTGACCGGGTTGGGGAACAGCAGGTATCCAGTGCGGTTCTGGAACTCCGATACGATGGCATCACCGGCGAAGAGGGTGGCGATGACCACTATGATCGTCGGCATCATGCTGATGAACCCAGACGCGAACTCCCTCGCGTCCTTGCTGTACGCATCGCCCAATGCTGGCGGGATGGCCATGTAGGCCACGATGACCAGCGCCGCGATGACCAATATACCTAGCAGCCTGCGGCTGCGCAGATGTTTTAGAACATCGTACCTGGCGACCGTGAGCACCTGCTCGATATCGCTCGGCAGATGACGGCCCACATTTGTCTGATTGACTGTCTCGTTCATCATATCACCTCGAGTCCGCGATGAGGGACATGTATAGCGATTCCAGCGCCAGTCCCGACTCCTTGTAGGAGACGACCCTCAATCCCAGGGACTGCAGCTCGACCAATAGCTGGGCCTGCTCATCATCCCCGCCCTCGATATCGAATGTGAACTCGTTCAGCCCTTGCACCTGCAGGTTCATGACCCCGCTCAGGGAGGTTATCCTGCTGTAGACACCTTGCTCAGGCTGTCTGGCCACCTTTACCTCCATCTTCTTGGCCCTGGCCTCCTTGATGAGGTCCGCCACCTTTCCGTACCGGAGCAGCTTGCCCCGGTTGATGAGCGCCACATCCGTGCATGTCTCCTGCACTTCGTTCAGAAGATGGGAGCTCATGAAGATGGTATAGTCCTCCTTCTTCAGGTCGTTCAGGACCTCCCTCACTTCGAACATCCCCCTCGGGTCCAGCCCAGAGGTCGGTTCGTCCAGGATGATCATGCTCGGTTCGTGCATGATGGCCTGTGCGATGGCGATGCGCTGCTTCATGCCCTTGGAGAACTGGCCTATGCGCTTGTCCTTGACCTCGGTCATCTTGACAGTCTCTAGCACCTCGCCGGTGCGCCGGCGGATGTCCTGCCGGCTCATGCCCCTCAGCCTTCCCAGATATTCCAATGTCTCCACTGGTGTAAGGTATGGGTAGAACTCAGGTGTCTCGACCACTGCACCGACCTCTGCCATGGCCTTCTTTGGGTCGGACATGGCGTCGACTCCGTTCAGGTATACCTTTCCGCCGGTCGCCTCCAGCAGATGGGTCATGATCTTGATGGTGGTGGTCTTGCCGGCACCGTTGGGTCCCAAGAAGCCCACGAACGAGCGGCGTGGCACGCTCAATGTGAGCGCGTCCACCGCCTTGAATCCGCCTTTGTATGTCTTCTCTAGGTTCTCAATGAGTATGGGTGTCTCCAATCGAAACCCCCCTGGGAGTGCAGTAAAATATCGCTATTTTAAAACTGACCCACCGTAGTGCGGTTAGCAATCCTATATGGCCAAAAACGCCGGTTTCGTATCACGCTCGGGCCAAGATTATATCTCCGTGCGACGATAGCGGGTGGAATGTACGATATCCAGCTGGTGGAGGAGACCGTCCTCCGCCTCATCCGCACGGCCGTGACCACTCTCCCTGCAGACGTGGTAGGAGAACTGGAGCGTTCCCTCGATATCGAGGACACGGAGGTCGCGAAGGTCCAGTTGCGGACCATTCTGGAGAACATCGAGCTGGCCGAGCGGAAGCGGCTGCCGATGTGCCAGGACACGGGAGTCCCCATCTTCTTCGTTTCCGGGCCGAACCTTGCGTCGATCGAGGAAGGCATTGCCTTGGGGGTCTCAAAGGCGACCAAGGAGGTGCCTCTCCGCCCGAACGTGGTGGACCCGATCACCAGGCATAACCGCGGGAACAATCTGGGCGAGGAAATGCCTAGCATCCATTTCGAAAGGGCCAAGGGCGATTTCCTGGAGATCACATATCTGCCGAAGGGGGCAGGTTCGGAGAATATGAGTGTCCTCCGCATGCTCAACCCCTCTCAAGGCGTCGATGGGATCAGAGATGCTGTATTGGACGCGGTAGTCAAGGCGGAAGGGAAACCCTGCCCACCGACCATCGTAGGCATAGGCATCGGAGGGGCATCGGACCAGGCGCTCCTTCTTGCCAAAAAGGCGCTGCTGCGGCCGCTGGACGTCCCTAACAAGGACAAGCATTTGGCTGCCATGGAGAATGAGCTGAAGGAAACGTTGAACAGGACCGGGGTCGGCCCGATGGGCCTGGGGGGAAGGACCACCGTGCTCGGCGTCCGCATCGAGAAGGCCTCCTGTCATACGGCCTCGTTGCCGATAGGCATCAATCTTCAATGCTGGGCGGCACGCCGCTGCTCTGCCCGGATATATCCAGACGGCATAGTGAAGTTCAGCACGGAGGGGTTCTGGTGATGCTCCGCTCGCCCATGTCGGAGAATGATGTGCGTTCGCTCCGATTGGGTGATGAGGTGACGCTGAGCGGAACGGCGTTCACTGCCCGAGACGAGGCGCACCTGAGAGCGCTCGAACTGGCGCGGAAGGGCGAGAGGGTGCCGTTCGACCTGGAGGGCAAGATGCTCTTCCATTGCGGTCCCATCGTTGAGAATGATGGCGAAGGGTGGAGACTGATCGCGGCCGGACCAACGACCAGCGCCAGGATGAACGAGATGGAGCCGGATTTCATCCGCCGCTTCAAGCCACGGGCCATCATAGGCAAGGGCGGGATGTCAAAGCCGACCCTTGAGGCCATGAGGGAGCATGGTTGCGTCTACTTTGCCTTCACGGGCGGCGCCGCGGTCGTGGCGGCACAAGGCATCAAGGAGATAAAAGGGGTCCATTGGCTTGACCTGGGCATGCCTGAGGCCGTGTGGCAGATGGAGATGCAGGACTTCGGACCGGTCATCGTGGCCATGGACGCCCACGGCAACAGCATCTTCGAGAGCGTGGCCAATGCCGTCAGGTCGAACCTGAAAGCGATCGGAAGGGACCGATGATCATTCCTTCGGCCGATCGTCCAATTGTTCTTCGCTGACCTTCGCCAAAAGTTCTGGTTTACGCTGCGAGCGGATGACCAGATATATGCTGGCGATGACGACAATGAAGCCGGTGAGGAACGAGATTATCATCAGGGAATGGGTCAGGTCATAACCGAACAGTACCGCGGTCGTGTTCTTCTTCGAGGCGGAAAGTGTGATGTCGATCCTCTTGGACCCATATGGCTCCAAAGTTAGATCGAAGGTTCTCGTCTGAAAACCATCTTTGTAGAAGGAGATGGTGTAGTTACCGGAAGGCTGCGAGTTGAAGGTGTAATTACCAGAAGCGTCAGTGGTGGTGATCGAACCGACCGAACCGTCCGTCGGGGTGAGCACCACCTTGACCCCCGAAAGGGCCTTGTTGGCGTCGTTCAGCACCTGGCCATAGACCTGGGCCGCCTGCAGCTCCAATGTGAAATTGATCTCGACCGAAGCACCTCTCGGGAGGATGATCGGAATATCGATGCTGGTTGGATTGTAACCTTCCTTCTCCGCATACGCCACATACACGCCTGGCTGGATGTTCCTGATGTCGTAACGACCGTATGGCGTGACGCTGATGGCGGTGTAGTTGAACTCTGCGTTGGAAAGATGGACCGTCGCCCCGAACACTGGAGTCCCTGCGGAAACATAACCTGTGATGGAGCACAACTGTTCGGTCATGGTGAAGTTGTAGAGGCTCGAACCGCTCCCCGGAACTGCCACGTCCACATAGGACCGGTCCGAGCTGTAATTGGCCAGACCCGCGCTAACGTTGTATTGGCCGGCCACTAGGAACAGACGATAAAAGCCCGTCTGGTTGCTCTTGACCGTTACCCCCTCTCCCGAGGTGCTGTTCACCGCCAGAATGGTGACACCGGAAAGCGGGGCCCCGTTACCGTCGACCACATAACCCACGATGTAGCCGGTTTCGGCGGCCGAGCTCCCCATCATTGGAACAACGCTTGATAGCAGAGCGATCGTCAAGATGAAAGCCAGAACCCTGCGCGCCACGGAACGGCATCATTTACGCCCGACTTAATACTTGGCGATGGCACCGCTCCGGTAGAAACGGTCAATGCTCTGTTCCTTATCCCCCGAGCCTTTCCAGAACACCATCGAACACTTTACTCAACCGCTCGACCCTGGCTCGATCATCCTTGACAGCGGTCACGATCTCATCGACCTTCCCTTTTAGGTCCCTCGCCGCCTGGTTTTTCGGGAGGGCATCAAATCTCACCGCCCTGATCATATCCGCCAAACGCAGCATCGCCAGCTCTCTTATCCCATACCATTCCAGAAATGAATCGAAGGAGCTCCGCCCATCCTTCGGGCCATAACGAACGCCTTCTACGTTGAACGGGACCGCGTTCAGTCTCTCCATCTCGGTGGTATAGGTATCGGCGGGAGAAAAATGGAATTCAGCCGCCTCATCGATGAAACGCCTTATCAACCAAGCACAGGCAGCACCATCTGCATCGACGCCTTCCTTAGTGATCCACTTCAAGCCATCAACCTCATCCAATACTACGCACCGCCTTGTTCATAATGAATTCGTCCAGCACATCCTATTTCGTTCAAGTTCGGCGCACTCTCGGCAAAATAATAATAGCAGTAGAAGTGATAAGAAGCGCTTTTACCGGAGCCTGAGAGATGATCGAGAAGGTATCGAAGAGGGCAACGCGAAAGGAGGTCATGGAGATGATGGACCCGCTCATAGCAGAGTGGTTCGAATCCAAGTTCTCCGACCTCACCGAGCCTCAGTCCTACGCCGTTCCTGTCATCCATCAAAGGAAGAACATACTGGTATCTTCGCCGACAGGCTCAGGCAAGACGCTGACCGCTTTCCTCTCGATCATAAATGAGCTGTTCAAGTACTCCAAGGAAGGGAAGCTAGAGGACCGCATCTACGCTGTCTACATCTCCCCCCTGAAGGCACTGGCGAACGACATCAACAAGAACCTCGAGACGCCGCTGCAGGAGATGCACGAGCTTGCCACCAAGAAGGGGTATGATTGGCCCCGGATACGCGTCGGCGTAAGGTCCGGCGACACATCCCAGGCGGAGAGGCAGAAACAGTTGCGCAGCCCGCCCCATATCTTCATCACCACGCCGGAATCGCTGGCCATGGTGCTGGCCGCCCCCAAGTTCCGTGAGAAGTTCACCGACGTCGAATACGTCATCATCGATGAGATCCACGAGGTGTGCGATTCAAAGAGGGGAGTGCACCTATCGCTCACGCTGGAGCGATTGCAGGAACTATGCAGGCGACCGTTCACCAGGATCGGGCTGTCGGCCACTCTTGCACCGATCGAGGGCATCGCCTCCTACCTGGTCGGTTACGACCACGGGCAGATGAGGGACGTCAACGTTCTGGAGGTGAAGACGAGGCGGAATCTCGACCTCCAGGTGATCTGCCCCACCGAGGACATCACCACCCTGCCGTACGAGATCGTGAATTCGAAGATGTACGACAGCCTCAAGGAGATGATAGATGCCCACCAGACTACGTTAGTGTTCACTAACACACGTAGCGGAACAGAGAGCGTGGTGTACAAGCTCAAGGAGAGGGGGCTGGAGAGCATCGAGGCACATCACGGTTCGCTGTCCAAGGAGACCCGATTGGACGTAGAATCGAGGCTGAAGGAAGGCAAGCTGAAGTGCGTGGTCTCCTCCACCTCTTTGGAGCTGGGCATCGACATCGGTTCGGTCGACCTGGTCATCCAGATAGGTTCACCAAAGAGCGTGGCCAAGGGGCTGCAGCGCATCGGGCGGAGCGGCCACTCCCACGTGAAGGTCCCCAAAGGGAGGATGATGGTGTTCGACCTGGACGATCTGGTCGAATGTGCCGTATTGTGCCGTGCCGCGCACATCCGCAACATCGACAGGGTCACCATCCCCGAGAATAGCTTGGATGTACTGGCCCAGAGCGTCGTGGGCATGAGCATCGAGAAGAGATGGACCGTGGAGGAGGCCTACGAGATGGTGCGCCGGGCGCATTGTTATCATGACCTGTCCCAGGCCCAGTTCCTCCAGGTGCTCCGTTACCTCGGTTCCCGTGATTCGTTCGAAGGCGTCTACTCCAAGATATGGTTCGATGAGCAGGAGGGAGTCTTCGGCCGGAAGAAAGGGGCCAGGATGATCTACTTCCTCAACCAGGGCACGATCCCGGAAGAGGCTAACTACAAGGTCTTCACGGAGAAGGGAACGCTAGTTGGGGACCTGTCAGAGAAGTTCGTCGAACGTCTGGCCACGAGGGACGTTTTCGTCCTGGGAGGCAAGTCGTATGAATTCGTCCGGGCTAAGGGGATGAAAGCATTCGTCCGCAACGCCCAGGGCCGCAAACCAACGGTGCCTTCCTGGACCGGGGAGATGTTGCCCAGAAGCTTCGACCTCAGCATGGAGGTGGCCAGGTTCCGTGGGGAGATGGCCCACCGTCTGGACGAGGACGAGAAGGCGCTGGAGGGGTGGCTCTCCAAGGACTTCGACATCGATTCCGGTTCCGCCCGTTCCATCGTCAGCTATTTCCGGGAGCAGAGGTCCAGCACTTTCATTCCCGATAATGTGCAATATGCGCTGGAAGGGTATCTGGACAGCAACGGCAATCACAGCGTCATCTTCCACTTCCCCTTCGGGAGACGTGTGAATGACGCCCTGTCCCGGGCATATGCCTTCCAGGTCACCGCTCAACTGGGATGCAACGTGTCGGTCTCGGTGGTCGACGACGCCTTCATGCTGACGATACCCCGGAAGATCGAGCTTTCCATGTTCCAGGGCCTGGTCAGATCGACCGACCTCGAAGATATTTTGCGCAGGGCGGTGCGGGAATCGGAGCTGTTCAAGCAGCGTTTCCGCCATACCGCATCGCGTAGCTTCATGATCCTGAAGAACTACAAGGGCAGGGAGGTCAGCATCAACCGCCAGCAGGTCCGTTCCTCCTTCCTGCTAGATTATCTAACCAGCGCCGAGGACGTCCCGGTCATCGAGGAGACGTACCGCGAGGTGCTGGAGGATGTGATGGACATCCAAAACGCCAGGCACATCCTGGAAGGGCTGGAATCGGGCAAGGCGGGCCTTCGTTTGATCGAGTTCACCATGACCCCCTCCCCCTTCGCGCACAACGTGGTGCTGGCGGGAACGAGCGATATCGTGCTGATGGAGGACCGCAGCTCGCTGCTGCGCGAACTGCATCGCAAGGTACTGTCGAAGGTGCTCGGGGCAGATACCCAGCAATTCGAGTTCAAGGCCGAGGACGTGAGCGCCTATTTCCGCCAGAAGATCGGCATGGTGGACAGCAAGGCCTCATTGCTAGAAATCCTGCAAAGGGCAGGCCCGATGCACATATTCAAGGAGAAAGGAAGGAACGTCTACCCCTATGCCAGCGTGCCCAGGGAGAAGGTGGACGAGTGGGCGGTGGAGCTGGTCCGTGAGGGCAAGATCCGTCCTTTGCTCATCGATGACCTGTACTTCATCGCCGCAGAGGACATGCCAAATTACGCGTCCGCTCTAGCCAGGGAACGTGCCATGGGAGAGACGGAGGAACGCATCCTAGGCATGCTGGACCAGCCAAAGACCATCGGAGAGATGGAATCAGCCTTGAGCCTGGAGAGCGCCAAGGTGCTGAGGGCGGTGCGAAATCTGGAGGCAGCGTTCCGTATCACCAGGTCCGACCTGATCGACGGCAAATGGCATTTCAGGAGGATGGAGGGGCTGCCCAAGGTGAGGAGGCAGGAGGCGCTCGACCGGGTCGTGGCGAAGCACCTGGGGCTGTTCGCCCCGGCCACCGTCGAGGAGGTGGCCTACTCCCTTGGCCTAGAAGAGGACGAGGTCAAGCACAGCCTCACCGCCCTGGTGGAGGAGGGGGCGGCCGCAGAGGGCCGTTTCATCATCTCAGAGCATACCCAGTACATGTTGAAACGTGACCACCTGCGCCTCAGGGGCAGGGGTCAGAACGTATATGACATGAGAACGGTCGAATCGTTCCGGCGCAGCAAGCAGAAGGAGTTCGGCAGCATCGAGGAGTGCGTCCGGTTCTTCGGGACGGTTGGCATGCCGATCGATGTGCATCGGAGGGTATCCACATTCAGCCTCGACGACTGGACCGCGCTGAGGAGCTCAGGAAAGATGCTCTCCGGACGGTTCATGAGAGGCAGGGTGCGGTACGTGATGGCCGAGGACGCCCCGGCGTTCGTCTCCGCCTACCGTTCCACGTCCCTCTCGTTCCTGGACGAGCAGATCCTCTCAGTGCTGCGGCAGAACGACGGTCTAAGCCTGAGGCAGCTGGTCAACATCACCGGCCTGGACAAGGAGGAGGCAAAGGATTGCCTGGACAGGCTGGACCGCAACATGTACGTGGTCCGCCGTTATGAGGAGGGGGAGGACTGGGCCCGGGAGAACTTCTACATCCCATATGACGCACCAGAGTTCGAGGGCGATGCCAAGCGCACCATCGTGGAGCGTTTCCTGCGCGCCTATGGACCGGTGCCGCTTTACTCCATCAAAATGTACGCGGACTTCCCCCTAGACGAGGTCGAGGCCATGCTGCGGGAGATGCCGGTGCAGCGCATCATCGTGGGCGATCACCGCACCGAGATGGTCATGTTCGCGGACGAGGTGGGGGCGCTCGATTCCCACAAGCCTTCAGACGAGGGCATGGTCGTCGTCTCCCTTTACGACCCAGAGGTCCAGCCGATGTGGGCCGAGATCGCCTCTCGTTTCGGGGAGGGATGGATATTCCCGATACTGTCGAACGGCCGCCTGGTGGGCGCCACAGAGAAATGGGAGATGAGCGGCTGCGTGGAGCTCAGATCGCTGGACCTGGACGACCCTGCCCTACTGCCTGATGCGTTGGGCGCGGTGGACCGGCTGATGGACTATTACCAGGGGGTAGGGTATGACGTGGTGCGGGTGCGCGAGGTGCTGGGCAAGGGCATCGATGAGCTGCCCGATGAGGCCAGGAAGGCATTGGACGACGCCGGGTATGTGCGCCTCTCCGGAATGTACGCAAAAGGGAACATCATCCCCCGCCAGTATGGGGACGAAAGGCTGCTCGCGTATGTCCTGCACAAGCAGCATCTCGAGCCGGAGGAACGTTTCAACGACCCACTGAACGGCATCAGGGCGACCGGAGGGTTCCGCTCGGACACCCAGGCCTGGCAGAGGAGCAAGCTGAAGTGGCCCTTGAAGAAGCTCTATGACCAGGGCACGCTGATGAAGGTGTTCGGCATTCCTGAATATGTCACCTACGTGACCCCGGAATGGGCCAAGCTATATCGCAAGGCCAAAGGGGTTCCGGACGACAAGGACTGTCATACGATCCTCCATATTCTGGAGACGGACGGGCCGACCAGCAGACGATTGTTGTTCGACATCTCCCCCATGGGCCACAAGGCCACATACGATGCCTTGAAGAAACTGACCGCCGCCACCGCCATCCATCAGGACAGGGGCGGCAAGGTGCGGCTGGTCCCTGATATGGATATCACACAAAAGGAGGCGAACAAGAGGGTCATCAAGCTGGCCTTCAAGAACTACGGAATCTTCACGGCCGAGGAGCTGTCCCGCTTCATCCGATATGGCGTGCGCATGAGGCAGATAAGGCAGCATCTGGCAGAGCTGGAGGAGGAAGGGTATCTGGCCAAGGGCTTCCTGCGCCATGGCTCCGATTCGCTGCACTGGGTCCTGAAGGAGGACGTCGATACGCTTGGCGAGGTCACCTTCAAGCACAACTTCGTTCTCAGCCCGGACGACACGCTCATCTTCTACCTCATGCCCCAGATCGAGGCCAAGTTCAACATCACCATGCCCTTCCACGTGATCTTCGAGGGGCCGGAGATGGTGGCGTTACTGCGGACCAACAAGAGGGGCAACGAGATCGCCATCAGGGAGTTCATCGGTCCTGCATCGGCCAGGCGGATCATGAACGAGCACATCCGCAACATGGGCCTGACATTGCGTGAATCCCTTGACGAGGACCGGCAGAAGGAATGGGAGATCCAGGAGTTCTACGAGATGACCCATTCCGGCCAAGAGGACGATTAGGCCTTCTTGCCCTTCGACCTGGCGATGAGCGTCTTCATCTCTCTCGCCGCACCTTCCACGTCCTTCTGGCCCACCACCGCCGAAATGACCGCGATGCCATCTGCCCCGGCGGCCAGCACCGACCTCACATTGCCCTTGTCGATGCCACCTATCGCCACGATCGGTATGGAGACCACCTCATGGATCTCCCTCAGTACCTCGAGCCCCTTCCCTGGGCCTACGTCCGCCTTGGTGGCCGTATCGAACACAGGGCTCAACGCTACATAATCGGCACCGCCCTCCTCTGCCTTCCTTGCCTGGGCGGCGCTTCCGACGGAAATCCCGATGATGAAACCGGGAGGAGAGATGCGCCTCGCCGCCTCCAGCGGAAGGTCGTCCTGTCCCAGGTGCACGCCGTCGGCCTTTGCCGCCAGCGCCACCTCTACACAATCATTGACAATGAAGCTGGCCCCGCCGTCCTTGGCGATCTGGCGCATTTCCAGGGCGGTCAGATAGAGCTCCCTCTTGGACATGTTCTTGTCCCGCAGCTGAATGATATCGGCCCCGCCCTTCACCGCCTTTGCCGCCACCTCCGCATGTGCCATACCGTGCGATAGCTTGCTGTCCGTCACAATGTAAAGGTCGTAGCGCATGTTCATCCCCTCCTTACCTTGGCGAGTCGCCCCACATCATCTGGTAGCAGCGCGGCCGTCTCATCGAACAGGGCCATCTTGAACGAGCCCGGGCCCTTTGAGGTCTTTGCGGCCCTCTCACCGGCGATCCCAAGCGATACCAGCGCGGCCGTCGAAGCTGTCAGCAGGTTCTCGTTGCTTCCTGCGAAAGCACCAACGACCGAGGATGCCATACATCCAGTGCCAGACACACTTCCCATGACCGCATGGCCATTGTCCACCAGGTAGGTCGTTCTGCCATCGCTGATGACGTCGGTCGCACCGCTCATCACAACGATCGAGCCAGTGCTCTTGGCATATTCCCTCACGATCCCGGCATGGTCCCCGTCCAGCCCCATGGAATCTACCCCCCGGACCTTGCCGCCGCCGCCCGCCAGCACGCCGATCTCTCCCTCATTTCCTTTGATCACCGCTATCTTTAGCTTCTCCAGCAGCCGGTTCGCCACCTCGGTCCTCATCTTCGTGGCGCCCGCCCCCACTGGGTCCAGTACGACCGGTATGGACCGCCGGTTCGCCTCCTTTCCGGCCTTCAGCATCGACTCTACCTGGAGGGAGTTCAATGTCCCGATGTTGAGCACCAGCGCACCTGCCATGCTCACCATCTCCTCGACCTCCTCGATGGCGTCTGCCATTACCGGCGCCCCACCTATGCAGAGCGTTATGTTCGCGCAGTCGTTGACAGTGACATAGTTGGTGATATGATGCACAAGCGGTCGTCTCTCTCGCACTTTTGTTGCTGCTGCAATAAGGTCGCTGCTTTCCATTTCCATCACCTATTCTATGCACTGGAGGGACCCTGGTGCAAACCAGTTGAGGAATGGGAATGGATGCCTCTGAGCATATTGCATCCCCATCCCATTGGCCAATAGCGATAATCACTTGACCAGGACCGCCCTCTGGCGTTCCCTTACTAGATAATCCCCAAAGAGGGATAAGAACACTATCACGAAAAAATAGAATGACCCCCGCTAGGGGGCTTAGTTTTATTAAATCGTTCCAGCCAGTCCCAGGATGCCCAGGATCAAGGCGATTATGCCGATGATGGTCTGGAATCCGCCGAGGAACTTGCCCGCCTTCTCCAGCCACTTGCCGAGGGCAGGGATGACGTAGAACACCCCGGTCAACAGTATGATGCCGACCAGCAGCAAGATGATACCGCCGATATTTCCCAGATTGAGCAAGCCCAGGACCAAGGCGATTATGCCTATGATCACCTGGAACCCGCCAAGGAATTTACCGAGCTTTTCCATTGACTTGCCAACGGCAGGTATGGCCGCAAGTATTCCTACGCAAAGGACCAGGCCCCCAATTATGTTCATTACTGCCACTAGTGTATCCATTTTTCATCCTCCTTCGACCCCAAGGTCGTTACTATCTAAGACGTGTGCATTTTTGATAAATATGTTTCGATAATTCACGATCTTAATTATCATCAATGAAAAATTCCAGATGATTTATTAGGCCCCGACAATAATTGGTATGTACAAACTCAGCGTGTCAAAAAATGGTGTGTTCTTCCGGTTCTAGGAGTGTTAACTTATTTATTATCGTTAAGACTTATCGGCCTGCATGAAGATCCCCTGTGAGCTGATCGTCTGGTACGTCCTACCCTCCATCCGTAGGGAACTGGCAAGGGAGTTGGTCGAGAAGCACCACCTGAGCCAGGCCGAGGTCGCGCGCCGCTTTGGAGTGACGGACGCAGCAATTTCTCAATACCTCAAGGCCAAGAGAGGGACCTCAAAGGAGATCGAGAACAGCGGCAAGTACGAGGACTTCAAGAAGGAGGTCGAGCAGGCGGCCATTCGGATCATGAACGGCTCCGATATCGTCACCGAGACCTGCCGTATCTGTGAGATGGTCAAGAAGAGCGGAATGCTGGTCAAGGTCTATGAGATACACACCGGCCTGACCGCGCCTTCATG
Source organism: Methanomassiliicoccales archaeon PtaU1.Bin124 (assembly GCA_002067865.1). Classification (GTDB taxonomy): domain Archaea; phylum Thermoplasmatota; class Thermoplasmata; order Methanomassiliicoccales; family UBA472; genus MVRC01. The sequence goes on along the minus strand of MVRC01000007.1, from coordinate 27,009 downwards.
TGTATGCCCTGACCTGGAATGCCCTAACAAGGCCTGATGTTCCTGGTCTTTCCCTGCATGAACAGGTAGATGCACTCCTGGGCATAGCCAGCATATGGGCCGAACAGCATGCGGCTGTCCCTGTTCACTCTTTTGTAACTGCCGGTGATGCCCCAGAAGTGCTCCATCGATTTCTTTATCCGCACATCCACCGGGAACGCCTCGAGGTGGTCCATGGAGAACAACGCCACGCAGTCCGCCACCTTCTCCCCGATTCCAGGCAGTGATCTCAATTCCTTCACGCATTCCTCGTAAGGTAGTTCGCCGATGCCGTTCAGGTCGACCTCCCCTCGATCGACCATCTTTGAGAACGCTAGGAAACGGTCGCACCTGAACCCAAGACCGCACGATCTGGCAGCGTCAGGGTTGGCGGCGATCTGCTCGGGGCGAGGGAACGCGTAACGTCCGCTCGGAAGAGGATCCCCGTATGCGGTGCATACCCGGTCGATCATCTGCTCGATCCGGGGAATGTGGACGTATGTGGCGAGAATGTACGAGGCGCAACACTCCCACGGGTCCTGCCGCACCAGACGGAGGCCGCGCTGGTCCGAGAGGATGAGCGACATGCGTTCATCCCCACAGTTCACCATAATGTCCTGGCAGATGCAATCGAGGTCATCGTCCGCCCTGAAATATCGCCTCAAACGGTCGTCCGACATGCCGTCCGCCTTAACCCCATGGGCGGTCTGGCGGACCCTCACGTCCTTGCCATCGACGATCCCCTCCCACCACTCTCCCCGCTTGCGCCAGCGGAACACCTGGCCGCAGGACAGCGTCTTGTCCAGGTCGAACGGCTCCAGTCTCATTTCGATTTCCGCGCCACGAACACCATCATATCGCTGCCCTTACGGAACGGACCGAACTGGAAGTCACCATATGTCTCTGTGACCCTGAGGCCGCAGCGGTTCAGCAGCTCCACGACCTCGCGCTCGAACATGTACCTGAGGGTCATGACCGTCGTCACCCTGCGCAGGTCTCGGTCCTGGCGGGATATGTCGAGGAAAAGATGCACCGTCGTGCGTTGCCTCGCATGGTCGAACGACTGCGCTTCGAACTTGCTGATGACCTCGCCATGCTTGGTGACCTTGGTCCCCCTGTGCCTCATCAGGTTCTCTGGCCGGTCGAGGCGGGGATTGAACATGCTCAGGACAAACTCGCCATCGGCCCGGAGATGGTCGACCACATTGCGCAAGGCCTCCTCCTGCTCTTCCGTCTCCAGCAGATGTAGGAACGAATTGAAGGGAACGATGATCAGGCGGTACTTCTTGGGGCACTGGATGTTTTTGATGTCCCCATGCCCGATCCGGATGTTCTCCTGCAGTTCCTCGTCCAGCAGGTCGATCTTGGCAGTCAGCTGGTCGATCATCGCATAGCTCTTGTCGAAGCCAGCGATCTCGTAGCCCTCCTTCGCCAAAGGGAGCAGGACGCGCCCGGTCCCACACATGCATTCCAGTATGGGTCCGCCGGTGCGTTCGGCCAGCCGCTTGTAGAAGTCGACGTCCTCCTGGAAGTCCTCATACCAGATGTCATAGTACTTGGACATCTTTTCATAGAGGTCCATCACGTCCTCATCGCTTGTATCCAATTTTTCTGAGGAACTCTCTCCTTTCTTTGGTCTTTTCATCGTTCTCCACCCCCTTCGGCGGACAGCCGTCGATAACTCCGATTATCCCCCGACCCCTATCGTTCTCTGCCACGACCACATCCAGATCGTTGGCGGTCGCACAGAATATGTTGCACACCTCGGGAACGTCCTTGATGTTCCTCAGAACGTTCACCGGATAGCAGTCCCTCATGACGATGATGAAAGTGTGTCCAGCGGCGATGTTCTGGGCGTTCTTCACCGCGATGGACCTGAGCTCCGGGTCATTTCCTTCGACCCTGATCAGACATGGTCCAGAGGCCTCGCTGAACGCGACCCCGAACTTGGCGCCTGGAACCGAATTGACCATGGCCTCGTAAAGGTCCTCGGCCGTTTTGATGAAATGCGATTGGCCGATGATGATGTTCACATCAGCCGGCTTGTCTATCTTGACGAACTCCATCTCATCCTCCACATTCATTAACGCACGAGCAAGTATTTTATCCTTCGATGCCCAGATTGAAATAATTCAAGCACCAATTGGAGCGCCATGATCAGGGTAGGGCCCGCCGGATATCCACCTGGCTCGAAGGACCTGGCCGATGCGGTGAGAAAGACCGGGGAGAAGGGCCTCCAGGCGCTGGAGGTACAGTTCGTGAGGCAGGTGTACCTTACCGAGGAGGCGGCCAAGTTGGCCAATGCCGTCGCTGCCAAAAAGGACATCCAGCTGAGCGCTCATGCGCCTTATTACATCAGTCTCAATTCTCAAAACCAGGAGACGGTGGCCAAGAGCAGGGATTGGATCCTGCGATCTGCACGGGTGGCCAAGGCGATGGGGGCATGGATAATCGTCATCCATTGCGCCGCCTATTCCGGCAATTCCAGTGAGGCCGTGACCAAGAAGGTGATGGCGGAGATCGCCCATTGCCGGGAAGTACTGGATATGGAGAAGAACAACGTCATCCTCGGTCTGGAGACGATGGGGAAGAAGGGCCAATGGGGCACGATCGAAGAGATACACCAAGTGATGTCAGAGGTCGAGGGAGTCCAGCCAGTGATCGATTTCGCGCACATGCACGCCAGAACGAACGGTTCGATCAAGGGCAAAGGGGACTTCCAGGCGATCTTCGATTCCTATGACCGCTCCCCTACAAAGAAGATGCACTGCCATTTCAGCGGCATCGAATATACCGCCGCCGGTGAGAAGAACCATCTCGCCCTAGATGCGAAGAGCCCCGACTATTCTTTCCTGGCCGACCTATTGACCGATTCCGACAGGGACCTCTCTCTCATTTGTGAAACCACCGACCCAACGGCGGACGCAGTATTGATGCGCCGGATGCTGGATGGCACTGTAAATAACGTTAATTGAGACGGAAGAGAGCAACAATATATACAACATCGATAATTGATACGGTACCGGTGATATTGTTGGCAGGGCAAAGCCAGGACAAATCAGACAATGATTTTGAGTTCGAATGCCCCGAGTGCGGCACCCAGATCCACGGGAACGTGGACAAGTGCCCCAAGTGCGGGGTGGAGTTCGAGATAGAGGAGGTCCTCGAGGCCGAATGCCCTGAATGTGGGAAGACCGTCCCAGTGGACGCCGCGCAATGCCCTGCCTGCGGCGCCGTGTTCGAGACCGGTCAACAGGAAGAGAGGCCTGCCGAAGCTGAGCCTGAGCCGGCCCCTGTGGCGGAGGACGAAGACCTGAAGCGTCAGTTCCCGGTCCTCGTGTCAGAGGTGAAGCCCCTGATGGAGCTGGCCAAGGAATATGACGTGGAATCGTCCGAATGCCGTGGCCTGATCGACAGGGCGGTCAAGGCGGGAAAGGCGAAGGACCTTTCCACCGCCGTTAACTGCGTCAAGCAGTGCAACGCCCTCATCCGCACCAAGATCGAGGACCGTATCGCCAAGGACATCGAATACCTGGAGAAGCTGTCGACCGTGGCCAGGGCGATGGGCACGGACCCGGGCGAGATCAAGGACTCCATCGAATCGACCAAGAACCGCCTGGCCCAGAAGGATTACGAGGGAGCGCTCAAGGAGGCCAAGGCCGGAAGGAAGATATCCGAGAAGGTCACGGGCAAGTACCTCGAGGCGCACGACATGTGCGAGGAACTGGAGGCGATGATCCAGAACGCCGAGCGCTTCTACGTAGATACCCGCGAGCCCCGCAGGCTGCTCAAGGAGGCCCAGGACGCCGGCGAGCATGGGGATTGGTCCATGATGGGGATACTGGCACGGAAGGGTAAGGAAGAGATATCCAAGACCCTGCCGGACATCACCAAGAACGAGATCAAGAAGGCGAAGTCGCAGCTCATGGACGCCAAGGCGGAGGGCAAGGACGTCACCACCCTGGTCAAGGTCCTCAAGGATGCTGGTCTTTCGGTCAAGAAAGAAAAGTACGACGAGGCCCTCGAGTTCCTGATCGAGTTCAAGGCAGAGATCAAGCGTCTTTGATCAGCGGGACTGCACCACGTTCATCTCCCTCTCGATTATCGACCGCTCCTGAGGGCTCAGGCTGTTCGGGTCGACCGACAGCAGGAAGATGCTCTTCTTCTCGGAGACCTTGTCCACCAGGTTCCTGATGAACCGAACGGCGCCCTCGAAGTTATTGCTGGAGATGAGGTATTGCAGATCGTCGATGAGAACGACACCCCGCTCGTTCTTGGCGAGGAACTCCTCGACCACCACCATGATCTTCTCCAGCGAAGGCGTCACGGTATCCGAGCTCTTCGTTTCATGATCGGTGAGCCATAGGATGGTAGGGCTTCCATCTTCCACCCTGGAACGGAGCACCTTCGGGTTGGACCTGGTTATGCCCATCCCATGCATCCCCTGCTCCACCAGATAGGCGAAGATGCCATGCGAGTAATCGCGATTGGTCTCCTCCACCAGGTAACTATCCCCCTCGGTCAGCTCCACGTTGATCTCCATGGTGCGTCTGGGGTTCGCCTTCTCTTTGGCGTTCTTGAGATGGAAATCCAGGATGGCGGCGGAGAGGCTGTCGGCCTCGTCCACCTTGGGCCTCTGTCCGGGGACCGGCCTCTCCCTTCCCTCCAATACCCTGGTCTGCACGAAGTTGTCCAGCGTCTGGGCGAAGTCCCGCTTGGAATCGCGGCTGCGCAGCGCCTTCTCCAGTTCCTTTATGTCCTTGACCCTATGAAGTTCGATCAGGGAGTTGGCATAGAGCGAGTCGCCACAGACGAACTCCATGGCCCTCTCTCCCCTGTAGATTATCTCGACGGTCTCATTGCCAGACGGTCGGAACGAATAGATGGCGAATAGGGGACGACCGACTTCGAAGATGATGACCCCGCTGGAATCGTGCCCTTCCAATGCCAGGCTGGTCTGCAGGTATCCCGTGAGAGGGAGCGACTTCACCTTCTCCATCACGATCCTGAACGACTCCTGGCCACCATAACGCTGATCGATAACATCGCCAGCAGGAATGGATATCTCCGCAAGTGCGCCGACAAGCACGCATCATCATTCAATTCCCAGGGATTTATTATTTTGCCAATTTTATGGAAATATGACCCATCCTCAGATTACGAAAGGGTTAAATCGAGGCACTTGTTGTTGGGAGTCCTAAGCCACTGTAGCTCAGCGGCAGTCAACACGAATTGACCGTTATAGAGCGGCAGTTTCGTAAACTGTAGGCCGGGGGTTCGATCCCCTCCAGTGGCTCCATTTCTACATCATATTTCCAAGGCATTGTTTTATTATTCATCACAATTCTCTATTCATCCCGTGGGGAAAGAGACCATGTTCTGCCCGCATTGCGGGAAGGAATTGGAGCAAACGTCGAGCGCCGCAGCAATAGTCGTCGACGAGAAGGACCGATGGGAGAACAGAAAGGGAGAGGACCTGGAAAAGGCTCTCGCGGGCTTTGTCATCATGCAGGAGGGGGAGAAGCTCATCCAGGTGTGGGATGGCGGCATCTCGGAAATTGCCCCGAACGGTTCCATCAACACCAATGGCATCATTGCGGTACTGACGAATCACAGACTGCTCATCGTCGAGATGCACGGGTGGCCCGAACGAAGGTACGAGCTTTCTCGTTCGATAGATCTGGAGGGAATCAAGGGGATCCAGATCCATGATGCTCTGGCAAGGACCCGGATCATCATCTCTCATGGATCGAACGGATCCTCGACAGAGACCGAGCTTTACAACCTGACGATCCATCGGAAAGTGGTGAATTCTGGCAGTATCAGCTTTGTAGCCACTAACAAGACCATTGAAGTGGCCGAGGCGTTCCGTAAGCTGGTCGTGACCGCCAATAGGGTCAGGACCGAGGATATCAAGAAGAACAGTCAGATGTCCGTTGTGTTCGATTTTGGCCAACTGGCCTCTCAGCTGGCAAAAGGTGGGATCGTCGTACAAGTGGTAAGGTGTCCGGCGTGCAATGCCAACATGAACATGCCCACGACCGGTGATACGGTCACCTGCCAATACTGCCACACTACGTCGACCGCCGTCGACCTTTTCAAGAAGCTTCGGGAGAGTATAACCGAGGTAAGAAAGTGAGGATGGCATCGTTTAATAATCCCGAATAGGTTTACCATCTGGGTTCAAACGATGTACTGTTCCAACTGTAACCGCCAGATCAGCGACGAGGCCAAGTTCTGTACCTTCTGCGGCACCAAGGTAGCGTCAAAACCTGTAGCTGCTCCCGCCATCCCCGCACCAGCTCCAGCACCGGTGCAGCCAGCACCACAGTCCCAATCGGCCCCTCAGCCTCAACCATCGTATCCTACGCCCACGCCTCAACCATCGCAACCCACGTACCAGGCACCACCTGCTCCACAACCTGCCCCTTCCGCACCGGCGCCGCAACCCCAGCCCCAGGCGAGCCCAGCACCGGCGCCGCAACCCACGTACTCCTATCAAGCCCCACAGCAGACTGGTATGATGCCGGTCCCCGGGCCTCTCAGTGGTGTGATGCAGCTGAACTACAACGAGGCCATGCAGAGCGTGTTCGGGGCGGAGTATCAGGACCGGCGCAGTCCCATGGACGATGAGGGCCCTAGGACCTATGTCGTCATCATCGCGGCCACGAATCAGAGGGTCGTGTTCTTCCATTCCTCTGGCGTGCTGAAGAAGACCTACCAGCAGATGGAGGCCATCCCCCTTGAGCAGGTCTCCGAGGTGACGATAAATCAGGGCATGATGTCCAGGAACTTCGCCATCAATTTCGTCCGCAACGGTCTGACGAACAGCCTGGGTCTCAGCAATCCCTTCCAGGTGGACCAGAACAATCTGAAGAACTCCGGTTCCCTGGAACTTGGCACCGTCAAATCCACCCTGGATGCGTTGATCGCCGCCAGGAAGAAGGAGGTGGGAGCACCGGCGACCGCTCCGGCACCAGCACCGGCCCCGGTCCCAGCACCTGTACCCTCTGCACCAGCTCCGGCACCGGTTCAGGCAACACCCGCCCCAGTCCCGGTTCCTGTCCCAGTCCCCGTTCCTGCGGCCCCGGCCCCCCAGTTCGTGCCTCCTGCCCCGGGCACCTATGCTGAGCTGAAGTACAAGCTGAACATGGCGGGCTTCGACGTCAAAACGATCCGCTGCGGGCGCTGCGGTTCATTGATATTCCTGCCAGATCAGGGGACGAGCATCCAATGCGCCACCTGCCAGAACGTCATCACCGCACAGGAGATAATGGACAGGGCAAGGGAAGCCCTACGCTGATCACTTCTTCTTCAGGTGCTCAGCGACGATCTTGATCGCGCAGACATCGCCGCACATGGAACAGCCCTGTGAATCCTCGTTGTGGCCCCTTGCACGGTACCGCCTGGCCTTCTCAGGGTCGATGGCCTCGCGGAACATCGCCTCCCAGTCAAGGTCCTTCCTGGCCTGCGCCATACGGTCGTCCCGCTGCATTCCCCTTCCTGCGGCGATGTCCGCGGCATGGGCGGCTATCTTGCTGGCGATGAGACCTTCCAGAACATCTGCCTTGTCCGGCAGGCAGAGATGCTCCGCCGGTGTCACATAGCAAAGGAAATCTGCGCCGGCACGGGCGGCGATGGCACCGCCGATGGCACCGGTGATGTGATCGTACCCCGGCGCAATATCGGTCACCAGCGGTCCCAGGACATAGAAGGGCGCGCCCTCGCAGACCGTCTTCTCCAGCTTCACATTTGCCTCGATCTGGTCCATTGGGACGTGACCAGGCCCCTCCACCATCGCCTGCACCCCCGCCCTTCGGGAGCGGTGGACAAGCTCGCCCAAGGTGATGAGCTCATGGACCTGGGCCCTGTCAGTGGCATCATGGAGGCACCCAGGCCTCAATCCATCGCCCAGGCTCAGCGTGAAATCATACTTCCTTGCCATGTCCAGTAAATAATCGAAGTTCTGGTACAGCGGGTTCTCCTGCTCGTTGTGGATGATCCAGGCCACCAGGAACGAGCCGCCGCGCGAGACCACATCGGTGATGCGCTGCGATCGTTTCAGGCTCTCCACCGTCTGCCTGGTGATGCCGCAATGCACCGTCATGAAATCGACGCCGTCCTTGGCGTGCTTTTCGATGCCGTTGAACATGTCATCCTCGGTCATGTCCACCACGGCGCTCTCCCGTGCGGCCTTGAGCCCGGCCTGGTAGATGGGCACGGTACCGATGGGGATGTCGACCTCCTTGATGATGCGACGGCGAATGGCATCGATGTCCCCGCCGGTGCTGAGGTCCATCAGCGCATCGGCCCCGTACTTCATGGCCAGGCGGGCCTTCTCCAGCTCGCCTTCGACATCCACGAGGTCCTTTGATGTGCCGATGTTCACGTTGACCTTGACGCCCAGCCCCTCTCCGATCCCACAAGGCCTGCAAGCGTGGATCGGGTTCATAGGTATGACGACGCGCCCGCTGGCCACACGACGGCGCAGCAGTTCAGGCTCGACTCCCTCCGCCTTGGCCACCGCTCCTATCTCATCCGTCACGGTCGACCGGGCACGTTGCATCAATGTCATCAAAACAGCAAAAGAAATCGCGGTATAATTTCTTTCGCGGAGGAAGGACCGAATCGCTGGAAGCTTACACCTAGGGCGAACGAAGTTAAATGCTTCAAAACGATGACGGAATCGAGGCCCTAAGTATTTAAAGAAAAATGCATTTCGCTATATAAAGCCAGATAACAACCGAATAGACTATTTATACTTAGAAGGCTTACCCCGGTTCAGAAACGAAGGGATGGGGACTAGAGCAATCCACCGACAAGGTCGGCTGAAAATTCAATAGTTCCAGTCGACCCCATCCACATTAAGAAAAGGTTGATTCACATGGAGGATTCCACTTACAACGCCGATAGCATCCAGGTGCTGGAAGGGCTGCAGGCAGTGCGCAAGCGCCCTGGTATGTACATCGGCAGCACCGACGCGAGAGGCCTGCATCATCTGGTCTACGAGATCGTGGACAACAGCATCGACGAGGTGATGGGAGGGTTCTGCACTCGCATCGATGTGACCGTAAACATGGACGGCAGCGTCTCGATCGCGGACGATGGCAGAGGCATTCCTATCGGCATTATGCCGAAGTACAACAAACCCGCCGTGGAGATGGTCCTGACCACGCTCCATGCAGGGGGCAAGTTCGATCGGAAGAGCTACAAGGTGTCCGGCGGACTGCACGGCGTGGGCATGAGCGTAGTGAACAGCCTATCCTCCTGGCTGGAAGTTAATGTGAAGCACGAGGGCAAGATGCACCGCATCCGATTCGCGCGCGGCGTCGTTACCGAGCCGTTGAACGTGATCGGAGAGGCCACTGGATCAGGCACCACGATCACATTCCATCCCGACCCTGAGATCTTCCCTGACACCACCTTCGACGATGAGACCCTCGTCAACCGTTTAAGGGACCTGGCCTACCTGAACAAGACGGTGGCCATCTACTACAAGGACCTGCGCACCAACAGGGAGGAGAAGTTCCATTACGAAGGGGGCATCATCGAGTTCGTCCAGAACATCAACAAGAACAAGCAGGTGATGTTCGAAAAGCCCATCTACCTCATCGGGGAGAGGGACAGCGTCATCGTGGAGCTGGCATTGCAGTACACCGACGCCTTCACCGAGAACATGTATAGCTTTGTCAACAACATCAACACGGTCGAGGGAGGCACGCATCTGGCCGGGTACCGCTCCGCGCTCACCCGCACCATGAACAACTACGCCCTCGAGAACAAGTTCATCAAGGAAGGAGAGGAGGGCCTTACCGGCGACGATGTGAGGGAAGGGCTGACCGCCATCCTCAGCATCAAGATCCCAGAACCTCAGTTCGAGGGCCAGACGAAGACCAAGCTGGGCAACTCCGAGGTCAAGGGCATCGTCGATTCCATAATCTCCGAGAAACTGGCCATATTCTTGGAAGAGAACCCGAAGGTGGCCGAGGCGTGCATGAACAGGGCCATCCTGGCCGCCCAGGCAAGGGAAGCGGCCCGCAAGGCGAGGGACCTCACCAGGCGCAAAGGCTTCCTGGAGAGTGCGGCGCTGCCAGGAAAGCTGGCCGACTGCTCCGAGAGGGACCCGGCCAAGTGCGAGATCTACATCGTCGAAGGTAACAGCGCAGGCGGTTGCTTCCGTGGCGATGTTAAGGTCAGCCTTGCAGATGGAAGAAACCTATCATTCGAGGATTTGATCAAAGAGGACCGTGCTGGAAAAGTTAACTTTTGCTACACGATAGACAGCATGGGTAAGGTCGGCATTGAAAAGATACTCAATCCGCGCCTCACTAAAAGAAATTCAGATCTCGTGCAGGTTACCATCGACAATGGAGAATCCATCGTATGCACACCGGACCATAAATTTTTGACAAGGGACGGATCATATATCGAGGCTGAAAAACTTACGACTGGCATCTCTTTAATGCCCTTATATCGGAAAAAATCAAACCCATCGATCAGAGGCGAACTCGATGGATATGGAATGATCTGGCATCCAGGTACTAACAGCTGGAGTTACGATCATTTCTTGGCGGATTGGTTCAATGTTAGGAATGGAATTTATCAACCAGCATATGGTGAACACTGTCATCATGTAGATTTTAATAAAAATAACAACAATCCAGACAACATCGTTCGGTTAGGACGGCAAGCTCACTTAAGAGTCCATCGCGATCATGCTAGTGCGACCTTGCATAGGCCAGAGGTAAAACAGAAATGTCGTGAAATTCGGAGAACAGAAGCGTTCCGAAAAGCGATGAGTGAAAGGATGAAGCATCCCGGAACTCGAGCGAAACTATCTGAGAATGCTACAAAGCAATGGGACGATCCCAATTATAAGAAGTATATGGCCGATTGCTGGTTGGATTTCTATCAATCCAACGAGGCATACAGGGAAGAGAGCAAGGCACGATTGATCAATGTCCAGAGGGAATATTGGTCTTCAATTTACAATAGGAATGCCCAATCAATTCGAAAAATCAATTATTACCAGAGCCACCCAGAATTGAAAACAAAATTGTCCTCAATCTCTAAAGAGCAGTGGAAGGACAGATCACTTATTGAATGGCGTAGTCAAAAGACCAGAGACCAATGGACAGAGGAATTTAGGATAAGAAGGAAAGTGTCATTGGATAAGACCTATTTCCAAAAGACCATCCGCTTTATCAAACAATATTTGACAGAATCTGGCGATTTCAATCTATCTGATTTCGATCAGCAGAGAAAAGAAAGTAGAGATAAGTCAGTCTTAAGATTCGACACGTTCTGTTCCAAGTACTTCGCAGGTGACGAATCTCAAGCAATCGAAGCCGCGATGAATTATAACCATAAGGTCGTCAGCGTCGCAAGATTGAGAGAGAAAGCCGATGTCTACGATATCGAGGTTCCGAACACGCATAACTTTGCTCTTGCATCTGGTGTATTTGTCCACAACAGCGCAAAGCAGGGCCGCAACCGCGAGTTCCAGGCGATCCTGCCCCTGCGTGGCAAGATCCTCAACGTGGAGAAGTCCAGGATGGACAAGATCCTGAAGAACCAGGAGATCAGGAACCTCATCACCGCGCTCGGAACGGGCGTAGGCAACGATTTCGACATCTCCAAGCTGCGCTATCATCTGGTCATCATCATGACCGATGCCGATGTGGATGGGGCGCACATACGCACCCTGCTCCTCACCCTGTTCTTCCGCCACATGAAGCCGCTGATCGAAGGTGGCTACGTGTACGCGGCCACGCCCCCGCTCTACAAGATCTCGAAGGGCAGCAAGGAGCTGTACGCCTTCACCGACCAGGAGATGCAGAGGGCGGTCGAGGAGCTGGGCAAGGGAGCGAACATCCAGCGCTACAAAGGTCTAGGAGAGATGAACCCGCACCAGCTGTGGGAGACCACCATGGACCCGCAGACCCGCATCTTGAAGAAGGTCAGCATCGAGGACGCGCTGAAGGCTGACGAGCTGTTCACCATCCTCATGGGCGATGCGGTAGAGCCGAGGCGGGAGTACATCATGACCCACGCCAAAGAGGTAGAGAACCTGGACGTGTGAGGTGAACAAGATGGCAGACGAGAACAACAACCAGCCAGTCGAAACGCCTCAGAACGCTCCGGAGGTTCAGCCGGCACAGGGATCCCACAAGGTCGTCACCCGGCCGATCGAGACGGAGATGAAGAAATGTTACATCGACTACGCCATGAGCGTCATAGTCGGGCGTGCATTACCAGATGTGCGTGACGGTCTCAAACCGGTGCACCGCCGCATACTCTACGCCATGTCCGAGCTCGGACTGGCGTCCAACAAGCCTCACAAGAAGAGCGCCAGGGTCGTCGGTGACACGCTCGGTCGTTATCACCCGCACGGCGACACCGCCGTATATGACGCCTTGGTCCGCATGGCCCAGGACTTCTCCTTGCGCTACACGCTGGTCGACGGCCAAGGTAACTTCGGTTCCGTGGACGGCGATGAAGCTGCGGCGATGCGTTACACCGAATGCCGCTTGAAGAAGGCGGCCGAGGAGATGCTGGCCGACATCGATAAGGAAACGGTCAACTTCGTCGACAACTTCGATGGCAGCCTGAAGGAGCCAGAGACGCTCCCGTCCAGGCTTCCCAATCTGCTTGTCAATGGGACGGCGGGCATCGCGGTGGGCATGGCCACCAACATGCCGCCGCACAACCTGAACGAGGTCGTGGACGCGATCGTCCACTTACTGGACAACCCTCAGGCCGAGATATCGGACATCATGCAGTTCATCAAGGGACCGGACTTCCCCACGGGCGGCACGATCGCCGGGATAGGCGGCATCATGGAAGCGTACCAGACCGGCCGGGGCCGTCTGCGCGTGCGTGCCAGGACCTTCCTCGAGGAGAAGGACGGCAAGACCAGGATCATTGCCGATCAGATCCCCTACCAGGTGAACAAGGCCAAGCTGATCGAATCGATCGCTGACCTAGTCAAGGACAAGAAGATCGACGGCATCACCGACCTGCGCGACGAGTCCGACAGGGACGGAATGCGCATCGTCATCGAGCTGCGCCGCGACGTCATGCCAGAGATAGTGCTCAACCATCTCTTCAAGCAGACCCAGATGGAAACCACCTTCGGTGTCATCAACATCGCGTTGGTAAATAATGAACCGCGGGTGCTTACGCTCAAGGAGCTGCTGGAGCATTACATCCTTTACCGCAAGGACATCGTCGTGCGCCGCACCAAGTACGACCTGGCCCAGGCCAGGAAGAGGGAGCACATACTCATCGCGCTCATCAAGGCGGTCGATGCGATCGACGACACGCTGCGCATCATCCGGTCCGCCCAGACCTCCGAGGAGGCGAGGAACGGGCTCATGGCTCGCTTCGAGATCGACGAGGAGCAGGCCAAGGCCATCCTGGACATGCGTCTGCAGAAGTTGACCGGCCTGGAGATAGAATCGCTGCGCGAGGAGTTCCAGGAGCTGGAGAAGCTCATCGCAGACCTGCTGGACATCCTCGCCAACGAGTCAAGGGTCATCGCCATCATCAAGGATGAGGCGCTGGAGCTCAAGTCCAAGTATGGCGATGAGCGCAAGACCGAGATCGTGGCCGACGCCAGGGACATGGAGGACGAGGACCTCATCCCCAACGAGGACATGGTGGTCATGGTCACCCAGGACGGTTACATCAAGCGCGTGCCGCTGGACACCTACAAACAGCAGCGCCGCGGCGGCATCGGCCTGTCTGGCATGGAGACAAAGGAGGAGGACTTCGTCACCGACATGTTCGTGACGCTGACGCACAACCACCTCATGTTCTTCACCAACAAGGGCAAGGTCTATGTGCTGAAGGCGTACAAGCTGCCGGTCGGCTCGCGCCAGTCGAAGGGAAAGGCCATCGTCAACCTCCTTCCCAGGCTGGAGGAGGGCGAGAAGATCATGACGACCATACCGGTGGCCGACATCGGCGGGGAGAAGTACCTGGTCTTCGCCACCAAGAAGGGCATCATCAAGAAGACCGAGCTACAGGCGTATGCCAACATCCGCTCCTGCGGCATCATCGCGGTCGGGTTGGAAGAGGAGGACGAGCTGGTCGACGTGATGATCACCGACGGAACGAAGGAGATCATCCTGGCCACAAAGGACGGTCAGGCCGCTCGATTCGAGGAGAACCAGGTGCGTCCGATGGGTCGTCCGGCCCATGGTGTCATAGGCATTCGCATGGACGAGGGCGACGAGGTGGTCTCGATGGCCATCGTCACCCCGCAGTCTCAGCTGCTGACCATCACCGAGAACGGTTATGGCAAGATCACTCCGGTCGGAAAGTGGGAGCCTACCGACGAGCATGATGTGTACCGCAAGACCAACCGTGGCGGGAAGGGCGTCATAACCATCCGCACCGACGAGAGCGGCCGTAAGGTCGTCAAGGTGATCGAGGTAGAGGACGATGACGAGCTGGTGGTGGCATCGAAGTCCAGCAACGTGCAGCGCATCCGCGCGTCAGAGATACGCAAGACCGGCAGGAACGCCGTGGGCGTGCGCATCATGAAGCTACGCGAGGACGACAAGGTCATCGCCTTGGCCAGATTGGCCGGTCTGGCGGCGGAGAAGGCGGTGGAGCAGGCAGAGTCGAAGGGCGATGTGCTGGTCGCAGAGCAGAACGACCCAGAGGCGCAATGACCGCTTGGTATCACCAGATGAAAGTCAGCGACAAAAGTATAATAAGCAAATGTGCCGATAGAACGCAGAATCACACTGGTGGTGTCAGATAGTGTTCCGTAATTCGATACAAGGGCTGGACAAGGTCTTCCGCACTGACATCGAGGCTCCCAAGGTGGTATTGATCACCGGACCTCCTGGCTCCATGAAGACCAGCTTCTGCTACTCCCTGATGACGAACTACCTGGAGAAGACGGGTGAGTTCGGCCTCTACGTCACATTGGAGGAATCGGCTGACAGCCACATCCGCAACATGAAGAGCCTGAACATCAAGATGGCCGAGACCATGGAGATCTCGGACTTCACAGACCTGCGCGAGCTGGACGAGATCGTCGATGTCGATGACCCTACCGACTATGTGCAGTTCATCACCCAGATGATCCATTATTACAAGAAGAAGCACGGGGACAAGTTCACCGTCTTCACGCTGGACTCGCTGGGCGCGCTCTATTCCCTGATGGACGACGCCAAGGGGATGAGGAAGAAGATGTTCTATTTCTTCAAGACCCTGCGCGATTACAATCTCATCACGTTCATCGTCATGGAGAGGGTGCCTGGCACCCCGTCGGACCTGCTCGGCAACGAAGGATTCTTGGTGGACGGCATCATCGAGCTCGGTCTCGACAGGACCCGGGGAAAGCTGGTCCGATATGTCAGGGTAGAAAAGATGCGTGCAACTGAGCACAGCATGGAACGCCACACGTTGGAGGTTGGCGACAAGGGCCTTATAGTATTAGGCCCGACCCTGGCCTAGGCCGGGGCTCAAAGGTGAGTTCTATGGCAGACGAAGTTCCGATCTGGCAGGTCATCGAGGAGTTCAAAGACAAGATCAAGGTCCAGGAGAAGGACCTGAAGGAGCGCCGCGACGAGCTGGACGCGCGGGAGCAGAAGCTGCAGAGCGACGAGCGCGAGATGAGCGAGCTGCGGCACAAGCTGAACGAGCGCGAGACCCATCTGGCCAAGAAGGAGGCCGATGTCAACGCCGCCGTGGAGCAGATCTCCGCCAAGGAAAAGGACGTCACTGCCAAGGAATCGGAGCTGGCCGAGATGATCGAGCAGCTGCACCGGGACAAGGCCTTCGTGGAAAAGCGACAGGAGGAGCTGGCAGCGCAGGAGGCCGATATCGTCAGGCTAACTGAGGCCAGTTCCCAGCACGAGGCCAAGGCCAAGGAATCCATGCAGAAGCTGACCCAGTTCGAAGAACGATTACTTCAAGAGGAGACCCAGGTCCGCCGCATACTGGAAGAGACCACAGCCCGCCGTGAGGAGCTTCTGGCCAAGGCCAAGGTCGTGGAGGAGCAGGGAGAGGGCGTGGCGAACAACAAGCGCATCATGATCGAGCAACAGAAGCGCCTGGTGGAATGGGAGCGCACCCTGCAGGACAGGGAGAAGGCCATCGGTAATAACCGCACCAATGGCCGTACGATCAAGGTCGCCAAGGAGGAGATGAAGGTCGAGGCTCCGAAGCTGGTCGTGGAGACGGCTGAACCACCCAAGACCTATGTCCCCGAACCAAGGCCAGAGGTGAAGGAGGAGCCCAAGCCAGAGGTCGCGGCGGAGGAACCGAAGCCGCAGCCTGTGGTGGAGAGGCCCAAGCCAGTGGAAGAGATCAGCTGCCCCAACTGTGCAACATTGATCGACGGCGGTGCCGTAACCTGTTGGGCGTGCGGTGTGAACATCAAAGAGGCCTTGCAGAAGAAGGCGGCCCCGGCCCCTGAGCCTGAACCGGTCCACGAACCTGAGCCAGAGCCAGCCCCGGTGCAGGAACAGAAACCTGCCGAGACTCCCGCAGAAGGGGAAGAGGATCACAAGGCCGGCGAGGTCAAGAAATCGGTCTCGATAAGGAAGATCATCAAGCGAAGATAGGCGCGGATGACCTTTTTCTAACCCTTTTTTTTCGTTTAATCCACAATATTATCGAAATAAATTATTTAATGGTAAAAATAATTTAAAAATAAGACAATGTATTTTATATCGGATTAGTTTATTTAATCCTATTACACGAAGTTCTCGGGTGGGCTGATGAATCTGGGGGATAAATACACTAAGATAGTGAGCATTCTGCTTGTTTGGTGCATGATTTCGTCGTCCCTATTGGGACTGGCACTCGTCACTTTCCCGTCGACGGTACAAGGTGCGACCCCGTCGGCCAGTGGTGTTGACGTCACCATCGGGAAGGACTATACCCAAAGCACCTTGAAATTCTCTGGGGCGATCGCATCGTTGGGTTACAACCTGACGATCCGCGCCGGCGGACTTGTCCTGATCGAGAATTGTGACTTCCGTATCCTTGGCAACTATCAGCCAGGCGTGAAGAACCTAATGTACTATATCACAGTCGAGGAGGGCGGCCAGCTCATCATCCGCAACTCGACTGTATCGAACGAACTGATAAACCAGAACCAGGCCGCCCCAGGGCTTGGTCTGTTAGTACGCAACGGCGGTGTGATGACCGTCGAAAACTCCACCCTTAAATTCCCCGGCCACTTCGTCGTCGACGATGCCCAGCTCGTCATGCGCAACTCCACCATAACCGGGGAGACCATCAGCAACGTTGATACCAGGTACTTCCCTGCCGACATCTTCAACGATGCCCCGGTCATGCTGTTCATGTCCAGCGACGTCCAGCTCTACGACTCGAGGTTGCTGACGACCTATAAGAACAGCGACAACTCGACCCATTCCGACCTGTTCAACTTCAACTATCCGTTCGCAGCGGACACCTCTCTCAGGAACACTGTGACCTATCACTTCCAGCGCAACGTCCTGGGAGGATTGGCATCTACTTCCACGGCCACCCTGACCAACTCGACCGACCTGACAATGAACGACACCGCCTACCTCACCCTGAACACCGGGCAGTCGTTCACCACACTCGGATTCGACATTGCTGGCATGTCCTTCAGCGCAAGTGAGGTCACTAGCATAACGCTGAAAATCGATTATAACGCCAGATATCCATTCGCCTCCGTCGCCTCGCCGGATGAGCTGTGGTACCAGCAATTGCTGCGCAGCAACAACGTCACTACGATCACAATAACCCCTAGCTGGAATGCAGTGAATTCCTCGTTCAGCTGGGATAAGGTGAAATCGTACGCCTTGCCGTTGATGTCATCGCAGGAACTGGCGGGAACGGTCGTCAATCTGACGAACTCCCGCGCCGCGCCTGTATATGTCAACCGTATCTGGGTCGATATCGAGCTGAACCTGAACACATACCACAACATTACGCTCGCTGGCAACACTCAGTTCCTGGCGGTCAACTCCGAGATCGACGCTAACAACTACAACATGACCAACCCGTTCATGTGGCCATACAACAAACTGACCTTGCTGAACCAAGCTCAGGCCTATCTGTATGGTACCAAGATAACCACGACCACTGGTTCCACACCTTCCGCGAACGGGCTCTCTCCGATCCTGTCGGCGAATTCGTCTATAGCCATCACACCAACGGTGAAAGGTGCATCGGATACCTCTCCGTCACCATTGATTAATTTGGTTGCAGATGATGGTTCATATTATAATGTCGGTGCTGGAATCCAGCTGAACGTACATGGCTTCAACACCAAGGGATTAACAGGTGTTATTTCATCTGCGAAACTGTATGTAAGATATTATACAGACTCCCCATTCACCGCTACGAGCTATTTGCGGTGGAATACGACCACCTGGCCGTTAGACAATGCAACATTGGTCACTCTGAAAGCTTTACCAGAAACGGTGGTGTCGTATGACTTGGCAGCTGCGATGGGAAGTTCATTGTCATTACAACAATTATCGACCCTTGACATTTCCTACATCAACAACGCGGGATCTGGTTCAACTCTATACGTGGATCGCCTCTGGGTCGAAGTAACTCTCGAGCCAGAGACCTATATCTACCGTTGGGCAAACTTCAATGTCACAGACTCTCAGGGCACTCCTGTCAATGGAACCTCGGTACAGCTTCAGAGCAGGCTGGGAGAGAGCACCGCCGCCTACTATACATCAAACGGTGTTTCGAGCTCTCCAGCGATTCAGGTGCTTGACTACCTCGATGTGACCGCCTCGACGTTCAACCGCACCAACGAGTTCGGTCAGGCCACGATCCCTGTGCTCACTGAGATTGTCAATGCCTTCTCGATGCCTCGTTCAATGAACGGGGACCAGAGAGCTCCGATATCATACGGTGTTACGGTACTTTACAGAAATGTCAGCGGGGTCCTGTACACTGTAACGACGCCAGCGGTTACAGACATCGGCTTCGCCGCATTCCCTGAGATGCTCACCCAGAACCAATACGTGAACGTGACCATACCGGGACTGGTCCTTGATAAGCCAGACCTGATGCTTGTCAACTTGGGATATACGCCCAATCCGATATACGAAGGGGATACTGGAGCTATGCTCAATGTGACCCTGAGGAATGTCGGTAGCACAGCCTCCTTGCTGACAAAGGTACAGTTCGTCGATATTGTCAATGGAAGGACGACATACCTCGGCAATGTCACCGTCACCGAACTCCAAGCTGGGAGATCCGTCAATGTCCAGATCGCTTGGAAAAACATCATCGCAGGCATCCACACTCTGATCATCACTGCTGATGTGACCAAGAACATCAATGAGGAGGATGAGACGAATAACATCCTGACCGGGACTATCACCGTCCTGGAGGACCTGCCCCAGCTAGCAGTATCTGACAACGAGATCTACTTCAGTATGTCTCCTGCGATGACCGGCATGGAAATGACCATCACCGCCACCGTCAGGAACACTGGCAGGGCGCCGGCCGTCAATGCGACCATCAACTTCTATATCGACGACCCGGACTTAGGCGGGAAGATAATCGGCCAGGACATCATCACCATCGGTATTGGAGCAGCGGTCAATGCATCCATCAACTGGACCCCCAGCACGATGGGTTCCGTGGCCATCTACGTCGAGATCGTGGACGTGAAAGAGTATAACCACAACGCCGACATCGCTCACCGCAGCCTGAGCATCGGTGCGCCGGTGGGAAACAACGTTATCATAGATGACCCAGTTCACCCAATGTTCATAAACAGCGCCCGGAGCGATACCCACAACTACATCGTCGACAACTCCACGCTGGTACTGAACAGCACCTTGTTCCTGAAGCAGGATTACAATAACCAGCTCTGGATCGTGCTGAAGGGAACCGGTAAGTTGGTCCTGAACGGCGGTTCTGTATCCTCAGACTACCTCTTGACCATCTATCTCTCTGGAACTGCCAATATGACCGTCTACGGACAGGCCCAGACCATCAAGGCAGCTGGCATGGTCAGCATAACCCTAGATGGAACATCCACCATCTATGCCAACGGGGCGAACTTCGGATATGATATCAATGCCCCATCAACCTCGCATGGCAGACTGGTTGCGGTCAACACCATATTCCAGGTGGCCTGGTCGAAGTTCGGTGGTTATGCGGTGGCAGACCTGACTAACATCTCTGTCCCGCGCCTGACCCCGGTCGAGAACGCGGTGATGTATCACTACCGCTGGATAATTGTCAACACTTACGACGGAACAGGTAATATCCCATTGTCTGGCGTCACCGTATATCTGAAGAACTGGACATCCGCGGTCACCACCCTATACGCTGTTGGGGTTAGCGATGCCAACTCTCGGATCAACTTCAAAGCATTATGCGATATCTTGACCGTGAGCACCACCACCTACTATGGCAATTACAAAGTGAACGGGACGTACCTGTTCGACAACAAGGTGGCCCAGAGCGTCACAGATGTCGAGGTCAGCCTGAAATATTACACCAGTTCGCTGACCCAAACCAACCCGACCGTCGCCGTCGTCATTCCGGTGTATCTCACTGACGTGGCCATCTTCGCTGCAGATGTGACCCTTGCTCCTGCAAGCCCGATCCGCAACGAGACCGCCACAATTTCTGCGACGGTGCGCAATGTTGGTAGCCAGGCGGCGACAGATGTCAACGTCTCGTTCTACACGAACGCGACTGGTACCCGCGTTTGGTTCGCCAGCCGTGTGATCGCGTCACTGCCCTCTGGCCAATCGTTCACCCTGAACGTGGCCTGGACCCCGTCCACCTCAGGTGCGGAGGTCATAACCATCATTGCGGATGATGGCAGGCTGCTGAACGAATCGAGCAGGGCGAACAACCAGGTGAACAAAGCGATAACCGTTCTGGAAGTGCCCCATGTGTACGCTTCCGGCCTGGCATTCTACAGCAGCACAGGAACGACGATCATCACCTCGGCCAACGTGGACCAGACCATACGGGCTGAGGCAACCGTGGTGAACAACGGTCAGTCCACCGCCACCGATCTGGTGGTACGCTTCTACGTGGACTCCCCGACCGCCGGCACTCTGATGGGAACGGCGACCATATCCTCGCTGTCCGTATCTGCCACCACGACTGTGTCCATCAACTGGGTGGTCAAGTCCGTCTCGGGCCATGGGACGTTCCAGAACCGTACGGTCTATGTCGTGTTCGATAAATACACCAAGTCGACGGACACACCGGTGTCTCAGATATTCGAGGTAATCGATAACCGGCCAGATACTGCGGTGGTCGATGCCACGGTGATCAAGGGAGGTTTATCCACCACCAGCGCCAGTCCGGGTGAATCGGTGAAGATATCCTTCAATGTGACCAACCTGGGCATGACGACCGCAACCAACGCCAAGATACTGGTCAACCTGACCGCTGGGTCCGTCAACTACATAATCTACAACACGACCGCAACCCTGAAGAGCGGCGAGACCAGGTGGTTCAACGCCAGCTGGGTCGTCAACGGAGTGTCGACAGGCGCATACAAGATGAACGTCTGGGCCAACCCGGACATCACCTTTGCCGAGGGTGACTTGGCCAACAATCACTACGTGATCGACTTCACCGTTGCCACGATAGTGAACCCGACGATAACGATCTCCCTGGGTGGCACCGAGTTCAAGCCCACCGAGTCGATCATAGTGCAGGGTACGCTGAAGAGCGCGGCCGGACTCCCGCTGGAGAACACCACAGTTACGGTGTCATTGACCGATTCCCAGGGCTTCCTCATCGGTAATGTACAAACGACCACAACCAGCTCCACTGGATTCTTCGTGGCGGTACTGGTCGTGCCGTCCTATGACAAGACCGATGCCTTCGTAACGGTCAAACTTGGTTCTGACCCAAGCATCTCCCAGAGCCAGCCGATCAAGATCGTCACTCCGAGCACGACCGCCGTGCCCTGGTGGATGATCCTGCTGATCGTGCTCATCATCGTGGCCGTGATCATCATCTTCTCCGTCTACCTGTATCGTTATGGTCTGGGTAAGATGGTGGAGTGCGGTGAATGCGGCGCGCTCATCCCGGAAAACTCCAAGCGCTGCCCCAAGTGCGGAACGGCCTTCGAGACCGGCACTGCGAAGTGCTCTGAGTGCGGAGCCTGGATCCCAGTGAACTCCACTGAGTGCCCGGAGTGCCATGCCAAGTTCCTTTCCGGCGTCAATGAGGCCGTGGAGGAGGACGCCTATAACAAGGCCATGAAGGAACAGTATGACGACTACGTCAACGAGTTCCGCGAGAGGGCCAAGGTTGCTCAGGGCGCCAAGTACTCCGAGGAGAGGTTCCAGGAGTGGCTCAAGACCGAGCCGGGCTTCCTGCCGTATGGCGATTGGGTCAGGAAGAAGGAAGAGGAGAAGAAGGCTGGTGCGTTCCCGTGCCCCGCCTGCGGAACCCTCAACCCCCGCGGCAGCACTATCTGCCACAAGTGCGGCACCGTGTTCGACACATCCGCCACCGCCGAGGAGAAGCCGAGGACCTTCAGGAAGATCGTCAAGAGGTCTTCTGAGAAGAAGACGGTGAAGAAGGAGGACCAGGAGCCTACCGAGGAACAGAAGCCGCCAGAGCAGCAGTGAGCTGCCGGCGTTTCAAACCATTTCCTTTCTTTTCATTTATTTCTCTTTTTTTTAGCCCTACCATCGAAAAAGAGCGCATGCTGACCGATCAGAAAAGGAAAAGATAGGAAAGGATGGCCCGGGGCCATGAACGATACGATCAGAAGTGCAGGGTCTGGTCTCGGATCTCCTTCATGACCCTCTCTGGGTTGCGGTAGTAAGCGGAGATGACCTTGGCGACCTGCTTGTAGTTGGAAGCGCCCTTCTTCGACAGGTAGTTCAGGATCTCAACCCTCCTCTGCAGCTCCCTCTCCATCTCCCTCGGCGACCAGGACTTGATGGCCCGGACCTTCTCGAAGATGTAGCTGTGGCCGGAATAGTTGAAGCTGTCATCCGCCGGGTTCCAGGTGAACACCGAGTTGGTGATAAGCTCGCCCGTCTCCATGTCGATACCGACGATCTCGGTGAGCGACTTTACGCGCCTGGTCATCTTCGTACCGACCTTGACCTGGGCCTGCAGCAGGACGATGTCCAGCGCGGTGATGAGCGCCCTCGGCAGGTTGATCGGGTCGTTCTCCATACGATGGACCATCGATTGGACGTCCTCTGCGTGGAAGGTAGAGTATGAGGTCTTGCCGGTGGCCATCGCCTGGAAGACGACATAGGCCTCCTTGCCTCTGACCTCACCGACCATCAGGTAATCCGGCCTTTGCCTCAATGCGGCCGTCAGCAGGTCGAACATGTCGACCTGACCGATGACATTGGCCCTCTTGCCACCGAATCCCTCTCTGGTGAGGCCAGGGATCCAGTTCTCATGCGGCAGGTTCAGCTCCCTGGTGTCCTCGATGGAGATGATCTTCTTCTGAGGGGGGATGAACAACAGCACCGCATTCAGGGTGGTGGTTTTGCCGCTGGCAGTACCTCCGCACACCATCATGGAGCTGCCGAACTCGGTGGATATCCAGAGATATGCCATCATCTCCGTGCTCAGGGTCTTGAATTTCATTAGGTCCAGCGGGGTGAACGGGTTCTCCTTGAAGCGCCTGATGGTGAACGAAGAACCACGTTTCGTGACATGCTTTCCCAATGTGGCGTTGAGACGCGAGCCGTCGGGGATGGTCGCATCCAGCAGCGGCTCGGCCACAGATATGTGCTTGCCGCAGCGCTGGGACATCCATACCACGAACGAATCCAGCTCCGCGTCCGAGTTGAAACGGATGTTAGACTTGATCGAACCATACTTTCTATGGAAGATGTAGAGCGGGATGTCCACTCCGTCACAGGAGCAGTCCTCCACGTCCGGGTCGATCATCATGACATCGATGACGCCATATCCCACAAAGTCCCGGCGCAGGTAGTAGAAAATGCGCTCGCTGGATATCGGGTTGAGTGAGATGTTGAAGGTGCGTAGTAGCTCCTCCATGCCCATCCTGATGACCCTGGAACGCTCTTCCACCTTCTTGTCCTGGTTGAGGTTCAGCGTGACGACGAGGGACTCCTTCAGGATCTCCAAAAGGTCGCGCTCATCCTCGGTCAGCTGCGGCTCAATGACCTCATAGATGTATTCTGAGGAGGAGTTATCGTACCGGATGCGGACGAACGCGGCCGGCTTGATGATGGTATTCACTTCCACCTCGTCCACATTGGCCTCGGCGATCTTCGGGATCTCGGTGACTACCGATTTGGAGGGGTCCGATCCCAGGCTCTGCCGGATCATGACCTTCATCGGCTTTGATTTGAGGCGATAGAGGAAGTTCACGTAGGAGTCCTTTATTGAGGTCTTGGCCTCAGGCTCCTCGGGCTTCTCGATTCCTAATATTTCATCCTTATCCGCTTCCATCCTCTCACCTCACACCAACGTCGTTCCCAGGAACCCGATCACCAGCATGATGAAGGAGTGCCTCAGGCCGTTCGAGATCGCCCCGTCCTGGACTACTCCTGCCAAGATACCATCACCGAAAGCATGTATCGCCACTGAGATGATGAATATCATCTGGATCTCAGGGATTACCTGCGTCTGGATCTGGTTCGGCATACTGGTTATGCCCATCCTCTCCGCCCCTTCGCGCACCTGCGCTCCCGCAATTTCCATGTTCGGCAGGAAGGTCGTGTTGAGGATGAAGATGGTCGCCAGGAAGACTGCGAACGAGACATAGATGACCACCGTATAGGTGGCCATGGAGATCTTGCGCTCATTCTCGTTGATCATGGTCTCTCTAGCGTCATGCGCCACCATGGTCAGCACATCGGCCACGCTGCCGCCCGCATCGTTGGCCTTGATGATGATCGACACCATTCTCTTGGTGAGCGGTGTATCGACCCTTTCCGAGAACAATCTGAGGGCCTCGGACACTGGCACACCCCAATCGATCTGTGCGGCCATGCGCTGGATCTCCGGGGTCAGGCTGCCATAACGGCCTTTGGAAGATACTTTAATGGCCTGGGCCAGGTTCATGCCGAACCGTCCAGCCTCTGCGACATCGCGCAGGAAGTCCGGTAGCCTGTTCTCGATGTCCTTGGTCTTTTTCATCCTCCAGCTGGCATAGAACCCGTAGGGGCCGGAGAATATCATCAGGCCTATCATGACCCAGTAGACCCAGATCAGGCCCAGGTTCAGTTGTCCCAGCGCTACCAGGACCGCGATGAAGCTGAAGATGACGAGTCCGACCACCCCGATGATGAGGAGCGTGCGGGTGTAGTTGCCCTGCTTAAGATACAGCTGGTCTATGTCGATGATCCCTTTTGTCTTGCTTGCCATATCTTTTCACCTCACATGCTCGACTCCTTGGTCGTATTCCAAATGAAGAATATGAAACCGAACTGAGCGAACGGGATCATCAGCCCTACCACCAGGTAGAGCAACAGTATTGTCGTGCCGCCAGATGCCGTTCCGCCTGGCGTGATCGCCATGATGGCCATGATGACCACCAGGAAAAGGGGGAAGGCGACGACGACGGTGACGAACGTCTCGGCCATGAGGCCCAGCGTTTCCAGCTGCTGCCTCATGTCCAGCTTCGCCTCCTTCTCGAACTGCTCGGCCTTCTGCAGGAAATAGGGCTTGAGCTGGCCTCCGGAGGTGGCGGTCGTGACGACACCTTGCAGGAACTCCTGGAACTTAGAAGAGGGCGTGTTCTGTGCCGCCTTGCTGATGGCCGTCAATATGTCCAGGCCCAGAAGCTCCGTGTCCCTGGTGATCCACTCAGATTCGTTCTTGATCTCACCGTAGATCGGCTGGAGGGAAAGCTCCCTGAAGATGACATCTATGTTAACATCTGCCGATGCCATTGCCGAGATGAAGCTCATGGCGGCGCCGATACGCTTGTCGATGTCCCGCCGTCTGGTCTTGGCCTTTGAGCTGGGCGACGAGTTCAGCACGACCCAAGTCAATACGGGCGGGAGGACCAGGATCATGATCGTCAGGATCAGGACCATCCCTGCCTGAACGTTCAGGACCAGGAACAACAAGCTGTCCAGGAACACCGTGAATAGGATAGCGATGACCGCTACGATGACCACGCTCATGTAGACATAGGCCGTGTACTCTTCCGGCCTGATGCGCATGTGCGCCTGCCTGAGGCTCAGTTCCAGCTTGGGGTTCGGCTTCATCCGCTTGGTCACGGTTTTTCCCATCGTGGTCCAGCAGAACCTCTGATATGCGGTCAGTTTGACATAGTCAGGCACCGCGCCCTTTCGGAGCATGACCTTGCGGGGTTCGACGACCTCCTTCTTCTCCCCCACGTCCTTCGTCTTCGTGTAGGATTTCTTCGCTGACTCCAGCCGCGAGAAGACGTCGGAGGACACCTCAGGGCACATTCAGCTCACCCCCTTCTTGACCACTTCCATCTCTTCCATCTCCTTCCTCACGCGCTGCAGGGTCTTCTGTGGTTCCTTGTAATAACCTTGGGTCACCGCCCAGATCTTGCGGTGGTCCCTGAGGTCCTTGGCCACCATGTAGTTGATGATCTCGATGCGGCGCTCAAACTCTTCCTGCATCTCCTCATGGGTGAGCGATTTCATCTCCATGATCTTGTCAAAGAGGAAGCTATGGCCTTTGTAGACGAAATGGTCGGTCGCCTGGTCCCATTCGTAGACCATGTTGGTGATGAGCTCGTTCGTCTCCGGCTCGAAACCGACGATCTCGATGACCTGCTTGATGCGCCTGGCCAGCTCCGTGCCCACGCGCACGTGGGTCTGGATGAGCACGTTGCGCAGCGCGGTCAGCAGGATCCTGGGGCAGTTGATAGGAGGGTTCTCCAGCCTGTTCACCATGCTCTTCACCGAGTCGGCGTGCATGGTGGAGTAGGTGGTGTGGCCGGTGGCCATGGCCTGGAACATGATATAGGTCTCCTTGCCACGGACCTCCCCGACGATGATGTAGTTAGGGCGCTGCCTCAGCGCCGCCCTTACC
>MVRC01000006.1 GCA_002067865.1 Methanomassiliicoccales archaeon PtaU1.Bin124 | reverse complement strand
CTTCTTGATGTCCGGGACCTGCATCTTCTCATAGTCCTCGGGGTTGTTGATGATGGTCTGGTCGACGAACGGGGTATTCTGCTCGTCCATGCGGACGTGCGCGCCGAGGTCGCCGGCCATGACGGACAGGTCCATCAGGCCGATGGCGAAGTCGAAGTCGAAGGCCCTCTGTCCGGCGATGAAGCCCTGAGCGAACTTCTTCGGGTCGCTGGCCCACTCGCGGTAGGTCATCTTTCCGTCGCCCACGCAGCGGCGGCATACGCCCATGGCCAGCGGGTAGGTGGTCAGGCGGTCAACTGGCTTGTTGCTCAGAGAGGCGACGGCCCTGTCGATGTGGTTCATCGAGTCTGCCATCTTACAGAGCCCCCTTGATCTTCGCTACGCCCGCCTGGGCGTTGACAGCGTGGAAGTCGGCTCCGATCTCGTCCGCGAACTCCTGGGAGGTCGGGGCGCCACCGATGATGATCTTGACCTTCATGCGGTCGCCGCTCTCGACGAGGCCGTCGACGACGTTCTTCATTCCTTCCATGGTCGGGGTCATAAGGGTGCTCATGGCCAGAACCTGGGCGTGGTTCTCCTTCACCGCGCTCAGGAAGTTCTCGACCGGCACATCCTTGCCCATGTCGACCACGGTGAAGCCACCGGCGGTGAACATGGTCTTGACGATGTTCTTGCCGATGTCGTGGACATCTCCCTCGACGACACCGATGACCAATGCGACCTTCTTGGCCGACTCTGCCTTCGGGATGTGGGGCAGAAGAACGTCCAGTGCGCCGTACATGGCGTTAGCGGCCAGCAGCACCTGCGGCAGGAAGACCTGGTGGGCAGCGTACTTGTCGCCGATGACATTCATTCCCTTTACCAGTGCGCCATCGATGGCCTCGAGGGCCGTGACGCCGTTGTGCAGAGCATCATTGGCGAACTTAATCGCGTCTTCCCTCTTGCCACCAACGACGGCCTTTTCCATGTTAGACAAAATTTCGGTCTTGCTCATTTCTAGATTCCACCTTATCCCCCTAGAAAGAAAGGGGAGCGCCGACAGATGACCGTTCGATGGATATATCGATTGTTACGGATGGATGCTCCATCCAACACCATTTAACGGCTAATATAAATTATATTATCTAATTTTTATCTAATAATTATACATGCTGGCATAAATATTAAAAAACATTATTTTTTATTTATTGAATCTTTATGGAATATTTTGTATCCATTTTTTATTCAAATATTTGTTTTTCATTATGTTTTTTAATATCAATCCCATGATGATTAACGATTGAAGTCCGAACCACCAAAATACATTTGTCTATTAGACGATTTTCATGATATTGCGGTTGGATGGACAGAAAAAGGAAGGGGGCGATGCCCCCGGTTAAGATATTCAGCACTGGATCTGGCCGTACTTCTTGACTGTGTCGACACAGGCCTTGATGTTGTCCAGCTTGGTCGTGACGGACGGCGGGACCTCGCAGCCGGAGGCGATGCAGTACTTGCTGTGCAGTCCTCTCTGGCACATGGCCGTCTTCACTTCCGCGATCAGCTTCATGGTGGTCGCTTCCATCTTCTCGACGGAGCCGCGCACGAAGAGCTGTGGGTCGATCTGGCCACCGATCAGGCAGTTGTCGGCGTATCCCTTGGCGATGGTCTCCTTGGGGGACGGGCTGCCGGGGATCAGCGGGTAGTATGCCATCGAGTAGATCGCTGGCTTGAATGCCGTGATCTGCGTGTCCAGATGCGGCAGGTCAGCGCAGTTGTGGATGCACATGGCCATGCCATTGTCGGCCACCAGCTTGTTCAGCTTCCTGGCATACTGGGACTCGAACTCCTCGTATTCCTGGTCACCGAGGCAAGAGTAGTTGCCCCAGAGGTAGTCCCACACGAATCCGGCTGGCTTGCCCTTCAGAGCGGCGAAGGCCTTGACCATCTCGACGTCGTAGTCGGTCATGGTCTGCAGCGCCTTATGCACGGCGGACCGGTTGTTCACCATGTCCATGAAGACCTTCTCGGCCGATGCGGATTGGGTGAGGGCCAATAGAGGTCCTTCCAAGAACGCTGCGGTGATCACCTGGCTGCCCAGTTCCTGCACGAACAGGCTGGTTCCTTCCAGCAGGACGTGGCTTCTGCCCTGCCTTATGTCTGGCACCCTCAGCTTCTCATAGTCCTCTGGGTTGTTCACCACCGTTTTGTCGACGAACGGGGTGTTCTGCTCGTCCATGCGGACGTGCGCGCCGAGGTCGCCGGCCATGACGGACAGGTCCATCAGTCCGATGGCGAAGTCGAAGTCGAAGGCCTTCTGCCCGGCAACGAAACCCGATGCGAACTTCTTCGGATCGCTGGCCCACTCGCGGTAGGTCATCTTTCCGTCGCCTACGCAGCGGCGGCATACGCCCATGGCCAGCGGGTAGGTGGTCAGGCGGTCAACTGGCTTGTTGCTCAATGCTGCAACGTCCCTCTCGATGTGGTTCATCGTGTCTGCCATTTTCTTCCCTCCTTGGTCCTCACAGCAGGGCGGCCTTGAGCTTGGCCACTCCTTCCTGGGCGTTCACGGCGTGCATATCGGCCCCGATGTCGTCGGCGAACTCCTGCGATGTTGGAGCGCCGCCGATGATGGCCTTGACCTTCATCCTCAGGCCGGATTCGATCAGACCGTCGATCACCTGCTTCATGCCGTCCATGGTGGGCGTCATCAAGGTGCTCATGGCGATGACCCCCCCATTGTTGGCCTTGGCGGACTCGACGAACTTCTCAGCTGGAACATCTCGTCCCAGGTCGGTCACACCGAACCCACCGGCGGTCATCATGGTCTTGACGATGTTCTTGCCGATGTCGTGGACATCTCCCTCGACGACACCGATCGATGCCTTGATCTGCGTTCCCAGCTGGTCCTTCGGTATGTGAGGCAACAGCACGTCCAATGCGCCATACAGCGCGTCTGCGGCCAGAAGGACCTGCGGCAGGAAATATTCATGTGCAGCGTACTTGTCGCCGACGATGTTCATCCCCTTGACCAGACCCTGATCAATGGCCTCCATGGGCTTTACGCCAGAGTTCAAAGCCTCTTGTGCGTGCGCCTTCGCGTCAGCCTTTTTCCCCCCGATCACAGCTTTTTCCAATCCTAACAAAATCTGCTCTTTGCTCATTAAATTCCACCTCGTCGCCCCCATAACGAAGAGCGAATTGGATTGCATACCGCGATTTAACGATTTTAAAGATTGTTGTGGATGGATGTGCCATCCAATGATGCTCAATCGAACCTATAAAAAACGATGCCAGGCAAAATTTGTTTATTTATATAATTATTGATGTAAATATTAAATTACTTCATCCAACTAGAACATGGACGAAAATTGGTGAGGCGAATAATAAGCATCCAACCAATTCTAACTGGATGATTTTATTTTGTTCATTTATGTCTATCCATATGACATTGATGTACATTTATTCGATCGGGAAATAATATCGAAAACGATTGTTTCAGAAATCGTAGCGCAGTAATGCCTGATTTTTACCATAGCAGGCGTAAGCTTCCGCACCAGTCTTGAAGAACGTCATGCCATCGAGGAAGGGCAACCAACCCTCGGTCTCATATTTCATCCCCAACAATGATTCTCGGAGCAGCATGATGTCCCAATCATGCGAGACATGGATGTCGAGGCCACCTGCATCATCCAGTTTGCTCAAGATCGGGCCCAGCACCATCTTCGTTGCGTCAGGGACCGGGTCGATGATCCGTGGGTCCATCCTCCCCTCGAACCATTCCCGCATGAAACGATCGCCCAGCCTTTCTGCCATGAGCAAACACTCTGTCTCCTTGACATAAGGGCCGCAAAGCGTCCAATCATCCCTGAACAGCAATACACTGGAACCGTTCTCCTTCATGCCCAGTGCGATCTGTTCTGCCGTCTGGATGCAACGCAGTGAAGGACTATGCCATACCCTTACCACGGGGAAGAACGGGATGGAGCGGCCGAACGCGAGAGCATCCGCCATTCCTTTTTCGGTTAGACCGACCCCCAGGCTATCCACCACGCTGGTCAAGGCCGGTCGTTCGGCGTGGCGCACGATGATCGCCGCCCGCTCCTTGCCCTTCAAGGCCTCGAGGCTCAGGCTCATTGAGCCTCCTTCGGATGCATTCGGTAGATGTAGAGAATGAAACCCGTTGAAGGTTCCAAGGTATGGCCCTCCCGCACGAATCCGTTCCTTTCATAGAATCGTTGGTTCCGCACCGCCCAAGATGGGGTGTCGAGCTCCCATGTCTTGATCTCGGGATACATTTTCCGGAGGATCTGGATGGCCCTGCTCCCCGCTCCCTTTCCTTGTTGGCCCGGATCGACGAAGATGCGGTTCAATCTTGCCTTGCCTTCCTTCAATAAGGTGATCAAGATGCCTCCGATCACCTCTGTTCCCTTTATTATCTTCAGCATGTTCCCAGTTTCGATGGCCGCCCTGGTCCAATCGACTGAATCGTATCCGGCCGGGCCTTTGTCCGTCTCCATACGGAACAGGTCCGCCTCATGATCGAAAGCCTCCGCTTGTATCGACGTCAGCAACCTTGCGTCTGATAGCTCTGCCTTGACGACCTCGACGGCCCCGTCCATTGCGTTCAATTCAGCGACATATTGCCCAGGCAGGCAAATAAGCCTTTGCCAGCGCTCCCCATCCCTCAGTAATCATGATAGATCAATTCGCTGAGATATCCCAGATCGCTGCCGACCTGCATCATCTGTTCGATGCTCCCTATCGGCACATCGTTGACGAATAGAGCGAAGGCCACCCAGTTCCCCCTGGACGTATGGACGTAACCGGCCAGGGCCTTGGTGAACAGCAGGCTGCGTTGGTTCAGGTGATCGCTCCCCGCCCTCGTTCCGGTCTTGGCGAACACGTGGCCGATCGCCTCGCTTCCGTTCGTGGCACTATCGGCCAGACTTCCATCGACCCCGAGGATGGGCAATGCGTCCAGTAAGCTTTGGTTCAATTGCGCTGACCACGCCTGTCTGAGCAATTGGCAGACCGCCTGGGCAGAGAATCTGTCCTCGGCCGAACCACCCTCTCCGTCGGTGAGACAGACCTGCCCGGTGTTTATGCCGAGCGCGTCCATCTGTGACTTCATTACCACCATGCCGGAGGTAAAATCGGTCGAGCCAGTATAGTAGCTGAGCATTGCGATGTACGAATCGGCATGGAAGTTCTGTGAGACCTTCAATGTCAGCTTCACGTCCTCCCGCAAGGGCACGGACGACATTCTGGCGATGGCGGCGGATGAACCATACCCGGCCGGGATTTCGGCCTGGAGATTGGCCCCGGTCTCATCGGCCCCGATGGACACGCCGTTCCTTTCCAGCGCTTCGATGAACAATGTCCTGGCGAAGCTGGCCGGGTCCGTGACGGTGAAGGTGCGCACGGTGGAATGACCGGCGGCGATCTGCCCTGCCACGCTCAGTTTGCCCTGTGAATCCTGATGGACCACGATGATGTCCTCACCTGAGTCGATCGTCACCACATCGCAGGCGACAGAATAGGCGGATGTGAATGGCCTAAAATAACAGGTGGCGGTCTGGCCCACGGTGGTGGCGTTGATCACGATGTCGATCAGGTTGTCATTGATGGCCATCGGCCCGACCAGATGCTCCTTGCCGATGTCCTGCTCCCCCCAGGCCCCCATATCTATGATGACCTGGTCCGCCGAGGTCATACCTGTCGAGGCGACCTGCTGCGCCAGGAAGTCCAGCCCGGCCAGCGGGTCCTCTCCCGTGAGCTGGCAATATCCCAGGGCGTTGGCATCGCCATGGTCCACATCGGTGATGTTCAGGATGCCGTCCAACGCTCCCCTTCCGCCCATGTTCAGGTCCCAGGATGCCTTGAGGACCAGCGTTCCGTTCAAATGACCATTTTCTACGACCCCGACAGAATAGACCGGGGTCTCTGTGACGAAATCGGTGCCCAGATACTGCATCACCGCCGTAGAGGAATACAGCTTTGTGGTGCTGCCTGGCACCATCATCGTACCGCTTTTCAGATTATAGAGGACCTTCCCGGTCGATAGATCGATGACCAGTGCGGACCAGGTCGAGTTGCGGTACCTGTCCTTGGACATGAGGTCGGCCATCCCCTCGCGGAACATTTTGCGGTCGTTCTGCGGATCCGACGCCGACAGCCCGATGAAGATGATGCTGGCCAGGAAGATGGCCACGATGAACATGGCCGCGACCCTGCCTCCCCCCTTCACTCCCTCTGCCATGCAGACTTCATGGGAATGACCGGTAATATAGCTAAGGTCCGTTCTTTTCACTGGAGAATCCTTTGGCATTTGGGACAGTAGAAGGCGGTACGGCCATTGATATCCTCGATGGTCCATTGCGAGGCGCATCTGGGACACCTTCCATCCTTGACCCTGCCATGGAGCAGATAATTGTTCGGCAGCCGTTCGAAGTCCGTTCTCTCCTCTATCGAACGCACCAGGATGTCCATCATCGCCCTGTGCAGGCACTTCATCTTCCTGGGTGTGATGGAATCGGCCTTGACCTTCGGGTTAATCCGGCACTGGAAAAGCATCTCGTCCGAGTAGAGATTGCCCACGCCGGCCAGCACCTTCTGGTCCAGCAAGGTGGTCTTGATGGCCCGGTGATGGTCCCCGACCCTTGCCTCGAATTTCCTCGGCCCGATCTCCAGGGCATCTGGCCCAAGTCCTTTTTCGAGAATGAGGTCGTCGAACGACGGTGCAATTCCGACAACTCCGAACTTGCGCTGGTCGATGAAGCTGAGGTAGACGCCAGAATCGAATCTGATGACAAGCCGCACATGCCTGGCTTGGTCCTGTTGGTCCGATATCACGACATCACCGGTCATGCCCAGATGCATAGCGAGCACGGAACCATCATCCAGAACGACCGCTAATTGCTTACCGTGTCGTTTGATGTCCATCACGGTCCGATCGCATAACGCTCTGGACAATTTTGAAGGACTGACATCTAAGATGCCTTCGTCCAGGACGCTTACCTCGGTGATGGTCAGCCCGACGGTTCTCATCAAGATGCGGCGGACCTGCTCCACCTCCGGCAGTTCTGGCATGAGAGGGAGAATCCACCAGGATGATGATACCGTTATCGACCTCCGCTTCAGTTACCGGGAGCGGGAACAGCGACAATGATTTTTATTCTGAAAGCAAATGACTGGGCCCAATGGTCCTGGGATTCAAGCGGTGGCGCAACGAGGCACTATTGGCCTCGGCCATGTTCTTAGGGCCCGGTCTGATATTGGCGGTACAGCTCAGCGGGAGGAGGTTCTCCGAGGCGTTCCATATCGGAGGAGAGTATGGTCTGTCCCTGCTCTGGGCCATTGTGCTGGTGATGTTCTTCAAGTATTCGCTGGCCGAAGGGCTGACCAGGTACACGCTTTCGAAGGGAGAGGACATCTTCACCGCTTTGGGTCGTCTTCCTGGTCCGCGCAACTGGGGCATGGCCGCAGTGTCGTTGGTCTATGTCATGGAGCTGGCGACGTATGCCAGCGTGACGGTGATGGGTGCGACGGCACTGGTGGCGCTGGCCCACGTCGGCATCCCGACCATCCTGGTGGGGTTGCTGCTCCTGATCTCCATCCTCCTCATGCTCTTCTACAAGCCCTGGTCGTTCGTGGAGCGGCTGGCCGGCTTCGTGCTGGTCATCGTCGGTGCGATCCTCATCTACAGCATCGCTGGGGCGCTGCTGCACGTCCCGTTCGACCAGGTCATCAACACCCATAGCTCGACGTTCGATGCGGAGGACGTTTTCCTCATCATGACCGGCTCTGGCTCGGGGCTTTCGCTCCTGCTGTTCTCCCTGTGGGTGAGGAACAGGGTGCCGGAGAAGGTGCCCGAGGAGCAGTTCCCCCAGGTGTTCAAAGGGGTCCGTCTCGGCATCGTGCTGGCGTTCGGATTCACCCTCTTCATTATCATGGGACTGATGGTCATCTCCTCGGCCATCGGCAAGGGTGACATGAGCGACAGCGTCCCTGCCGGACTGGGCGGACTGATGCTCGGACCGGAGCTATTCTTCTTCGCCACCTTCCTCATGATGTTCTGCGCCGTCCTGATCGGCGCGGATGGCAGGGCCAGGGCCATAACCGGCATGCTGCGGCGGGCCGGTGCCCATCGGCTGGAAAAGTCTGACCTATACCGGATCATGCTGGCGGTGCTCATGGTCATCATCGGCCTCACCATACTATTGGGCCGGCCGGACGATGTGGTGAACTTCATCTCCGCCCTGTCCTCGGTAATCTTCGCCCTGACCGGTTTCGTCCTCGTCTATCTGAACCACTATCTGCCCAAGTATGCCAAGGCCGGGTGGCTGTGGAACGGGGTCATGCTGGTAGGCAGCACGGCCTTCCTGATCCTGGCGGTGGTGAGCGAGAGGACGTTCCTGGAGTTCGGGGTTCCGATGCTGTTGCGGGTCGGTGTGCTAACGCTCTTCATCTACATGCTGGCCCGCCTGAAGGTCATCTCCTGGATGGTGGACAATGTGCATCGCTGGCGCGGCGCTTTGCTCATGGTGGGCCTGTTCGGCATCATATCCATCTTCGGCACCGAGGGAGGGATCGCGGTCGACGGATACATCATCAACTTCCGCGACCTGGGGCCGATGATGGCGGGCATCTTGGGTGGACCGATCGTGGGAGGCATGGTCGGCCTGTTGGGCGGGGCGTTCAGGTACGGATATGGAGGATGGACCGCACTGCCTTGCTTCGTGGCCACGGTCTCGGCCGGAGTCGTCTCCGGCCTGCTAGCCTGGTACTGGAAAGGTAAGATGGACTATCTCAAGGTCATGGCGATGGGCATCCTGGTGGAGTTCATGCACGTGTTCCTCTACCTGCCGCTGTTGACCCCGGGAGCACCGTTCAGCGAGGTAGTCGATACCATGAGGAACGTCATTGTGCCCATGACCATCACCAATGTGATCGGCCTTATCCTCTTCCTCTACGTGCTCGAGCTCCGTAACGTGAAGGCCAGGCCGCGGGTCTGGCTGCAAAAAGAACAGGAAGTGGTCGAGGCGGAACGAACGGCGGAATGATCCACCCTGACGCAATCATAATGAACGGGCTCCTTGCATTGTTTTCTCATCGCCCTGGTGCCATATGCAGCTCAAGTTCGATGCGAGGAGAATGCGCCTGCTGAAGAAGCGGCCTTCCAAGAAAGGTCCAGTGGTCTACTGGATGAGCCGGGAGCAGAGGACGGTGGACAACTGGGCGCTAATCCATGCGGCGGAGGCGGCAGAGGAGGGGGCGGTGGCGCTTCATGTGGTCTTCTGCCTCGTCCCGGATTACATGGACGCGGCGTGGAGGCAGTATGCTTTCATGCTCAAGGGGCTGAGGGAGGTGGAGAAGGACCTCGGGGAGAGAGGGATCCCGTTTACCCTCCTCACAGGCAAGCCGTGGGTGGCGCTGCCTCCGTACCTGCATGAGATCGGGGCGAGCTACCTGGTGACAGATTTCGACCCGGTCGGGATCAAGGTGGAATGGAGGAAGAAGGTCGTGGGCGGGATCGATATCCCAGCGGCGGAGGTGGACGCGCACAATATCGTGCCTTGCTGGAACGTCACGTCCCGCAAGATAGTCTCGTTCGTCAACTACCGCACCAAGCTCATGCCGCTGTTGTTTGAATTCCTGACCGAGTACCCTGAATTGAATGCAGTGGATATGAAGGACCGGGCCGTCCCGGTCGATTGGGATGCGGCCATGGCCGGTCTGAGAGTGGACCGAAGCATCGGGGAGGTGGATTGGATAGTTCCGGGGCAGGAGGCCGCCTTGGCCTCGTTGCATGAATTCATCGAGCACCGCCTGAACGATTATCCCGTTGCCAGCTCGAACCCGTTGCAGGACGGCCAGTCGAACATGTCGCCCTACCTGCACTTCGGCCAGATCTCCGGACAGAGGGTGGCGCTGGAGGTGAACCGGTCCAGCGCGGACGAGAAGGCCAAGTCGCTCTACCTGGACCGGCTGATAATCCAGAGGGAGATCGCCGACAATTTCTGCCTCCACAATCCTAATTACGATACGTTCGGGGGGTTCCCCGAATGGGCCAGACGGTCGATCGATGAGCATCGCCTCGACCCCAGGGACCACATCTACACCCTAGAGCAGTTCGAGAGGGCCCAGACCCATGACCCCATATGGAACGCCGCCCAGATGGAGATGGTGAAGCGGGGGAAGATGCACGGTTCGCTCAGGGCATACTGGGCCAGCAAGATATTGGAATGGTCCAAGAGCCCGGAGGAGGCGTACGAGACCGCCAGATACCTGAACGATAGATATCAGCTGGACGGGAGGGATGCCAGCGGGTATTCCGGCATAGCCAATGTCATCGGCGGCCTGTACGACCGCCCATGGAAGTCGAAGGATGTCATAGGGAAGGTGAAGAAGCTCACCTACACCGAGCAGCTGTTGCGTTTCGACACCCACGCCTACCGGGACATGGTGGCATCGCTGAAGTGAGCGTCTAGGATTCGCTCTTGCCTAACAGCATGGCCGGGAGAGTGTTCCGGAGCAGCTTGTACTCCGCCTTGCGCAGATGCTCTGCCAGGGTGGAACGGGACAGGCCGACCATGGTTGCCAGGCGATCGGCGGTGATACGGGCCGGCTGGTCGAAGTAACCCTCCTCGTAGGCTAGGCGGAGCAGCTCCAGCTGCTTCTGGGTGATGTCCTGGTGAAGTGCGCTTGCCGGCAGGAAGGCCCCGTTGCCGAGGTCGTTGATGCCCAGCTCTCTGAGCGATAAAAGCTCGATGAGCATGCCCTGGTCCTTTGCGCCGTGCATCATCTTCTCCAGGTCCGGCTTGTGCAGCGCGTACACGGTGAAGTACTCCCATCCTTTGTACAGGGAGACGGGCTGCAGGTACCAGCATCCGCTGCTGGTGATGATGTTGTTGATGCTGGGGGCGTCTGGCTGGGATATCTCGTACATCACTTCCAGATGTGAGCCCTGCCGGGAGATCTTGGTGTTGGAGCAGCAAAAGCCCATGGACTGGAAGTCCTCGATGTCATCCATGTCCTTCGATTCCACCACCATGACGCAGTTGCGCTCGTTGCACCAATAGGTGATCCTGCTGTCGGGATGCTCGTCCGTGAACCGGTGAAACTTGCAATCCTCCTTGACCTTGATCTTCGCCTCATAGTTCGTCATAGGCACTCGCATCCCGTATTGACGCTCAAATTATATATTACCGCCGTACGGCGGGTAAATTTCGATGCTTACATACGTATTCCTCATTTCTCGAGAGACATGATACCGAATGCGCTTCTAAGCGCTTCCCAGAAAAATCATAGGCCTCAGGAGTTGCGATCATACTGCAAGTGGGAAGGGGTGCGGATCCCCTTATTGATGGTCCCGCGGCAGAAGGGAGAGGAGGTACCCCAGGTCAAGAACGGCACTAACCCCGCCGTCCTGGCCAAGCCCTGCTGCAAGTGATCGAGGGACCCTGTCCCCTATGCTTTCCCAAACCCCTTCCTGATCTTTCTTTCAGATAACTTTTATAAACCAGGCGTTCACCTAGATTCTCCCGGTGAAATAATTGGCTGACAAGGACATCGCAGTCGTTTTGAACGAGAAGAGCCAGGACCTGAAGAAGATGTTCAAGGACATCGAGGCGACGCTGGAGCAGTGGAAGTTCTCCGTGGAGGAGAGCAAGGAAGGCATCAGGGTGGAGATCCACGCGACCGCGCTGATAAAGAGGGACAAGAAGGCGGCCAAGGACTGATCAATCGGTCTCTTTTCCTTTCTTCCCTGATCCTAGCATCAGGGAGATCAACATTTCTTTGGTGGCGTTGGAGAAGTTGATGTCCGGCCTGCGCTGGATCAGCTCGATGTACTCGGTGGCATGACGCACGTCCTTCTTGCTGAAGTGCTTCAGTGCCAGGGCGACTATCCTTTCGGGCGGGGCGTAATCAAGGAACGAAGCGATCATGCAGGCCAGGTCATAGGCCATCTTCTCCCCTGCCGGTGCTGCATCGGTGAAGTTGCCCACG
Organism: Methanomassiliicoccales archaeon PtaU1.Bin124; assembly: GCA_002067865.1. Taxonomy (GTDB): domain Archaea; phylum Thermoplasmatota; class Thermoplasmata; order Methanomassiliicoccales; family UBA472; genus MVRC01. The sequence continues at coordinate 231,619 of MVRC01000006.1, read as the reverse complement.
TCCATGATGTAGACCTTCTCTGCGAACAAGATGTTCTCCGGCTTGATGTCGCCGTGGTAGATGCCGTTCTTGTGCATCTTGGCCAGATAGGTGAAGCCGGTCTCCAGGTGGCTCTCCGTCATGTCCTTGGACATGTTGATCGGCCTGGCGTTCAGGTACTCCTCCACCAGCAGCCACAGGTTGCCCTTGAGAGGATGGTAACCGAGCGGCCTGGCGGTCGGTATCTTCAGCTCGTGGATCTGGTTCAATAGGTCGTACTGATGCTTGGCCATGTGCTCGGCCGTGGCGTTGAGGTCGAACAGCGGGTCCTTGGAGATGGTGTGCAGGAAGATGTTCTTGAACAGCTGGATCGTCCTCGCCGTCATCAGCTCCGAGCTGCCCAGGATCTTGGCGAAGAACCTCACCTTCTCCCCTTTGCTGTTGACGCCGTCGACCCTTATCGGGATGGAGAGGCGGGAGCCGCCCATGCCCAGCGGAGTGATCTTCACCTCCCTGGTGTCGTACCTCGCCGCCATTATGTCATGCACTTCCTGGAGCACCTCGCGGAAGAAATCCCGGTGCGCCTGGTAATCGATCGCGTCCGCCTGTCCGTTCATCTCTCGCTCACGCTCTCAGGATACTTCTTGTGCCGCTTCATCAGCCGGGCCTTGGCCTTCTTCGCGTCCCTGGTCTGCTTCCACACGATCATGGCCAGCTTGATGGCGTTCAGTCGGTAGATGCGCATTCCGTTCGGTACGTCCCGGCCGAACTCCAGTATGGTCCTGCCCTGGTGCGTGTAGACGATGCGCCACACCGCCAGATCGGGGATGCTGGCATAGAGCTGGTTGGTGTTGATGATGACATCCTTCCCCCGCACTGTCAGGTCCGCATCGATCATCCCCTCCTTCTTCAGCGGGATGTGCAGACCTTTGCCGAACGCCGCCCTCATCAAAGCATAGGAGAGCAGTTCCAGCGTGGCCAGGTCGATGTTCCTCCCGGAAAAGGGTGATTGAGGCGCAGCCTCCTCGCCTGGAGCGGCCTTCTGACCTTCCGGTTCGACCCCGGCTGTGGCCGCCCCGACCTCGGCCGACACTGGTCTCTCCTCGTCCCCTTCCAGATGCTCGGCATAAGGGGCCCCGGACTTGTGATACTTGCTCTGCACGTTGACGCTGCCCCGGCTGGCCCAGAACTCCTCGAACCTTTCCAGATCGGCCTCGACCCCGGTCTTCGGGACCGGATGCTCCTCCTGGTGGAACTCGCTCAGGACCTTCCTTCCCTCGGGATCCTCCCATTCCTCGGGGCAAACGAGCGCATGATCGCAGATGGGGCCGTCCGGTCTCTTGGCCTTCTTCTCGCTCTCCTCGGCCATGGTCCACCTACTTCTTGATCAGGATCTGGAATCGGGCGTAGATCCTGGTGCCGTCCTTGTACTCCTCCATCGAGACCTTCCAGTCCTCCATCTCGGCATTGATTGTTTCAAAGAAATGGTCGATCTCGTCGACGATCTTCTCCACGTTCTCCGGTTTTCCGCCCACCATGTTGAGAACCGATGCCACCTTGTCCTTCTTGGTCATGACGCACCGGCATATGCTAGTCCAGCCCCGGACTATTATTTCTTTCGCTTGTTCGATGGGATTGCCTCGGGCTGTGGGAACGTTCGAATTTAAGTACAATGGCCTCGAATGTTTTTCTGTGCAACGGGCCGAGATCTCAGAGGAATTGGACGTCTGTTATGACGCGGAGGGTTTCCGCGAGGAGGTCGGGAGGGAGCTGGCGGAGGAGGATGCCCTCCTGTTCAAGGTGCGGCAGCCTAGAAAGTGGTCGATGCAGGGGCATGCCCTGGCGCTTGTCCTGCTGGCCCTCTCCGCTTCCGCCATCTATCTGGATGAGCACATCCTCTATGCCTGGATGATAATCGGCCTTCTGCTCTATTCGTACAACTTCCTCATCCTCCTCATCCCCACCACCACCGACCGCTCCCGGCCTAAAGAGACCATGATGCTGCGCAAGGACGGCAGGAGCGAGAAATGGCTGGCCATCCGCCTGCTGTTGAAGAAGAAGCTGCTGGCCATGGAGATCGGCATATCCGTATTCCTGGGCGGCATGGTGCCGCTAGTGCTGAGCTTCACCGTGATATTCGGCCTGGGCCTGGTGTTCGCCCTCTATTTCGCGGCCATCGCCCACATCATGTCCTGGAGCGTGGCGGTGTCCGTCGTGGTCCAGGTCGGCCTCATCCTGGGCTTCTACGGCCTGGTGTACTTCCTCGAGCCCGAGTCGCAGGGGGTGACCAAGTTCGCCAGGACCTTGAAGGAGCACTACTCGGCCGCCAAGGTGCAGGGGAGGAAGGCATTGGCCGCATCGATGCTGATCATCACGGTCGTGGTGGTGGGCGGCCTAATCCTCTTCATCGGGGCCATCCTTCTCCCCGGTTCGACCCTGGCCGCCATCTGGGACGAACTAAGCCATATCGGTGGGACCAGCCTTTTGGCGCTGGTAATGATCTTCGCCGCGCAGCTCTACATCATGCGCCATTTCCAGTCGGTGGCCAGTCGCTCCATGGCCTCGAGGCTGCTCAGCGCCCGGACGGAGAAGATGAGGAACGAGGTGCTGGCCCGTATGGATTCCTTGCTGGCCAACAGGGAGGCGATGTCCTATGAGCATTTCGAGCGGCAGTTCGAGGAGGTGCGGCGGACGTACTATTCCATGGCCATCTACGATATGGTGGAGGTGGACATATTCGGTCGCTCCCCGGTCTATCTGGTCGGCCCCCGTCTAAAATATGTGCTGAACGACAAGGTGCTGAACCACTTCCGGGCCTGATTCAGCCTTTGCCTTCTATCTCCAATATGTCCACCCATTCCCAGTGGAACACCGTCCGGTCCCGCTTCTGCTTCACCCTGACGTACGCCTGCCGGTAGGGGGTCCCATACCTCCTGTTCAGGTACACCATGGCCACGAAGGGGGAGCGGTCCCTTCCGTGATAGCAGCGGACCAGTATCCTGGCGCCGGCCTCGGCCGCGATCTGCATCAGCCCTACGACCTTTAGCATGTGCTCCACCCGCGGGATCCTTAGGTCCCTCCCTTGGCTGTCGTCGAAGAGGATGCGCGAATCGACGATGAGGTCGATGCCTTGAGAACGGAGATGGTCAACGTCCCTGGCATCCCTCCAGCTGCCTATTGCAACGTTCTCGTCCACCCAATCTATGATCTGCTCACCGATGCTCGGTTTGGCATCTGAAACGTCATATATTTTTCCAGAAAAAGGGCACATGATGGAGGTTCAGCCGTTCGAAGCCGCCTTCAGCCGGAACGAGCCCTCCGGGATCTTCATGCGGAACCTGGCACCTTTCTCATCCCCTGCCTCGTCGATGCCGATGCCGGTGATGGACAGGATCTCCCGGGAAAGGAACAGGCCTAGGCCGGTGTTATGCCCTTTCCCCTTCTCGAAGAGGTGTTCGCGATACTCGGCCGGTATTCCCCGGCCGTTGTCCTCGTACACGATGACCGCGTCCTTCCCTTCCTGATACCAGTGCAGCTTGATGCGAGAAACGTTCCCGCCATGCCTTATGCTATTGTCGGCCAGGTTGTGCAGCACCTTCTCCAGCATGGGGTCGGCGTACACCTCCAGGCCATCGATGTCTATCTGCAACGAGACCCCTTCGGTCTTGGCGGACCTCAATACCCGACGGGACAGCTGGGACAGGTCATGCCAGCGCGGCCTCTCGCTGCCGAGATTGTCGTATAGTTTGGTGAACTCGATGTGATGCTCGATGTTGCTCAGGGTCTTGTCCATCCGTTTCAGGCAGTTCAGCTGCTCCTCGCCCTTCAACATCTCCCTCAGGATGGTCACGTTACCCTGCAGTATCATCAGCTGGTTGCGCAGGTCGTGCCTGGTGATGGTGTTCAGCAGGTTGAGCTTGCGGTTGGCGGTGCGCAGCGCCTCCTCTGCTATCTTGCTGGCATTGATGTCCTGCACCGTGCCGAGCATCTTCGAAGCCTTTCCGCCCTCATCCCGTTCGATGACCTTCATGCGCACCATGGTCCAATAGTATCGTCCGTCCTGGCCCTGGACCCTATGCTCGCTGTGGAACAGCTCGGCCTCCCCATGCAGATATCTCTTCAGCCGCTGCTCCATCTTCGGCCGGTCCTCCGGATGGATGAGGGCCACCATCTGTTCCATCCGCAGCGTGATGTCGCCAACGGAATATCCCAGAAGGCTCCTGATCCGGGGGTTGACGATTATCCGGTCCGTGCAAAGGTCGTACTCGACCACCCCGTCGCTGGTGGCGTCGATGACCGATTTCCACTTCTCCTCGCTGTCCTTGAGCTGATGGTTCGACCTCACCACCTTGTCGTACGTCTCCATCAGCTCCTCCCTCTGGGCCTGGAGCTGTTCGTTCTGGGTCTGTATCTCGTCGCTCTGGGCCCTGATCTCCTCGGTCATGACCTTCGACTTGGTGGTGTCGAAGAACAGCGTGGAGAACTTGCCCCGCTCTGAAGAAGTGACGGAGATGTCGAAGAACGTGTTCATCGGCTCGAAATGGACCTCCATCTTCAGAGGGATGCCGTTCTCGGCCACGGATTCGTACTGGCTGAGGAATGGGGCCTTGGGGACGCCGTACACCTCGGTGGCCAACCGCCCCACCGCATCCTCGCGGCGTATGCCGAGGATCCGCTCGAAGGCCGGGTTGACGTCCAGGATGATGTAGTCGACGGCCTTTCCGTCCTTGTACACCAGCTCGTGCATCGCCACCCCCTCGTCCATGGTGCGGAACAGCTCGTCATGCCTCTTCCGGGAGGAGCCTAGTTCCTCCGCGATGGATCTTACCTCGGTGACATCGAAGCAGAACCCCTCCACTCCCAGGAACCCGAGGCCTTCGATGACCGGGCTGGCAGTGAGAGTATAGATGCCTGTGCCGCCATCCTTCCGCCTGAAGTGCAGGTCGGTGGGGTTGGAACATTCGCCGTGAAGGAGCATCTCAAGGATCTCTGAGCCTCGTTCCTTGTCCTCCGCCGCCAGGAAACCGATGAGGTCCTTGCCGAGCGCATCGTTCTTTGACTCCATGCCATGCATGGACAACCAGGAATGGTTCACGTCCAGCAGTTTGCCATCGAGGCTCATGAGGAAGTAACCGGCATGGGCGTTCTCGATGATGCCGCGGAAACGGGATTCGCTCTCCCTCAGCTTCACAGCGGCGCGGCGACGTTCCACCGCCAGCTTGATCTTGTGGTGCAATTCAGCGAAGGCCGCCCTCGGTTCGCCGCCCTTCTGGATGTAGTAATCGGCCCCGTTGTTCAGCGCTTCGATCACCACCTCCTCCCGTCCCCTACCGGTGAAGAGGATGAACGGGATGTCGTTCATTTCCTTGCGCAGCTTGACCAGAAGCTCCAACCCGTCCATGCCGGGCATCTGATAATCGGAGACGACCGCGTCGAACCTGTCATCCCCCAGAAGAGATAGGGCGGCCTGGGCGGAATCGGCGGTGATGACAGCGACACCGTAGTGGGACTGCAGATACGCCTTGGCCAGATCGTTCAGGTCCGGCTCGTCGTCGACGTACAGCACCTTGATGGCGTTCTCCCCTATGTGACTCCTCTCCATTGACCTTAGGAACCGGACCTACCGGCTCCAAACGCGGTCCGACCTGGACCCCCAACCTGTTGCGGTCGTTCGCGCGTTCTTGAATGAGAGGAATTCAGGAAACATAACGTTTTTTAATCTTTGCACTGGAATCAAGAGCCGGGACATTTCGTTCATTCATTGCGCGATATGAAGCATGAACGATTGACAAGGTTCGGATTTCTCAGAAGGCTTTTTCTATGGGATGCCTGTTTTAGGTGCGGTCATTGGACTAGGAGGTTCCCGGAAATGATGCACGACAAGTTATCCACACTGATGCCGGGAACCTGCTGAATCGGTCACTGGCATCACATATTTCTGTGCCTGCTTATGAACTATCCAACGTCATTGAGAAGCAAAGATGCCAAACGATCCATATCTTGACGCCAGCGTCGCGTGGCGCATCAAGACTGGTAATGTAGAGTTTCGCGAAGCCGATTACCGAACGACCGTGGAGACGATCCTCTCCTCCGGACTGGCCACGGAGGTGTCCGGCCTCATCAGCGCCGGGAAGGAGGCCGATGTGTATCACGCCTGGTACCGCGGCGGTCAAGGTGTACCGCCTGTACCGTACGTCCCATCGGGGAGGGAGGCCCATCAAGATGGACTCCGCCGGCTGGCTGGCGGCGCACGAGTACGAGATGCAGCTGCAGGCCTGGAAGGGAGGGGCGATGGTGCCGACCCCGGCGCGCAGGGTGGAGAACATGTTCTCCATGCGGTATTTGGGGGATGATGACGGACCGGCGCCGCGCCTGCAGGATGTCATTCTGGATGACCCCCTGGGCCTCCAGCTCAAGGTGCTGCGGGGGGTGAGGGGGCTGGCGAAGGCAGGCGTGGTTCATTCGGACCTGAGCGCCTTCAACATCCTGGTGCTTGAGAACGAGCCCTGGTTCATCGATTTCTCCGAGGCCATACGGGTGGACAGGACCGGGTACTCCGCCTGGCAGAGGCTGGACCAGGCGCGGTCGTCCCTGGACAAGGGCATGTCGGCCCTCGGCCTGTACTTCCGGAGGTATGGCCTGGCCATGCCCTGGGAGCACTATGTGAACGAGATCGTCCGATCGCTGGACAGGAACGGGGTGGGATCGGAACGTGAGTGAGAAGGTTCCGTTAGAACACGAACGACTCCCTGCCCCATCTCCTCTCGATCCTCTGATAGAAGAGGTAGCTGGCGACCGCCAGGAGGATGCATAGGGCGAAGATGATGAGACCGACCGCCAGCGGGTCTAGTGTCAGTGTGAACGAGAGGATGACCATGGAGATGAGCGGCGGCATGGTGATGGCGGAGAACTTGCCCAGCACCTTGGGGTCGAAGAGATAGCTGTTGGTGCGCAGTCCAGTTAGGTACGCGGTGCCGCAGACGGTGTAGGCCGTGGTGGCGTAGCCGACGGCCAAGGCCAGCGGGAGCAGCCATAGTTCGCCCCTCAGCACCGCGAAGACCGCCAGGAAGGCCGTCGAGATGGGGAAGGCGAAGAAGAAGAGCATGAGCAGCCGGGAGCGTACCGCCTGGGAGACACGGACGGGCAGCACTTGCATGAATCCGGACGAATCGGTCATGTTCAGCCAGCCATAGATGGACACGCCGAAGAAGCCGATCATGACGGCATAGAAGCACAGGTTCAATGAGAGGTTCACCTGCACCACGGTCTGCACCATCCAGAAGAGGATGGCAACGACGATGAGCGGACCGATGTAGGCGCCGGCCACGGGCATGACCGACCGGCTCCGCACCAGGTCGGTCCAGTCCTTGCCCAGCAGCACAGGGTTGCCAGGGGAGAGGCGGAACTTGTTCACGGTAGGGATCAGGTTGGCATCGAAGGTCGATCTGGATTCGCCGAACCGCACCCTCAGCGTGAGCAGAGCGAAGACCGACGATGCCAGTATGAGGACTATCGATAGCAGCAGGTAGAGCAGCCCCCCAGTGCGCTGCAGCATGAGCCCGGGAAGCAGCCAAGCAAAGTCCAGCCAGCCGAGGGTGTATGTGAGAAGGATGATGAGGATCGATAGTGAAACGATCGCTGCCAAAATGCGCTTCCAGCGAACGTAAAGGGACGAGATGGCGAACGACAGGGAGATCCCGATCAGGAACGTCAGCGTGAGGGTCAGCAGGAGGAACGCCACGCTGGTCACCTTGAACCCGGTGAACGGAATGCTCAGCGCCAGCCCGCCGATGAGCGGGGCGATGGTGTACAGTTCGTAGTAGATGACGTCCTTCACGTAGAACGCCCCGAAGAGGGAGCGGTAGCTGACCGGGTTTATTGATGGGGTGGCGATGAGCAGGGTCATCTGGCCGAAGCGCCGGTTCACTATGGCATCACCGAACAGGGCGAACCCTCCAACACCGAGACCGTAGACCATCATCACCGCATGGAGCATGAGATAGGCCTGGTCCAGCGGGAAGGCGCGCAGCAGCTGCTTCGAAGCCAGCGCCAGAACGAAGGACATGATGAGGATCATGGCGGGGAACATGAGGAACTGGATCCTGCCGACCATGCCGGCGTTGAGCCGGTATTCTTCCAGCATTGAAAAGCGGACCAGGCTGAGATGTTTCTTCAGATGGTTCAAGGTGCAGACCCCTGGTCTTTCTCGGTGAGGCGCATGAAAGCGTCGTTCAATGACTCGCCCGCACCAGTGATCTCACTTGGGCTGCCCTGAGCGACCAATCTGCCCTGGGATATGACGCCCAGCCTGGTGCACATCTTCTCAGCGATCTCCAGGATGTGAGTGCACATGAAGACGGTCCCGCCCCGCTGCAGGTACTCGCCCAGGTAGTTGCGGAAGATGTTCTGGTAACGGGGGTCCAGGCCGGAGAAGGGCTCGTCCAGGAACACCAGTGGGGGCTCGTGTATGAGCGCCGCGGCGAACATCAGCTTCTGCCTCGTCCCCTTCGACAGGTCCTTGCACGGGATCCTGTCCACCTCCCGCATGTCCAGGAACTCGATCCACTTCTCCGCCTTGGCCTCGATGTCATCCATGTCGCGGACCAGGCCGACGAAGTGAAGGTACTCCCTTCCGGTCAGGAAGGAAGGCGGGGACTCCACCTCTGGCAGTATGCCGATGGCCTTCTTCACCGCCATCGGGTCCTGTACCGGGTCGAGGCCGAGTATCTTGCATTCACCGCCGCTAGGGTCCAGCTGTCCGGTCATGATCTTCAGCAGGGTCGATTTGCCGGCCCCGTTCGGACCGAGCAGACCGAACATCTCTCCCTTCTGCACCTGGAAGCTGACCTCGTTCACGGCGACCAGGTCGCCGAAGCGGCGCTGGAGGTTCTTTGCCTCGATCACATTTTCGACCATGCAGGATGACCTTCCTAAGGTGGCAGGAAGTCTGGCATCATAATATTTGGGAGTGGGGAAAGGCTGAACGCGCTGCCTTGGGCGTGAAAAAGGGAAGGGGTTTGGAGGAGGACTGCTCTCAGTCGGACTTGGCCGCCGAGGTCCCGTCCCTCTGGGGGTGCCAGTGGAGCTTGTCCTTCACCATGACGTAGAGGAGGCAGTAGGACAGGACGCCCAGCACCAGGAACACCGCGGCCATGACCGGATCGGCCGTGGGGTCGTTCTTCAGGAACATGACCGCGGCCATGGTGTTCACGGCGGTCCCGGTGTTCACCATGAACCCCATCAGCAGCAGCACCAGGGCGTAGGCCTTCCTCGGCTTGGTGACAAGCAGGCCCAGCGCCAGGAAGCCCAGCGGCACGGTGATGCCCAGGTCCAGGTAGCGGATGGTCCAGAACACGCTGGGGGCGGAGGTGTACGAACCGTCCGGCAGGTTTCCGGTCTGCTGCACCGATACTACCTGGGAGACCCACATCACCGCGAACATGGTCAGGAACAGGCCGGTCACGATGGCGAACCTCTGGAGCGTCTTGCGCTCCATATGCGGCGCGTCCTGCGGAGAGAACTGCGTGATCGAACCGATCAGCATGAACAGGCTGCACACGATCAGTATAAGGAACAGCCAGAAGTACTGCTCCACGTTGCCGGTGATGACCGGCGAGCTCCATTCCTGGGCCAGACCGATGGACAGGGCGTAGTAGAACACCGATATCGGAGTAAGCACCAGAAAGTACTTGGCGCCAGGTCTGCGCAGCAGCTCCAGCGAGCCGCCGATGATGAGCAACGGTATTGTCAGCACGATGTTGGCCAGGTCGTTCCCGGCGATCTGGTCGATGGCCGACTGCGATGAACGGTACTGGATGATGTCCAGGCCCAGCGGGCCCAGCGCTGCAAGGAGGACCAGGACCAGCGCGGCCACGATGGCGGCGACCCCGGTCAGGTACCAGGGGAGCAACGGCCCCTCCTCGTTTTGGATCTCATTGTTGGATTGCATGAATATCTGCCTCGGACGCCGATCTCCGGCGCATGAACTGAGCATCACCGCGGGGGACATAACCCCGCGTCAAACGCGGCCGGAGAGAAAGGGCAGCGAACGGCCCAAAAGCGCCCCTTTTCTCAACCGAACGAAGGATGAAAGTGAAAATTGGGACAAGGCCAGAAGTTACTGTCCTCAGACGATGCCGAACGAGAAGAAGACATAGATGAGGCCGATGATGAGGAACATGGCCGGGATCCCTATGATTATGCCGCTCTTGGCCAGCTCCCTCCGGCTGAACGTGCCGGTGGAGTAGGCCAACGTCACCGGTGGCGTCCCGACTGGCGTTATATATGATATCGATGCGACCATGCCCACGGTCAGGGCGAGGGGGGTGGGATCGATGCTGAGGCTGGCCGCGGTGGATATCGCTATCGGTACCAACAGCGCGGTCGTGGCCGTGTTCGAAAGCACCGTGGTCACGAGGAATGTGATGATGGCGAGCAACAGCATGACCACGATGAGCGAGGACGTGCCTGCCATCGATGCCAATCCTTCGGCCAGGAACTTGGCTCCGCCGGTCACCTCCAATGCCTCCCCCAGCGCCAGTCCGGCCCCAATTATGAGGAAGACGTCCCAGGCGATGTTCTTCGCGTCGTTCCAGTCCACCGCCCCGATGATGAACATGACCACGGCGGAGAGCAACGCCACGATCCCGCTGTTCATTATACCGGAGGGAAGACCGGTCGCCTTGGCGATGGCGTCACCCATGATCCAGAGGACGACGGTGAACCCGAACACCATCAGGACCATGAACTCCATCGGCTTCATCGGCCCCAGCTTGCTCCGTTTCTCGGCGATGGTGGAGAGGTCTAGGCCGACCGCTGGAGGTTTGATCGCCCATGGCAAAAGGACGTACAACAGCACCAGGAGGGCCAACGCCGTGGGGACGCCTATAACGAGCCAGTTCACGAAACCCCAATCGACCACCTTGGCCAGGAGGGCGGAGGTGATGGCGTTGGTGGGGGAGGATATCATGGTCGACAGGGCGCCGAAGCCCGTCCCCATGCTGATGCCGATGAGGAAGAACCCGCCGACCTTTTTCGAGCAATCCCCCGCATGGGAGGCGACCCCCAGCGCCACTGGTATGAGCAGCGCGACCGTGGCCGTGTTGGATATCCACATCGACATGAGGGCGGAGGAGGCGATGAGGGCCATCAGGGTGCGGCGGAGGTCTCCCTTGGCCATTGTGACCAGGTAATAGGCCAATCGTTTGTCCATGCCGTTCTTGCGGAAGGTCTCCGCGATTATCAGCCCGCCCACCAGCAGATAGACGACCGGATCGGCGAAGGGCTGCAACGCCTCCACCGGAGAGAAGACGCCGAACCCGACGAGCAGCACCGGAACGAGCAATGCCGTCACGGCCAAGGGGATCATGCCGAACGTCCACAGCATGGAGATGCAGACCAGTATGGCCAGGGTGTACTGCATAGGCCTGTCCATCTGCAGAGGAAGAAGGGATATCACGGCCAAGGCGAGAAGGGGTATGATGATGGAGACGGCCCTCCATCTGGAGGCAGGGACCCGTTCGAGGAACTTGAAGTAATGTTTCTTGGGGATCGGTTCTTCGTCGGGCGGGGGGCAGTAGACCGGGGACATGTCCTCCGTTCCTTAGCAGAGCCGGAGGCAGATATTCCTTTCGCATACCGCGTGACCCCAGACAGAACTGGATTTGATTTTGAGTAGAAACCTACCTAGATTTTTACAGACGACCAGATAAATAAAATAACGACAAAGGGTATATATTTCGCAGAACTGTTGTTTTGGCGACGAGAGAGCAACGATGAGACGACGTCATCGGCAGGCCATGGTGCCGCCCGAGCTAGATCCGATCGATGAGAGGGTCGGCCCACAGAGCGGCCTCAATCGATGCATGCAGTGCGGCAAGTGCACTGCTAGCTGTCCTGCCGCGTTCATTTTCGAGGGCTTCTCGCCCAGGGACATCATGCTCAGGGCGATGAAGGGGGAGATCGAGTCGCTGGTCATGGGGGAGGAGCTATGGCAGTGCGCCCAGTGCCTCTCCTGCGCTGCTCGCTGTCCTAGGGACTGCAGCCCGGCCGGCGTCATCCAGGCGCTGCGCATCGTGGCCTTGCGCTCCAATCCGAACATCGACCACATGAGGATGATCGAGGACGGGGTGAAGGTCAACCTGATGAAGACAGGCCAGACCATCCTGCCCGATACGCTCGTCCTGCCGAACGACCTCCTTGGCCCTAGGACCAGGAAGAGGTACAAGGCCAGCGCCAAGCACCGCCGTGAGCTAGGATATAGGGCCGAGGACTCCAGAAGGGTGGAGATTCCGGAGGAGGACCTGGAGAAGATCAGGATCCTCCTGCGCGAGACGGACTACTGCTAAGGAGGAGGACATGTACGCCACTGTGCCCAAGGACATGCCCAAGGACGATTACTATCTCCTGAAGAGCTGCCAGGCGGGCAGCTGGTACCCTGGCATCGAGAAGTCGCTGCGATATGTGCTGAGCACCATCGACGCCAACTTCCTGGACGACCCCAAGCAGTCGTCGTGCATCGGCTGCGCCAACCACATCGGCGTCACGCCGTTCCTGCCCATCGTGGCACTGAACGCCAGGAACATATCGCTGGCCTCGCTTTCAGGGAAGCGGAACGTGGTGTGCAACTGCCCCACCTGCTATTCCAACCTGAAGGACTGCAAGAACATACTGGACGGCAGCTCGGCCATGAGGGACCGGGCCTTGAAGGCCATGGAGAAGGCGGGGCTGGAGTACAACGATTCCATCACCATCACCCACGTCTCCGAGGCGTACCTGGCGAACCTGGACCGGATCAAGGCCAAGGCCAAGTACTCGCTGAAGGGCATCAGGGCCGTGACGCATCACGGCTGCCATTATGCCAAGATCTACTACCGCGACGTCGCCTCCGGCAACTTCGAGAGGCCCACCGTCATCGATGACGTGCTTTCCGGCCTGGGAGCGGAGGTCGTCGACTACCCCGAACGGTCATTGTGCTGCGGCCTGGGGTTCCACCACATCATGCTCAGTCCGGACTATACCCGGGCGGTGACGCGGCGCAAATATTCCGGCATCATCGAGGCGGACCCCGACCTGCTGGTGACCATGTGCGCCGGATGCACCCTCAGCCTGGACATGTGCCAGGAGAAGGTGCTGCAGGAGCTCGGTCACAAGAAGGACATCCCGGTGGTCAACATCTCCGAGCTGATGGCCATACTGCTCGGCGCCGACCCATACCTCGTGGCGGGCATCGACCTGCACGGGGTGCCGGTGGAGCCGCTGCTGGAGAAGATCGGGGTAGAGGGAACGAGATGAGCGTCAAGAGCACGGCCGTCTTCATCTGCCATTGCGGGGGCAACATCTCCGACGAAGTGGACATCTCTAGGCTCAAGGAGGAGATCAATAGAGGGGGAGTGGAGCACGTGCACGACTATCCCTACCTCTGCTCCGACGAAGGCCAGTACCTGATCCGAAAGGCCGTGGCCGGGGGTGTGGACCGGGTCGTCATCGCCGCCTGCTCTCCCAAGGTGCACGAACAGACCTTCCGGGACTGCGTGGAAGGGGCCGGGCTGAACCGTTACATGATGGACTTCGCCAACCTCAGGGAGCAGTGCGCCTGGGTCGGGGAGGAGCATTGCACCGACCGGGCCATAGACCTGGTGAGGGGTTCGGTCCTGGCGGTGCAGCATGCCGTGCCGCTGCAGAGCTACCGCTTCACCCCGGTGAACGATGTGGCCATCATCGGGGGCGGGATCGCCGGCATCACCGCCGCGCGCAACCTGGCCAAGATGGGCATGAGGTCGTTCCTGATCGAGGAGGCCCCGACCATCGGGGGGAACATGGTCAAGGTGGGCAAGGTCATCTCGCCGGAGAAGCTGTCCGAGGACTGCGCCATGTGCTCGCTGTCGCCATTGATGAGCGAGCTCTCCCGCAACGGCAAGGTGGACATCAGGGCCAACACCAGGGTCGTCGGGGTCGAGGGCAAGGCCGGGGATTTCCTGTTGCATCTGGAATCTGGACCATTGTTGGTGGACCCCAAGCAATGCCGCTCCTGCGGACGGTGCGAGGAGGTCTGCCCGGTCGAGGTCCCGGACGAATGGAACGAGAGGCTTTCGATGCGAAAGGCCGTCTACCGGCCGTTCCAGCAATCGGTCCCTGCCTCTTACACCATAGATCCGAACGCATGCACCAAGTGCGGGGCATGCGTGAAGGCGTGCAGCTTCCATGCCATCGACCTGAACAGGGGCGTGGTGAAGAGCGAGGTCAGCGCAGGCGCGGTCATTGTGGCCACTGGCCATACCGAGATGGACCCCAGCGAGAGGCATGAGCACGGCTATGCCGTCCATCCCGAGGTCATCACCCAGATGGAGCTGGCCCGGGTCTTGGCCGTGAACGGCCCGACCAAAGGTAGGCTGGAGATGAACGGAAGGACGCCCAAGCACATCGTCATGGTGCAGTGCGTCGGCTCCAGATCGGACAAGCCTGGTTCCATCCCCTACTGCTCCAAGGTGTGCTGCATCGTGGCCATGAAGCATGCCAGCTACATTCGGCAGCATTTCCCCGGCACGGAGGTCACCATCTGCTACACGGACATGAGGACCTCCGGCCCGTACGAGACGTATTACCAGGAGGCACAGAAGCGGGGCGTCCGCTTCCTCCGCGGAAGGGTCGGGGAGACGGTGAAGAAGAAGGACCGTGTGTATGTCAGGGTGGAGGACACCCTGGCCATGAAGGCCACGGCCTTGGAGGCGGACCTTGTGGTCCTGTCCACCGCCATCGTGCCGTCGGAGGGCACCAAGCGCATCGCCGACGTGCTGGGCATCAGCACCACCCCGGAGATGTTCATCCGGGAGAAGCATCCGAAGCTGGAACCTGGCGTCACTTCGGTCCAGGGCATTCTTGTCTGCGGCACCGCCGCAGGGGCCAAGGACATCACCGAGAGCATCATGCAGGCCCAGTCCACCGCCATGAACGCGCTCGGAATGGTGCTGGAAGAGGCGGAGGTGGAGCCGAACTATGCCGTCATCGACCGTGCCAGGTGTGATAACTGCGGCAAGTGCGTGAACGTCTGCGGGCAGAACGCCATCTACATGGACGAGGGGGTCTCCATCGACCCGCTGGCGTGTGCCGGCCTCGGTCGCTGCGTGTCCGCCTGCCCTCAGAACGCCATCAGCATACTGGGCGCCGGGGATGACATGCTGCTCGCCCGCATCGACGGCGTCCTGGGCCAGAAGGGGAAGATACTGGCATTCCTGGACAACGAGATCGGCTATGTGGCGGCGGACAGCGCTGGTACGAACAGGCTGTCATATCCGAACGAGGTCAGGATCATCGCCGTGCCATCGGTGCTTCGCCTGGAAAGGAAGCATCTCATCCACGCGTTCCGGCGCGGGGCGACCGGGGTCTTCCTCGGGGACGGTTCCGCGCATTCATCCAGCGGCGCATCGAAGGAAACGCTGGCAGAGCATGTGGCCGTTCTACGCATGGAGGTGGAGGCGGCCGGCATCGATCCGCGCCGCGTGTTCTTCTACGAGGCCTACCTGCCCCACTTCAAGGGGCTGGCGGCCCGGCTGACATCGTTCCAGGAGCAGCTGGCGGCGATGGAAAGGAAGGAATGATGGTCGTGGTACGGTCCGTTGACATCATTGGCCTACTGGCCGGCCTTGGGCACACTGAAGTAGAAGGTTGAACCGCTTCCCGGGGTGGATTCGAACCAGATGCGGCCGCCATGCCGCTCCACTATCTTCTTGCTGATGGCCAGGCCCATCCCCGTTCCGGGATAGTCATCCATGGTGTGGAGCCGCTGGAACATCTGGAACAGCTTGTCGGAGAACATCGGGTCGATGCCGATGCCGTCATCCCGCACCGCGAAGATCCATTCCCTCGGCCCGGTGAGCGAATAGATCTCGATGTGCAGCGGCACCTTCCGGCGGAACTTCAGGGCGTTGCTGACGAGGTTCATGACCACCTGGGACATCTGCATCTCGTCGGCATGGATGGATGGTAGGCTATCGACCTTGATCTTCGCATCGCACTCGGTGATGGCCGGGCCCATCAGAGCAATGATACTGCCCACCACTTCGTTCATGTCGACCTTGGAGAACGCCTTCGTCTGCGATTCTATCCTGGAGAAGGTCAGCAGGTCGTTCACCAGCTCCCTCATCCGTTCCCCTCCGGTCATGATGTTGTCGACATACTGCCGGGCCTCATCGTTCATAGAGCCCTGGTGTTTCTTCTTGAGCAGGCTGACATAGCTCATCACCATCCTCAGCGGCTCCTGCAGGTCGTGCGATGCGATGTATGCGAACTGCTGCAGCTCCGCGTTCGATCGTGCCAGCCCCTTCTGCGCCATGATCTCGTTGCTGATGTCGATCCTCAGGCCGATGACCGAGGTGACGTTACCGTTCGCATCCTTGATGGGCACGGCGTTGGCATTGGCATACCCCCTCGTGCCATCGGAGCGTTCGTACTCGATGATCTCGTTGTACACCATCTCGCCGGTGCGCATGGCCCGGACGGTGGGGTACTCCTCTACGATATACTGGCTGCCGTCCAAGTGGTATATGGGGTATCCCGTGAAGATATTCTCACGCGGTACCCCGTTCACTTCGATGCGGAAGTGGCGGCCCACCTCCTCGTTGCAATAGACCATCTTTCCGTCCGGAGCACTGACCACGATGACCGCCACGGGTAGTTTGCCCAACACCGTCTCCAGCCGGGCCTTGGTCTCGGTCAGCTCTCTCTCGATCTCCTTCCGTTCCGATATGTCCCAGATGACGCTCACTCCGCCGATGAGGTTGCCAGAGCTGTCGCGGATCGGAGCCGCGCTGGACATGACCGTTCCAAGCGTACCGTCCCCCCGCTTGAGAATGACCTCCTTAGGCCCTGAGACCTTCCCTGTCATCAGGGCGATGGCCATGGGGCGCTCCTCTGCCGACAGCTCGTGGTTGTCTGCCGGATCGAAGGCGACCCATTGTGGATATTCCTTTATGCTGGCGGAATGAAGCATGGGGAAACGGCAGATCTCGTCCAACCTCTTGTTCCCCATCAGCAGCTTGCCGTTCGGGTCCGCGATGACCATACCCAAGGGCATCTGGTCAAGGACCGTCGACAATCGGGCCCGTTCCTCTTCCGCCTGTTGCCGGGCGCCGACGATGGCCTCTTCGGTCTTCTTCTGCTCAGTGATGTCACGGCTGAGGCCGACCATGGCCACGGGATCTCCGTCGGCGTTGTACACCAACTTCCTTCTGTCGCTGAACCATCGGTACTCGCCGTTCACCAGCCAGCGATATTCGACCGGCGATCCGTCGTCCTTGCCTTCCAGCACCCGCTTCTGCTGGGATATCGTGATCTCCCTGTCATCCGGATGCGTCAGGCGATACGCCTTCTCAGCCGTCATGCCCAGCAGCTCCTCCCGGGTCATGCCGGTCATCTCCACCTGGGCCGGGCTGAGGACCACGTACCGTCCGGTGGTCAGGTCCAGCATGTTGATCCCGTCCAGGGAGTTGTCCATGACCGTGCGCAGGCGGTATTCGCTCTCCTTGAGCGCCCTCTCCGCGTTGACCATGGCCGTGTTGTCGACCACCAGGGACATGACCGACACGGTCTTGGTGCCATCCGATAGAAGTGAGTTGTACCACGTGCAGTCGATGACCTTGCCGGATTTCGTCAGGTTGCGGGTGGAGGCCACCCAATGCCTGGTGCTGCCGTCCTTGAGACGGGACATCGCCTCCCGGACCTTTGCTGCGTTCTCCGGAAGCGTCAGGCCCAGTTCCAATAATCCTTTGCCCAGCGTCTCGTTCTCGTTCCAGCCGAACATCCGCTCCGCCTCTCCGGTCCAGCGGGCGACCCGGTAATCCTGGTCCCATTCCACCACGGCCATGGGCAGATTGCTCATGTGAGCCATGGACCAATCGTTCTCAGGGATGGGCCCCGAACCATTATCGCGGTGAGACAACGGCTTCCTCCTTCTATTTCGGCAGTCAGTTCAATCTGTAGCTCTTGGTTGATTATGATTTTGGTAAGAACCATCTAAGATACCGGTAAAGAAAGTACTTGGGGTGGCCGTCGAGAACAACGTTTAATAAATGACCACGGTGGTATTTGCCCCAAGCAAGATGGGGAGGTCAACATCATGAAGGCACTAGTGATCTATGACAGCGTTTCGGACGCAAAGGTGACCAAGAAGGTCGCGGAGACCGTCCAGGCCACGTTGAACGAGAACGGGGTCCAGACCAGCCTGATGTTCGTAGACGATGCGGCCAAGGCGAACTTGAAGGACTATGATGCGGTCGTCTTCGGCGCGCCCACCATGGCGTGGAGGCCCTCGAAGAAGATGAAGGACTACCTGGCAGGGCTGAAGAACGAGTACGCCGGCAAGAAGGCGGCCACGTTCGACACCCAGATGGATTCGGCCATCAGCGGGAACGCGAACAAGCACATGGAGAAGGACCTGAAGGCGGCCGGTTTCACCATCGTAGGGACTCCTCTCCTGGCCTATGTGACCAGCGTCAAGAAGGTCTATACTTTGAACGATGGCCAGTTGGACAAGATCAAGAACTGGTCCAAGGACCTGGCGGACATATTGAAGAAGTGAACCCTGGGCATCGACCCAAGTCCCCTTTGATGAGGCCGCGCCGAAGTTCGGAGGGAACCGAGATGACACTATACGCGAAGTACAGCAAGGAGCTGGGGCTCTATGTCTCGCTGGACATAGAAAGAGGCAGGGTGCGAAGGGCCGAGCTGACGGTCGAGGAGCCGGCCAAGGCCAAGAAGGACCATCCCATCCTCGACAGGGTCGTTCGTCATCTGGCCACTGGAAAGGATGACCTCAAGGACGTTCCGGTCAAGCTGCAGGGCACCGACTTTCAAATGATGGTGCTGGAGGCGTTGAGGGACATCCCGCCGGGCAAGACCATGACCTACGGCGAGGTGGCCGAGGTGATCGGCCGGCCGAGAGCGGCCAGGGCGGTGGGGGGCGCATGCGCCAGCAATCTCGTGCCGATCATAATCCCCTGTCACCGGGTGGTACCTTCAGGAGGGGGCCTGGGCAACTATTCTGCCGCCGGCGGCGCTGCCACGAAGAAGAAGCTGCTGGTCAGGGAAGGCGCTCTGAAGAATTGAGCCTCAATTCCCCTTCTCGTACCTGGCCTTAAGGTCCTGGATGAGCCATTCCTCGAAGTAGTTGAAGTAGGCGAAGGAGGCCATCAGCGACAGGATGAGGAGCAGGAAGGCCACGATGATGAAGTTGATCAGGATGACCACGACGTCGATCTGGATCAACGCCAGGCGCATTATCAGCAGCAATGTGCCGAAGGTGATCATGGTCTGCATCATCCTCTTCTTGGCGCCCTCATGCAGGTAGAAGTCCCTTCTCGTTCCGGCCACCTTGGCCCCCAGCCCGTCCAGTATGGCCCAGGGCAATATGAACAGCGGCAGGATGCCGATGGGGATGTAGATCAGGTTGATGGTCTCCTTGAAGTCCATGGCGGAGAGCAGCATCGGGTTGAGGCTGATGTAGATGGCCAGCAGCATGCCCAGGACGAGCTGCCAGGTGATGGTCTGGAAGAACAGGCCGACCTTCTCCTTCCCGCTCTGCTCCTGCGGGTCGAGGCGGAGGGAGGACGGCTCGAGCATGTTGGGGAAGCTGATGACCCAGCATTCCGCCCATTTCAACAATCCGTCCTTTTTATCGAACTTTACGCTCTTGATGTCGAGCAGATATCGGGGCAGGAAGACCTGTACCATCCTGGAAAGAAGCCGGACCGCCCCGACCAGGCCGAGGAACCACAGCACCCCGACCCCGAAGCAGATGAGCCAGACCAGGCCGATCAGCATCGGGTCGGACGACATCGATTCGTTCGTGATGTACCACTGATTGAACAGGTCGATGTTCAGAGGCCAGCCCATGGAGATGGTCGTGATCGCTATGACCCAGGCCAAAGAAATCGCAATTATGAACACGAGAAAGATCGATCTGCCCCGGAACTGGCTCTCGTCCCGCAGGGTCCAGAGGGCCAATCCGCCTTGCACCGCCAGACCGACCGTGACGATGCCGAAGGCATAGTCCAGCGAGCCGACCAGACCGAGGCTGATGTTCTTCAGCAGATAGAGCGCGATGATGGCCAGGCAGACCAATGCGATGACAATGAAGGAGATGTCCAATCTCCTGAGCCTTCTCATCTCCCTCATCCTAACGCCCCTGACAGGGGGTCCGAGCTTTTCATTCTTTGTGAGGAAAGAGGTACGTGGCGAATGAGGAAGAAGGACGGGGTCGGAACGAAAGGGAAGAAGTGTAGGGGATGCTCCAGACCCCCTTGGATGTTTTCCTCGATTTACAACGTAATCAATTTTCATCTGGAGGGGTGAGGAAATCGCGCACCGATGGCATCAGCAGCAGAACCATGATTATCAGGCCGAACAGGACCGTCATGTACGTGGCGGGGAAGTCCAGTCCGATCAATTGACCCTCTACCAGAAGCCAGAGCAGGAGCACGCCCATGAGGAGCAGGCCGCCGGTCCAGGCCCAGTGCCTTCCGCCAATCTGGCTGACCTTCTCCAGGAACAATTCCTTCCTGGTCCACGTGCCATAGGCCAGTAGGAACGAGCCGACGCCGTAAACCAACAGCAGGAACAGCCCCACCGGTAAGAACGTCTGGAACGGTACTTTCAGTCTGATGTCCTCGGTGAAACCGATGAGCGTGCCGTTCGGCTCGATGATCAGCAGGATGCCGGAGATGACCCCCATCAGCCCGAAGACCGCCTCCACGATGGCCAGCGCCATGATCGCCACAGGCCTCTTACCGGATGGATATTGCATGTGTGCCAGGACGGCTAGCATGATTTAAAAATATTCTGAAGGACGGGATCGATCGAATTTTCAAATGCATAAAAAATATCCTTCATATGACTTGCACGGATGCAAAATCTAATCTGAATTTTTTAATAATGGGAACCTGAATTCCAAAAGCGATGGCGTTATTGGTCAAGCGATGCACGCGGTGCGGCAGGAGCGGCATGAGCCTCCAGGTCACCACCTGCCTCGATTGTGCCAAGATCGTCTGCCCAGGGTGCATGGTCAACAATAACATGGAAGGACTGTGCCTGGACTGTTACCAGAACCGCGTCAACAGCACATCCGCCTCGATCATCAACCGCTGGGGGAACTGCTGCCCCATCTGTGGTTCGTTCGGCACGCTGAACCTGACGAACCTCTACTTCTACCGGGTTCCGATGCCCACCCAGATGTCTTCGGCCGCCCCCCTCAATTTCAGCTTCAGTCTGAGATGCGACAGCTGCTGGAACGAGATCCATGAGGGCTCGCTCTCGGTGCTGAACGAAGCCACCAGGGCGGAAAGGGCGGGAAGGTATGAAGATGCGGCCATGGGATATGAACGATTGAACCTGCTGGACAAGGCCAGGAACCTCAGGGAGAGGGGCAGGACCTCGACCGTACGGCAGGTGAACGTCGATCTGAACAGCCTCATCGAACAGTTGAAGATGGGAGGCTTGACCGTCCCGTACCGCTGCCAGGGGTGCGGCGCCACCCTCACCATCGACAGCAAGACCGGCGATGGTGGGCTGAGATATTGCTCCTATTGCGGCTCGGCCATTGATGTGGAGCTGTTGTCCCGCATGATCCAACAAGCGCTGGGCTGAATTTCTGGATTATCTTTGAATATGAATGAACGCGATTCTGGCCGCATGGTCTCGAGAAGCAAGTTCCTGTTCGCTATCTTGGCCGTGGCTCTTATCGTCATGGTCTCGGTCTCGTTCGTCCAATTGGATTCCAACTCCAAACTGAGGAACGATAATGCCGCGTCGGCCACCAAGGTCGAGATGAGCTCGTTGCTGGCCGAAGGGCAGTCGGCCGTGCAGAAGGAGATGTTGGAGATCAGGTCGCTCACCAGAGACCTTGCATCAGGACTGGGTCAGGTCGGATTGAACGGAACCGATGCCAGGGAAAAGATGCGGGCCGCCCTGGCGCATAACGGGTTCATCATCGACATCCTCACCTACGACGTCAACGGTACGGTCCAGGCCGTGGTACCTTCCACCTATTCGAATCTGGAGGGCGTGACGCTGACCGATGCCTGGACGAAGATGGTGCTGCAGAACCGGACGCCGGTCATGAGCGACACGTTCCTGGCCAAGGAGCACGTGCGCGCGGCCGGATATGGATATCCGGTGTTCAATGGTGATGGCGTGTTCATCGGCGCGGTCAGCCCGCTGATCGATCTGGCCGAGCTAATGAACTCCACACTATCGGCAATATCTTTCGGAACCCAGTACACCTGGATGGCGATGCAGCTGGATGGTGTGATCATCTTCGACGCCGACGCCTCGCAGATCGGCATGAACACCCTGACAGACCCTTCCTTCGCCAATTACACCCAGCTGCTGGCCGTGGCGCAGAAAGCGGCGAACGAGGGGAGCGGGTATGGTACCTATACATTCACGGTCGAGCTCGGCGGGAAACAGGTCGTCAGCAAGGAATGCCTCTGGCTGACCATCGGGATGGAAACGGTGCAGTGGAGGTTGTTCCTCCTGCATCCGCTGTGAACGGCATTAGGATTGAATATCAGCGATGCGGATTCGGGGGCTCATGTCATCCCGCTCCAGATGGTCCTTTGCCATCCTAGCAGTGGCACTGGTGGTCTCCCTGGCGTTCTCCGCGCTGGTCCTTTCGGACAACTCTAGGCTGAGCAACGATAACACGACGGCCGCAACGCATCTGGAGATGAACGCCATTCTGACCGAGGCGCAGATATCTGTGCAGCAGGGGCTGCAGAGGATCGGGTCCCTCATGGCCGGCAACAGCGCCAACATCTCCGCGGTCGGGCTGAACGGGACCGTCGTCAGAGAACAGCTGAACGCATCGCTGGCGGCCGACGCCTGCTTCCTGGACATTGTCACCTATGACACGACCGGCAAGGTCATCGCCGCCGAGCCGTCCTCCTATCATTACCTGGAGGGCATGGATCTGGGCGGCTTCGAGATCATCGACAAGCTGCTCAGCACGAAGATGCCGGTGATGAGCGGGGTCATACCGCCTCAGGGAGGATTGCCAGGGGCCGTTCTCTCCGTCCCTGTCTTCGACACCGATGGCCAGTTCATTGGGGCGGTGAGCGCGCTGTTCTACGTGCCTGCCCTGATGAACGAGACGATATCCGGCCTGGTCTCGTCCAGCGACTACACGTTCTGGTGCATGCAGACCGACGGCCAGGATATCTACGACACGGACGGCTCGCAGATCGGCATGAACATACTGCACGGTCCGGACTATGCCGCCTACCCAGAGGTACAGGCCATCGGCTACCGCATGCTCAACGAGACGTCTGGATACGGGACATACTCCTATCTGATCAGCCTGAACTCCACCAAGACGGTGCAAAAGGAATGCTACTGGACGACCGTGGGGCTGATGGGCGTGGAATGGAGACTGGTGATCGTCCACCGGTTATAGGACGGGATCCAAGTCAATTTTTACACTTCATCATCGGCCTCGAGCGGGGTCCCGACCGCCCTGGCCCTGACCCTCACCTGCAGCAGCGAATCCTCGGCCAGCACGCTCCTCGACTCCTCCCTCTCCTCCTCCATCTCGATGTCGACATGAAGGTCGTGGCCGCCCGCGGCCTTCGCCCTTTCCAACGCGTGGACCGAGGCCATCTCCTTCGCCTTGGCGATGGCGTCGGAAGCGAAGGTGTAGTAGATGGGCGTGGTGAAGACCGAATAGACCGCATAGCCATTGTCGCGCGGATAGACGAAGATGTCCACGAACTCGGACACCTGACCGCATACCGCGCCGATGGCGTTGCCGACGTCGAAGTTGTCTGGAATGATGACCTCGGCGCCCATCATCCCCGCCAGGGGGGAGATGAACGCGCTGGCCGGTCCGCCGAGACCGATCACCGGGTCCTTCAGCCGGACGTCGAGGTCGAACTTGGAGAACGAGCGGCCCTTGCACATGCCGTCGATCATTTTTTCCATGACATCGTTGGAGGGCAGTTCGCCCAGCTCGTCGGATATCACTTTGATGATGAGCTCCCTGGCGATGTTGGTCGACACCTTGGCCATGATCCGCCTCAGCAGTTCATCGGGTTCGGTCTGGAGCGCGATGGAGTATATCTTGAGGCCCAGCTCGGACGCCGCCCTGTCCCCGTCGACATAGATTCCGGCGGCATGGAGCACGTCGGTCGGGGTGAGGCCGATGCCTTCGATGGCCCCCTGGCTCCACAGAGTGCTGACGTGCTTTTCGATGAGGTACATCTCCTTGAAGGTGTCCTTGAGCTCGCTGAACGTCTGGGGGCCGCTGGAGCAGAGGCGGTCGAACAGCAGCTGCTCGTACGAAGAGAGGTTGCGGCAGGCCTTCTGCGAGGCCATCAGGAACCTCGTTTCCCCGGTCTCTCTCATCCTCTCCACGATGTTGGGGAAGATCTGTCTGGCGAAGCAGAGCGGCGTGACCCGGTACGGGCCGACCAATATCTCGTTCTTCTTCGACACGCGGACCTCTGAATCCCCGCCTAGCGCCACGGTCCTGCCGTTCTCGATGACGGCGATGTCCGTGGAGGTTCCGCCCATGTCGATGACGATGCAGTCGTCCCTGCCAGAGAGCAGCTTACCGCCCATGGCGCTGGCGGCCGGCCCAGAGAGGAGCGTGTCGACCGGGCGCTTTCTTGCGGCGGTGATGTTCATCAGCGTGCCGTCGCCCTTGAAGACCATGATGGGGGCCTTGATCTCCCGATCGGCCATGATCTGCTGGACCTTGGCCAGGAAGTCGTCGAGGACGGGGATGAGACCGGCGTTCAGGATGGCCGTGACGGTGCGCTCATGGATGCCCAGCTCTCCGGTCAGCTCGTGGCCCATGACCACCGGAAGGTCGCACCGCTCCGAGATCAGCATCTTGACATCGAGCTCGTGATGGGCGTTGTACACGCTGAAGAGGCCGGAAACGACAATGGAGTCGACGCTCTGGGCCAGCTCGTCCACCGCACCCTTCACCCCTTCCAGGTCCAGCGAGGCGACCATTCGTCCGCGCACATCGTGGCCGCCGGAGAAGAAGAACTGCTTGGCCGCACCGAACTCCTGGCATTCCTCCGGTTTCCAGCCCAGGCCGATCAGCCCGACCTTGCCGGATTTCTTTTCCAGAACTGTGTTGGTGGCCAATGTGGTGGAGACGCCGACCAGGCTCGGTTCGAACCTCTCCCTGATGACGTCCAGCACGCCGTCCACCGCGTTCCCCAGGCCGATGCTGAGATCGTTGTGGGTGGTGCGGGCCTTGGACTTGGCCAGAAGTCGGACCTTTCCTAGGTCCACGATGACCGCGTCCGTATATGTTCCGCCAGTGTCGATACCCAGACCGTAGTTGATCATGATGTCATCGCCGATTTTAAGAAGAGTATGGATAGGTGTTAAAGCACCGGCCCATATTTAGTCGAAATGGTACTTCGTTTCGCAGGCCATGTTCATTTCCTTGACGGTTCGGCCACCGGATCCAGATAACAGATCAGCCTCTGCTTCATGACATCGGATTTCACGCAGACCTGGAGACCCTTCTTGACATTGGAGCCGTCGATCACCTTCACCGACGAGCTGAACGGCTTTGCTTCCGGGATGAGCGAGGCCAGCATGTTCTTTGCACCGGCGAGGAACTCCTTGTCAAGGACGTTCCCCTCTTTGGTTGGGTAGATTGCGCAGTAGAGCATGTTCGCCTCCACCAGGTCGTTGAAGAAATGCGTCCCCAGCGACGCCTCCGGCACCAGGCCTTCGTGCATGGACATGACCTCGCACAGGACCGAGACCTCGTTGATCTCCGAGAACGAAACTGGCACGCCCAGGAACGGATCGGCGGTGGCCCATCGCCCCGGACCGATGAGGAGGGTCGTCCTCCTCTCCTTTCTGCTCTGGAGGTGGTTCAGCTTGCCGATCAGCCGGGCCACCTCGTACCGGTCGGCCAGCTTCATCTGCCCGAACGCCTCCGGCACGACATAGATTATGCGGTCGATGGTCGTGGCCAGATTGCTGCCGATGACCGGACCGCTGGAGCTCATGATGGTCCTTTCCGACGGCACCGAGAACGGTTCCTCCACGCCAAGGATGTTGCCCTTCGCCTGGAACGGCCTGCACTGCAGGAGATTGATCTTGTACCTGGCGAGGTCGGTGAAATTGGCGGTGAACTCGATGTCGACCGGGTGATCGTACGCATGGTCCAGCACATTCAGCATCCTGCCCATGTCCTTCACGAAATCGCTGTTCGAGAGCAGCTCGTCGAAGGTGAGCATCCAGGAGAACACCTCGCCCCTGCCCGCCTCCTGCGCCCACCTCTCCACGGCCATGTCCCTGGACGCGAATATCTCGATGGGGAAGTCAGGCAGGTCCTCCACGATCTCCTGGAAACCCCGGGTGGTCAACGTGTTGCCGGCCAGGTCGATGATGTCCCCGTTCTTCTGGCAATACTTCCTCACGTCCTCCGAACTGGCCTCGGGCCTGCGCAGCGGGGCGTTCAGCGCGACGATGCGCGTGTAATCGTCATCGACCCGGTCCACCGCCCTCGTGCCCAGGCCGAATACCAGGCGCAGCATGCCCGCCTTTGGGTCGATCTCCTGGTTCCAGACGTAGGGGTTGAAGGATACGCCCACGCCGGCGATCTGGGGGAAGAAGCGGTCCTCGTGGACGGAACCGGAGACGCGCTGTACCAGGATGGCCATCTGCTCGTCCCTGTCGAGAAGGCCCCAGTGCGCCCGGTACGCCAGCGCCTCCTCGCTCAACGTGCTGGTATAGACCGTCCTGACGGCATCCAGGAAGTTCTTCAGGCGTTCCTGCGGCGTTCCCTGGTTGGCGCAGAAGACGCTCTCATACTTTCCGGAGAACGCGTTGCCGTATGCGTCCTCCAGCAGGCTGGACGAGCGGACGATGATCGGGGACTGTCCGAAATATTCCAGCATCTTGATGAACTGGTCCTCGATGTCCTGGGGGAACCTCCCGTTGAGCATGCGTTCCTTTGACACCTCGTCCAGGACAAGGTCGGATTCGGGATCGTTCAGTTTCTTTCTGATCCACCAGCACTTGTTCTGCACCAGGTAGGAATAGAAGACGTCCGAGCCGATGTAGAACGAGTCGTGCGGTTCCAATCGGCCCGCCAAGGCAGGGTCGTTCTTCCGCAGTATCGCCCTGGCCAGCAGCATGCCCACAGATTTCCCGCCGATCAGGCCGGTGCCGATCATCCGCTTGCCGATGTCGACGATGTCGGAATAATCGAAGTACTGCTTGACCAGATTCAGCAGGCGGGTGTCCCGGCTGACCGCCATGCGGATCATCTGGTCGAAGAATATGCCGCCCTTCGGGGTCGGGCCATCGCATGAACCGACCGTCTGCACGATCTCCTGCGCCTGCAGGAAGCTGGTGGCCCAGATGTCGTACCGGTGCATGGAGAAGTCCAGCCATGGCTGGGGGACCGAGGAGAGCACCTCCGCGGTCGTGGCGCTGTTCAGGACAGGGACGAACTCCTCCCCCTCCCAGCGGTGCAGCATGTACATCGTCTTCGATTGCCTGCCGTCCACCTTCAGGGGATGCACATAGATGTCGTCGGCGTCACGATATACATCGATCACCACCTGCGCGGTGTTGTGGATGGCGTCGATGGCGAAGGAGGTATGGCGGTTCCTTATCAGGGCGAAGTAGGCCACCGTGTCATAATCATAGAGGTAGGGGCAGGCCAGCATGAAGAAGTTGCCCAGCATGCGGTCGCTGTACCAGTCGACGCTCAGCTCCGACAGGCAATCGAACACATAGAACGCCCCTTTGCCGAATCGTTCGATGACCTCGAAGATCTCGGAGATGAAGTTCTCGAACCCCAGCTCCGGGTGAAGCTCGAAGATGTTCTCGCAGTTGCATTCGGGGATCACCACCTCGTGATCGGCGAATCGAAAATAGATCAGCGTGCGCTTCTTCTGGCGGGCCTCATGGCAGAACGGTTTGACGAACTGGATGTAGTCGTCGATGGTGTCGACCTGGAGAACGACATTGTCGCCTAGCCGGATGCCGTTCAGGATCTTGTCCAGGCCGGGAAGCCCGGTGAAGGATGCCGCTCGTTTCGTCTTCATGATAACCTTTTATGGCTCGATGATCGAGCGAATCGATTGGACCAGACGATATTTTAACTATCACATCGCCAAAGAAAATGCTTTGAGATATGATCGGACTGTTCTGGTTTCTTTAAAAAACAATCCGAGATATCGACGACGTCTACTCGAAGAGGTGGAGATCCCTCATCCGTTCATAGACCATCTTACCATGCTCGGTCAGGATGTATCTTTTCCAGGTATTTTTCTCCGGCGTGATGCATTCGACCAATCCCTCTGCCTCCAACTCATGTATCGCTCGGCTGATGTTCTGTATCGACCGGCCAGAATGAGACGCTAGCTCTGAGACGCGGATGATTCCATTCTCGTGGACATCGCGCATGACCAGCATGCGTCGGTCAACGCTCATGATCCACTTGGTCGATTCGTCGGTCTGCATATCGCTTGAAAATAATCTTCCCTAATTTGTAATTATCTTATATGGGTCGCTCGCGGATCGGTATCTTCTGTTCAGGTCCAAATTCATCGCGATGACATATTCGTTGAACCTCTGGTCCTCCGGTCTGATCTTGGGGAGCAGATGCTCGATCCTCCCTTTCACGATTGAGCCGGATGGAACGAGGGTGTCGGGAGGGATGTCGCAGTCCTCCACGAGGACCTTGTGCATTATCATCGAACCACGCCCGATCCTGCATCTGAACACGACGGAGCCGAATCCGATGAAGGAGCCTCTCTCGATCTCGCAAGGACCGTGCACGATGGCCCCATGCCCGATCGAACAATGTTCGGCCATCTTCACCCTGGACCCCTTCAGACTATGGATGACCACGTTATCTTGGATGTTACAACCATCGCCGATGATGATCTGAGAATCGGGCTCATCGCATCGGATCGTAACGTTCGGGGCGATGAAGACATCGTCCCCGATGTCGATCCTTCCCAGCAGGACAACGCCTGGCGATATGTGGACCCCCTTGCCTACCGTTCCGTCGATATCAGAAAAAAAGTTCATTCCATTGATGATCGTCAATGTACTATATGAATAATTATGAGAAATTATGAATTACTCTCACAGAATATCTACTGAGGAAGGCCAGTACCCCAAGTATCAGGTCGTTGGCGTTCCAACGGTCCAATTTTCTGGACCGCCTCATCGTCTTTCGTACTGGACGTCCGTGAACGTGCCGGTCGGAGGAATGAAGTAGATGGAGTACTCCTCGCCATTCGCCACCTCATCGGCGATGTTCTGCACCCCGGCCTTGGTCCCGGCCCTGGCGATGATGATTCCGTTCAGGACCGCGATCCATTCGCGCGGATAATTCTGCATGAGGTCGAGAAAATTGTCTTGAAGCCATCGGTCGTTCTGAAGGTCGGCCTCATCCTCTGTTATCTCCTCATCGCTCATCGTAAATCACCAGATGAGTGTCTTCTGGAGCTCGAAGTAAATATAAATTTTGGAATGGGGAAAAGGCCAGCGGATATACCGCTGACCTGGTGGGAAGGATTTTGTTATCCAGAGTTCTTGAAGGACCAGTATCTCACTTCTTTTTCCGGGACATGACCAATGCCGTCAGAACGACCGCGATAACGACGGCGGCGATCGCTAACATCAGGTTCGTGATGTTCGCGTTCTGGCCATGCGTGGTGGCCGTGACCGGCATCGAGATGGCGCTGGACCCGGCCGAGTTGGTGGCCACGACGTAGTAGGTATAGGCGGTGCCGCTTGCCAGGTCGGGATCGATGTAGCTGAGCGTGGTGGCGTTGAGGCTGGCTATCAGCTCTGAACCTCTGAAGAGGATGTATCCGGTGATAGCACTACCTCCGTTGCTGACCGATGCGTTCCATGAGATGAGGATCTGTTCGTTGTGAAGGGCAGCTACTACGCTAGTAGGCGCCGATGGCGGGATGGGGCTGAAGACGGGGGTCTCGTTCGTCAGCAGGAAATAGGTGACGCTGTTCGCATACTGGACGGGAGCGTATGATTGGCCGCTGTGCAGGATACCGGTGAACCGGACCAGCCACGAGGCGCTGATCTGCCCTGCGATCTGGACGGAGACCGAGTCGGGGGTCAGGAGATCGTTCGTGCCGACGATGAGCAGGACCGGATTCTTGATCCCGGCCAGTCCATCCCAGGCACCGCCCCAGGCGAGGTTGGCGGCCGCCTCCTCCCTGATGCCCAAAGAATATGAGGTGTTTCCGACGACCGACTCCAGCGTGGCAAGGAGCAGGGCGCATTCCGGGATGCGAACGCTGTATGAGGCGGAGCTGAGAGCGGCCTTTCGTACCGATCCATTGTGGTCGATCATGATCTGCTGTGAGATGATGGAACCCATCGATGTTCCGTAGATGTTCATGCTCTGGTAGCCGAGGGCGTGCATCAATCCGACCGCATCGTCGGCGTACATCTCCATAGTGTGGACCGAGCTGTCGTCGCTGCTGTATCCCATGCCCCGGTGGTCATATGTGTAGACATGGAAGTTCTCGGCCAGGATGCCGATGAATGTGGCATTCCACATGTCCATGGTGGCGCCGAAGCCGCAGATGAGCAACAACGGTTCACCGGAACCATACTCGCGATATCCCAGGCTCACACCGTTCACTTCGGCATACTTCACCGATGAGGCGGTGTTCGAGAGCTGATAGGTCTGAGCATCAGCGCTGACGATGATGGCCGAGAATGATGACAGGACCAGAAGCCCGGTCATGATCGCAATTCCGATCGACATGAAAAGCCTGGTGCTCATTTGATCCCCCACGATTTCCCGTCATATGGCCAGGCAGCGTATTAAAGCCATTCCAGAAAAGAAATGGTAAAATGTCTGGATATAGTCGATGACCCCTAGAGACCCACTGGAATAGATCAGACCCGGAAGAACTTGATCTGGTCCAGCGCCTTCTCGCACGCGTCGATGCTATTGCTGTCCAGATAGATCGCGCCGATGAGCATGTCCAGACACTCACCCAGCGCCTTCTTGTTGTTCCAAGAATGGCTCTTCTCCTCGTTGTTGCTCCAGACGAAGATCTTCTCCAGGTACGCCCGCTTGGCGCGAAGGGCCTGGGCCTCGCGGGTGGTGTTCTTCATCGCCTCGTCGTTGATGTCGCCCGCCGTCTTGATGTCCTCGGCCATGAGGCGCTTGATGACCAACGTCCTGATGATCGAATCGCCCAGCATGGCCAGCGGATCCTTCACTGACGTCCTGAAGGCCTCGTTCTTCTCGCAGTAGTCCCTGGTCTTCACGGCCCGCTTCATAAGCTCGTAGTCTTTGAACTCGTAGCCCATCTTTGACTTGATGAGCTCGAATTTTTCTGCGAAGATGGAGCCATCGTTGCTCGACGGAGCGGGGGCCATGTTCAAGGGTATCCGGATGGGATTAAAAAGACCTAGGTCGGATGGGTCTTGAAGGATGGTCGATGGGCAAGATATCGAAAATGGGACCATGCCAGAAAAAGATGTGATTCTAAATATTCGCCAGCCAGCTGCGTGCCATTAAATAAGTCATTATTTCTGTTTCAGACATGGCTGGTGCATCGGTTTCGAGAGCGATAGGGGTCGTTGTGGTCTGCGGCGTTTTGCTGGTTTCGGGTCTGTTGCTGAACATGCAGATCCAGTCGATCGCCGAACAGAAGGATTACAACAAGGGCTACGAGATCGGACTCGAAGCATACACCTATGGCCTGCCCCTGCTCGTGACAGAAGTGACGTTCCAGACCATGACCAGCATAAATGTATCGTACGGAGCATACGGCCCGGTCAATCAGTTCAATAATGTTCGCGTTCTGAACAACCAGAACAGCACGGCGGTAGTGGCGCCGGGGGCGAACAGCCTCTCTTCGATCGCCTGGCTCGATCTCAGCGGTGAGCCCCAGGTGCTTCATGTGCCGGAAGTGGTGGACCACTTCTTCGTCCTCGCATTCATCGACCCCTATACGAACGATGTCAGGAACTTCGGCAGCGTCCCTGATACAACTCCAGGCGATTATACCATCGTCGGCCCAGGAAATGGCGTCGTGTCGATCCCGGCGAACGTCACCCGAGTCGATGTGGAGTATGACCGCATCTGGATAATCGGTTCGACCCAGCTGAAGGGCAGCAGCGACCTGACGAACGTTAACAACATCCAGGACAACTATACCATCACGCCGTTGAGCCAGTACGGTACTGACTACCGTCCGGCCACCCCGACGGACCCCAATACGAACGTCCAGGTCCATAAGATACCAAGTGGGCTCGGTTTCTTCGACATGATGGGGCATCTGCTTGAGCAGTTCCCGCCACCTGCGGCCGACCAGCCCGCGCTGAACAGGTTCGCTGAGGTCGGGATCGGGCCGGGGATGACTCCTTCGCTCAACGAGGAGTTGAACAAGGATGTCATCAGGGGACTTCAGGACGCGGTAGCTGCTGGCCCTGCCCAGATCAAGAATGAAACGATGGCGGTGTTCCTCGAGTCGTTCGACCAGCATAACGGATATCTGGTCGGAGGCTTCGGGGAGTACGGGACGAACTATCAGCTGCGCGCTGTCATAAGCCAGATCGGGCTCGGCGCATTCACCTCGGACCAGGCGATCTTCGCCATGAGCTGGACAGACATCAACAAGAGACCGCTCATGGGTTCGACCAACTATGTGCTCCACATGGAGTCATTCCCACCGGTGACCGAGGGCTGGACGCTGACCGCTTACAACCTGACCGGAGCGATGATCCCTAATTCGATCTATCGATACCAATTCAACGACGCGTCGAACCTCACCCGCAATGATGACGGCTCGGTGGACTTCTACCTGCAGTCCACGGCGCCCACGGACCCGGCCAAGTTCAACAACTGGCTGCCAACGCCAGCGGATGGTACAGGATTCGAGATCATGTGGAGACTGCTGGCACCCAACTCGGCCGATATCCCAGACATACTGAATGGGACGGGATGGCTGCCACCGGAGATCACTGTGGTGGCGTGATAAGTGGATTGGACACGTCCGATCTTGATCATTTCAAGCCAGTACTGCTGCCCATAGACAATTGGCTTACCATCTTTCTTTTTCAATTTTCACTTACTTTTTTTTCGCTCCCAGGTACCTGACATCTTGAGATCATTGTTCAGGTCTACGACCCCACGCCATCGATAGGTCGTTGGCCATTTTTTAAAGAAGGTCGCGAAGGTCGTGAAGAACTTGAAAATGAACGGCAGGCCCGTAGGTTTCCATCCTCCTGTTACATCGAACTCCACCTGGATCTTTTTCTCTTTACGGGACAATGAATATTTACCGCTGGCCACCTCGTGTCCGCAGATGATGTAGGTCCAGTTGCCGGACTTCGTCGTTCCGTCATCCAATTCAGTAAGGTTTGGAAACCCGGGTTCGAAGTCAAAGACGACCTCAACATTTCCGTCGATGACCTGGATCTTGACCGTTCTGCCTTGGTCATCCACCTTCATAGTCATGCCTTCCGACATGACGCTACCAGGGGTGGCGGCGTCGAACATCACGGCCCTGTCCATTGGAGGGTTGAAGGTGGAGATGGCAAGGGAAGAACCGTACCGCATAAGGAAGACCCTGTGAAGGCTGCGGGGGATCGGGAAGTAAGCCGGTTTCAAGGGACGATCGCCGATCATGACCTTTACTAGAGTGTTCTTCCTTCGAACAAAGTCGAATTCGAGCATCTCCACCATAAAAAGGCGGAGCGGCCGTTCTACGTTGAGACCGACAGGAGCCAGGAAAGGGAACGGCCTGATCCCTTCCGAATCCTCTTTGATCTTTATCTGGTTGGTCCGCCCCTGGGCATCCTTGAAGACGATGTCCACATCGATGCCCCGGTCTGTTGTCACAAAACGCGCTGGTTCCATGGCAGTTTCCATGAAATCGGCGATTCCCGCCCCGATGGATATGGTTGACCTTTCCACCATCACTCCAGGCTGCCAGTAGACATCGACCATACCATCCTTGCGATATCTCAATAACCGGATGCCCTTTCCGTTCACCTGATCGTCGAACAACTGTGGCTCAAGCCCGGTGAATTCCGGGTCGTCCTTGAAGTCCGCGACCATCAATCTGACCATCGGATCGATACCGATCCTTATCGGTATGGCGATCTTTCGAACGATCGATCTTGAACTGGTCGTCTCAGAACCTTCTCCTTCCGCAAAATCTCTCGACATATGTAACCCCCCGATCTCGTTTTACATTTTGTACAAGAATTGGAAAAGCGATTCTGCGTGTCAGGGTCTCGGTCTTACCTGCAGCGGCAATTATTTTGACTTGACTCTCGGTGGCTTGCACCATCCGCCTTTGCTCGTCAGAAAGTTCTTTTGGCTTTGTAGGAATCTGTACGATAATTTCCCTCTCAGACCCTTCCACAGTAATCCGCCCGACGTTTCAATACGTTAATAATTAATGCTATTTTCGTAACAAATGTGTGAAATAGGAATCCTAATGGTGACTCTTGCTCCTGCAATGATATGAATCACCGAAAGAATTACATTAGATGCAACACCTGGCATCCGTAAATGAGGCTCTATTCCGGTTCTTCCCTTCAATTCGTAGAAGACACTACCCAGAATGTCATCGCGGAGAAGATGAGAGCTTCATTCTTCGATTATTTCCGGTACAACCCATCTCCCAACGAGATCAATTCCTGGCGCAACTCCTTGAGAGCCGTGTCTTTGATCGTTAGCACTTCTAAGCTCGATGATCATGGAGTCGTTCTGGAATACCAATTGCCAATGACCTCGAAAAGATTGGACTTCATGATCTGTGGAAAGGATGAGGAAAGGAGAGAGAATGCGGTCATCATCGAACTGAAGCAATGGGAAAAAAGCCAGATGGCCGAGGGTGAGAATGAGGTCATGACATTTGTCGGGGGTGCTCAGAGGGAGGTGCTCCACCCATCCGCCCAGGTAGGCCAGTATTTGATGTACCTCAAGGATACTCATACGGCATTCTATGATGGTGCTTCGCCGATCGGTTTGAGCGCTTGCTCCTATCTTCATAACTACCAGTTCATTCCTGAAGATGTCCTTTTTGCCGACAAATTCCTGAGACTCATTCAAACATGCCCGGTCTTCACTGCAGACGATGTGTTAAAATTGCGTGGTTTTCTTTTCACCAGACTGAAAGCTGGAGAAGGGCTTGATATTCTAAGCAAGATCGAACAAAGTAAATATCGCCCAAGTAAGAAATTGATGGACCATGTCGGAAATGTCATCAAGGGAATTCCTGAGTACATCCTTCTCGACGAACAACTGATTGTCTATGACAAGGTAATGGGCCTGGCCAAGCAAGGTTTCCATGATAAGAAGAAAACCGTTATAATCATACAGGGTGGCCCTGGAACGGGGAAATCGGTCATTGCGATCAACTTGATGGCCGACCTCCTGATCGGAGGCTACAACGCCCATTATGCCACGGGATCAAAAGCATTCACAGAGACATTGAGGAAGATCATCGGAACACGCGGCAGTGTCCAGTTCAAATATTTCAATAGCTACGGAATGGCAGAACCGAGCTCTGTTGATGTGATCATCTCTGACGAAGCGCATCGGATAAGAAAAACTAGCAACAGCAGGTTCACTAGGTCTGAACACCGGTCAACGTTGCCACAGATCGACGAGCTGCTGAGGGCCGCTAAAGTATGCGTATTCTTGATCGATGATGACCAAGTTGTTAGGCCAGACGAGATCGGCTCAACTTCGTACATCAAAGAGGCGGCTGTTCGATTCAATTGTGACATCCATGAATATCACCTTGAGGCGCAGTTCAGATGTTCAGGTTCCGACGCATTCGTGAACTGGGTGAATAATACTCTCGGTATCAAGAGGACCGCGAATGTTCTCTGGGAAGGAACAGAAAATTTTGATTTCCAGATCGTTAGCAGCCCGGAACTTCTTGAGAAAAAGATACGGGAGAAGGTATCAGAGGGGCATACTGGCAGGGTTACTGCAGGATTCTGCTGGCCATGGTCGTACCCAGACGAAAATGGATATCTATTGAACGACGTGGTGATAGGAGACTATAAACGCCCTTGGGATGCGAAGCATGATGCTAAGAAGCTAGCAAAAGGGATTCCGTCTGCATCATTATGGGCATATGACCCGAATGGTATCGATCAAGTGGGCTGTGTGTATACGGCCCAAGGTTTCGAATTTGATTATGTTGGTGTGATCTTTGGCCTCGACCTAAAGTATGATTTGGATCAACAGACTTGGATAGGAGATAAGAAGGAGTCATATGACTCTACTGTTAAACGGTCAAAAGATAAATTCACAGAATTGATGAAAAATACATATCGTGTCCTAATGACGCGCGGGCTAAAGGGATGCTATGTCCACTTCATGGATAAGGAGACTGAAAGGTTTTTCAGGTCCAGAATCGAAACTAGATGTGGAGATAGGATTAAAATACATCTTACATCGACAGATTATTAGGCAATATTCGACCAATGCGGTTTAATTAACTAAGATGTTTTCAGAGCATATAATAAACATAATAATCTTTCATTTGCCTCTCATACTCTCCTTTGTACAATCGCTCCACCGATATCGGGGTGGGGGGATCCAGATATATTTAATTCTTTTAAAAATAAATAATTTAATGCCGTAATAAAGTTACATGAAATTTCTCCTTTGGCCCCTGGTGCATAGTGCCTTAGGATGGTTTCAAGTTCATCATGGAGTAGTTTTGGATTGACACTTACCATGTCGAATTCCTTATCATAATCTACGGATTTATTAAGTCGTAAATCAAATTCCGCTCCTCGTTTGGCCCTTCCCTCGTGGACGAGGCCACATCTTATATCTTCATAGAAGCGCACGGCGATTTTTTGATCTGCCGGGAGTTGAAGACAAGTAATATTTTTCCTTAACCAATTAGCATAATCGCGACGAGAATTGTCCTTATCGACTGACGTTATCATGAGATTTTCAACTCTTATCAATGCATCGATTAAACAGACTTCGAGGACACCTGCAGGAAATGCCATTCCAATTGTAATCAAGTCGAATGCAGGTTTAAGATACCATCCTTTTAGTCTGACCCTAAATGCTTCCATTAATTCGTCTTCGTCAAACCAATTTACCTCTGAATACTTCAATCCTGGACCAAACAATAAACCGGAATCTTCTCGCATAATATTACCATTAAGTTTTGGAATAGAGGCAATATGGAATCATAGGAACAAAAATATTCAGGACCTATCAATATGCTGTATCATTTTTTTTAATAAGCTCATCCTCGCCAACTTGTCTATCCTTGACCTTGATCGTAAGGGTTCTTATGATTGGGTGCTTTAAATTTTTAGCAGAGATTGACACTATAAAATCGATATTCCTTCCGGAGAGGCAATTATTGATTGCAATTCTCGGTGGGAGGGGGAAAATATCTTCCTCGATGCCATGTCTCAATTTATCCTTGCATCTTTCGATAATCCATGGATTATGCTGTATGATTTTCGCTTCCATTCTTTTTCTTTCATCTCTCTCCCTCATTTCCATTATTGAAACAAGATTATGCCGTTCATGGTCGGGTAACCTCGTCTCTTCAACTGTGATGTCTAGACCGGTAATATTTGGTATCTGGATACGAATGGTGACATCATCGATGAACTCAATATTATCATTGGTGACATATAATTCTAGCTTCGTTCCTCTCACTTCGAAAAGGAAGTGTCGGTCATCAATCTCATAATCCTTTTTGACTTGGGAAAGGGCATCATAGAGTTCAAGTTCATCCATATCCTCATATTGCTTGATGGAAAATGGATCATTATTGATAATGTATGGAATATTGGAAATCTGTGAAATCCTCGAGTTTTGAACTTGGTCTCTGTGTTTCTTTATCTCTTCTATCTCCTTTAAACACGACATTATTCTCTGTGTTGCTAACTCATGAGGTTTCTCATAAATCCCAACAGTATCGATAACCATCTCTCCGCTTTTTGCGTTTTTAAAATAGACGTTCACCTTGCTTTCGTCAATTTCTTTCTTGGCATTCTTTACTCTCATGATTATTTCATGCTCCCTCCTTCCTCCCTTAACTTTATGATCACTTACCCGTAGCCAGAAATCACCTTCTCTGATGTCTTTCTTATGGCTCAGTGTATTCCTATTTGAACTAGCAAAATAAATTGGGTCAGTACAATTAAAGATGTGGAATACCCCTAACTTTTGGTTTTTGTAATCGATAAAAAGCAACTCAAAATTAACTTGAGGGTCGACGTTACTGGCAATTAACTGTTGATAACTAGCGCCATCCTTGAAATCAGATTGGTTAATACCGACTATATTCTTTGTTCTAGTGGTTTTTTCAACCTCAATCCCATAGATTATGAATTTTTCTTCTCCGACGGGAGAGTTAGCGAATGCAATTATATCCATAATAAAATCATTAGTATCCTCGTCGCTGGAGTGGATCTTTAATTCTTTTTTATAATCTACATAATCGCACTCGTTTACATTGTCAATAATCCAATCTATGTCCATATTGTCTATTTGCCTCCGCCAATCCCTCACTTTAGTGGTATGTATTCAAGCGCTTAGAATGGTACCGATTTGGATTCAGAGGGAACGAATAATTTCGTTAAATATTGAGATTTCTACATCGGCATGGGATTTAAAGAACGATTTAACTTCTTTAAGACAACTAGAAACTGATAAGTATAACAGAATGTGAGTCTCAATGGACACAAAAAGAAATTCAGACGAACATTCTATAATGTACGCACAATCTCTTTAAGAATGGATAAAAGTTAAATGAGATTTTGTGTTAGGTTAGCGTTTCCTCATCTTCTCCAGATATCTCGGATTCCATACCTTGCGTGTTAAATGATTTGGTAGATGATACGAACAAAATTGATAACCACAGACAGGGCACGTTTTCATTTCTTTTGTACAAGTCTTAGCGGAACACTCGCAAAGACCCTCAGCCCTTCGTGCCATTCTCTTTTCAGAGCTAGGACTTGGACCATAACATGAATAACCAAGAAATTTAGGGAAATATCTCTCACATGTTTTTTCCCCAGCATTTGGGCAGGGGTTTCCCATTTCTCGACGATAATAACAATTGTCACATTGATAGATATAACGATATAATTTTTCCTCCAACTTCTCAATCCCTAAACGACAAAATCGTACAACTTGATATTACTATTCCATATAAAACCTGCAAAATCCATTATTCGGGTTTCTTTTTATAATAATTAATAATACGCCGGAACATCCTGCCAGTCGGTATTAAAATTAGTGCTATACCAAAACCAAAGAAAAATATGGACCCGGTAAAAAGATAGACGAAAGTAGTGGCATCAACGGTGTATGCAGTGGCGAGGATCATGAAAGCAACAATGCATAGTAAGCCTACGGAGATTGCAGAAATCCCGATTTTTATAAACAATTCGTCACTCTTGGTTTCGAATGCCTTTTGAATAATTCCCAATTGTTCTTTAGATAACGCAGGAACAATATCCTCGAGATCTTGATCAATATAATGTTCCTCGTATTTATCTGAGTTAAAATATTTATCAATTTTAATATTACCAAAAACTTGTAATAGAATTATCATAATTATTAACAAACCAGACAATGAATAAAATGCTAATGATGTGACAAAATTTGGAAAAATTTCAATTGAAGGAATCGTAATTGACATTATGTATAACCCAATTATCCATATAATAATATAAAAAAATGTATATGTAGATGAAAACAAATCCTGTCTTCTAAAAGAACCGAGTTCTTTTGAAATTGAAATACGCTCTGCGTCCATTTTTAATATTTTTTCAACTCGTTGGGACGTCTGGGCACTGATTCTCAAATAATTATGGTAGTGTGAATCCATCCCCCAAAAAACAAATGTTATTAAGATAACAAAAATCCCGAGGGAGAAAAAAATGGTGCTTTCGGTTCCATTATTTTTAAAGATAGTTGCAGCGGCGGCCACAATGATGCCTATGGCCACTAAATACATCTGACGGATGGTAACGATAGATCTATCAAATGATTCGACGGTTCTTCTACAAACATCAAAAATTTTTATCAAATTAGCTTCAGATTCGATTTCCAATTTTTTTTGATTATAAAATTGGAATCCCTGATTATTTGAAGTATTTACGTTTTGAGATGCTTCTTTTTCTAAATTTTCCATTTGATGGAGTAATGATTATTGATTATATTAAAAACAATTAGGTTTTATTTACATGTAATTACCCACATAATTGTATTGGGTTTTGAATAATTATAATAAAAAAAAGTTATTGGGAGCGCAATATGTAAAAGAACCAAGCATATGATATCGCCAGCTTCAATATGATCAAAGCTTGCCTTTTCATCTTGGGTTAAGCCCGCATATACCACGTATTTTCCGTTTTTCTCTACTAATTAAAATGTTACGTTAGAAATTATTACTGGATGTTCTAAACAGCTTGGACATGAGTCCATCAAAACGACATAAAGCTTCTATTTTGCCATCGAGGCGGCTGACAATGGAAGATGAATGAAGCGTGTTCCTATCAAAACAACCAGTCCATGATTGATACCGAACATGAGGATATCGTAGTAACAAAGCAGCCAGTCTAAAATAGTATCAAGGCATTGAAAGGTTATCGGCTTTCTTACCTAGAATTAATATAAGTGCTCCCGCCGGGATTT
Source organism: Methanomassiliicoccales archaeon PtaU1.Bin124 (assembly GCA_002067865.1). Classification (GTDB taxonomy): domain Archaea; phylum Thermoplasmatota; class Thermoplasmata; order Methanomassiliicoccales; family UBA472; genus MVRC01. The sequence goes on along the minus strand of MVRC01000006.1, from coordinate 190,953 downwards.
CAACTGGAATAATACTAGCAAAATATTCACTGTGTTTTGATAGCCAGTAAAAAATTAACGGCGTTAGTGACCAATAATCCTATATTTTTAGATTATGTCAAATACCTTCTCCATAGTATTTAAAGTTGTGTTATTTGATATTCGTTTATGAATATTATTAGTTAGTCTTTTCCCATCGAGAAAATAGACTGTAGAAGACAGTCGAGAATCTTGAAAAAAATATGATATTAGGTTCAGTCTCATTCAGTCTTGTAAGTCTCCGTAAGTGACACTTTGGGGATGACTGAATAGACTGAGAAATCTTGTCCCTTATGTCTCTTTTTTCTATAGAATTTCACTCTCATGAGTGAGTCTCTCCTCTCGTACGAGTGATTATTATTCTGAATGTGTCTCCTCGATTATACTCGCTTTGACCGTGCTGTTTCGAATTGTATTGGTAACGATCATCGAAATTCTGTACAATATGATCTGGTTGTTCAACGTCCATTTTTAAATTCAATAAACAAAGTAATGTTAATTGATTGGCATACAAAAAATTCCATCGGCACATGAGCCAATAAATAGCAACCAGTTGTTTCCATTTATCGAGAGGTAGAGTTCTTGTGACACTTCCAATTATGTCATTGGCCCAAAGGTTACTTAATGATAAGGAGCTCGACCTTGCAAAACATCTAAACGTCATTTTGATGGACAACAGTTATAATTCAGGCTCATTTATTTGCGATATCATCCCGGCCTACTGGGAGACGGTTGGGGACAGGCAACGAACGATCGATCCAGACGGCATTTATAGGCCCCTTTACTATGTCCACCAATATGGCGGCTTAAGGGACTTTCATAACCATACAAGGACATTTATGGCCAACCTGAGCGGCCACTTAGAGGGCTGTCTCCTCCAATTGACCCCTTCCCCACCAAAGTTCAGAACGCCCCACAAACCCTATGGGGGTCTGGTCAAGGAACTATCCGAAAGTGGTATATTACTGAATGATTTGGCCACAGATCTCTGGCAATTTAATCAGGCGATTAATGTGCCCTCTAAACATTTCAATGCTTATCACCCAACACAGTGGTTAGATGTAAGGACTTTCGGCGTAGAAGAGGCAAGTTGTGCCTTCGTCCTAACACGTCATCTATCAATTCAACTCTTCGATTTGTTATCTAGTAGAGGAGTAGCCCTCCCCCACCAATGGCCTCCATTCAAAGATGGATGGTTGACATGGTCTCCCTCGATTGACTAAAGCACATATCACATTGGTGCCTAGAACGAAGGAAGCTCTCAAAAATATTAACAAATCATCAGTGTCAAACTATATGTTGGTTAAAAGAAAACAGAATCTGATAGATTTCAATGTGATGATGAGGTATCCTTGCTATATCCGATGATTTTTGGTATGGAATTCTCCCCATAGTGCCACATTAGAAAAATGTCTTTATTCGACTCCGTCTTTACATAATTATCAAACTTAGCTTTCATGCACTCTGCCGCATTCTCGTTCCCACCATATATTAGCATAATCCCGACCCTATATTGGAGTTCTGGGTCATTCATGAAAGCAATTATCTTGTCAACATCGTGTTTCATCCAATTCCGTGAGTTCTTTAAGGCCTTAACTTCAACAATTGCTAGATTATCACTACTTTGCGGATTCTGAAATAAAAAGTCTGGCTTTGCATTCTTGCACAATTCCTCAGTCACAGCATAACCAGTCTTGTCATGCTCGCCATCAAGTTTGTATGTGAATGTAGTGCCTTTGTATCTTTCTTCGATTATCTTTCTCATGCAATGGTATAACTCGTAACAATACACCCGCTCCCAATATTGGGTGCTATTATCGTGCCATTTCACTTTGAAATAATGAGGATCGATCATCATTATTCCCGCACCCTTGATTAAATTGATTACGGTACTGGACTCCCCAAAATTGATTTCGAATTCTTTTAGCATCTTCCTAAAAATAGCATTAATACTATTCAAATGTCGCATCGGATAAAATTAGCTACTCCAGATTTATTTACAACGCTGTGATATATATTTTGTATGTTCTGTAAAAAAATAATCTTTCAGCATAATGCTAAAACTCGTTTGTCAGTTCGAACATGGCATTCTTTAATATTATGTTCTTTAAATAATAACAATTATAACGATTATAACGTGATGTTCATTATATGTAAATCAAAGACTCCGTGGATTCATGGAAGTATCAACAGAGGTAGCAACAGAGACAGACACGTGCAACATTGACCAAACGGGTTCCTGGGTTGATTCGCAAAAACAGGGGCTAGTGGATGAATATGAAAAGGAGTCGTCCGATAATATCAGTTGGTACCTTGAGAACCCTCACTGCAATATAACTATGAGAATGGAGCACTTACAATGGCTTATTAACAACTCAAACACGGTGAAGAGTTCATTTACAATTTTTATTGACCTAGAATTCAGAAAGGATGGGTCTTTTAGATTTGCGCATCTTAAGATGTGGAACTCGCTAAAACATCTAGGAAATTCGATGGACATCTGGAATCCATCACATATTCAGGAAATGATCGAAATCCTAGAGATGGCAGATTACATTTTCGTTTACGGTCGCCAGAACGACTACCGTGTCCTGAAAGAACTCGGCTTGAATATTAAGGGAGTACTATTGAAAACCATAGACATCCAGGATTATTACCTATGTTTCATTCATAGAGGTTACAATACCCTTGGATCGATGAGTCGGTTTTACGGAGGGGAAGGAAAATACTATAAGAAAAGTTCTCACAATTCTGAGGTGAGGAAACAGTGCATCCAGGATGTGAATATGTTAGAATTCCTGGTAATAAAAACGCTCAATGGTGAGATTTTGATTGGAACTGCATTTGAAGATTATTTCGAAATAAATATCTCGGATCCTGTAAATGAGAGCTGTGTGACGGATTCAACCGAAATCGAGATCGACCCGGTTGAAACGAATTGCCCGGTTTCGATAGAAGATACGATGTCCTATGTTTGTGCGAGTACAGATTCCGAGTGGAGGCTCTGATAACGTGATCGGGATTTCATCTGCCTCACTTACCATTACCGATTTAGAAGCGACATTGAAAACCATCGAACCACATTTCAAACATTGGGAAATATTGACTGAAAGCGAGCCATATTTGCTCGACATCGCCAAACGGTTTAAAATCATTACCAGCCCATATGATCTCACCTATTCCATTCATGCACCAATATTCGATGTTAATATTGCCTCCATCAATGAAAAGATGAGAATGGAATCCGTTGAACAGATATCGACTTCGCTCAAGATTGCAGCCCAGATCGATGTAGATTTGGTAACTATTCATCCAGGATATTATCCGATGGGCGTTAGGGGTTTTGAATCGAGAGCAGAGAATAAGTTAATTGAATCCCTCGGAGAACTGAATAGAATATCAAATGATCTGGGGGTCAATCTAGCTCTTGAGAATATGGCAAATCAAGATTCGATTATTGGAAGGACGGCAGGCGAATTGTCGCGTTTTATAGATGGCACAGACCTGGGTATCTGTTTTGATGTCGGTCATGCTAATACTACTGGGCAAATCGCATCCATACTTGAATTGCGGGACCGAATTATCAATGTTCATTTGCACGACAACGATGGACAAGTGGACAGTCATTCCTCTTTAGGTGATGGAAAGATAGATTTCGCTAATATTTTTCATGCATTGAAGGGGTATAAAGGAAATTATATCATCGAAGCTAGGACAATAAGTTCTGCCTTAAAGTCTTCCAATTATCTTAAAAGAAAATTTGCAGACCTTAGTTAGCCATATTTTCTTTCGATATCTTCTCTGGTTCTGGAGGTTTGTGATAAAACGTTGCTACAGCATCCTCTCCCAACTTTGTAAGCAATTTCCCATCATCAGTAATCCAGCCATTAGCAAACCATTTTTCTTTAAAATTTCGTCGATAATACATCGTTTTGGCTTGCTTGGATTTCTCCTTTTTATTTGTATCCTGATCTGTCTGGGAAGAATATTTCCAATATATGGTATTTTCAAGGTTCTTTATAACGTTGCGATCAGTCTTTTTATTACATTCTTTAAATATTTTTAAACCTTCGATGATGTCCTCGGAAGGCATATCAACTTTATAAACTGGAATGGGGGTAGGATCATTGACCTTTTTAGCTAGGCCAATAGGTCGATCACCTTCATAGAAAACCTCTCGAACCCTATCCCCATCGACAGTGAATTCAAACACGCTTGTATTAAATGGTTTAACATCAGGTATCATCATCGAGGCCATTGTTGCTGCTGCCGAATATTCTGGTGATCCGGCGGTGATATTCACCAATATTTCCTTTCGACCATTATCTAATTCCTTCTCCTTTTTTAAGAGACCAAGTACGAGCCTTAGCATTTCAGTAAAATTATGAGTTTTTGCGGGGTATGATAAAACCTCACAATCAGGTAACCGTTCAGCTAGTTGCTTTCTGACCTCGTTATGGAATTCGTGATAAGAACGGAAATTCCTCGTTCCGGGTCGATCCATCGGTCTTATGAGGTGCAATCGAGTCGCTCTCAGAAAGATAGCTGGTTCAACTACACTGGCCACTTCAAAAATTACGCACGATATGATTACGGTCTCACCTTTCATTGAGGACAAATCGAACACCACTGTTCAACTATAACGATGATAACGGTAATAACGTGCAGTTTTTTATAACCATTGTCGGGGGTAAGGCCATTATTAGGTGGGGAAACGAAGGTATGAAAATTTCAGTAAATTCAATAGACATTCGTGGATCTATCGCGGATGGCCCGGGAATCAGGGTGGTCGTATATCTTCAGGGATGTGAGAGGAGATGTGACGGATGTCACAACCCTAGCACCTGGAATCCAAATGCTGGCGAGATGATGGAAGTTGAAGTTCTTGCACGATACCTAATAGAACATGCCGAGAATGGTAGGATTACGATCTCGGGTGGTGAACCTCTTCTACAATGCGATGCCTTGATAGAATTATTATCACATCTGAATGGATTCGATGTGGCGTTATACACAAGCCATGAGCTGGAAGAAATCCCCGAAGCCGTATTGAACCATCTAAGCTACATCAAGGTTGGCAGGTTCATCAAAGAATTGACCTGTTCGACCATGGCCTATGTCGGTTCAAAGAACCAGAGGTTCATTTCTTTGAGGGAGTCTGCATGAAGGGCATCCAGTTTGATAACGCCTCTCAACGTAAGACGTATGTTGGTGCGGTCTATGAAATCGGGACTGATGCAATTAAAAAACAGATCTTAAGTGAGATAGACCCGGAGGCAGCCGACCTACACAGAAGTGGGAAGATCCATCTCCACGATCTCGAAGCATATGGGAAAACCTACAACTGTCTAACTTTAGATCTGTTGAAAGGTTTTCCATTTGAACGCTTTGAACAATATTCCGATTCCCGTAAAATAATGGAGACATTCAACTATTTCAGACGGATGATCGTTGAGCTTGCCAATGAACAGTCTGGTGGAATGGGCTTTGCGAATTTTGATGAGGACATATCTCGAATATTCAAACGGTGCTCTTTAAGCCCCACCGATTATAATCTTATTACCCTCCGTGAAAACATTGAATCATTCATTGATTGGATCAACAACGCCAGGGAGCGCTGTGGCCAGGTTAGCTATTATGTATCGCTGAACCTTGGTTTGTCAGAAAATGATTTTGGCAGAGCCGTTAGTAAATTTGTATTGGAATATTTTGGTAACTCCTCACCGGAATACATCAGACCTAACATCATTTTCAAAGTTAAGAGCGGCATAAATCATGATCCCAAAGACCCCAACTATGACCTTTTCCAATTAGCATTGAGCTCTACTTCGCGGAAAATGGTGCCAACCTATCTCCTTTGCGACTCGGCGCCCAATATAAACGTGGATGCGAGTAAAATTGGTATCATGGGTTGCAGGACCCGGGTGGTCCAGAACGAATTTGGAGAAGATACGACGATTGGAAGAGGAAACATCGATTATATCACGATCAACCTTCCGAGAATTGCATTAGAAATCGACTCAATGAATAGAGATTCTGACACCGAGGAAAGGATTAGATTATTCAAAGAGGCCTGGTTGGAAACCGCAAATTCAGTGAAATTATCTCTTCTTGATCGATACAATAGATTATCACAGTTGGATGTTGAGGATTTTCCATGCAATTCAGCTCACAATTTATGGCTAGGAGATGTCCAAAATTGTCGATCATTGAATGAAATATTTAAAAATGGAACCCTGTCGATTGGATTCATCGGCCTTTCGGAAGCTATTGAAATATTGACTGGCAAGAGATTCTACGAATCGCAGGAAACATGTGATGTCTCTCTCGATTTCGTCAGATTCATGAGGCAAACGGTGGACCGCTTCCGCAAGGAGAACGGCCTTAACTTTTCATTACTAGCAACTTCTGGGGAATACATTTCTGGTAGATTCCCTGATTTGGATGCGAAATTGTTTAATCATCCTGTCATCGAAAAAGGATTTTACACCAACTCATTCCATGCCAATGTGGATTCTGGCTTGAGCCCATTCGATAAAATTCGCTTGGAAGGACCGTTCCACATATTGTGCAATGGAGGTTGCATTTCTTATGTGGAGTTCTCATCGGCCCCACTGACAAATACTCTAGCTATTCTCGATATCATAAACGTGGCAGTAAAAAATGGTGTGAGCTATTTGGGAATAAATTTCCCTGTAGATTCTTGCCTTTCGTGCGGTCAATCAGGAGTATTTGACCAATGTCCAAATTGTGGAGGGAACAAGATAAAGAGGATCAGAAGAGTATCTGGATATCTTGAGGATTTAGAATTTTTTACTAAAGGAAAAAAGGCCGAAGTTGCCACAAGGAGATCGAATAAATGAGTAGTCAGGAGCGTGAGGGAATGCATATCGCCATTGAAGGGATGGATGGTGTCGGAAAAACGACCGTGTCCACGCTTCTTGCAAAAAGATTAGGCTTTGATTTTGTCGAGAAGCCATTACACTACCTGTTCGATGAAGATGAGGGTTTTGCCAACTATGAGAGGATAAGAGATTATGTGAATATGCAGAACGACCGTGTGTTCACATCATGGTTCTATGGATTAGGAAATGTGTATCTATATCATCGATTTAGGGGAAGGAACATTGTAACGGACAGGCACCTGGTATCCAATTATCTATGGAGCGGCACTGAGGCTAGTTATCCTGTATTTGACTGTCTGGTGGATCTCATCGGACACCCCGATTTTACTTTCCTACTTTATGCCGATTCAGAAATTGTTCGATCTAGATTGATGAAAAGATGTCCTGCTGATTCAGATATGAAGAAGGCAGAACTCATTCCTTGGGCCTATGAAAAGATGGAAGGTTTTCTGAAGGGCAAGGGGATGAGATATCTTCGAATCGATACAGAGAAATTGACTCCAGAAGAGATATGCAACATTATCGAAGAAAAATTAGGTGCTGAAGGTCTGTTGCAATGAACAAGGACCGAATTGTCGCCGATACCCTATTTATCGACATGAAATATGTCATTCTTTACTGGATTCTAGAATATCGTGAGATGGGGCCAGATATTTTTGAAAAGGATTATGGGACATTAAAAATCAGAATTGAATCAGAGAAACAACGATTTATGTTCAAGGATGAATGGTATCCTCTTACAGATCACAAGGACTTTGTTATCTTGGAATGTATCGATAGACTCTTAAGAATTGGCTATCTTCCAGATAATTTGTCGTTAACAAATGAACGGAATCTAGCACTGGTCAAAGATGATGTCCCTTTCCTTCAGATCATCTGTGAACAATGGGGGGAGGATTATGAGCGAGCTGTAAGCGCAACATTGGGTAATAGTGATGTGATAATCTACACCTCAAAGTTATCTGGTGGACTTATCGATTTCAAGTATGAGTATCTTGAAAAGGGGAAAAGATTTTCAACCGGCGTTTTCGAGGATAACATATATCCATTCTCATTCAATCCACACAATATTGCCTCAAAAAACGTTTATTCAGACGATTTTTTAGTAAAAAACGACGTGCTCTTAAAATATATTGGTAAAGAGAAGAATGTGGTCATACCTCATGGGATTGAAAAAATCGAATCGGGAGCATTTTGGAACTGTACCTTCCTAGAAGAAATTACAATACCAGATGGTGTGAGGAGCATCGGTGGGGATGCGTTCATTTATTGTGATAATTTGAAAATGATCAATATTCCATCGTCAATTGAGAAGATAGGAGACGATCCATTCGCTGGCAGTGCCAATCTATTGATCAATAACGAAAGCCCACACTTCCATCTTATCAAAGAAATTCTTTTTGATTCGGACGAGAAACGGTTGATCCATTATGGCTCACACATGAAGGCGGAGAGATATGAAATACCATTGACCGTTGAATGGATCGGAAAACATAGTTTCTATAAGAATCGTCATTTGAAAAAGGTCGTAATTACTGAGAATGTTCGCTTCGTTGGGAACAATGCTTTCTCAGATTGCGAAAATATTACTCTGGAGAATCGAAGTCCTAATTTTGTGTATACTGATGGTTCATTGCTGAACAAAGAACAGACAACTCTAATCCATTATTCATTGGGTACCGACCAAGATGAGTATGTAATTCCACGATCTGTCAGGACGGTCGGAAGGAATTCATTTTGGAATTGTAGAAGATTAAAGCGTATCGTCATCACCGAAAATGTAAGGCAGATTGGATACAACCCGTTCGCCAATTGTAGCAATCTGGAAATCATATGTCTAAGTCCTTATTACAAAGTTGAAGATGGCATACTGTATGATAAAGATGGATTAGAGTTAATTTGCTGTACCAGTCGTGCAGCCTTTAATGGAGTTAGTATATCACAAGGTGTGTTGAGCATTGGTCGTAACTCCTTTACAGGTTGTGAGAGTCTGAAAGAGATAGAGATCCCTCCGTCCGTGAAAACAATAAGTCGCGGTGCTTTCAGTGGTTGCTCAAACCTACAGCGTGTTGTTTTACCAGATGGCGTTTCTAGCATAGGAGAGTGGGCGTTTGCATACTGTCCTAAATTAAAAAACCTGGAGATAGGTAAAGGAACGAAAATTGCTGTGAACACTTTCTTCGGCAGCAATACCGAGGTAAGATACCGATGAAACTCGAGCTGGTCGAATCCTTTGGCAATGCTCTCAGTGAAAATATGATCATTGAATCTGAAAATATCACAGCCTTGGAGTATCTGCAAGAAGAATTTTCTGGGAAAATCGATGTCATTACGATTGATCCGCCCTACAACACAGACATCAGCCATATCGGTTACAGAGATTCAAACTTCGAAAATGGATGGTCGACGTTTATCAAGGAAAGACTTGCATTAGCGAAGATTTTGATGAGCGATGCAGGATCGATGTTCATCAATATTGATGAAAACGAACTCGTCTCGCTGTTAGAGATATGTTATGATCTATTTGGAAAAGAGAATGTCAACATCCTGGTGTGGCCAAAAATCGATGAGCCGTTCGATATGAACCGAGTCGAAAAACCTGTTTTCAATATCAAATCCGCTCATGAGTATATCGTGCTCTGCTATATGGATAAGAAAAACACAGTTTTTTCCAACATGCGTAATGGAAAACCCATGGAATCGATAATCAAGGGATTGGGGACAACATCATCCGCGAAGGACGAGATCGCTCAACTATTGGGTAAAAGAGAGATGTTCTCTACTCCAAAGCCGATGCGGTTGCTGGAAGAGATTATTAGGATATCGTCGCAAAAAGATTCGATAATTTTAGATTTCTTTGCAGGTTCAGGCACAACGGGACATGCGACGATGTCGTTGAATAAATTCGATGGAGGAAGGAGAAAATTCATACTCGTGACGAATGATGAAAATGATATATGCAAAAATGTGACAATACCCAGGATTAAAAAATCAATCGAAGTTTATAATTATCGTGATGGTTTTAATTATTATAAGCTAAGATCTCGATACCAATGCGATCTATTCTAACCAATGACCTGCCTGAGCTGATACAATAAATTCGATTGAAGCCTTTGGCAATCAATGTAAGGATGATCAACCTGATTTGCTCGCCGGGGCGAAATATTATTTTCGAGGCATAGTGGCACTTCCATTAGAGAAGGAATGTTTGCTCCAAGCTTATTTCGTTGATAACATTGAGAACATCATCGGTAAAAAGGCGGAACTTATCCTTTATGAGAGACCTTTGCCAAATGAAATGAGCAACGATGGAAAGGTCGACCTTATTTTTATTTCGAATGACAATAAATTAATAGTGGTGGAAACAAAATTCCTCACAGGTGATACTGGATCTACTGCTTGTGGGAACAGAAGGAAACACCGGAAAAAGGTTGTCGAACAAATTCAAAAAATTTCTAATAAACTCGTTAATAGTTGGGCGATTGACCCGAGAGATATAGAACGGATAGTATTCACCAATGATGATAATTTTGGAACGAGGAATGTAATTAATGGTGTAATATTTCATTCGGTTTCATATAGAAATCTCGATGATTGGAAAAGAATAATTGTGGATGGATTACAAGAGATCGATGACGGGCATTTTCTGGATCTGTAGAGTAAATTAATGCTGGACAATTTTTCAGTGGTTTCTCGCTATTATCAATAATTGGCAAACCTTTTTCAAGTCTGGAACAAGGTTCTGCTCGTGGGAAAGATCGAGTTCATCAGAGGGGGTCCGAGAGAGCTTTATAAATCAGCCCTCGGGGAATTCCTTGAAGATTTTAAAAAGGCACCATTGGACGTTGGTCTCATTGTGCCCCGACCGGGAATGGCCGCGCACATCAGGTCATCACTATTATTTGGTAAAACGGTCCCTCTCTTCTGCGTCACTGACCTGGATGACATCGTCGGATACATTTTCGATCAATACGAGAATGAGGTCGGTCAGGTCAGTGGCATTGGCCTTCGAAACATCATAATCTCCCTATTGATGGAGAATGCCAAAGATTTCCCAACTTTATTCGAAGATGGGGAGCTCCGGGACGGCGTGGTCGATGACCTAATACTCGTACTCCACACGATCCAGGATTTCGGCGCCAACCTCAATAAATATCATGTGGACGACCTATTTCCAGTCAACATTCACCTTCTACTCTCGTTATATGAAAAAAAGTTGGAGGATGAGCATCTTCTAGACTCTATCAGCATACGCCTTAAGGTCGCGTCCAATCTTGATGCTTGGTGCGGAAAAAGACCGCTGTTCAAGAAACTGGTCATCCTAGGTCCGTTCGAACCTACTTACTCTCAGATCGCCGTCCTTCGTGCATTGGCTAGGAATTGCGATAAGCTTGTCTATCACCACCCATTCATTCCTGGGACGATGAAGGTCTATGGTCAGCAGATCATCGACTTGGTTAAGGATATGGAGATAATCGATCTTCCTTCGGACGATCGGACGATTAGAAGGACTCATATGATGAGGGAATGGTCCGATGATCCTAAGGTCGATCTCTCATCTGAGGTGTTCATTGCAAAGTTCCTCGACCCCGCCTCCGAGGCCAGACAAGCTGCGCAACGCATCTCTGAGCTCATTAAGGACGGCACCGACCCTGAAGAAATAGCCATTTTCCTTCCTGAGCGGCGGGAAGTATTGCCCTTGATCAAGGAAGTGCTGAACGATTTCCATATACCGTTCAAGTCTGACACAGGAACGCCATTGGGATGCTCGCCTGCGGTCCAGACAGCCATCGAGGTCCTAGAAACGATCACCCAAGGATATTCTCCCGATCATCTGAACAAGCTGATTTCGAGCCCATACATCTGCTGGGAGGTGGATGGAGATAAATTGCATTATGAAGAGGTGGACCGCCTCTCGCTCATCATTCGGGTCAGCAAGGGCCAGGAGGCTTGGCTCAAAGGGATCGACGCCCTGATAGAGAAGGTGCGTTCCTCTCGCCCCGAGATGTCCGAGGGTCAAAGGTCGTGGTGTGCGAAGGAAACAGAACGGCTTCTTCGAATCAGAAAACAGATCGACGCTCTCTTCAAAGAGCTGAGCGGTCTTAATGCCAAAGGAACCATCGCTGAGCACGTCAGTAGGTTCCGTATCACACTTAAGAAAATGGGTTGGACCGATTCGCTGGAGCGCATCCGATGGAACGATGATGATCCTGAGAATGCAGCTTATTCCACCCTATCACGCCTCTTAGACAGTTTGATTGCTGGTGGAGGATACCCCAGTGATGATGTCATCTCTCTCGGTGAGTTCACCTCTGAACTGAAGCGTGAGATCGCTGGGGCTACCTATCACAGCGGGGGTTTGTACGAAAGGGCGGTGAACGTGGCCGGGTATCGTTCCCTCGCTGGTCGTCACTTCAAGCACAGCTTCTTGCTGTTCACGACCGAGGGGGATATGCCCAAATTGAGCATTAGGCATCCTTTCTTGAACTCAAAGCAGGTCAAGGACCTTGGCCTACTATCTCAGGAGGACGTCCTGCGCCAGGAGAGGTACTACTTCCTCATGGCCTTGCTCAGCGCTGATTCGGTGAACATCTCCTACCCTTCTTACCAAGGAGGGAAGAAAGCCCTTCCATCGCCGTTCCTTATCGACATCCAGAAGAATACCGAACTTGGTGAAATGGAGAAGCTTCCCCTTCTAGACTCCCACCGCTCTTCCCAGATCTACCTGGGTGGCTCAATTGCTGGGAAGACCATCGAACACGAAGGGTCGTGGCTGAACAATTCGAGCATCTCGCCGGATACCCTTTGCGAGAGGATGAACATCGAACTGACGAAACGCCATGGGCCCTACACATCGCCCTATGATGGCGTATTCGGTGATAAGGAGATGATCGGGAACATCAACGGAGGACGAGAACAGAATGGATTCTCGGCCACCATGCTCGAGACCTATTGTAAGTGTCCGATGAGATACTACCTGAGCTACGTCCTGAGATTGCAACCGATGGAAGGAACCGAAGACTCAGAGGCCCTCAGGATCGGTAACCTTGCCCATGAGGCATTGTTCCGATTCTATCGCAGCAGGGCCGAGCGAGGATTAGGAATGGTCTCGGACGATGAAGACCTCGACGCCATCAAGGCTGAGCTTAGGAGCATGTTCCCGAGGGATGGGTTCGAGACCAGTGCCCAAGAGGCCGCGGCATTACGTTCGATGATTGGTGATGGAGAGATGAACGGTTCCTTGGGGAAGTTCATCGATTTTCAAGCTGAGATGGATATGCCCAGGTGGACCCCGGAATACCTAGAGTATGGGTTCGGCATTAAGGGCCCCTCCGACAGCATGGACCCTCGGTCTACGAAAAACCCTGCGATCTTATCCATAGACGGCACGAAGTTGATGATCCGGGGGAAGGTCGACCGAGTGGACACGGATGGCAATGGCAATTTCATCATCATCGATTATAAGACAGGGTCCGCACCGGAAAGGAAGCACATGCTGAAAGGGTACAACATGCAGCTGCTCCTCTATATGATGGCCTGTGAGGAGCTCCTCGGGCTCAATGCAGTGGGGGGTGCCTACTATCAGCTCAGGCAAGGGCCAGAGTTCGGCATGAATTTCATAACTGCTGCTCCAGAACATTTCGCGGAGTTAGGCATCGATACTGGCTCTAAGATCGACATTCATGCGGACCTTCAAACCTGCTGTAAAAATGTGAAGATGGCGATGGAAGGAATAGCCAAAGGCAGGTTCCACCCTGTGAAGGACCTTGATGGGGTAAGATGCAAGTATTGCCTTTTCAGCAAGATCTGCCGCAAGGATGAGATGCGGATACTCCGCATGACACTTGAACAGGGGGTCATCTGATGTCGAAGAAAGAATGCTCCATATGTGTAGGGGCATCGGCAGGTTCAGGGAAGACGACGCGTCTCGTTGGGCAGTACTATGAGCATGTCGAGAAGAAAATCGAAGTGTCTTCCATCCTCGCGCTGACCTTCAACGATGAGGCCGCAGCCAACATGAGGGAGAAGATCCGGGAAAAGGCATTGGACCTGAAGGACGAGGAGCTGTTCGACCAGCTCAATTGGGCCCAGGTGCAGACGTTCCATTCGTTCTGCAGCCAGGTGCTGAGGGAGTTCCATCTCCAGGCCGGGATGCCTGCGGATGTGAAGGTGCTTGAAGGTATGGACCTGACCCTGCTCATGGAGGAGACGTGGAATGAGCTGGGGTCCCAAGATGAATCTCGAGAGATAATGGTGAAAGTGGCATCCGTCGCAACGTCTTGGAGACTCAAGGAACTCCTATTCTTCCTATATGAGAGAAGGGTGAAAGCGCTGCCGGCAATCGAGATGATGTCCGATGCTGAGAAGTTTAAAAGGTATTACAAGGAGCTGCTCACCGCTTACGTGAAAGAGGTTCGCGATTTACTTTTTTGTTCAGAAGTGACCCAGGCCTTACAGACTCTGTCCGGTCTGTGTAATGTTTACGCCAAGGAGGATGGCGATAGATCAGAATGCTATCTTTTTCAGGCAACACAGCTCGTGAAAGATGCCCTGAGCGGTGATGATGAGTCGAGATTGCTCTCTCTAATATGCCTTCTAAGACTGAAAGGCAATCGCAACATGGGCGACAAGAAAAGGATGAAAGATGATAAACAAAAGCTGAAGGATAGCTACGCCATCCTCGCGGATCTGGCGGAGGAGATGAAAGGGGACCTAGAGGTCCTGGAGCATGAGCTTAATCCTGATTCGATAATAATGGCAACTGAGCACCTGTTGGGAGTAAAGGTGCTATACGAACGATTCTCGACGATCATGGATGCCATGAAGAGAGAACGACAAGCGATCGATTTCAATGATATGCTGATAATCGTGCAGGACCTCCTTGACCCATCCATTCCAGAAAATAAGGTGCTAAAATTACTTCAGGAACGGTTCTCGAAGGTGTTGGTCGATGAGTATCAGGACACCGACCTTCCCCAGGACCGCATCGTGCGCGCATTGCTCGGCGATGAAGAGGACAAGTTGTTCGTGGTCGGCGACGGCAAGCAATCCATCTATTTGTTCCGCGGAGCGGACGTCACCATCTTCAAGGAGATGCTACGATTCGTGGAAAAGGACCTGGGAGGAGAAAAGGAGGAGCTAGGGAGCAATTACCGTTCCTCGAACACCATAGTGACGTTCGTGAACTCTCTCTTCTCCAGCATTATGACCTCTGAGGAGAAGGAATGGGAGTTCCGCTACTCCCATGTGGACCCGCACCGTAAAAGAGAACAAGGTTCAGTGACCGTGGTCACCGTCCCCAAGGGTGAGGGGGATGCCAAGCTGAACATGGCCCAGGCCACAGTAGCCGAGATAGAGTATCTTGTCAGCTCCGATGACCGGATGATCTATCCCACGAAGAATGATGCGTCTCCGGAGGTCAGGAGACCCTCGTATGGGGACATAATTGTGCTTCTGAGAGGAAGGACAAATCTTCGGTATTATGAGAGTGCATTGTCAGAGAAAGACATACCTTACGTAGTCGAAAAGGGGGTTGGTTTCTTCCAGAGCCAAGAGGTGATGGACATCGGGAACGCCATGTGCTTCTTGGCCAACCATATGGATGATATTCCCCTTTATGGCCTGTTGCGATCGCCATACTTCGGGCTATCTGATGAGGATCTGTATGGTATCGTCACGTCAGCGCCTTACGGTCATCTGTATGGAAAGCTTCGCAAACGCTCGGAGAAAGGAAATGTTAAACTAAGGTTTGCCGCAGAGGTGCTGGACGAACTGTCTCGGAAGACCGGTAGGGTCCCAGTGAGCGAGCTGATGAACCAGTTGATCGACCGGACCGGGATATTTGGTATATACGCCGGCATACCGACAGGCAGACAGGCCATGGCCAACGTGGAGATGCTGGTGGACATGGTCAGGCAAAGGGAGCAGGAAGGTTTCTTTGGCCTTCGCGACCTGGTCAAATGGCTGCAACTTAACGTAGATGAATCAGATAAGGAAGGGCAGGCCAAGCTGGAGGCCACAGGGAACGCTGTCAGGATAATGACCGTTCATGCATCCAAAGGCCTTGAGTTCCCCATCGTCATCATTCCTGAGACGGAGACACCTCCCCAGGGAGAGAAGGACGTGGCTGCGATAGACGATGACGGAATATGGACGGAGGTTCCTATCCCCGATCTCTCAGGGACTTACAAACCATATCCCTTCCGTCGTGCCAAGGATGTGCTCTCGCAGAAGTCCAAGGCCCAGAACCTGAGACTGTTCTATGTGGCAGCCACGCGTGCAATGGATCATCTTGTCATCCTGGGTAGCAGAGGTAGGAAGAACGGTACATGGGATGAGATCAAATCAGATGGTAGGGATTGGTTCGCCTTGACGATGAACGGCCTTGCTATCAACGATGAGGATCTGGCAGAAGGAAGGAAGGGAATTTGTGAGTCTGGAGATTGCATCGTCCATCTGAGGGTCAATGAGAACAATCCCCATCTTGGAATATTTACTTCCCATGCACCATACTCAGTGCCCCCTCGATTGAGCTCGTGGGAACATCATGAGAAATCAAGAATTCAAGGGAAGGTGGAGGTCATCAGGCCATCGGCGGGTGACAAGGAGGGTGTGAAGTTCAAAGGGGGTGTGATGTCGGAGACGAAATCCATCCTACAAAAAAATGGGATGACGGCTGCGGACTATGGAACTTTGGTCCATGAAGTAATGCGTGGAAAGTCCCCTTTGCAGCTGCTGAAATCTTCCCGTTTGGAAATCAATGAAGAGGAAACGAGGAAAGTTGTCCATGGGTTGGAGGGGATGCACAAGAGGTTCATGACATCAGAGTTGATGATGAACATCGCTGATAATGGCAAGGACCTTAAAGAGCTGCCCTTCGAGCTAAGGGAAGGAGATGTCGTTTACTTAGGGATCATTGATAGGTTAGTCCAGCTAAGGGAGGGGGGATGGGCGCTGATAGATTACAAGACCATCGACCCGTTGGAACCCCATATCGCGGAACAGATATCGGTCTTCAAGGAACAGATGGACATCTATGCGAAAGCAGTTGGAAAGATGGTCGATGGGAAAGTGACCTCGTACATCTATCTGACAGAGACTGGGGACGTGGTACCGATATGAGTCGAAGCCGTGGAGTACCCCCTTAAAAAGGTGGTTGATGAAAATATTCGCACCATAATTTTAAGTCTGTAATGGAATGGTGAATCGTGTCAACGAACGGTCCAGTCGATGAGGCGCACTCTGGATTGAAAGGATTTGTCAGTATAGAGTGGCTGATGCAGAATGGATGTTCGATCATCGATGATGTACCTGGTGTCTATCTGATACTGCGATGTACTGAGGAGCCACCGGTCTTCTTAGAGACCGGGAGCGGGGGCCGGTTCAAGGGAATAGATCCTAATGTACCGTTGAGCGTCCTCGAGGAAAAATGGGTGGAAGGGACTGAAATAATGTACATTGGAAAGGCCGGTACGTCACTGAGGAAGAGGATCAGGACATACATGAGGTTCGGTGAGGGGGCGCCAGCTCCACATAAAGGAGGGCGTCACATCTGGCAACTGGCGGACAGCAGGGAACTCCTAGTATGCTGGATGTTGGTGGCAAATACCGTTGATCCGGAAGAGTTGGAGAAATCTATGATAAGGGAATTTGTCAAGAAATTTGGCAAGTTCCCTTTCGCCAATCGTAGATACTGAAACCATCGTCTCCAAACCACCAAGTACGTTGGTTATAATGCACCCATTCATCCAGTTGAATATTAAACCATAATATTATGATATGAAATGGAAATCGTTTCAATTTATTTTTTGTTTTGATTGTAATAACTTTTCTATGAATCGATTAGCTTCTCCCATGTTCGAGAAATATCCTTCATAGCCGGACCAGAACTCATTTCCCCTGTTCGCCTCAGTATAACACCAGTCCTTCTTGTTCACTGGGAGTGCAGCTATCAGATCTTCACGAGATATCCCGATGAAATCAGTCAATCTTTTCGCATAGAGGTAGAATTTCAATCCCCTGTCCTCGTCGCTATCTGTTGGAACTAGCCCCATCACAATATTACGACCATTCTCTGATATGACATTAAATGTGAGGCTTGAAACGTTGGTCGCTGTCCCTGAGAAGATATTTCTTAATCCCTCCCAGAGTCTGGTATAGAGTTCTAAAACCTTATTTTCCTTAGCAATTTCGACAAGTTCGTCGTACTTTAGATATGGCGTCCTCTTACGTGTACCAGTCTTTCCCATTTTACTCTCGATCACCTCTGGATCAAGAAGGAAAACTCTTCCGAGATACTCGTCGCCATCGTTCTTGAAATATTGAAATGTCAAAGCATTGATGGGGATGTCGTAATTTTCCGAGAGATAGTGGATTATCCTTTCCGTGCTGTCATCTATGTTGGCGCCGACAATTATAATTCTCTGCCTTTGATTTATGTCATCGGGTAATTCAATACCAAATCTTTGCTCGAATTCCTCAGCTAGTGACTTACTGGCACCATTCTTTCTCGTTAAAAATTCCTTGGCGATGGTATCAAGATTCTCGGCCGTCATATCTTTAATGCACGAAGCGTAATCCAATGCCTGGGCAGTTACCTCCCTAGGTGTCATTCCTCGTTTTAATTCGACGATGACAGTATCGCCGTTACTATCGAGGCACAATATATCCAGCGGCCCTCCTAGGGTTTGAACCTGTTCCCCTATTATGAGCAGATTATCAGAAAGAATGGTGATATCGTTCAATATCCATTGTTCTAAACGATCCTCCAGAGATAATTTGTTCCGCTGAATTTCCATGAGCATGCCAGTTCTATCGATTCTCCACAACCGGATCTCCTCTGTCATATCAAATCTCCCCCAATATCGAGGTCTCAAGGAACAAATAATTGATTGATAACTTTATTGAACAAATTCTATAATTCGACAATTTGTTTCATGTTGATAACTCAATGAAATTGTGAATTACCCTTTTATAAAGCGAGATGGTTATTATGACGAACCACTTGTAATCACGACTGATTGTTACCACCATAATGTATTGATTTGATGCACAGACAATCAGCCTTTCTCCATCTTTACAATAATCTTTCCATCATCGTCCTCATAGAACAATAGAAAGTCTCCTTCCTTGGCTTTCAAGACCTCGAGCAATTTGTTTGGAATGGTGACCCTCTTGTTGGTCATCACTTCGACAGTACCTAGGAGTCTCATTTTTCACACCTTGAACATGCATTGGTCTAGGTTTACTTAATCTATCCGTTGTAGCCGTGTTGTTAAATCTATTAATATTTCCCATGCAAACCTATTTAACCATTACTGCTAATTATCCACTACAACCCTAGAATAGAATAGGGTACAAATTAAAAGGAGGTAATGCCGTGGACAGGAAAATAATCAAAATTCTAGCTGAGCTGGAAGAGGCCCTTGTGAGAAATGGACTTAGTGAGAGCGATGCAAGTGAACTGGTCGATGTAATTGAGGAACAGATCAGCGATGTTCTGGATGGAGACGACGAGAACGAGGTTGCTCCAGAGGGCGCGTAAATTGTAACTGAATGGTCGGCCAACTTTTAAACCGACTAAACTTTTTTTTATTCCCACATTATTTTATTTGATTATTGCTTAAAAGCTTGATTCGTGTAAAGAGGAGCTTATCTGAGACTACACACCAAATAAGCTTTTCGATATAATTCTTATAATTAGTTCACTTCACTCAGCCGGATGGCCAATTATATTTCTTAATCACGATATCCACTCATATGCGCAGAAAAAGAGCGACACCGAAATCAAGGAAGTAAACAACCTTTTTATGAATAATTGATGGACCGTGTTATCTGGGGCCTCAAGCCGAAATACTTGGATGGATCTATCTTATTTTTACATATGGATATCGATTCATTACAAATTGATGGAGATATGTTCCATGGGACTGTGCGTTCATCAATGCCTGATGAATGTTCTCCGGCACTCCTGAGTAATGATAAATCTGGCCATTATTAAACTCAATTTCCAAAATCATCGCCTGTGAATCATATCCAATGGATTTGAGATTTGACGAAACCACTGCTATTCTTTGCATATTATTCATTTGTAAATAACGTGCATAAGATATTAAACCATTCAACATTTTATTCCCTGGGGGTTGAAAGTTGGATCTTGCATCAATTAAATTAGTTAATTTCAAGTGTTTTAAAGACAGCGGAATAATCCCAATTCATAGAATGACCATTTTCATCGGCGAGAATGATTCGGGGAAATCTTCCATTCTAAAAGCATTGAAAATATTCTTTATGTATAAAGGTTTCAGTCCAGATTGCTTCCATCAGATCAATGGTAGCATTGAGAAAATGGCCAGCATAGAATTGTGTTTTAATTTAGATGATACAGATTTCAAAATATTACCTAAACAATTCATTGTGGATGGCACACTAAAAGTAAAACAGGATTATTCTCTCATAAACGATGCAATAGACGTAAAACCATATGTTTTTTCGAGCGTATATGCGGATGAAAATCTCTGCAACCTTAATGGACTAAAGGCGGGTCAAATAGAAGAATTATGCAAGCAATTTAACGTCCTTTATACAACCAAAGATGACTCTAAACTTAGATTGACAAAGTATCTTGAAGAGAATGATTCTTTAATACCTAAGATTAGCAAATGGGTTCAGGTAAAATGGGGGGATTTAATGCCATTTCTCCCTATATATGAAAATTATGATAGCTCGAATTATGGAAATCCTCTCGCCTATGTTGATAATACACTTAAAGGAATATATCGAAGTCACTTCTATGATGACGATGGCAATGGGAATTTGGTTCCAAAGGGGGATCTAAAAGACAAAGAAAACCAAATAAAAACAGATTTAAATGACCATATAGAGAATGAATTGAAAAAGAAAATAAATGACAAAGTTGATAAAATCGTCTCAATCACTGGAGATTTTAGCGTTGATTTCGCCAGTGGATTTAGCTTAAAGGATTTATTAGTCGATTTCGGGGATGGGGTAAGATCAATTAATAATATTGGTGAAGGTTCAAAAAAGAGAATGCTACTGGCCCTCCTAGAATGGGACTGTGAACTTAGGTCAAAAACTAGTAAGAAATCTGTCATTCGTGGTTATGACGAACCAGATGCAAATTTGCATTACGAAGCCCAGAAAAAAATGTTCTATGCCTTAAATAAATCATCAGATCCAAACAATAATGTTCAAGTAATAATTTGTACTCATTCAGTATCCATGGTCGACAGGGCACCAGCAAGCTCAATCAATCGGATAATGCAAACCGATGGGTGTTCCTCGATTGACTTTTTAAAAGGTTGTGATGAGACCGATATTAAATCATTTTTAGATGATTTAGCTGGAATAACCGGCATAAAAAATAGCAGCATTTTCTTCGAGAGATGTTTTTTAATTGTTGAGGGGGACACCGAATGGAATGCACTTCCCTTAATGCATCATAAGATCACTCAAAGACATATGGCTGAATCCGGGGTTGTTTTAATTAATTTAAAATCAAACTCCTGCTGGAAAGAATTCTTAAAATTGTTAAATAAAAATAAAAGTGATGCTACAATATTATTTCTCGACAGAGATATTCAGGATGAGGGCCCTAAAAAAATCACCGTTGAGAGATTGAACGAGATTGGATTTCCATCTGAATTCATGGATCACAACGTAGTATTAGTTGGAACCAAAGAATTTGAAGATGAATTTACAAATGATGAGATTTGTAGGTGTCTAAATGCTAGGTGGCCTAAGTTTGATGACAGCATTTGGTTGCCTCAGAAAATTGAAGAACTTCGTGGAGAAGGTAAATTTTCAAAAAAACTGTATGATTTGGTACACTATAACAGTCGCATTCCATTTGGAAAACCAGAATTTGGTAAAGCTCTGGCTGAATTGTTACCGGCAGAGGAACTTATGTTAAAAGTGAGCTTAAGGCGATATATCGAATTGATGAATTCGATAACCTCCTAAACCTCCGAATATTCAATTCAAATCATTTATATTAATAAATGCGGGTTGGTTCGTTTTCGTTTGTTTTATTGAAGATGGACTGTGGAATTGTTATTCCACTCAGCAAGCCCAATTGGTGCAAGTAGTTTTTCTGTCACGAATGACATCAATAGTTTCACTTCTTATTAGTGAGACCCAATTGTCGAGCACCCCTAGGTTAATTATTTGAATAGGGGTAATGAATAAAAGACCCATAAAAGGATTAAATCTACAATGTCATGCGCTCCTTACGCTTGGAGGAGCGCAGAGAGCTGGTGGGAGGTATTCATGCAGATTAAGGATCGGGAGTTCACACGGGAGGAGTTCAGGGGATATTTAAAAGAGAACCCAGTGGAACTTTTCTCCAGTTATGGTAAGAGAAGGTGGTTGAAAATATACTGCCTTCTAGTCGCCGAAGATTGGAAGGAACGACTCTTCAGCCCAAAGGAAATAACCCAGCTTGGTGAGATATATCGCGTCTCCCCGCTGTCAGATGACGGGGAGGGATCTGAGCAGTACTTCCTTGAAGAATATTCACCAGGTCTTTTGTTAATGTATACCTATGCCAGTGACGATAGCTACCAGAAAGAGCTTGGTACTAGAATTGATCGGCGCAAAGGTGCTGCCCGGATGTGGATAAAACCGTTACTCTTTGATGCCTTTTGGAAAGGACTGATGGAGGACACCAATGGTTATGTTTATCTCTTCTCTGGACGGAGAAAAGGCGAGCGCGATGGACCATGTAGAATTCGGCCAGAATATTCACGACGCATCGAGTATAGAGGCAACGACGCCACTTTCGCCCTTGACGAGATGGGCGAGCTGTATGGAGTAATACCAAACAGGATTTACCTGAGGGCCGGTCATGACTTGAAACTCCACATAACCGATGATGGTTTGTTCGCCGCCCAAAGAGCTACGCCAAGGATAATTGACCTTTTCCTCAAGCACCTTGACCGCATAAAGGGTGAGATTCTGTCCATGCAGGCAACCTCAAAAAGGTTTGAATATAGAATTGATGAACATCTGAACATTAAAGTTGCGTACATCAACGCTGGTTGCATCACATTGAACGCTCAGAAGTCCTTCGATGAACACGCTCTCGAAAAAATCAAAAAGGAGATCAAGAGGTTCTCGTTCATAGACACCTACATAGGTAGGCAGGAGAGAAAAGACGACTCAAAGGCCAAGGGATTGGAGAGCATCACAACAACAGTGATAGACGAGTTGAAAGGCTCGGTATTCGATATCACCATCTCCCACCACCGGATTGTCATTGTACCTAAGTACGAGACGACTTTTGAATCGTTCATTGGATTCTATCAGGGTGTCGTCGAGCTTGTTGATGACAACGCAGAACTCGCTGAGCTAGCCCATTGTTGAAGAGGTAAGGATGGAGCCAGCGGAGAAAGATTTCATAGCCAAGCTTCCGAAGGAAGTGAGGAAGTCTTATGTTGATGGCAGGAATGCCATTAATAGGCAACTGAAGACTAAGTATCAGAATGAAAGGGAAGCAATCGCCGAGCCTTTCAAGAAGGGTATAGAAACAGAACGTAAGCATCGGGCAATCCTCAACAGCTGCGTTTTTCCATTTACTGAAACAGGTAGCCTGGTGGGAACGGGATATCGATTTGTCCGAGCTTCTCCACTTGCTGAATATGGGTTACCGAACACCGATTTCTTACTTTACAAGGATAATAATCGTTATCGATGCGCCATCTTCGGGGAATGTAAGAGCTCAACCGCGTCAGCGATGGAGGTTGTGAACCAGATGCGCGACCGAATGGCAGTGGCAGAGGCACATCGGGACCTTATAGCAAGGGAGTATCTGATGGAAAAGGATTATTCCTCGATCGTGTTCGAACCGGTCATCGCTGCACCCCCGGCCGATGCCCACCAAGTACTCAACCGCATCATTGAGACGGGTGGAGGGATTACTGTTTGGTCAGTAGAGATGATCCCGGGTGCCACCCTGTCATTATGCGAACCGCCTCGAAGGGATATTCAAATCCGCAGCATTGATGGTCAAGATATTGTTGTGAAAAGAGCTTCGCTACTACATAAGGACAAAGAGTTGGTGAAATCATTGGCTAACCCGGTGGATAGTAATTCATCAGCTATCAACACTTTCCCAAAGACCCACAGAGTCCTAGAGATGCTAGCATTGGTGAGGGTCGCAACCGTAGGAGAGAAAGGATTAATGGTTACCAAGGAGAGGTTGCGGGACTACTTGAAATCAGATCTCTTCTATATGTCACCTGCTTACATCGATGAGTTAGCAAATCGAATCATCGAGGATGCAATGACTATTAAGGTTCTTGAATACCGAAGCGAGGAACATGCGTTCAGGTTAATAGCCAGTGGGAGCAATAGGACAAGCGTGAGCCTGGCAATCGAGAAGAAATGGGTTGATCATCAAGTCGAAGAGATGTACCTACAGGAACGTGATGAAGTCCTGTCGAAGCTGAAGAAAGAGGCGACAGGAAAAATACCAAGGAGGGCCACATTGGACCCTTGGTTATAGTTCTGTGCTTAACTTCTGTCAATGGCAATACAAAATTCATCACTTTTGGAGGCCACCTAAGTATTGCATTCGAAATACTGGGCGAATATCAACCACCATACCTAACTTAACCACCCTAAGGAAACTTGTAGACGTCCGCTCTTTCTAATATGTGCTGGACATTTTTTCTTTCAACATAAACAAGTTAGATTGAATAATTTCAAGTTCATTTGCCAAGGCAGTCTCCATTTTACTTGATCTAGGACTATTGGTCGGGACCCTACCTCTGACACCACGCCGAATGTCAGATGAAACCGGTCGATATTTAACGTAGTCAGCAAGTTTTTTAGTTGAATTTCTATCAACATCTTTGAGATATTCTGTCCAAATGTCGTTAATCGTTTCATCTGTTGGAGCAGTTCCTTTTATTGAGACGTCTCTCCAGCGCCAATTCAATAATTGAACAAGATACATGCGCGTTCTTGATTCCCATCCATCCATACGATTCTGCCACATATGCAATTGATCTCTGATGCTCTCTGTGCGACGCCCAATGATCTCCGCACGCATATGAGCGATGCAATCTTCTAATGTCGAAAATTTCTGCCCACCACTCTGGGAAAGATCATTCATCGTGATTACCGGCCGATAGATGTTCTTATTTTCTAAGACAAAAACCGTCATTCCTTCGATCTCAATCCTATACAATTTTCGTCCATTCGCGTCGGATGTCACTTCTGAAATGTCTGGTAAACTTCCGAACAATCCTACCAAATTCGAGTTGGGCGTGATCAATCGAGCACTTCTGGATTTTTGGTCCATCACTTTTGGTTTGAATGTGATGACATCTTTTTCTATCGCCCAATAATCACCATCTTTGATCCATCCAGCATTGACTAATCTGGGTGCTAGATTGCTCTCGAGCTGTTCCTGAGAGACCGGGACCGTTTTTATTGCTAATTTTAACTGTGGAACATAGTGATTCAAAAAGTGGAATATTCGGATGCTCTCATCAACCTCGGCAATGCTTTGCTCTAACCTTTCATCGATGTTCGCCAGCATCGTCTGCTGTTCTTCCCTTGTCCTTGCCATGGCGCCATTTCTAATGAGACGTTCCGTCTCAATTAGTATGGGCTGCAGATTCCCTAAAGTGGTGCGGAAATAACCGATGCGCTCCAAGCATCGTCCATAAACAGTTTCTTCTACTGTTCCTTGATAAAAGAAAGTGTGAATGAAAACCTTGGGGGATTTTTGTCCGATACGATCGATACGACCGATCCTTTGCTCGATACGCATTGGATTCCAAGGAATATCATAATTGATGAGAGTATTGCATGATTGAAGGTCCAGACCCTCTGCCGCCGCATCAGTACATATCAAAATGGCCAACGGATCGGCATCATCGGTAAATTTCTGTTGGATCTTCTGCTTCGAGCAGGTGACCCATTCCCTGCCATTCCAGAATGAACCTCCCACGCCAGAATATGATCCTAGCTTTTCACCATATTGGGGCAATAGATACTCTAGCAGGTGATCTACTGTATCCTTGAACTGGCTGAAGATGATGACCCTTCTTAATCCCTGTTCGAACTTATTTCGTAAAATTCGATCCAAATAGTCTGTTTTCGAGTCGTGAGGCAGGTTTTTCAGTTGGTTAATGAAGACCTCAAGAAAATCATGTTCAGCTTGGATGACCGCTCTCATCTGGTCTGAACGGAGCTTGGACGGATCGATGGATTCCTCAATCTCATCAAGTTCCTCTTCTTCAGAGTCCTCGATCTCCTGTTGTGCTAGTCCTAGCAACATCCCGTAATCGCCGGTGCGGAGGGCCTCAGCAAGTCTCGCCTTCCTTCGTTCAAGGCTGAGCTTGATAGAATGGAAGCTGGAGGTGAGCCTTTTCCTGTAGACCTCCATCACAAAACCCATACCTTTTCTGACCGCGTTGTATTTCGCGTAATACTCCCTGACGTATTCGTCGATCTTGAGATATAGTCCAAGCTCCGAATGAGGGTCGTTCTCATTTCCTAGAAGCACGATACTATCCGGGACCTGGGGCTCTCGATCAGCGATCCTATCTTTGATCTTCCCTTCTTGATAATAGCGTTTCAGCAGTTCTCTGGTATTGCGGAATATCATTCTATAGACTGGTGTGCACCTGTAGAGCAATATTTTCATAGCTTCTTGCTCCCTCGGGCTCAGTCCTTGAGCGACCTGGTGCTTACCGGTCTTGATCAACTGCATTAGGTGTTCGACATCCACATCACGATATTCTTCCTGGACCATTTGGATGGAAGATTCGTCGATACCGAATGCTTTTATCGTGTCCTGTGCCAGACCGAACATGAGACCCCAGTCTGGTCGTTTTTCATTTAGCTCAATGAAAAATGCATCAAAGGAATCCTCATCCTGCCAACCACCTGGTAGTTCTAAGACCATGAGGAGGTCCCAGAGTTCTTTTCTGTCAATCTGGATAGGGGTGGCTGTCATGAAGACAAGCCCTTGGGTCTGGAGTTTGAGATTATCCATCGCCCTGAGAAGAAGATTGGGGTCACGCTTGCCTGAAGGACCTCTAGCCCTTGCGTGATGGGCCTCATCGAGCAATATCATGTCCCAAGGGACCGCCGATACTTGGTCCAATCTTGCCTCGCTTCTGATTAATTGACTTGATGCCAGCATTATCGGTCGCGACTTGAAAGGATTATCCGGATCGGCCTTGACACGTTCTGGAGACAGGTTTGGGTCCAGAGTAGGGCCTTCTAAATAGTTGCCTTCGAGCCTCCATGCCGTGATATTGAATTTTGTGAACAATTGCAGCTGCCATTGTTTTAGGATGTTCTTTGGGGCTAGTATGAGCGTCCTGTCCAATCTACCAGCGGACATGAATCCTCTAAGGATCAGACCGGCCTCGATCGTCTTACCAAGACCGACCTCGTCGCACAACATGCATCTGGGTGGCCAATTCTTCAGAACGTTGGCAGCAACATAATCCTGGTGCTGGAATGGCGTGATGCCGACCTCACCAAATGCGAAGTCCTGATGGTTCCAGAGACGTGGTGATTCGAAGATATATACAAGCTCAGGGGTCCAGACCCAATCAGGATTATCCACAGGTCTAACGTACTTTGATCGTGGGTCCTCTGGTTCCCAATAACCTTCATCGAAATCTTTTTTCTTGTACCGGATGATATTTTTCTTTACCGCCTCTGGAAGTGGGATGACCGTTGTACCGCTCAACCGATTGTTCCATAACTTATTGAACGTGTCGATCTCTGGCTCGATATGTCGGGCATCTTGCCAAGACGTGAAGACATGGAATGACTCTGTGTTGTGCAACCATCCGCCCGGGGTCTCGTTGTCACTCCCACTGAAGGCACATTTGTTACCTTTATCGTCGTAGAAGATCCCGACCTTCTCGTGGTAGATGCCTGCTTTTGGGAAAGCGATCTTGATCTCTAATAGACCGCGAGAAAGGACCTCTGCGAGCAACATCAGACGATGCTCTTCTAGTTCATCAGATGGCTGCTCCAGCATCTTGCTCACTTGATCTGCTTTCTGTTCAAGCAATCGGACGTGTTTGGAAGGGTCCTCATAGATCTCTCTTTCATCCTCTTCCAGCTCCACCGAGCAGATCAATTGCATCTTCCCATGGTTTCGGATCAGACCAGACAAGCCTCGTCCCGCCATCGCCAATGCTCGGCTGTTGAAGTATCCCGTGCGACGTTGGTAGAGATTGCTTTGTTCTAACATTGGAATGTAGAACTTGTGTACCAGATCATCGACACCAGATATGTAATGGGCTTTTAACGGGACATCCTTGAGGCTCATTGTTCCTCCTCGTCCATCTCCTCGATCTCTTCAGACCTCTCAGAAGTATCATTGATTGATTCTGTGGAGTTGCTCTCCCCTGTAAAATTATCCAATGACGTGAGTTTCTTTCCCGTTGGATCGGTCTTCTTCACGGCCTTTCTCTTGATCTGATCGGAATAATTGGCAGCCCACATCTCGTCCAATAATCTGTACTCTACGACCTCTTCTGTTCGCGGGAGGACGTCCAGAAGATAAGCGATGGCCTCTTTATATCCCTTAGTTGCAAGAGCGCCAGTTCTTTGATGGAACCTAGTAAGTTCCAGACTCTTTCCAGCGTCGTAAGCGCACATGGCGGATTGAACCATGTCAAGGACGTTATCGTAAGATTTCGCATCGGGGTTGAGACCTTTACTACGCGCTCTCTCCTGAGGCTTGAGGATGCGTACGAAATCGCCCTTCTTTTCCATGATCTTTCGTCTCATCAGGTCATCGATTTCGACATTTAATGATAGGCCGAGCTTCCGAGCCTCGTCATAATGATATTCTCTTACATTCTGGATGTACCATGAGAGTATATAGAAACGCGTGACAGAGTCCAGATTCTCTGCTTTTCCTTCAGCTATTCGGTCCATGAACCATGCGCTCACAATGATTCGAGCACGGTCAAGAGCTTCGTCTGGTCTTACTGTAGTGCCATCTTTTCTTTTTACCGGCCAGTGTTCTGAGAGGACTTGTAATGCTGGGCCAAAACAAGCGATGAAAGTATCCTGTCCCCTCAATCCTTTTACGGCGAAACGCTCAGCATGAAATTTCACATCCTCGTCGATTTGATGTTGTACTTCGTCCCACCAGGATGTTTTATTCTCTTCAACTCTCTTACGACAAATAAGGAGAACTGTTGAAGTTGCCGCGTTCTTTTTTGCTTGGTGCAATGAATGCTCACTTTCAGTATGTATAGGCCAAGTAGCGGTAATCATGAATCCTGCTTCGAATAATGCTTGAGATAGTGTATCCCATGCCTCCACTCTCTTATGAGTGAACATAATAGTCATTACTCCTTCATCTCGAAGCACCCTGTGCATCTCTCTGAAAGAAGAGAGCATTTTTGCCTCATAATCTTTTGAAGCTAGACTCCTAGCCTTTCCTGCTCCACAGGTTTTGAACTGAGAAAAATTAGCTACCGCCTCAACACTCTTATCGGTCAATTCGGTCGAGAACAGTTCGGGGAATACACCTGCCAGGCTACGTTTCATCCAGACATAGAAAAAATCTGAGCATTCAGAATACATTACATTATCATAATATGGCGGATCGATGGAAATATGAGTAATTGAACCAGTTTCTACCCCAGTTAGATTGGCTGCATTACCGTTGATGAAACGAATAGATCCCTGCGGCCGATCAATCAATTTAACAATCTCTGAATATGCACCAGAAATTTGTGAATAACCAAATCGGAATAGAGTACCGGCTCCATCAATCTCTCCATATGACCAGGTTATCGAAAAATCATGTCGAGCAAAAACATGTTTTATTCTTGCCCTTGTCGAATCATATAAATTTAAAATCGCTGAATAATCGATGCATTTGTCGAAAGCCAGTTGGACATATACTCTTAGCGCTTCTCTCTTTTTATCATTTTCAATCTCATTCCATGGATACTCAATAATCTTCTCTATGGTAATAAGATGAACAAGGAGCTGGCGATGATTAAACATCTGATTCCAATGATCAATACCTACATTTCTTGGCTCTCTTGTTTTATTACCATCTGGAATCTCTTCATTTGGGATGATTCCTTTTTTCTCCCATTCGGGTAATTTTTGATTCAATATCTTCTCAGCTAAAATTATGCCATCCATATCCAATTGCTGCGGCTCCCTGAAGAATCGACCGTTGCGCCCTTGCATCATATATCCTATTGCAGCAAGTTGATGTCCAAATCTCCCAGCCTTCGCTTCTTCCTTG
Source organism: Methanomassiliicoccales archaeon PtaU1.Bin124 (assembly GCA_002067865.1). Taxonomy (GTDB): domain Archaea; phylum Thermoplasmatota; class Thermoplasmata; order Methanomassiliicoccales; family UBA472; genus MVRC01. Next base: position 160,752 of record MVRC01000006.1, on the reverse strand, counting down.
ATGAATTCTCCTTCAATAATATTCCCGCATCTGGGACATGTTGCAACGCCTCTTTTCACCGTCCCTTTCTCGGGATCAAAATCGTTTATGACCGATATAATTTTAAAAGAACATACATCACCTTGGTTCGTTGAAGGAACGATCGGATGATAACCTATCTTTTCAACCGTACTCAGCCACCAATTAGGTGTTAGAGGGACCGAGAGAGAGCATTTGGCACAACGAACGGTTCGGACCCAGATGTACGCAAAAATATTTTCACCTGGATTTTTCGGAAAAACGTTTGTAAGCTCAATTTCCAATTCAGATGCTATCTTTTCTCCAATTGTTTCAATTTCATTTGCTAATGAAGTTCCAAACAATATTGGATACTCTATCGTGGCTCTTTCAATAATCGATGCAACCGGATTCAATTCATTAGCAATTGTATCAAAGCCCATTCTTACCGACTCGAATGGGATACTCCCGCCACCGGCGAATGAGTCCAATACATTGACTTTACTATTACCCCAGACTTCATGGATAATATTTTGCATTTTAATTATTTCACTTTTATGAATCTGATTACTAAAACCACGCTTATGGGAAAAACCAACCTTCAACTTCGTTCCTGTTTTGTTTGCTGCAGATATTCTCGCCTGATCAACAATTGGATCGCCTTCTATGCCCATCAATTTTAAGAAGTCCTTACCATCGAAACCTGATGGCAACAAAGAGCCCAAAACCGAGGCTCTACTTATCGTCAAAGGCCTTCTTGCCCACCAGATATGTAGAAAGTATAGGGGTGGTAATGCATTAGCAGCTCCTCTTTCCCTTTGCGACTCTATTGACAACTCTTCGATGGGGCAATCCTCTTCTAAAAAAACCCGAGGACGACCATGTTTGTCTCGCTTAATATCCATTTGAATCATTCCCCAGCTAGCAGGATCCTCATGGCCTTAATCCCATTCCAATTCTCACGATCGCTTCCTCTAGTCACCTTAGCATGCCAATAATATGCTTCCTCTCGGCCCATTGAACTGATGCCAGTGACAATATCTTCTATCCTGCTCCGTTTGCTGATACCTTTTGATCCACGGAAAGCCAGATCCAATCGGATTCCGTCCTCTTCTTTCAACTTGAATGGGGCTTTTCTCGTCCTCTTTACATCTGAGATGGAGTACCCACCATTACGAAGTGCCTTTGATAAAAGGACCTGAACTAATGCCATCTGGTCAGCATCCAACTTGCTCATCAGGGTTGGTTTGACCCCATTCCGACGATCACCCTCTGGTGGAAGCTCAAAGAGTTCTAAAGTTAGCTCTTCATTGACCAATTTGACCTTCAGCTCGAACGAGTGAGGATTCATGCTTTCTCCTCCTGTTTCGGCACCATCTCGATAAGGTAGAGTTCTTCTCCAGTGAAAGGTTGGACCTTCTCGCCGAGTATCGACAGCATTTCTTTAACATCGATTCCATCAGTATACTTCATCTCAATGGTCAGGTCATGACTACTGAAATCACTCTTCGCCTCATAATTCGATAAAAGCTGTTTCAACTGGCCATACCCATTTGAATTGCCATGATATTCCAATTTCAGATTGTTACCTAATGTAGGTTGATTGATTGAGAATTCCATTTCGAACATCATCTCGACCTTTCCGAATTGTGGCAATGCCATGTTCAGGTTCATCAGGGCCCTGCGCCCATCTGGTTTGATCCTTATCGTTGAGATCTTCTCGATGTTATGATCTCTCAGGAGGTCGTCCAGGTCCTTCGTGGCCCGGGACATTGTGACCGATTCTTTCGTTCTTATGACCTCGCCACATATGCAATCCTTGATCGGTCGGTGACATCTGGTACAGAGATCTTCGACGCAGACGCATTCGCTCAATTTCTTCCCGCACTTGTCACATACCTTCTCTTCGCAACTGCATGAAGCCTTGCGCTTGCCACACCTCTTACAATAATACTGTTCCAACATTGCGCGGCTTGTCTCCGTATTAGTGAGGATGATCTCCACATCATTTGTCAGACCAGAGTAGAACTGGACGTAATTCTTGGAATCATAGAGCTCGCCCTGAGCTACGACAACCCATTTTCCCTTCAGCAAACCGGACTTCAATGATTTCTTGACGAGATCTTCTGAGAAGATTATCCCGCAGGATGGGTTGCGATAGAACATGAACTTGAACTCATCTGCTGGTATCGAATCCTTCTTTTTGTCCCAAAGCTGCTCGATGATGAACTCTGGGGATAATTCGTTGCTGTTAACCGTCCTACCAGCTTCGATCTCGATCAGGAATTCAACGATAGCCTCATCCTGACCTTTTTGGCTAGCTATGGCACTCTTCGCCTCAGAGTCTGAGACCCTCATCGTGCGAATACGCAACGGTTTACGAGAACCTGCGTGCTCCAAATCTGTCTGTACTGAAGGTAGGACTATGTGCTTGTAGCACACAACAATAGCAATTTTGATGTAGAGCTCGGCTTCCTGGCGCATCTGTTTCAATTTCTGTCTCTGAGTTTGAGACAGGGCAGCCAGATAGGATGCTCCTTCATCAAGGTCCTTAACCAATTGGTTCATTGCGAGATACTGGATCCCGTTCAGTTCCATCTTCTCGATCTCATCATGATCGGCTACGAGGAATAACAGATTGTTCAGATAGACCCTGGTGGAATCGATCGTACCCTTCTTCTCGTATATCTTCCGGACAATCTCCGGGATGGCTGTGCTTTTGCTCTTGATATCGCAATCACGATAATGTAAGACCACCAGCTTTGGTTTGTCGACATTGTCCGGAACTTTGCCAGGTTCGTTGGCGTATAGCACCGGTTCAAAATATTTTCGGCTACCATAAAGCGCCCTGATCCTATTCTCCAGTTCACCCAATACCTTTGTCTTCTCGACAGAATCCTTGGCATTCTCTATGATCTTGTTGAGATTTGGTTCAGTGTGGAATGCGAAGGTAGGACCTTGCCGCACCAGATAGAAACAATTGTCTTCCAGCAGCTTGAGCGCGTTCTCAGACAACTTAAGATCGAACCCTGGGCGTGCCATCGAAAGATGGATCTCATTTTCCTTGATCCCATGAAGGATGTCAGAACCCACAGCCCCAGTCATGCTGTTCAAGAACACTACATTGGCAATCCTCGTGCCCAACGGTTCATTGAAATTATCGTCTACCTTGGACGATCTGGGTTGATCCCTTTGGTTGGCGATATCAGCTGCCAAAGCGGATTGATACTCCCCTTTGTCCAGCCTGGAAACGATCTCCTCGACGAATTCCTGGTTCCTCATATCGATGACATATGGATGGATCAGAAGGTCGGGGCTCATCTGTCTCCATTCGGCCCGCACGACCTTGCTCAGTAGTCTTAGGACCCCTCTTGTCTTGTTGAAGTTCTGTATCGAACTTGTCTTTGTCCTTAGAGTATTGATCAGCTCTGGATGGAATGGGTATGCTAACCGCAAGTTCTGTAAATATTTCGGCTCTCTTGCACTGGCAGGAAGGTAGTCTGCGTTCGAGTCGCTCATCAGGACCTGCATATAAGCACGGCATACCTCTTCAGCTGCCTCTTCATCAATGTTCTCGAAAAGTCGATGTCGAACGACAGCAGAGAATTCCTCACCTGTTGTTGGAGTGAGGTTCCTCACTAGTCTAGACATCACCCGGTCCGCTTCTTCCACTGCCTCGCTTGCCTTTTGTTTCTTAACATCTGTGTCAAGAACCTTCAATAATTGGTCCGTTTCGTCTCTGAAGACGGATTCTCGGTTCAGACTAGTGATGACCACGACTACATTGGTCAATGCACTTGAAACGCTGGACAGCTCCTGTAAAAAGGCTATGGTCTGCTTCGCCAAAGTGCTTTCCCCTACCTTGACGGTCGCCGCTTTTGCCAGGTACAATGCCATCTCATCGATCAGAATGAGGCATTTATCTTTTCCAAATAGGTCAAAAAGGGCTTTCTCACCAGGGGATGTCAGTTGATCATCATATGGTCTGATCTTGTTATAGCCATGAGAACCGAACAATTGTTTGGCCATTATCCCCCAGATAGTCAGCGGCTCATCGTCAGTTCTTACCACACCAGGTTCCGATCCGATGATCGCTGCTACTCGGACAGGGGCAAAATCCATCCCTTGGAGCAACGATTCTGCACCAGGGGTCTTTGAACCGTTCTTTGCTATGTGATACAAAGCGATGAGACTGTGGGTTTTACCTCCACCCAGTGAGGTTTCTAATTTGATGAAGGATGATCCAGCATCCTTTCCAGATAACCTTGCGAACGTCTCTTTGACGACGGTCATTAAACCTGAAGTTGCGAAGGTGTTCTCGAAGAAAACCCGGGGATCGTTATAGACAGCAGGCCCGTTTCCATCCCTTACTCGCCCAAGGTGTGCTGCGTATATCTCATCAGACGCCTTCCCCTTTAGAATATCATCTCTGGGTTTACAAGCTTCAATAACGCCCTTCAACTTAACATCCCCCGTTCTCCAATTGCACAACCTAAAAACGATATGAACGATAAAACTACTGTGGTGTTTATCCATATTACAAACATCTGCAAAGGATAGCCGAGAACAGAGAATATTTTTGATTGAGATGATATCAACAATGATGAGACTGTTCGATTTAGGATTTATAATAATATCAACTTGAATATTTAATTTAGTAGTTTCGCCTGACTCTCTCCTTTTAGTTTATTTATTGTCTGTATATCCATAAATCATATCGATCATAAAGAAGATATTATTAAGTATGGATAAATATATATCTGGATGATAGGGGAAGTATCGATGGTCAGGGGGGACTGGTAAGATGAGAATTTTACTTGATACCAACATTTTCATCTATCGAGAGGATAACCATCAACTCGATGAATCGCTTCAAGAAGTGCTTCGTCGGATGCATTCTTCTGGAGTTTTCCTGACATTTCACCCTGGATCGATAAAGGATATTGAAAACGACCAAGACGAAAGCCGCAGGAAAATCATTCTTTCTAAGATCCGAGCATATCCGGAATTAAAAAGTCCTCCAGACCCAAGAGAGGACCAACAATATATTTTGGCTATCGGTGAGAATCGATACGATAATGACCCAATCGATGCCTCGCTACTATATGCCGTTAAAAGGAACTGTGTGGATTTTCTTGTAACAGAAGATAGAGGCATAAAAGATACTGCGAAAAAGGTCTCCTTGAGCGAAAGAGTATTGTCCATCAAAGACTGCCTGGAACTTTTCCCAAAAGATGAGGAAACGAAGAGGGAGACGCGGGCACCCTCGCTGAATTTTGTATATGCTTATTCACTTGATATCAACGACCCGCTCTTTGACGATTTGAAAAAGGATTATCCCGAATTTCTTGATTGGTGGGCCAAAGTATGCCTTAAACAAAGAAAGTGCTGGATCACCAAATTGCCAGATGATAAATTGGGTTCGCTTCTAATGTGTAAGGTAGAAGATGGAGAACCTATGACCGGTCTACCCAAATCTCCAATCAAGAGGCGATTGAAAATCAACACGTTGAATGTAGTAGATGTAGGACAGCGGCTAGGAGATCTATACTTATCAATGGCAATTGAGCAGGCCATTTCAGAAAGAGTTGAGGAAATCTATGTGACCCATTTCACCAAGGAAAATGATTTCCTGACCCCTCGACTCGATGATTTTGGTTTCCATTTCTATGATCGCAATGACCGAGGCGAGGATGTTTTCGTTAAACCAATTCTGCTATCACAGGAGATGTATCTTACTCTGGATCCAATCGAAATTTCAAGGACCCATTATCCATATTATTATGATGGCTCCCGAGTAAAGAAGTATCTTGTTCCGATAATGCCAGAATTTCATCAACGTTTGTTCACCGATCTTGAAAGACAGCCACGGATCGATGAATATGATGGACGATTCATTCCAGAGGGGAATGCCGTTAAAAAAGCATACTTATCGGGGTCGAAAACCAGATTATTGAAATCGGGAGATGTCCTATTATTTTATCGCAGCCATGATTGGAGCGCGATTCAATCGATCGGAATCGTGGATGAAATATACTATGACCAGGATGATATTGAATTCGTCCATGCATTGACCAAAAAACGAACAGTATATTCCAAAGATGAAATAGCTCAGAAAATGCATGGCGGGAAAATCTTGGTGATATTGTTTAGGTATCCTGGACACATGAAGAAGAAAGTGTCATTGCAAGAAATGCTTTCAAAGGGAATCATTAGGGGTCCCCCTCAATCAATATCTGAGATATCGAGTGATGAATATCGAAAAATAATGGAGCTGGGAGGATATGACAGGCGTATTGCTTTCGATTAAACCGAAATATGTCGAGTCGATCTTGAATCATGAGAAACATTACGAGTTCAGAAAATGTATATTCGATGTTAAAGGAGTCAACACTGTCTATATTTACACAACATCCCCAGTTAAGAAAATAACTGCCTCTTTCAAGGTAGGGGGGATTATAAAGGCCCCACCTCAAGAATTGTGGGATAGATTAGGAAGCGTCTCAGGACTGACAGAGGATGAATTCTTCAATTATTACAAGAACTCAAATTATGGATATGCAATAAAAATTGAGGATCTGGTAGAATACGAATCGCCGATAGATCCATATCAAAATGTTCCTGACTTTACTCCACCCCAATCATATCAATATCTTTTCTCGATCAATAAGTCAATTCAAGAAAAGTTGATGTGAGGATTGGGAATAAAATCATTTTTTTATTCTTATATTATCAAGTTTTTTACAACTTGAAATTATCTTCAATGGAAGAGCTTCTATCCAGGCTCCATCAGATTCCCTATCCCCGAGTTCAGAGGCGAGGAACAAGTAGTTATCGGTCCTTCTAACAACAACGCCCCAGCATCTCGTAGATTCTGGTTCATCTAGTTCATCTATTTCATCGAACTCAATTCTCTCATACGCGTGAACATCATACCATTCGATGGCAACGACATCTCCGATCTCAAGTTGCTCTGGATTAACATTCATTTTCTTTCTTTTCCTCTTAGTCTTAGCCATGACACTACCTCGATGAACCTAAGCCTAATTTAGGTATGAAGGCCAGATATGCCAATCTGAGATCCTCTGGGTCGATATGATAATAGATATCAATGGCGTCCGGCCTTGAGTCGCCTCTCAATTCCTGGATATGCTCCCTCTGCATCCCAGCCCTTCTCAAGTGCGTGGTGAACCAATGGCGACAGCAGTGCGGCGTGAAGTGATCCTCCAATCTCTCGGAGTTAGGATTATGTAACCCGACCCGCTGCGCATTTGAGACGACGATATCGTAAACGTGATTTTTGTTCAGTCTACCCCCGCTCTGGCTTATGAACAACGCCTTAGAGTCTGAGCGAGCGTACAGGCGGCGCATGTTCATCCAATCCTTCAATACCCGTTTCGTCTCCTCGTCGAAGAACACCAACCTGTTGCTCCTCTTGGCAGTGGGTTTCAGCTTGATCGACATCTTCTCCCAGTCGATGTCGTCAATATCCATGCTGATCAGTTCGTTCCTTCTAACGCCAGTCTTTGCCAGGGTGACGACGATGGCACGTTCCTTAACACTGACGATCGACCGGACCAATTCGGCCATCTGCTCGACGGAGATGAGTTTGCGACCTTCCTGCTGCATCCCCTCCCCGTTCTTGTATCGCTTAAGGTATCTCTTGCGAACGGCCTGTACAGGATTCTCCTTGACCTTGCCATCGAACAACAACCATTCATAGAAAGCTGCCAAGGCGGAGAAGTGATAGCTCAACGTCCGATAGGCGATCTTCCTCTGGTTGAGCAGGTAGTCGATGTATGACTTGAGGATGTCCTTTTCCACCTCGATGGGCGTCTTGTTCTTGGACATCAGGAAGAGCATGAAAATGCGCATGGCCGAGGCATAGCTAAGGGTCGAATTGTTGCCCATGCCCTGCAGGCGGCACTCGGTCTTGAATTGCTCCAGCATAATGGCCATTTCTTCGTTCAGGATGATCTCGGAAACGTTCTCCTCGAGCTTGTTGGTCGATTCAGCGTCCATTGACCCACCAGAACATACCATCGTCGCTCTTCGCGGCCAATCCAACGTCGAGCAGGAAGTTGATCGCCCTGCTCCATTTCTCCATCTGGTCAGCGTCATTATGGTTGACCTTCATGACCTTCCACATATCCTCATAGTGCAACCCTTCCTTGGGAGCACTCCGGAGGGCTTGGACCATTCTCCTGACCATCGGGATGTCGACGCAGCCTTCCTTGGACTTCATGAAATCACCAGAGAGGTGGGTGAGCTCGACCTCCTGATTACGGAATGCTGATTGAAGCGTCTCTAAGCGAAGCCTCAGGTCGGTGACCTCTTTCTCCAACCGGTTGGCCTTCTCCTCCAGCATGAAGGGTGACATAGAAAGCTTCTGAACACCCTGCCGATGCTGTTCCACTACCTCGAGAACATACTTGGACAGTGGCATACCGGACGAATCGGCCGCCTCCTTCCATTGCTGCAGCAGCTCGGTCGTCGGCAGGTAGACGTCGACCTTCCTCTGCCGGATCGTCTCGGTCTTGCCCTGATTAGGGCGACCGGACAGCTTCCTCCCAGAGGAATTTCCTCGGTCTTGCATGAGATAGAAAAAGCCTTCTGGCTATTTAATTCTTTACGGGTAAAGAAGTGCTCCCGCCGGGATTTGAACCCGGGTCGTTGACTCGAAAGGCCAACATGATTGGCCACTACACTACGGGAGCTTGATTGACGCTCGGATATTGCACACCTTACTTAAATCTAACTGAGCCGAAATTTCTTCTGACAGCGGTAAAAGAGGTCGTTGAAAATCAATCCAGCATAGCCGAATATATATCGGCCAACCATCCACCCCTCTCCTGGTTCGTTGGGCATTGTTTATATAATCCCTTTTGTTTATTCGGACCTAACACCCTGGAGGGTCCATTTGAGCGATCAAAGACACGATAACGACGGTCAGACCGGCGAGGAGTACATCAAGCTACGCTATCCCAACAAGAAGGAGGGAGAGATCTTCGGCATAGCTGACCAGCTCCTCGGCGCTTCGCGCATCAAGGTACAGTGCGCGGACGGTGTCTCCCGCATGGGCCGCATCTCCGGGAAGATCCGCAAGCGCATGTGGATCCGCGAGGGCGACCTGGTCATCGTCATCCCCTGGGACTTCCAGGACGACAAGTGCGAGATCACGCACCGGTACACCAAGACCGAGGCCTCCATCCTCGCCAGGAAGCACGTGCTGCCCAAGAACTTCGAGAACATGTTCTGATCCTGGAGCTTTCATGGCAAAACCCTTTCTGGAGGACTCTTCTCGCCTGGACCGCCAAGTCGAATCGCTTCGCCTTCGACGGTCGGAGAACAAGATGGACGACGCCCGCAAGGTCCTCGACGAGGTCTTTGACAGACGGACTCTGCTGGCCGTCTACAAGTTCATGACCAGCGAAACGATCGACACCATCGATTTTCCCATCTCGACCGGCAAGGAGGGCAATGTCTTCCGCGTCACCACGCATGAAGGCGAGTTCCTTGCGCTCAAGATCTTCCGCATCAACACCGCCACCTTCCATTCCATCGCCCGCTACATCGAGGGCGACCCGCGGTTCAAGGGGCTGTCCGGCTCCAAGCGCAAGCTGATCTACGCCTGGACCGTCAAGGAGTACAAGAACCTCTGCCGCATGCAGGAGGCCGGCATCCGCGTTCCTGAGCCGATCGACTTCCACGAGAACCTTCTCCTGATGGAATACCTCGGCACGCCGGAGATGCCTGCCCCGGCCATCCGCAACGTCGAGCTGGAGGAGCCGGAAGAGGTCTACAAGGAGATACTCAAGTTCATGAAGCTCGCGTTCAAGAAGGCCGAGCTCGTGCACGGCGATCTGAGCGAGTACAACATCCTCTGGCACGAGGACAAGCCATGGATCATCGACTGCGGCCAGTCACTCACCGCCGACCATCCCAACGCGGAAGAGTTCCTCAAGCGGGACATAAAGAACATCAACCGCTACTTCCGTTCATTGGACGTAAAGATAAAGAGCGAGGAGGAAATCCTGCGCTCCATCAAGGGTGTCAAGAAATGAAGGGCGTCCGCATTCCCAAGGACCGCATCGGCGTGCTCATCGGCAAGGAGGGCCAGACGAAGGCCATGATCGAGGAGCGTTGCAAGGTCAAGCTGGACATCGACAGCGAGGGCGAGGTGCTCATCGACGACAGCAAGAACGAGGACCCCTTGATGCAGCTGAAGGTCATGGACATCGTGCGCGCCATCGGTCGGGGATTCTCGCCGCACCATGCCATGCGCCTCTTGGACGACGATGAGTACTTCGAGGTCATGGACATCGACGACTACGTCGGCAAGAAGCACGACCAGCTCCAGCGCGTCCGCGCCCGCATCATTGGCTCTGGCGGCAAGACCAGGCGCATCATCGAGGACATGGTCGGGGTGAACATCTCTGTCTATGGGGACACCGTGTGCATCATCGGCAACAGCATCCAGATGCCTATCGCCCGTTCCGCCGTAGACATGATCCTGAGCGGTTCGGAGCATGCCACGGTGTACCGCTTCCTGGAGAGAAAGAGGGGCGAGCTGCGCATATCCGAGATGGGCTTCAGCTGAACCCCCATTCTTTATTTCTTTAATGTCAGCGAAGCGTGCCGTTCGATCTGCATGATATGTTTTTAATGTGATTTTTGCCTTGGGACATACTTGGTATAAATGCAAATATGTTTTAATGCCAAAACCGAGGGTTAGAACATACGGAATTTAAAAATCATGGTTATTCTGGGAATGGTGGTTGGGGTGGTTTTTGTGCATATTCTATCCTATTAACTCTGGCAGTCATGATTTCGATATCCCAGGAGGTCTGGTGTTTACCATTCCAAGCTGCTCGCTTTCATTTTCGCCTGATGGCACCTAGACATCGGCTCATCCGCACCGACAAGATTATTACCGTCCCGCCTTTTCGCTCGCCCGATGAGCGAGCTCCTCGACAAGGCAGAGATAATACTGTCCAAGCATGACCTGTGCGATCACTGCCTTGGCCGTGTCTTCGCCAGGGTCTCCACCGGCCTCAGCGATGACCAGAGGGGCCTTTCGCTCCGCTTGGGACTGAACTTCATCCGCGTACTGGATGACAAGGAGCCGTACGTTCATTCCTCCTGTTATGTGTGCGAGGAGATATTCGACAACGTCCCCCGCTTCGCTCAGGCGGCGGCAGATGCATTGTCCAAGGTCGAGTACAACAACTTCCTGGTCGGCACCAGGGTCGACCCGCTCATCTCCGAGAGGGAGGAGCAGATCTGGTCCCTCGTCGGGCAGGAGAAGGCAGAGCCGATCAAGGCCGAGCTGAACCGGGAGATCGGCAAGGCCACCTATGCCATCGTGCAGAAGGAGGTGGAGTTCGACACCCCCGATGTGGTGGCGCTGATCGACACCCGCTTCGCCCATGTGGAGATCGATGTGGCCCCGGTGTTCGTCTACGGCCGTTACCGCAAATTATCGAGAGAGCTGCCGCAGACCTACTGGCCCTGCCGCGAATGTCGTGGCAAGGGATGCAAGCGCTGCAACGGCACCGGCAAGATGTACCAGACCAGCGTGCAGGAGTATATCGGTGAACCGATTAGGGCAGCGGCTGAAGGGGTGGAGCATTTCCTGCACGGCATGGGCCGGGAGGACATCGATGCCCGAATGCTAGGCACCGGCCGCCCGTTCGTCATCGAGATCCGCGACCCGCGCAAGCGGAACATCGACCTGATCAGGCTGAAGGACGAGATCAACCGCCTGGCCAAGGACCAGGTAGAGGTATCGGACCTCAGGCTGAGCAATAGGGAGGAGGTCAGGAAGGTAAAGCTGGCCGACCCCCGCAAGACCTACGAGGTCAAGGTGCAGTTCGAATCGCCGGTAGAAAAGAAGGCGCTCACCGACCTGCTGGACTCCTTCCACGACCTGGAGATCAGCCAGCAGACCCCGACCCGGGTGGCGCACCGCCGCGCCGACCTGGAGAGGAAGAAGACCATCATCTCCGCCCATCTGGTGGAGTTCGAGGGCGATATTGCCCTGATCCGTCTTATGACCCAATCGGGCACATACGTCAAGGAGTTCGTGCACGGCGACAACGGCCGCACGGACCCGAGCCTGTCGAAGCTGTTGGGGGTTCAGGCCAAAGTGCTGTCCCTCGACGTGACCGGGATATTGGACGAGCCCGAACCGGAAAGGATCGAGTGAACGCGGCTCCTGGCCAACCTGTATGGGAAGGAACGCTGACCGGGCGATCGGCCCGCGACCATTCCTTCCTGTGCATGGTAAAGTTAATATGCGACGAGTCATTCACGTTCTTCTATCGCTTTAAAGTGCAGCGTGTCCAGCATACGCCCTCATCTCTGAGGCGGGGCTGGCCGATGTGCCTGAAGCACTTACCGAGGTATCAATATGGTTAGACCGTCACACGGATTGAGGCGAAGGGGCAGGAACATACTCAGGAAGACCCCGCGGAACCGCGGTTTGTCCCCCATCACCCATGAGTTCCAGGTGTTCGAGACCGGAGAGAAGGCCAACATCTTCATCGACTCAAACATCCACTATGGAGCTCCGCACATCAGGTTCCACGGCAAGACCGGGACCGTCGTCGGGCAGCAGGGCAACGCGTTCGTCCTTGAGGTCAAGGACGGCAACAAGATCAAGATCGTGATCAGCAGCCCCGAGCACCTGCGCAAGAACGTGGCATAAGGTGTCCATCATGAGCGAAGAGCGCTACGTCCCCTTGGCAGAGGTCAAGGAGATGCTGGAGGAAGAGTCCAAGTTGAGAGAGCTCACTCCAGAGCAGAAACTGGCCTTGGACCAGGCCTCTAAGATGTCCCGCACCGACGCGGACAAGGCAGGGAAGCTCATGAAGGAGCTGACCGCCATCGACTTCATCTCCGAGGGCGTTGCGGTGAAGATAGTCGACCTCATGCCGATGCATGCGGACGACATCCGCGTGCTGTTCGCCAAGGAGCGTTTGGTTCTCGACAAGAAGCAGATAGAGCAGATTATTAAATTGGTCGAGAAGTATTTCTGAAGCCGGTGTGAACTTTGGAAGACTACGCGCACATCCTCGATTTCCTACCGCAGGGAATGCCCATGGAAAAGGGCTTCAAACGCGAGCCAGTAGCTTACGCCCTAGGTAGTCAGGAGTTCAAGCTCTTTGAGCTTGTGCCCCGGCCAGATGCGATCATCAATCTGGGCGAGAGGGTGTACATCGGCAAGGAGCCGGAGAAGCGCGACAAGATCATGCACGTGAAGCGCAGGGTCTCGTTCGAAGAACTGTCCGCCACGGCGCAGAACGAGATGCCCTTCGTCATCCTGGAGATCGTGAAGCTGGAGGAGCCCAGGTTCATCCGCTTCTATAACGAATCGCAGCCGCTCACCATCCGCCAGCACATGCTCGAGCTCCTGCCCGGCCTGGGCAAGAAGACCATGATGGCCATACTGGACGAGCGGAAGAAGGGGCCGTTCACCACGTTCGAGGAGCTGGCGAAGAGGGTCCCGTCCCTCAAGCACCCCGACAAGGTCATCGCCAACCGCATCCTGCTGGAGCTGAACGATCCCACGCAGAAGTACCACATCTTCGTCTCCAGGTAAATGCGGCCTACCGAGATCAAGGCCTTCCTGGCCTCCCTTTCCCTGACCCCGACCAAGGGGAAGGGGCAGAACTTTCTAACCGACGACAGGGTGGCAGATCACGAAGTGCTCTACCTCGACATCAAGAAGGGCGAGAGGGTCTTGGAGGTCGGCCCGGGACTGGGCATGCTTACGGAGCGGCTACTCCTTAAAACCGAACGCCTGCAGGCGATCGAGCTCGATTCCAAGCTGGTGCCGTTCCTGACAGAGCGCTTCGGTAACAAGCTCGACCTCATCGTAGGAGATGCTTTAGAGATTCGCTGGCCCAGGTTCGACAAGTTCATCTCCAATGTGCCGTACAACATCTCCTCGCCGCTCATCTTCAAGCTGCTCGAGCATGACTTCTCTTCCGCCATCATCATGGTGCAGAAGGAGTTCGCCGACAGAATGGGGGCCGAGGCGAACACGGACGACTATGGCCGTCTGAGCGTGGGCGTCTACTACCGGGCCAAGTGCGACCTGCTGGAGGTCGTGAAGCGGAACGCGTTCTGGCCGGAGCCGGAGGTCGATTCCCGGATCGTCCGTTTGACGCCCCGGCCGCCGCCGTTCCAGGTGAAGGACGAGAAGCTGTTCTTCAAGCTGGTCGACATGTGCTTCGCTCAGCGCCGGAAGAAGATATCGACCGTGCTGAAGAAGTCGAGGGTCGCGCCAGAAGGGTCCATCCCATCCCTGCCTTACATGGACGACCGGGTGGAGGCCCTCACGCCCGAGCAGATCGGGGAACTGGCAGACGCCGTTTGGCTGGCCAGGAACGAAGAAGCCACGTAAAATGGCAAATGTTCTCTCCGATTGTAATTAATATAAACAATCTATCTTCTTTTTACTAGCCGGGCAGGTGAAGAATTTGGGCCGAAGAAGCTTGGTCGTGGAAAGGCGGGAACAGATCCTGGCAGCCTTTGAAAGGTGCGTCACCAAATATGGGCTGGACGGCGCCACTATCGATCTGATCGCACAGGAGGCAAAGGTCAAGCCCAGCATCATCCGGCATTACATCGGCAACTGGGAGGACCTGGTCAAAGCGCTCATGGACCGGGTCATCACCAGCTATCGCGTGTCCATCGACCGCGTGTTCAACTCCCTGCCCGAGAACGAGAGGATCGACGCCGCCCTCGATACGCTGTTCTCCGACCAATCGTTCCATCCAGCCCAGTCCCGCATGGTGCTGGGGATCATGATGACCACCAGGGAGCAATATCCGGAGGCGAAGCGCCGCCTGGTCGATTTCTTCGAGGAGATGGTCGATTCGTTCGCGGCCGCGCTTCACAACCGTTTCCCGAACGCCAAGCTCAGCGACTGCACCGAGACCGCCTACTCCATCATCTGCCTGTCCCTGGCGAACGATTCGTTCGCGCAGATGGGCGTGGAGAAGGAGTATCTGCAGAACGCCCGGGCAAGCGCTGACGTGCTGCTGCTCAGATTGGGTTGACCCCTGACTATTTCTGAGTCCTATCGTACACACCGATTCCTGTCCAGAATAAATTTGTTTGTTTATACATACAATTTATTGGTAGCTCGATAAAGCCTATCACCCCTGTAGCTCTGCCCCGGCCCGACCGCAACACCGGTCCGTGATAGCATGTTCGATAAACTCGGCAATTTCGTTACGAAACGCTACAAGTTGGTGATCGTGCTCTGGATAGTGGCACTGTTGCTCTCTGTACCATTGATAATGCAGGTCAACGGCGTCGTCAACTATCAGATAACCGAAGGGGCGTCGACCAACTACGAGTCACTGAAGGCATCAGACATCATCGAGAGCGATTTCCAGACGTCGGTGGCGAACGGGACGCTCATCATCGTGCTCCAGTCCGATAACGTCACCGACGTTGAGATGCGCGATTTCGTCCTGGCGCTGCAGGATCGGCTGGGTTCCTCCACCGAGCTGAGATATTACCTCAACACCACCTCGGTCTACTCCGTCTCTGAGCTGGTAATCGAGACCTATGTCAACAAGCTTGGTCCGAGCATGTACTCTGCCCAGGAGCAGGTCAACATGAGCGCCACGCTGCTCTACGGCCTGCCCTACCAATATGTGCAAGTATGGAAGGGGCTGAACGCCTCCTATCCGAGCTGGAGCGTGGACCAGACCGACGCCTACGCGTTCCAGTACGCGAACGCATACCTGCAGCCCTACCTCTCCACCCTGGACGAGCAGAGCAGGGCCATGGCGTTGGGATACCTTTACGGCTTCACCGATGTGTGGAACGCCACTGCCTCGACCCCGTTGGCCGCCGATCCGATGGCCCGGGCCAACTATGCCATCAACGCTGTGGCACCGGTCTTCATCTCCCACCTGCCCTCCGCCTACCAGTCGGTGATGAACGCCACGCTGAGCACGTTCAGCCTGGCCATGTTCGCCGACCGGACGTTGTTGGACAGCACCGTCAAGGCGTTCACGCTGAACATGGTGGCCCAGGCATCTGGCATCGGCAACATGACGTTCCTGCAGCAGATCTACGCCATGGGGCCGACCTATACCGCTGAGGAGGTCGACGCCTATGCCGCATCGATCATCACCAATGGAACTCTGTCCACCTATCCTGTCCAGGTGCCGGAAACGTACCTGTCCAACCTGGTCGCTGCGAACGACCGGACCATGCTGTTCATGGTGACCTTCTCCGTCGATTCCTCGTACACCGAGGATGACGGGGACAAGCCGCTGATGGACGATGTCACCGTCGTAAGGGACATCATCACCGATCTCAAGGCCGACACCGGCGCCGATGTCACGACGTATGTGACCGGCGACGCGGCCATTGCGGCGGACATGGAGTCCAGTTCGAAGAACGACCTGGCCATCATCGAGCCCCTGACCATCATTATCATCATCCTGCTGATGGGCCTGATGTTCCGCTCGGTCCTGGCGCAGTTCCTGCCGCTGAGCGCGGTCGGTATCGCTCTGGGCATCAGCGAGGCGCTGGTATTCATCATCGGCTCCTACGTGGCCAACGTGCTCTACTTCGTCATCACGTTGCTGATCGTGGTGCTGCTGGGCGTCGGTACCGACTATTCCATCTTCCTCATGACCCGGTACAAGGAGGAGAGGATGAAGGGGGCCGATCGGTCCCAGGCGGTCCACACGGCCATCACCTGGGCCGGCGAGTCCATCGTGACCAGCGGCGCCACCGTCATCATCGCCTTCCTGGCCATGTCCACCGCGCACTACTCCATGGTGCAGACGATGGGCCTGATCCTCGGCCTGGCGATCGTGGTGGCATTGCTAGTCGCCCTGACCCTGGTGCCGTCATTGATCATGCTGTTCGGCAACCGCATCTTCTGGCCCAACACCGGGAACCGCTGGAAGAGCTACTGCGAGAAGCACAACGCCAAGAAGGCCGCTGGCAAGCGGGGCTACTTCCACAGCGCCGCTTCGTTCGCAGTGAAGCATGCCAAGGTCGTCCTGGCCGTGGCGGTGGTCGTTTCCATACCCGCCGCCTACGTCTACATGACCGCCGAGACCAGCTTCGACTTCATCGGCAGCATGAGCTCCACCGAGAGCACCGACGGCCTGGACGCGCTGTCGGAGGACTTCGGCGCCGGTCTGATCATGCCGACCTATGTGGTCATCGATTCCTCCGCCTCGGACGTGGTGATATACAACGGGACGCTGAACATGGAATACATGAACGCGGTCGAGAACATCACTTCGACGCTGGCCGCCAATTCTGATGTCCAGTCGGTCTCGGGCCCGACCCGGCCATATGGTTCTCTGGTGGACTACCATAACTTCACCAGCCTGCCGGCCGCCACCCAGGAGAAGGTCCTCTCGCTGATCAACGCCGAGAACAGGACGGTGCTGATCAGCGTGACGCTGGTCGACGAGCCGATGAGCACCACCTCGGTCAACCTGATGCCCACCCTGAGGACGCAGATGGACCGCGAGGTCGCGAACATGTCCGTCCTCTCTGGCTCAGAGATACTGGTGGGCGGTTCCACCGCGACCATCTACGATATCAGCGTGGACCTGAACGGCCAGTTCAGCTTCATCGAGCTCGAGGTCGTGCTCGGCATCTTCCTGGTGCTGATGATCGTGCTCGGCTCGATATTGCTCCCGGCCTTCGCCATCATCTCGATCGCCATGAGCATCGCCTGGTCCTTCGCCGCCACCTACCTGGTGTTCGGCGTCTGGCTGTCCGCCCCGTTGTTGTTCCTGGTACCGCTCATCCTCTTCGTGATGCTGATGGGCATAGGCATGGACTACAACGTGTTCATCCTGACCAGGATACGCGAGGAGGCCCACAAGGGGAAGAGCAACAATGACGCGGTGGTCGATGCTGTCGAAGCGACCGGCGGAATCATCACCGCACTGGCGCTCATCATGGCCGGCGCGTTCGGCTCGCTCATGTTCTCCGGCAACACGATGTTGCAGGAGTTCGGCTTCGCCCTCGCCGTGGCCGTCCTTTGTGACGCCATGATCGTCAGGACCTACGTGGTGCCAGCGGCCATGTCGATCATGGGCGACAAGGCATGGTGGGCCCCTGGCCGCCTGCAGAGGGTGAAGCGGAAGGAGGAGGAAAAGCAGGAGAACTGAAAACCCCGCGCTAAACCCCTTACATTCCTTTTTTTAAGATATCTCTTCGTCCAGACCGGCCTTGTGCGTCTCTATGCGGGCCCTGCGCACCAGATAGTATGTCAGCGCGGACGCCACCACGATCGCCGCCAGTCCGATGAGGATGTAGTCGTTCGACTTTGTATAGTCCAGCACGATCAGTTCCCTGGCGACCGCGGTGATGGCCACGAGGATGACTATCTCCACCTTGACCACGTGCTTCTTGGTGTAGACGATGAGAGTGTCCAAAAGTTCTATGGCTATGACCACCAGCAGGAAGTAACCCAGCAGCGACAGGATGTCCTCCTTGTCGATGATGATGTAATCGGGGTCGGTGAGGAACTGGGCCAGCATGTAGATGAGGCTGATGATGAGCGCGGCGATGGTGACCGCCAACGCCAGGATCAGGATGTAGATGATGAACTTCTTGTAGTATTGAACCCCGCCTTCGAACGTTACCATCGTTTCACCTGACCGATACGTCGTCGAATCGCCATCTCATTATGAATAATTTGAGTCGTTCTTGATCGTTCGAAATGGCTGGCCAATTTGAATTATTTTACATTGTGGCTTTAACGGAAAACATCTTCGAATTCTGAAGAGAATATATATGCTACTTGTTATCAGGGTACATACCCGAGTTCCGCACGAGGTTCCGGGCAACGATTATGGGGATAATCATGGGCCTTTTGAACGAAAGGATACAGATGATGCCGCGGAAGGAACTGGACGAGCTGCAATTGAAGTTGCTGAAGGCGCAGGCTAGGCGCCTCTACGAGCTCTCTCCGTTCTACCGGGAGAGGATGAAGGCGAAGAACGTCACGCCTGAGGACATCCGCACCCTGGACGATTCCGCCAAGCTGCCTTTCATGACCAAGAAGGACCTGCGCGATTTCTACCCTGACAAGCTGTTCACCGTGCCCCGCCGCGAGATCATCCGCTACCATGCCTCGTCCGGCACCACTGGCAAGCCGACCATCGTGGGCTACACCCGCAAGGACATAGACATGTGGGCCGAATCGCTCGGCCGCTCGCTGACATCGGTCGGCCTGGGCGAGGATGACGTCATCCAGGTGGCCAACACTTACGGTCTCTTCACGGGCGGCCTGGGATTCCACTACGCCGCCGAGAGGATCGGGGCGGCCGTCGTTCCGGCCAGCACAGGCAACACCGAACGCCAGATCCAGATGATCCAGGACCTGGGCGTCACCGCTTATGCTGCTACTCCGTCCTACATGATGTACGTGGGCGAGGTGGCGGAGAAGATGGGCATCGACCTGAAGCAGAGCACGCTGAAGACCGGCCTGCTGGGCGCCGAGCCCTGGTCCGACAAGATGAGGGACCGTATACAGAGCCAGTACGGCATCCGCGGCATCAACTGCTTCGGCGCGTCCGAACTGTCCGGGCCGCTGTTCACCGAATGCTCCGAGCAGACCGGCATCCACTTCTGGAAGGACGTGGCGCTGGTCGAGATCATCGACCCGGAGACGCATGAGAAGCTCGGACCGGGCGAGTCGGGCGAGATGGTCATCACCATGCTGCAGAAGGAAGCGTTCCCGATCATCCGCTACCGCATCGGCGACATCACCATGCTGGAGGAGGACACCTGCTCCTGCGGCAGGGCGCATCCGCGCATCACCCGCATCACCGGCAGGGTCGACGACATGCTCATCATCCGCGGCATCAATGTGTTCCCGTCCCAGGTGGAGCACTGCCTGAACACCAACCCCGAGGTCGGCAACGAGTTCCAGATATTGGTGGAGAGGAAGGGACATCTGGACGAGATGCTGGTCAAGGTGGAACTGAAGCCCGAGGCGTTCACCGACAACATCCTGGAGCTGAACGCCCTGAGGGAGAGGATCACGTCGAAACTGCGCAACTCCCTGAACGTGGGAGCGAAGGTGGAGCTGGTCCCGCCTGGCTCACTGCCCAGGTACGAGGGAAAGGCCAAGCGCGTGAAGGACACGAGGGAGATCTGATGAACATGGTCAACGAGTTCAAGATCAAGCAGCTGTCGATATTCTCAGAGAACAAGCCCGGTCGCCTGGCCGCGGTGGCCAAGGCCATGCGCGACGAGAAGATCAACATCCTGGCGTTCAGCATCGCCGAGGGCGCTGGATATGGCGTCATCAGGGTCATCGTGGACGCGCCGGAGAGAGCCCTGGACCGTTTGATCAAGGACGGCTTCATGGTGCGCTTCACAGACGTCATCGCGGTGGAGATGTCCGATAAGCCGGGCGGCCTGTACGAGCTCACCGAGATGCTGGCCAAGGCAGGCGTGAACATCGAGTATGCCTACGCCTATCGCAACAAGCCCTGCGCCGTGCTGATCATTAGGGTGGAGGAAGTGGACGACGGCATCGCCAAGATCAGGCAGCATGGCGCGAAGCTTCTCGACTCGTCCCATTTCCAGGTCGACAGCAACTGCTCCAGATGAGCAGATAATATTTTTTTTATTGACGGTGTATGTGATATGTTAGCGTGACACTGGTTATCACATATCATTTATATCATCTCCGTAATAACCCCTTCAACTTCGAATTTCGTGAGGGGGGATCATAGTGTTCGGGATAGAGGACCCGTGGATCTGGGGCGGATACGCTCTGGCCATCGGGCTGACCGTCATCTGCATCGTATATGGACTGTTGAAATGGAACAAGGAGGAGGATTGAAATGGTCGATGCGGTGGTGTTCTGGTCGTGCACCGTCATCTATCTGGGTGTCACCTTCGTCCTTGCCTATATGGGCTATAAGAAGACCAAGCACGGGGAGGATTTCCTTCTGGCCGGGCGGTCGGTCCCCTCCTGGATCATCGGCCTATCATATGGCTCGACCTTCATCTCCACCTCCGCCATAGTCGGTTTCGGAGGGGTGGCGGCCCAATTGGGCCTGGGGATCATCTGGCTCACCGTATTGTGCATCGGTGTCGGTGTCATCATAGCCTTCCTGTTCTACGGGCGTAGGGTCAGGCGGCTCGGCCAGGGAATGAAGGCCATGACGTTCCCCGACTTCCTCGGTAAACGTTTTAAGTCTCCTTTCCTGCAATATTCCACCTCATTCCTGATCCTTGTCTCGATGCCGCTTTATTCGTCAGCGGTTCTGATCGGAGGTTCCCGCTTCCTGCAGACGACCCTGGGCATCCAATATGAGTCGGCATTGCTTTCATTTGCTATCATTACCGCGATATACGTTGTGTTCGGCGGTCTGCTGGCCGTACTTTATACCGACGCGTTCCAGGGTTTCGTCATGCTGCTGGGACTGAGCGCCATCATGATATTGACATGGTTGTTGTTCGGCGGAGTGGACGCATCGAACATCGCGCTGGCGAATCTGGTGACCGACCCGGGTGTGCCCGCGGGGCTATCGTCAAAGGGAATGACAGGATGGACCTCGTTCCCTTCGTTCGGTTCCGAGATCTGGTTCACCATGGTCACCACCATCATCATGGGAGTGGGCATCGGTGTGCTGGCCCAGCCGCAGCTGACCGTCCGCTTCATGACCGCCAAGTCCACCAAGTCGCTGAACAGGGCCGTGCCGGTCGGTGCCATCTTCATCGGCCTGAGCACCGCAGTGGCGTTCACGGTCGGTGCGCTGTCCAACGTCTACTTCTATGATAACCTGGGGAAGCTGTCAACGCAGGTGGCCGGCAACAATGTCGACCTCATCATCCCGATGTTCATCAACGCGTCGATGCCGGACATCATCGTCGTCCTGTTCATGTTGACCCTCCTGGCCGCTGCCATGAGCACATTGAGCTCGTTGTTCCATACCATGGGCTCGGCCGCGGGTCACGACCTCTGGTGCTACATCGGCCCCAGCAGACTGGTGCCGGAGAAGTACAGGCTATGCAAGGAGAAGGAGTACAAGAGCACGTTGAAAGGGAACAGGGTCGGCACTGGCATAATGATCGTGGTCTCGGTGGCTCTGGCGTTCGTCATGCCGGACAGCATCATCGCTCGGGCCACGGCCATGTTCATGGGCCTGTGCGCTGCGGCCTTCCTGCCCATGTTCACCTACGGCATCTTCGCCAAGAACCCGTCCGCCTTCGCGGCCAAGGTCAGCCTGGTCATGGGTGCGCTCTCCTGGTTCCTCTGGACCGTTTTCGTGCATATTAAGGAGTCGTCGGTGCTGGGCATCTGCAAGTTCTTCTTCAACAAGGATGCATTGCTAGGCAGTCCGTACACTGTGATAGACCCCTTGGTCATTGCCATGCCGATCTCCATCATCGCGCTCATCGTGGCGTGGGCATTGGACCCTGCCAGGAAGGCGGCGAAGGCCGTTCAAGAGACCGCTTGAAACCCCTTTCATCATCATTTTTCTTCGAGGTTGATCTTGCAGATCGAAGGGGGGCTAAGGCCACCCCCATTCCTTCTTTTCCAATGCATCTGGCCGTGCCAATTTGTAGCGTGTTAGCATATAGCATTATATATTATCACGGCAATCAGTACCCTATTTAAGCTGGATGCTTAACATTGAATAGGATGTTGGCATTGGCAAATGAGCATATTTGGGGGGAAAAGAGTGTTTGGAATCGATGATCCTTGGATCATTGCAGCGTATGTGCTGTTGTTCGGCTCGACCGCTGCCTGCGTGATCTATGGCATATGGAAATGGAACGAGGAAGAGGAGGCCGACTAAATGGTCGACACAGGCCTTGTGGTCGGCGCGACGATCGTCTATATCGGCATCGTCGTGGTCCTCGGTTACCTCGGCTGGAAGAAGACCAAGAGCGGAAAGGACTTCCTGCTCGCTGGACAGAACGTGAGCCCATGGATCATCGGCCTATCGTATGGGTCGACGTTCATATCCACGTCCGCCATCGTAGGTTTCGGTGGCTTCGCCGGTAATTACGGCATGGGCATCATTTGGCTTGCAGCCCTCAATATTCTGGTAGGGCTTCTCCTGGCCTTTGTCTATTTCGGCAAGAAGGTGAGGAGGCTGGGCAAGAAGCTCAAGGCGCAGACGTTCCCTGAGCTGCTCGGCAAGGCGTACGGTTCCAGGTTCATCCGCTGGTTCATGGCGATCGTCATACTGATCGGCATGCCGCTGTACACCTGGGCGGTCCTGATCAGCGGCTCGCTCCTGATGTCCCCGACTTTAGGGATAAGCGTCAACGACGCTCTGATCATACTCACATTGATCACCGCCGCTTACGTCATATTCGGAGGCCTGAGGGCGGTCATGTACACCGACGCGCTTCAGGGAGCCCTGATGATCTTCGGCATGATCGCCATCATGGTCATCACCATCTCGCTGATAGGCGGCGTAGACCATGGGAACCAGTCCCTAACCGACATGGCATCGCTGCATCCAACAGGGATCACATCCACTGGCAACTATAACGGAATGAACGGCTGGACGGCCATGCCCGCGGCCTTCTCCGACAATTGGATCATCCTGGTCGGCACGATCATCATCCCGGTAGGCATAGGTGTGCTGGCACAACCGCAATTGGCCGTTAGGTTCATGACGGCAAAGGACAGCAAGACCCTGAACCGGTCCATTCCATTTGGTGGCGTGTTCCTGTTGACCACGGTCGGTTTCGCCTATATCCTCGGTTCGTGGACCAATGTGTACTTCTATGACAAGCTCACCCAGATCTCGATCGTCGCCGCCAAAAGTCAAGGAAACATCATCCCAGCGTTCATCAATATGGCCATGCCCGAATGGGTCGTTGTCATATTCATGCTGACCCTTGTGGCCGCGGCCATGTCGACCCTGTCCTCTCTGTTCCATGTCATGGGATCGGCGGCCGGTTATGACATCTGGCGGTCGCTGAAGATGACGAAGCTGCTGCCTGAGAGGATGCGCGGCGAGGATGAATCGGGAAAGGCGTTGAACATCACGAGAGGGGCCACGCTGGTCTTCGTCATG
Organism: Methanomassiliicoccales archaeon PtaU1.Bin124; assembly: GCA_002067865.1. Lineage (GTDB taxonomy): Archaea > Thermoplasmatota > Thermoplasmata > Methanomassiliicoccales > UBA472 > MVRC01. Next base: position 136,690 of record MVRC01000006.1, on the reverse strand, counting down.
GTCTCCTTCCTGATGGCGTACTTCCTGCCCAGCTCCGGCGGTTTCATACCCATCGCGACCTCGATGTTCTTCGGCATCTGCGCCAGTGCGTTCCTGCCGCTCTATATCCACATGCTTTGGTCAAAGGACCCGTCGAAGAAGGCGGCGGAGTGGTCTCTGGCCGTGGGAACGATAGTGTGGCTCTTCACGGCCCTGTTCTGCTGCAAGACGGATGGAGCGGTCTTGGGGATCTGCAAGGCGATCTTCGGCACTGACACCCTGCTGAGCGGACAGTTGGCCGTGCTGGACCCGATATTGTACGCTCTGCCGTTGTCCACTTTGACCTTCATCATCGTTTGGTTCTACGACAAGAAAATGGTCAAGGCCGCGGCATGAAAACCACTTACAATCTTCTTATTTTTTTAAACATGAAATATGTGAGACCGAGGTAATTTCTTATCAACGGTGTGAATGGACCGGATCTCCACTCTGGATGCCAAATATCTATAGGTCATGACCAACATTCCTACCTGAGGGGGATTGGGATGGACGTCGTCATCATAGGGGCGGGTAACATTGGATATACGATCGCCCGCACACTTTCAAAACAGCACAGGATCATCGTGATCGAGGGCGATGAGGACCGCTACAATTACATCGTGGAGAATCTGGACGTCGGAGCGGTCAACGCGAACGGAGCTAGCCCTAAGGTCCTACAAGCGGTCATCTCCGAAGATACGAAACTGCTGATCGCGGTCACCGCAAAGGACGAGACCAATATTTTCGCCTGCATGGTGGCGAAGCAGATCAAACCTGATCTGATCACCGTTGCCAGGGTCCGTGATATGGACTACATCGACGGAGGCATCGGCAATATCTCGACCTATGTGGACCACATCATCACCCCCGAGCTGCTGCTGGCGAACAAGATGATGGTCATCGCCAGCATGAGCAACGTGATCGATTACGAACCGATCTCCGCATTCGGCGTTTGCATGGCCAAGTTCATCATCCGGGAAAAGCACCGGAACATCTCGACGATCCCATTGAAAACATTACCGATGCCCTCGGAAAGCAAGGTCATCGCGATCCACAGGGCCGGGAAGGTGATCATGCCCAACCAGGAGGATTTTCTCTTGGTGGGGGATGAGGTGACCGTCCTTGGCACACCGAACGGGCTTGGCGAGTTCGATGAGATGATCGGCAAGTCTGACATGCCAAAGGATTTCATCATCGTGGGAGGGGGCATGCTCGGTGAGATGTTGGCCGGGATGCTGGAGAACGAAAAGAAGACGGTCAAGTTGATCGAAGGGAATGAGCAGAGGTGCCACGCATTGGCGAAGACTCTCGATCACACCGTGATCATAAACGAGAATGGGGCCGATCCCTCAGTGTTGAGATCCGAGAACGTCAACATGGCCCACGTTCTTTTTGCTGTCTCCAGCAGTGAGGAATCCAACCTGCTAACCTGCCTGATCAGTAAGCACTATGGGGTCCCAAAGGTCATGGCGGTATATTCCCGCAGGGACTTCGAGGACGTTTTCGACCGGGATGAGATCGACGTTTCCATTGGGTACTATCACGTGGTGGCCAATGAGATCCTCAATCTGACAGCGCCTGAGTTCAAGGTGATGCTGTCCCTCGAGGACTTCTCTGAAGAATTCTTCAGCCTTCAGGTCGACGATCAAAAAAGGCTGATCGACCTTGAGATCCAGGACATCGACCTTCCTGATAGGTCCATCATCGCTCTGGTCGTCCGGGGCAATCTCCTGATATTCCCCCGTCCAGATCTCGTCATCAAAAAGGGGGACGTCGTTCTGATCTATGCATCGAACCAGGACATCAAGATCCTTGAAAAGAAGTTCAACGCCCATATTCCGTTCAGTTCCTGAGGTATGAACATGATCGACCGCTGGACCAAGTTCAGGAGAGGCGTCAGATCCTATCTCAAGCTCAGGGGGATAGATCGTTATCTGATCCTCGAACGGGTATCCCGCAAAGAGAATTCCATCGCCCATCTGATGGGACTGCTCACCTTCTACCTATCCTTGTCAATGCTCCTGCCGCTCTTCGTTGCGATATGGTACCAGGAGGACGTCCGCCCCTGGATCTTCCCGATACTCCTTACCCTGATCATTGGGACCTGCCTCCTGATCCGGTATAGGCCTCATGAACGGATCCGGCCCACCGAGGCCATGTTCGTCATCGGCTGCGGATGGCTCTATGTCATGGCCATCGGTGCGATACCTTACTTGGGGTATGGGATGGGTATGATCGACGCCCTTTTCGAAAGCATGAGCGGCTTTACCACCACTGGCTCCAGCATCATCATCGATCTGAACGCATGGCCGCTCAGCCTTCTTTTCTGGAGGAGCTTCACCCAGTGGCTAGGTGGCGCCGGGATCATCCTGATATTCGTTTCGATCTTCCCTATGCTGGGCGTCGGTGGACGGAACCTTGCCCGGGGTGAGCTTTCAGGAGGGTTCGAGGTTCACAATTTCACTTTAAGGATAAAGGACGAGATCAAGAAGTTCCACGTCATCTTCATGGCGCTCTCTGCGATCCTGGTCCTGTTACTTCTCCTCACCGGGATCGGATTGTATGATTCACTGGTGGTGATGTTCTCGACCATATCGACCGGGGGGTTCTCCCCTCACCCCGAGAGCATCGCCCATTACAACAATGCCATCTTGGAATGGATCGTCATCATCTTCATGATCCTGGGAAGCACGAGCTTCTATCTCCATTACCAGGTCGTTAAGAAGCGCCAGATCCGACAGTACCTGGCCAACTCAGAGTTCGTTTACTACCTGGCGATCATCCTGGCTGCATCGACAATCGTCCTGCTGTCCGTCTTCAATACTGACCTGTCCAATCTCGAATCGAACATCAGGACGTCGATGTTCCAAGTGGTATCCCTAATGTCCTCCACCGGATTTGCTTCGGTGGACTTTTCCTTGTGGAACGATGCGATGGCCTTCCTGCTCCTTGCCCTGATAATCGTCGGTGGCTGTTCGGGCTCGACCGCCGGCGGCCTCAAGATTGGCCGATTCAAGATCACACTCGGCTTCATTCACTCATGCTTATACAAGGCAGTACATCCCAGGGCCATCTTTATGATAAAATTGGATGGCCGTCCCCTCAAGGAGGATACCGTCACATCCATGGTGGCCGTTCTGATATGTTATGTCGCCACAGCATTGATCGGTGCTGCGTTCCTCATACTCCTCGGAATTGAGCCGGACGTTTCGCTCAGCGCGGTCATTACCACATTATCGAACTGTGGCCCCGCGTTGGGAGCGCTTGGTCCGATGGGCACGTTCGGCGGATTACCGGACGCAGCGAAGATAATACTGACCCTGACCATGTGGATCGGCAGGTTGGAGTTCATCAGTGTGCTGGTGATCTTGACCCCGGTGTTCTGGAAAGACCTGTTCAGATATCAGGAAAAGAACTGAGATGGGGGGCAATTGAACCGTGGAAATTTATCATACATGCGATAAAAACAAATTTTTTTTATCGCTTCCATATATCCGGAATTGGGGATGCGCTCGTGGAAGAGATAGATATCGGGATCGTGCTTCTGCAACTGTTCGTACTGTTCTTGTTAGCCAAGGTCGCTGGCCTACTTTGTGAACGGGTCGGGATCTCTTCGGTCATCGGAGAGATTTTCGCCGGCATCATCGTCGGCAACACGATCCTATTCCAATGGCTGAGCCTGGACCTAGACATATCATTGTTCGAGATCTTGAGCGAACTGGGCGTAATTTTCCTGCTGTTCGCGGTGGGCTTGGAAACGCCGTTCTCCGAGCTGCGGAAGGTGGGTAAGACAGCAACCACGGTCGCCATCTTAGGCGTGGTCGTTCCGCTGATCTCAGGATTCGCTCTCATAATGGCCCTGGGACACACTCAGACGGAGGCACTATTCATAGCCGCGGCGATGGTCGCAACTAGCGTAGGTATCACCGCGCGTGTCATCAAGGACATGAACCTGACCCAGACGATCGAATCCAGGGTCATCATCGGTGCGGCGGTCATCGATGACGTTCTGGGCATGATCGTCTTGGCGATTGTCGTTGGGGTCGCATCAGGTTCAGGCACAGGGATACTGGACATCGCTCTGGTGGCATCCGAAGGCATCCTGTTCGTCCTCATGGTCATTTTCATAGGCTCGTTCCTACTGCCAAAGGCCAGAAAGAAGATCGAGGCCCGGAGAGAATCGAACGGTACCTGCGTAAAGAAAGAGAAGAAGGGGATATCTCCGTTGCCGCTTGCCATCGTGGTCTGTCTGGGCCTGTCGGTGGTGGCCGACTACGTCGGTCTGGCGGCCATCATCGGGGCGTTCCTGGCGGGAATGGCGTTCGCCGAGTTCAAGGACAAGTGGCCGTGCGAGGAGGATTTCCATCCCATCAATGCGTTCCTTGTGCCGTTCTTCTTCCTATATGTTGGACTGTCGGTCGATGTGGCCTCCTTCGGGGATGTGCTGGTCTTGGCCATCCTGGTAACGGTCCTAGCAGTGGCCACCAAATACATCGGTTGTGGGCTGGGGGCCAGGAAACTGGGAGGCAAGTCCGCCACGATCATCGGTGTAGGTATGGTGCCCAGAGGCGAGGTCGGCATCATCGTTGCGTCGATCGGTCTAAGCATGGCTGTGATCTCCGACAGCATGTTCTCGGTCGTAGTATTCATGTCCATGGCAACGACCATCATCGCGCCGTTCCTCCTGACCTGGGCATTCAAGCGGAAGCTCGGCGATGGACCGTGCGATGGGGAGAGGACGGACTGAAGGAAGGTCTGATCTCGTAAGAAAAATATCGAAGGTCCGGGTAGGACCGATTATTTTTCCTTTTAACAATCGCCCGGAGTCCATTCCCTCAAAAAAAGGTCGAGCGATGGATGGCCAGTGCGACCCTCATAACCCTTCGCTCTCCTCGCCAGCGTAAGCCAGTTCCTTCTGTTCCTGGCCCTCGCCGTTCACCATGTTCGGATTATAATGCCGGTTCCAGCGCTTGCACAGCCATTTCTGCAGCTCCTCGATATCCGCCTTTGACATGTGCTTGAAGCGGCCCTGCAGCTTCAGGTAGTTCTCCACTGGCATCATCTCCTTCGGGCGATAGGTGATCTTCTTCTCGCCGTTCTCCACCTCATAGAGCGTCCACATGCCGGTCTCGACCGCGAGCCTGGCCAGCTCGTAAGTGATGGAAGGCTCGGTCTTCCAACCGCTGGTGCATGGGGTCATGATGTGCAGGAAGCGGAACCCCTCGATCGCCTTGGCCTTCTCCACCTTTCGCACGAAGTCGTTGGGGTGGGCGATGGACAGCGTTGCGGCGTAGGGCACGTCCTGAGCGGTGATGACGGACATCATGTCCTTCTTGTGCTCCCTCTTCCCCTGGACCTTCTTCCCCACCGGTGTAGTGGTGGTCCAGGCGCCGAAGGGCGTGCTTCCGGAACGCTGCGTGCCGGTGTTCATGTACGCTTCGTTGTCGACGCACACATAGATGACATCGTCGTTCCTCTCGGCCGCGCCAGATACTGCCTGGAGACCGATATCGAACGTGCCTCCGTCACCGGCGATCCCGACCACGGTGACGTCCTTGCCCTGCTTGCGGAACCCGGCGGATATACCAGATATGACCGCCCCGGTGTTCTCGAAGGCAGAGTAGATGAACGGCACCTTGAGCGCCGAGGTGGGGTACATGGCCGAGAACACCAGGAAGCAGCTGGCCGGTGCATATACCACCGTGTTCGGTCCCAATATCCGCAGCACATTGTTGACTGCCGTGGACAGGCCGCATCCTCCGCACGCTCCATGCCCGGAGATCAACTGGTCGTCCTGAGGCATGCTCTTGATCGTCATCGGCTTCCCGCTCATCACATCTCCCCCCTGAGGCCGTGCCAGTAACATTCCCTTTCCAGCGCGTTGGCGCTCTGCTCTATCTTGTCGAACATCTGCACGAACGTGGGTATGGTGAGGTCCCTGCCGCCGATGCCAGCGATGTGGTTCGTCACCGGCATTCCCTGGCGGTACACTGAATTGCGCACCTCGGTGAACACCGGGCCGAATCCGTTCAGGGCGATTGAACGGTCGAACACTCCCAGAGCCTTCACTCCCTTGACCGCCTCCTGGATCTCCTGGTGAGGGAAGGGCCTCATGTAGCGCAGCTTGATCAGGCCGACCTTGCGTCCCTGCGCACGCAGCTGATCGACCGCCACGCGGGCGGTGCTGGTGGCCGAACCGAGGGTGATGAGCGCATGTTCCGCATCGCTCATGCGGTACCGCTCGATCATGCCGCCGTACCTCCGGCCGAAGTGCTTGCCGAACTCCTCGTCGATCAGATTGATCATCGGGGCGGCCTGCCTCATCTGGTGGTCCAGCTGGTACCTCATCTCCATGGAATGAGCAGGGCTCACCGCAATGTTGATGAACTTCGGGTCGGCCGGGTCCAGCACGTTCAGCGGCCTGAACCTGGGCAGGAAGGAATCGACCTCGGCCTGCTCAGGCACCAGTACCTTTTCGACCGTGTGCGAGAGGACGAACGCATCCAGACAGACCATCATGGGCAGCATGACCCGGGGATCTTCGCATATGCGGTAGGCCTGGATGATGGTATCCAACGCCTCCTGGCTATCCTCCACGTAGGCCTGCATCCAGCCCGACTCCCGCTCGGGCATGGAATCGTTGTACTCGGCCCAGATCCCTGAGCCGGCTCCCAGCGAACGGTTCACGTTGGCCATCACTATGGGCAGGCGGGTCTGCGGTGCCACGTACAGCATCTCGTGCATCAATGCCAGTCCCTGCGAGGCCGTGGCCGTGAACGTCCTCACGCCGGTCGCCTCGGCCCCTATGGCCATGGACATGGCGGAGTGCTCTGAATCGGCCGGCATGAACGTCGCGTCCATCTCCCCGTCGTTCACGAAATCGGATATCTTTTCGATGATCAGCGTCTGGGGAGTGATCGGATAGGCCGGAATGACGTCCGCCCGGCACAGCTTGACGGCGTAGGCTACGGCATGGTCGCCGCTGAGGACCTTGATCGTCATAGCTTCGCCCCCTTGGCCATCTCGATGGCCTTGGCAGGACAGATGGAGGCGCAGACCCCGCAGCCCTTGCAGTGATCGTAATCTATCTGGATATGGTCATCTGACTCACGGCTGATGGCAGCGTCTGGACAGATGAACCAGCATTTGGCGCAGCGCACGCACTTCTCCCTGAGGTAACGAGGCGTCCTGGTCCTCCAGGTGCCGGTCCTTACTTGGAACGCCGAGCCCGGCCCGACCTTCAGGCCGTTCATGTCCGCCTGGCCCAATGCTACGCCAGGCGGGATGTCCTGCCAGGTCGGTGTCCATGCTCTCTTCTTCACTATGGGGCGCTGTGCTGCGCTCTCTCCCAGGACCGCCCTGTCGTACGCGGCCTGAGCTGCCGCCGCGTTGATCCTGCCCGCCTCTTCGCCCAGGTGTTCCCCGAACCTGCTGGCGATGGCCTTCTTGATGCTCTCCAATGTAACGATGTCGTTGGCCTTGGCCATGGCTCCCAGGATGGCCGTGTTGACGATGGGCGCCTTCAACATCTCCAGCGCCACCGTGGTCGCATCCACCGAGACGCACTTCACCCTGATTCCCAGGTCCACCTTGTCAGGAGACAGCTTCGTGTTGACCACGGCGCTTCCGTTGGGCTTCAGCCCGTCCGCCACCGGCTCGATATCCAGCAGCGATTCGTCCATGACGACGAGCATGTCCGGCTGGTATACCTGGGTCCTCACGCTGATCTTCTTGTCATCGATGCGGCAGAAGGCCATGACCGGAGCGCCCCGGCGCTCGGCCCCGAAGAAGGGGAACGCCTGCGCCTCCAGCCCTTCATAGATCGCTGCCTCCGCGATGGTCTGTGCGGCCATCACGGCGCCCTGGCCGCCTCTACCATGGAACCTTATCTCAAACATGCAAAACCAACTGCTGGGATGCATTGAGGCTGCCGTTTATAAACTATGCCAACGGATAGCACGGGGGTTGCGATGCTTCGGCCGTACTTTCGGTCATGCCAGCAATAAGATGAACTACTCTGCGGGGGTGATATTCCCGGGTACAAGGATGAGGCCAAGGACGATAGTGTACAATGCTACGAGCGTGGACGGGAGGATAACTGGGTTCGATGCCGATCTGGAGGCATACTACGGGGAGGCGATGAACTGGCCGACGGATGCTGTCCTGGTCGGTTCTAACACCATCATCACGTCAGAGGAAGGATTCGACAAGGAGGACAAGGCTCCATCGAGATCATACAAGAAGAAGGAGGGCGTGCTGATCGTCATCCCCGACAGCCATGGAAGGATCAAGAACTTCCGCAAGCTGAGGGAAGTACCCTACTGGGGCGAGATAGCGGTGCTGTGCAGCGAGTCCACCCCGAAGGACCATATTGCCTATCTGGAGAGCAGGAAGGTTGAGCACCTCATTGCCGGGAAGGAGCACGTGGACATGGTCAAGGCGATGGATTGGCTGGCCAAGGAACACGGGGTCGAGAACCTTAGGGTGGACAGCGGCGGCATCCTCAACGGCGTCCTGCTCGAACAGGGCCTGGTGGACGAGGTTCATGTGATGGTCCATCCCCAAATGGTCGGGGGCACCGCTCACGGCTCGATGTTCAAGGCGACACATGAGGGCAAGGACACAAAGATCAATCTGGAACTGAAAAAAGTGGAGAAAAAGGGAAAGGACCTCGTGCTGCTCAGCTACGAGGTCGTAAGGTGATTCACTTCTTGTCGACGTAGTCGAGCCAGGAGTTATACTTCTTCAGCTTGCCGCGGGCGGCCTCGAAGAACGTCTCCTGGATATGGGCGGTGATCGGGCCGCGCTTGCCGTTGCCGATGGCCCTTCCGTCCAGCGAGCCGCACGGGGTGACCTCGGCGGCGGTGCCGGTCATGAAGAACTCGTCCGCGATCCAGATCTCCCCGCGGGTGATCTCGCGCTCGATGACCTCATAGCCCAGGTCCTTGGCGATGGTGACGACCGAGTCCTTGGTGATGCCCTCGAGCACGCCGGACGCCAGCGATGGGGTGATGATCTTGCCGTTGCGGATGACGAAGACGTTCTCGCCCGGCCCCTCGGCCACGGTGCCGTTGGAGTTCAGCATGAGCGCCTCATCGGCACCGAGCTGGTTCGATTCGATCTTGCAGATGACCGAGTTGACGTAGTTGCCGCAGATCTTGGCCTGCAGGGTGGTCGACTCGTTGGTGGGCTTCTTCCAGGAGGAGGTGATGATCTTCGCTCCCTTCTCCAGATTTTCCTTGCCGAGGTACGCGCCCATATATGCCAGCGCCACAGCCACGTTCAGCTCGAAGGCGGAGGGGTTCAGCACGATCTTGTCCGGCACCTTGCTGCTGCCGTAGTAGGCCAGAGGGCGGATGTAGTCCATGCGGTCCGGGTTGACGCGCACGGTCTCCCTCACTGCCTCGCACATCTCGTCCACGCTGTAGGGCAGCTTCATGTCCAGGGCCTTGGCGGAGTTCTGGAAGCGCACCATGTGGTCCTTGAGGCGGAACACGGCCCTTCCCTTAGGGGTCTGGTAGACGCGGATGCCTTCGAAGACGCCGGTACCGTAGTGCAGGGCGTGGGTCATGAGCGGGACCACGGCCTTCTCTTTGTCCACCATCTTGCCGTCCATCCAAATGTACTGTTTCTCCTTCTTTGGTGTTGCCATGTTCTTCCTCCTTATGTCAGATCTAAAGCACTGGCCTTCCCGTCGGGCCGTGCAAAGGATTGTCATGCCATGCCTTTTTGCATATTTCAAGGATTTCTCCGAAGCTTAGAAAACTTGGACAATCTAGTAATACCGGCCGTTGCCAAACTCATTTCGATGCCGGGCAGGAAGAAGAAGGGAAGTAAGATGCGAGAGCTTACGTTGGATGAGTGCAAGAACCAGTGTCCAGATTTTATCTTTGACTGCAAGAGCTCGGCCGAACTGACCCCGTTGGAACGTATCATCGGACAGGATAGGGCGGTCCAGGCGATGCAGTACGGGCTGAGGATCAAGGACAGCGGGTTCAACGTTTTCATTGCTGGAGAACCAGGGACAGGAAGGAAGACATCGGTCGTCGACTTCATCAAGGAACTGTCCAAGGACCGGCCGGTCCCTCCCGATTATTGTTATGTGAACAATTTCCAGGATTCTTCCAGACCGAAGTGCATAGCATTGCCAGCAGGCACCGGCAAAGACCTGCGCAAGGAGATGGACCAGTTCGCCGCCGGTCTGATCAAGGCGTTGCAGACGGCGTTCGAGAGCGACGAGTACAACAAGCAACGGGAGAAGATCATTAAGGAGATCGAGTCGGAGAGGAGCAACATCCTGCTCGATGCCAACAAGATGGCCCAGAAGGCTGGATTCCAGCTCCAGCCCACTCCAATGGGGTTGAGCGCCATCCCCATGACCGAGGGGCGCGTGCTCACGGCCGAGGAATTGGCAGGATTGCCTCCGGTCCTGCAGAAGGAGATCGACATGAAGAGGCTGGAGGTAGAGGGGAACGTACGCACCTACCTTCGTCCGCTGCGTGACCTTAACCATAAGGCCGAAGACCTATTCCTCAAACTGAACCGCGAGACGGCCGATCTGGCCATGGACCCGCTGCTGGAGAGGGCCAGGGACAAGTTCAAGGGCATTGCGGCGGTCATCCAGTATCTGAAGGATGTGGAGGAGGACGTGTTGAACAACCTCGGCGCGCTGCTGCTGCCCCCTCAGCCGGGCCAGGTGCCCGGACCGGTCCTGGACCCGACCAGAGGCTACAGGGTCAACCTCATCGTGGACAACACCGAGATGAAAGGCGCCCCGGCAGAGGTGGAGATGAACCCCACCCACAACCATCTGTTCGGTTTCACCGAGAAGGAGGTGCGCTTCGGAGCGCTGTACACCGATTATACCATGATCCGCGCCGGCTCGGCCCACAAGGCGAACGGCGGTTTCCTGGTGATCGAGGCCGAGAGGCTTTTGGCCGACCCCTTCGCCTACCAGGCCCTGAAGCAGACCATCATGTCGAAGAAGCTGGCCATCGAGGACCCGGCCACCCGCTTCGACCTCATCGTTACCAAGAGCCTGAGGCCCGAGCCGATACCGTTCGACTGCAAGATCGTGCTCCTCGGATCGCCCCAGATCTATGATCTCCTCTTCCGCCTGGACCAAGAGTTCCGCGAGCTGTTCAAAGTGAAAGGGGATTTCGATACCACGATGGAGCGGACCGATGAGAATCTGCGCAACTACGCCTCTTTCGTCTGCACCCTTTGCACCAAGGAAGGGCTGCTCCATCTCGAGCCGCCGGCTCTGGCCGCGGTCATCGATCACAGCTCCAGGCTGGCCGAGGACAAGTTCAAGCTGTCCACCCACTTTGCCGCGGTGGCGGACCTTATCCGCGAGGCGAACTTCTATGCCTTGGAGGACAAGAGCCAGACCATCAAGAAAGAGCATATCATGAAGCAGCTGGAAGCGAAGGAATACCGCTCCAATATGATCAAGGAGAAGATAGGGGAGATGATCCAGAACGGCACCATCCTGATCGACACGGACGGGGCGGTGGCCGGGCAGGTGAACGGCCTGGCCGTCTACCAGACCGGCGACTATGCCTTCGGAAGACCGAGCCGCATCACCGCCAGCGTCGGCATCGGCAGGGATGGGGTGGTCGATATCGAGAGGCAGGCGCAGATGAGCGGGCCCACACATACCAAGGGCGTCCTCATCCTGGCGGGCTATCTGAACCGCAAGTACGCCCAGGGCCGGCCGCTCAGCCTCAACGCCAGGCTGGTGTTCGAACAGAGCTATTCCGGAGTGGACGGCGACAGCGCGTCCAGCACCGAACTTTATGGCATACTCTCCGCATTGTCAGACCTGCCCATCGACCAATCACTGGCCGTGACAGGCTCGGTCAACCAGATGGGACATGTCCAGGCCATCGGCGGCGTCAACCAGAAGGTGGAGGGTTACTTCGAAGTGTGCAAGACCAGAGGGCTGACGGGCAAGCAGGGCTGCCTCATCCCGGAGAGCAACGTCCGCCACCTCATGCTGAAGGATGAGGTCCTGGACGCGATAAAGGCTGGTAAGTTCCACATCTACCCCATCGCCGACATCGATGAGGGCATCGAGGTGCTGACCGGAGTGCCGGCAGGGGAGCAAGACAAGAACGGCACATACCCGGAAGGCACGGTGCACCGCAAGGCCCAGGACCGGCTGAACCAGATGGCGGAGGCCATCAAGGAGTACCGTCCCTGACCCCTTCCTGGATGATGATTGCAATCATTTTTCTAATCTAAGGAGATTACCAAAGCGAGAGCTATGTTGATCGGAATAGTCGGAAAGCCGAACGTCGGGAAGTCCACCTTCTTCTCCGCGGCCACCATGGCGCCAGCGGAGATAGCCAATTACCCGTTCACCACCATCAAGCCCAACCGGGGCGTGGCCTATGTCCGGGCCAAGTGCCCTCACGAGGAGCTGGGCGTGCCGTGCAACCCCCGCAACTCCCACTGCGAGAACGGCGTTAGGCTCGTTCCGGTCGAGCTGCTGGACGTGGCCGGGCTGGTCCCGGACGCGTGGCAGGGGAAGGGTCTGGGCAACCAGTTCCTGGACGACCTGCGCCAGGCGGATGCGTTCATCCATGTCATCGATTCATCCGGGGCGACCGATTGCGAAGGGGCGACGGTGCCGATGTGCAGCCACGACCCCATGGAGGACGTGCGCTTCCTGGAGAAGGAGATCTCCTACTGGATGAAGGGCATCATCGACAAGGGTTGGGAGAAGTCCTCCCGCATGGCTCACCTCGAGGGGCTCAAGATCCACGAGATGATCCACAACAAGCTCACTGGCCTGGGCATCCCTGAGGCGGCCATCCTTTCCGCCTTGAGGGAGTCGCACATGCCCGAGAACGCCATGCAATGGGGCGAGCAGGACATGCTTCGCCTGTGCGACAATATCCGCAAGCATTCCAAGCCGATGATGATCGCACTGAACAAGGCGGACATCACCCCGCCGGAGTTCCTGCATAAGATGTCCTCGGTCCCTGGCTACATCACCGTGCCGACCATGTCCGAGACAGAGCTGGCATTGCGCAAGGCCGCCAAGGGAGGATTGATCGATTACCGCCCTGGCGCATCGAAGTTCGATGTCAAGGAACCGTCGAAGCTGAACGCCGGACAGAAGAAGGCGCTGGACTACATGGCGCAGAACATGCAGAGGCTGGGCGGAACGGGAGTGGAGAACTGCCTGGAGAACGCCGCGTACAAGCTGCTGGACCTGATCGTCGTCTATCCGGTCGAGGATGAGACCAAGTGGACCGATCACAACGGCAATGTCCTGCCGGATGCGTTCCTGATAAAGCGCGGTTCGACCGCCAAGGACCTGGCGTACAAGATCCACACCGACCTGGGGGACAATTTCATCCGCGGCATCAACGCCCGCACCAAGCGCGTGGTCGGACACGACTACGTGCTGCAGGACGGCGACATCATCTCGATCGTGACGAAGAAGTGAAGCAGATGGATTCCTGGGACCTCCGGCTGGTCAGCGCCACATACAAGACCCTACCAGGCGAAGGCATCATGGTGGAGCTGTATGGCCACACCAAGGACGGCAGGTCCATCGTCGTAAGGGACACCATCAAGAGACCGGAGGACCGGCCATACTGCTACATCGTCAGCGAGGACCCCGAGCTGGAGCACTACCTGCGCGACCGCAAGGACCTGGTCTGGGATGTGATGACCGACGAGAGGTTCCATCGCGGGGCCATGCGCAAATGCTTCCGCGTCACCGTCCGATTGCCTAGGCATGTCAAGATGCTGCGCGAGGACACCAGGATCAAGGGGGAGTTCCTAGCCGGCGACATACCGTTCTACCTGAGGTACATCTACGACCACGACCTCGGTTCCTGCGCCAGGGCGTTGGGGACGGAGACCAAGGGGAACTACACCACCCAGATCGTGGCCGACCTGGACCATTGGAACCCGGAACCGATCCAGGCCTTCAATCCGGAACTGAGCGTCCTCTCCTTCGACATCGAGAACAGCCTGAAGGACATCAATGGAAAGACCCTCATCGGCGATGAGATCGAGAGCGATGAGGAGGTGGGCTCGGAGGACTTCTACAACAAGCGCATTCTCACCATCTGCTGTGTGCTGCAGAGGGGCGGCAAGATCGTCGAGGGGAAGATGTTCCGGGGCGGGGAGAGGAAGATCCTGGAGGACTTCACCGGTTACATCCGGGAGAGCGATCCCGACGTCATCTCCGGATACAACATCGAAGGTTACGACCTGCGCGTCATCGAGAAGCGGGCCACCGAGCTCAAGGTGCCGCTGACCTGGGGCCGGGACAGCACCACCCTCTACGGCAAGAGGGACCAGAAGTACAGCAAGATCATCTGGGAGGTGTCCGGGCGCCTCATCGTGGACGCATGGTGGGCCGTGAAGATGGACCTTCGTCCCAAGCAGGAGACGCTGAACGCGGTATCCATGCAGCTGCTGGGCGGTGAGAAGAAGCTGGACGTGGACGCCCGTAAGATGGACGAGGAATGGGCCAAGGACTGCGACAAGGTGTGCGAGTACTGCATGCGCGACGCCGAGCTGTCGCTGCGCATACTGAACAAGCTGGAGCGGCTGCGCAAGATCATGGACCTCGGCACCGTCTCCAAGCTGCCGCTGGAGGACGTCATGAAGAACCGCTCCTCCCTGCTGATCGACTCCATCCTCATCCGCGAGGCGGACCGCCACAAGGTGGGCGTGCCGCTCACCCGCAACTTCCGCGACGACGAGGAGGCGATCGAGGGAGGCTATGTCCATGAGATCGAGCCTGGTCTGTACCATTGGGTCTGCGTCCTGGACTTCAAATCGATGTACCCCTCCATCATCATCGCCCGTAACATCTGCTTCACCACCCTGAACCCGAACGGCACCATCGCCAGCCCGAACGGCATCCACTACCTGGACAAGACGCAGAGGGAGGGACTGCTGCCCCACATACTGGTCAACCTGATGAAGGAAAGGGACGACACGAAGAAGAAGATGAGGCAGGCCCAGACCAAGGAGGAGGTGCTCTACTACGACGGTCTGCAGGGGGCCATCAAGATCCTGATGAACTCCTTCTACGGGGTCTTCGCCTCCTCGTTCTATCGCTTCACCGACAAGAACATCGGGTCGTCCATCACCGCGTTCGCCAGGGAGACGACCAAGGGGATCATCCGCAGCCTGGAGTCCGAGAACCACCACGTAATCTACTCCGACACCGACTCGATATTCGTGCAGTCACCATTCTCCGAACTGGACGGCTCGAAGAAGTTCGGGCAGGAGCTGGCCGAGCGGTTCTCCCGCGAGGGCGGTTCGCTGGAGTTCGAAAAGATCATGGAGCCGCTGTTCTCCCACGGGAAGAAGAAGAGATATGTGGGCAAGATGGTCTGGCCCAAGAACGAGCTGGTCATCCGCGGGTACGAGACGAGGAGGACCGATGCCTTCGACCTGCAGTCCGAGACGCTCATGACCGTGTTCGAGCACATCATGAACGACGATGTGGAAGGGGCGATGAAGGAGGCGAAGCGCATCGTGCAGGAGATCATGCAGGGGAAAGTACCGGTGGAGAAGCTGGTCATCTCCAAGGGATGCAAACCCTTCAACATGTACGCCAACCCTGACTCGCAGCCGACCGTGCAGACGGCAAGGAAGCTCATGGCCAGCGGGTTCGAGTTCGTACCAGGCATGAAGGTCTCCTGGATCGTGACGAACTCCCGCAAGACCCCTCAGGAAGTGATTCCCTACGTGGAGGGGCAGAAGTTCACCGCCACGCCCGACTGGCGCTACTATGCGGAAAGAGTGGCGCAGACGGTCTCCAGGGTCACTGAGGTGTGGGGACTGGACGAGAAGAGCCTCGTGGCCGGCAATACCCAGTCCAATCTCTTCAGCCAGCAGTTCGTGGGCGAGGAGGACCGGCCGAAACCGCCCGCCCCTAAGGCCGAGGTCAAGAAGACCCAGAAGAAGCTCAGTCTGGAAGATTTCATGTGAGGCCAGAGGCCTACTCCATCAACTGTCCGCCATCTCGATGTTCTCGCTCGCGAATCGGCTCCTCAGCTCCAACAGGAACTTCGAGGTTATCGTCTCCCTCCTTTGCGGGTCCTTTATCCAGATACGTATGTTGACCTTGACCCTGCTCTTTTCCACAGAGACCACGTTGACCTTTGGATCGAACATCTTGAGGTCCGGCCTGTCCCCAAGTATAGAACGGATGTTTGGTAGTTCCAGTTGCCGAATGAACGCCGTCCTTTCATCCCCCTTGAGATTAGGCAGGATGTCCTCGTCGATGTCCGCCACGTTATATACGACCTTAAACACCTTTTCCAGGTCGGATTCTGGGGAGAGATGCATGGTCACGTTGAGGGACACGAAACCACCCTTGGTGTAATTGATAACCTTGTTCGCCAGGAGGAAAGAGTTGGGAACGACGACTATCCTGCCGTCCAGGTCCCTGAACTCGGTGAACATCAGGCCTATGTCCCTCACCTTTGCCAGACCTGTTATGGGCAATCCCCCGATCTCCACCCAATCTTCCAGCTCGTATGGCTTGGAGGCGGCGATGAGCATTCCGGCGAACGCGTTTCCCAGGACCTGCTGGGATGCCAAGGCCACGGCAAGGCTGATTATGCCCAAGGAAACGAAGAGGGAAGAGATGTCCTGCTCAAGCAGCACCACGAAGCCAATGTATAATCCCATGACCAGGATGGAATATTGCACCAACCGGGCAAATCCCTTGGACGCCTTCTTCGACACCCTCCTGTCCAGGTACCAGCGGACAGCGGAATAGGAGGCCTTGGAGATGACCGCCAGGATGACAAAGAAAATTATGAAGACGATCAGGTCCAAAAGGGTCAGCGAGCCTATGAGCGGATCCGACAGGGCCATGGTTCCGTAAACGAACACTAGGGATGTAAAATTTCTCCTGATTTGTGCTCTGTCTTGAACGACCAGCCCTACTTTTTATTTACCATAAGTAACAATAGAAGACCGATCTGAATGAATAGAACGCTGAAGGACCTGAAGGTATCGGAAATAATGAAGCGGGAAGTGGTGACGGTCACGGAAAATGTGACGGTCGGAGAGTTGAGGGATCTCTTCGAGAAATATGACTTCAACGCATTCCCGGTGGTCCGCTCTGGCATCCTGGTGGGCATGGTGACCAAATTGGACCTGCTGAAGACCTTGACGACGGGAAGGAGCCCTACCATCAGGGGCGTCATGAACCTCTGGGCAGAAAAGGTGAAGGAGATAATGCATCGCGCTGTCGTTACCGTCAAGCCAACGGACGACATCATGACCGTGGCCGATTATATGGTGGAGTTCAGGCTGAGATCGATACCGGTGGTGGAAGAAAAACGGCTCGTCGGCATCATCTCGCGGTCCGACCTCATGCCGCACGTGATCGAGGAAAATTGAACCGGTCCGAACATCAGGTCAACGAACCAACAAGATGTGATGGGGGAAGGCAAGATGGGGCAGGAGGACCGAAAAGGGCGGGGCAATGTCAGGGAAGGCTGGTTCCGTAAGAAGAAGGAGAACGTGTGCCTGGAGGGCGAATGCGAACTCTGGCATGCATATGGTGCCCAAGAAACCCTGGACAAGCTCGGCAGCACGCGGGAGGGACTGAAGGCCGATGAGGTGCAGAGGCGGCAGAAGGAGCATGGCCCCAATCTCCTTCCCTCTAAAAAGCCGCCCACCATTCTGGCATTATTCTTCCGCCAGTTCCTCAGCCCGTTGATCTATGTGCTGGTCGCTGCGGGGGTCGTGTCCGCGGCAATGGGGGACCTCAAGGATGGGATTTTCATCTTCATCGTGCTGTTGATCAACGCCATCATAGGAACGGTCCAGGAGGCCAAGGCTGAAAAGAGCGCGGGAGATCTGCAGAAACTGATGCGGACCACGGCCAGGGTTCGCAGAGGGGGTAAGGAGGAGATCGTTCCTGCAGAGGAACTGGTCCCAGGAGACATAGTATTCCTAGAATCTGGTACCAGGGTTCCGGCCGACATGAGGCTGCTGGAGGTGCAAGGCCTCAAGGTGGATGAGTCGCTCCTTACCGGGGAATCCGTGGGGGTGGACAAGGACCACATGGCGGTCGGTATCGATACAGACATGGCCGACCGGGAAAACATGGCCTACGCTGGTTCCACCGTTTCCTCAGGTAGGGCGATAGGGACCGTGGTCGAGATCGGAGGTCGCACTGAGATAGGCAGGATAGCCAAGGCCGTGACCATGGTGGAGGATGCCAAGCCTCCCCTCCTGATCAGGTTGGAGCGATTCTCCAAGCAGATATCATACATCATTTTGCTGGCGGCGGCTGGAATGGCAGTTCTGGCGCTGCTGCGCGGCATGCCGTTGATGGACGTCTTCTTCCTAGCGGTGGCACTGGCCGTTTCCGCCATCCCGGAAGGTTTGCCGGTGGCGGTCACCGTGGCCATGGCCATCCGGGTCACGAAGATGGCCAAGAGGAACGTACTCACTCGGCGTCTGGCAGCTGTGGAGAGCTTGGGGTCATGCACCTGCATCGCATCGGACAAGACCGGAACGCTGACGGTCAATAGACAAACGGTCAGGCTTGTTTGCTTGGGCCCGGGAAAGACCTTGAGCGTATCGGGGGATGGATATTCCGGCGCGGGGGAGGTCACCATGGAAGATGGTTCCCCACTGACCTCGGACCTAAAGGACAGATTGGTCTCGCTGGCAAGGACGTCGGTCATCTGCAATGAGGCCTCGTTGGATAGCGCCGATGGCGGATGGAGCTACACGGGCGACTCGGTCGACGTTGCCCTCCTGGCCTTGGGTTACAAGACAGGATTGGATGTTCCGACGGTGAGGAGGTCGCTCAGCTCCAGGGGCGATGTGCCGTTCGAGTCGGAGAGGAGGTACGCGGCCAAGTTCTATCATGAAGATGGGGTCACGAAGGTCGCTGTGAAGGGCGCAGTGGAGACCGTGATGGAGCTGTGCTCTACCATGAACTGCCATGATGGAGTGGGCCCCCTGGATGCGCAAATGATCGAAAGGGAGTCGGCCCTCATGACCGGAAATGGATACCGAGTCTTGGCCGTGGCCGAAGGGGAGGTCGATGGTAGTGGCCCGCTTAACGAAAGCTCGTTGAAAGGGCTGACGTTCCTAGGCATCATCGGCATGATCGACCCCCCTCGCCTGGAGGTCAAGGAGGCCATCCAAAAGTGCACCAGCGCAGGGATCAAGGTGGTCATGGTCACGGGGGACCACCCCTCCACCGCCCTGGCGATCGCAAAGGACCTGGGCATCGCTTCAACCCAGGCAGATGTGACAAATGGGAAAGAACTGGAAGCCTTGGGGGATACCGGAGGCGAGGCGTTCCTAAGAAAGGTGGAGAGCACCAAGGTCTTCGCCCGGGTCACTCCCCTGCAGAAGCTCCACATCGTTGAAGCGCTCATCAAGCTGGACAACTTCGTGGCCGTCACCGGGGATGGAGTGAACGATGCCCCGGCTTTGCGCAAGGCGAACATCGGGGTGGCGATGGGTTCGGGGACCGATGTGGCCAAGGACGCCTCCTCGATCATCGTGACCGATGATAACTTCGCATCCATCGTGGCCGGGGTGGAGGAGGGGAGATACGCATATGAGAACGTGCGCAAGGTCACGTACCTCCTGGTATCAACTGGAATGGCTGAGATCATGCTCTTCATACTCGCTCTCATCTTCGGTGCATTCGACGATGCGACCGGAAAATTGATCATACCGCTCCTGGCGGTCCAGCTTCTTTGGCTCAATGTGGTTACGAACGGCATCCAGCATGTCACATTGGCAATGGAAGGTGGAGACCCGGCGGTGATGAATCGGCCTCCGCGTGATCCCAAGGAAGGCATCTTCGACAAGATCATGATTAGGCAGGTGCTCCTCAGCAGCGCGTTCATGGGCATGCTGGCCTTCCTTGTGTACTACTACCTGGGTGAAATCGCCGGCTATTCCGCTTTCCAGGCATCGAACTTGACCTTGCTGTTCCTGGTCTTCATGGAGAACGTCCACGTGTTGAACTGCCGTTCTGAGAGGGACTCGTTGTTCCACATCCCCATAAGCCGCAACTATCCCTTGCTGGCAGGGATCGTGGGGGCGCAGGCAATCCATATCATCGCCATGAACACACCCCTCTTGCAGGACGTTCTGAAGATAGGACCTGTCACCCTGGAGCAATGGGGAATGCTGCTGTGCCTGGCACTGACGTTGCTCGTGGTCATGGAGACGTACAAACTGCTGCTCAGGAGGAGCGAGAGAAAAGGTTTGGCCCGGGACGGACCTCCCGGGCATTGACGTCCACGAGCACCTCAGAAGTAATACCAGATGCTCCAATAGTCCTTCAGGTCCTCCCCCCACCCACTTAGCCTGTCCATATAGTCCATCACCGGAACATCTCGATGGATGTGCGTGGGGGCCTGGGCGATGTTCTTCTCCCAGGGGTGGAACTCATAGATCCTCTCTCCAGACGGAGAGATGGATATCAGGTCGTGGTGCTGCCAGGCACGAAGGTGGTTCTTACCCAGGGCTGGTATGTTGAACACCGGTTCGTCCGTTCGAGTCAGCCCGGGAAGGAGACGCGCCTCTTCCTTCACCTCCTGCAGGATCCGCGCGATGGGCACCCTGAACCAGCTGGTCTCCTCCTTCCCCTTGGTGTTGAAGGTGTAGTACGGATCGACACCGGATCGCTTCACCAGGTCCCGGAGCAGCGCGGTCTCGAACCGCCTGCTGTTCTCGTAAGTGAAGACCTGCTGGTTGTACACGGACATGCCTGCTTTTCGTATCGATTGAACCGCCGCCACCAGCTCCGGCGTAACCTCATACGGGTGCTCGATATGGGTGACCACGCACACCTCCCGCCTGGGAGGGTCATGTCCTTTCAGCAGGGCCTGTACGAAGTCGGCATGGATTCGCATGGGTAGAACGACCGGCAACCTAGTGCCGATGCGGATGCGGGTGATGTGACGCATTTTTGAGAGACGCGTCATTATCCTCCCCAAGGCCTCCGAACGCAGCAGACCAGGGTCGCCGCCGGTGATCAGCACCTCTTTTACCATGGGGTGCTCCTCGAACCAATTGATCGCCTCCTCCACTTCGTTCAGCACGAAGCGCGGGGCCGAATCCTCCACGTCCTGGATCTCCCAGTTGCGTTGACAATAGACGCATATCTGAGCGCAGGAATTGTATGGCTTTAGAATGGCGATCATGGGGTATCGCCGAGTGACGAGCGGCACCGGAGAGGTCTGCCCTTCCTTCATGAAATCCATCTCGGAAGATGCTTCCTCGCCCAGGCTCAATACCTGCTTGACGTAGCTGATCTTTGGTATCACCTGCGCCCGGATGGCATGGTCCCACTTCCGTGATGGTTCATGGTCCATCAGAGAGACATAGTAAGGCGTAACACCGAAGGGGATGCGGTTCTTCACCGCCAGGTCAATGGCCTCCCGCTCTTCTTCAGTTAGTTCTATGAGATCCCCAAGGACCTCTGCGCTACGAATGGTGTTCTTCCTATGCCAGCGGTAATCGTCCCATTGCTCCGGCTCGGCATCGAAATGTTCCAGGATGCGGCCCCTGTTCTCTTCCCGCCGTCTGATGACGTTATGCTGCAGGCCATGAGGATATTTGTGCATCCAGACCCAGCACCTCAGCGCCATCCCATCCAGATAATCGGAGCGGAGGGTCGATGCTGTGCGGTTGTCTATCCCCTTGAAGTCGGGGGCCTGTTGCCGGTAGATCCCGGAATCGCCAAGGGTGCCCTTCAGAATATTGATGAAGTCAACATAGAAGGCATAGCTGTGGGATGGTTCATTGTCGGACTGGAAGACCTCCTGAAGCCCATCCAATACCCTGCATCCCGCCAGTTCCTCGTTCCTCTCGCTGATGAAGTTCTTCAGCGTCTGGATGCAGTTCAGGGAGTTGACCCTCTCAAGGTCGTCCACATGCTGCCACACAGAATGAAAATAGGATTCGCGTTCATGCAAAAGAAACCTGATCTTCTCCCTGGCCCAGACGGAATCGCGCGTCAGGTCCAGGACCTTGTAAAGCTCCGGGTCCAGCTTTCTCAGGTGGTCCTTGAAGTTGTTGACAAGATGTTTCCCGTTCCTCTGTCCCTGGTCAAGGTAGAAGAACGGTGTTACTTCCTCTCGCTCGCTCACACTCTTCTGTTCCATTCTCATATCCATCACCTTGTTCGTACCCCAGCGCCGAATCAGGCCGAACCGCAAGAAAAATGGAACGGGCCTCCACAACTATGAGATACTGGATAACTGATGTTGCTCATGGGATTACTGCTTTTCGGTGGCATGCCCGCCGTGAGCGAAATTTTAAATACGCTCATAAAATTGCTAGGCCGCTCTCTATGGCGAGATGAGTCTCGCAGGAAATGTGCCCCTCTTCGGGGGGTGAATCCCTGCCGTATGCGATAGAGGCAGAGCGTGATAACAATGGAGAACCAAGCGACCGATGAGGTCAAGAGGCCGGTGTCCGGCAAGAGCATGTACAAGTACATCGCCGAGGCCTGGAACCGCCCTGAGGATTCTTATGTGGATGACCTGATGTTCGAGCGCCTCATGCAGTGGAGACGCGAGGAGAACTTCTGCCGTGTGGAACGCCCCACCCGCCTGGACCGCGCCCGTGCGTTGGGCTACAAGGCCAAGCAGGGCGTCGTGGTCGTTCGCGGCCATGTCCGTAAGGGCTCCCTGCAGCGCCGTAAGATGCGCTGGAAGGGCAGGAAGGCCAAGCAGAAGGGTATCAACAAGCTGACCATGGGAAAGAACATCCAGTGGATCTGCGAGGAGCGCGCCTCCAAGAAGTACACCAACCTGGAGGTCCTCAACTCCTACTGGGTCGGAGAGGACGGCAAGAGGATCTGGTTCGAGATCATCATGATCGACAAGCACCACCCCGCCATCATCAACGACAAGCAGCTGGGCTGGATGTGCAGCAACAAGCACAAGGGCCGCACCTACCGTGGCCTGACATCCGCCGGTCACAAGGCCCGCGGACTGCGCTGGAAGGGCAAGGGCGCCGAGAAGATGCGTCCCTCCGGTGCCGCGCACGACCACCACAACAAGTAAGGTTGAAACTCATTGGCCGGGTTCCCCCGGCCTAAATCGTTTATTTTCTTCCTGTTTTTCCAGTCCTTCGTTTTAAAAAATTTTATCGCGATCACGCTGATCGGGCCTTGATAAAAAACCGATGACCTCCTGGTCAGCGACAAAATGGATTAAAAATATCCGATGTTCTAGACGAGGCCGATATGGGCCGGCCTTCCGGCCTTGATCTCACGGATGCCCTTGGCCACCTCGTCCTCGCTCCATCCCACGATGGGGTAGAAGACCGGGACGGGGATCTCCGTCTGAAGCAGCTCATCTTCATCTGCGATGCTTGAGCCGAAGACGACCGCCGCCGCCCTGTGCCGATAGGACAGGGAGACCATGTCGCCAGGCGATACGAGCTTCATATCGGGGTCCCAGGAACGCAAAAGGTCGGTGGAGGGGCCATCCTCTCCCACGGCCACGCAGCGGCATCCCCGCTTCATGATCAGCCAGGCCGCTAACGCATCCCTGTCGTTCCTGACCATGGCCAGCACCTTTCCCTGGCTGCCCATCGGCAGACCGCCTGGCCCTGGAACGTAATCGCTGAAGACATAGGCCATGTTCTCCCTGATCTCCACGTAGATGACCTTGTCGGGATGGTGGATGTTGACCTTGATGCCCCGGTCCTCGTTGGCCCAAAGGACGGCTTCACCGATCGAGGCGGCCGCCTGCATGCTGTTATAGGAATGGGAACCGGACCTGCGCGCCTCGATCTTGAAGGTGGAGCCCTCCTCCAGCCAGTTGCGGGAGAGCTCGGCCACCCTCGCCCTCATCTCCTCCATGTTGCTGCCGCACTTGACGACCGGGCTGACCGATGCCACGCCGAAGACCTTCTGCACCGAACGAACGGCCTTGTCGATGTCGGCCGATTGCACGAATATCCTACCCTGGTCATTCCGCACCAGCGCCTCCACGCCGTCATGCGCCAGAATGGAGAGCATGTTGTCCATGAGGATGCGCTCGAAGCGCTTCCGCACCCCCCGGGACTTGAGCCCTACCTCCGCGTAGCGAACCAGGATGAGGTCCATGCACGCCGATTGAGCGAGGTGATATTTCATCCTTACCGACTGGGAAGGATTATCTTAGGGAGCACTGTTGCATTCTTGATGGAGCTATTGATGGTCCTGGCGGTGCTGCTCATCGCCTTGGCGGCCGGATTGCTCGGCTCGCTGTTCGGGCTGGGAGGCGGGATAATCGTCATCCCAGCTCTCACCCTGGCCCTGGGCTTCGGGGTCAAGGAGGCCATCGGCGCCAGCCTGGTCGGGGTGATCGCCTCGTCCACAGGCGCCGCGTCCCGTTACGTTCACGAGGGGTACGCCAACATCAAGCTCGGGATGCTGCTGGAGACTGCCACAACGGCCGGATCCATCATCGGGGCGTTCATAGCCATCTACCTCGACCAGTTCTTCCTTCTGCTGGCATTCTCGATCATCCTGGTGTACAGCTCGCTGCACATGCTGGTGCACAAGGAGAGGATGATCGCGCCGGACTCTGCAGAGGCTGAGAGGGAGCTATTGGACCTCTCCTGCCAGTATGTGGACCCGATCAACGGGATGCAGGTCTGTTATGGGGTCAAGAGCATCCGCACCGGTATGCTGGCCAGCCTCGGGGCGGGCAGCCTGTCGGGACTGCTCGGCATCGGCGGGGGCGTGATCAAGGTGCCGGTCATGAACACGTTCATGTGCGTCCCCATGAAGGCCGCCACGGCCACCAGCAACTTCATGATTGGCGTGACGGCTTTGGCCAGCGCGGTCATCTACTTCCGTTATGGTTACATCGACCCGGTGCTCGGCGCGTTGGTCGCTGTCGGGGTCATCTTCGGAGCTATGGTCGGAACCAGAACGGTCGATAAGGTCCAAGGAAAGTCACTGCGCAAGCTCTTCGCCGTCGTTCTGATCGCCGTGGCTATCCTGATGATACTGAAGGCGTTCGGCATGCTGGAGGCGCTATGACACCAGAGCAACTGAACAAGATCGTATCGCTTGTCCTTCGTCTCGGCATGTGGCTCAGCCTTGGCATCATGATCGTCGGCCTGGTATGGTATGCCGTGGACCCTGTCCCGAGCGAGGTCATTCCGGTCGAAAAAGTGCTGGACCAGCTGTTCCATGGAAACCCGATCGCAATGCTGGAGCTGGGAATTCTCGTGCTCATCGCTACGCCGTTCCTGCGCCTGCTCACGGCCTTGGCCGCGTTCGTCTACTCCAAGCAATACAAGTTCGTCCTTGTTTCATTGGTTGTCATCGCCATAGTGCTGCTGGGCATATTCATAAAGGTGTAGATTGAAAAGTTCAAATCCCGGTGAGTAGCTAGCTGCGACGGGATGGGATGAGCGAGCGCCAGCCAAGCGACGAGAAGTGGTATTACACCTTCCTGCCGTACAACATAGCGGGAGGGGGTACGAACAATCTGATCCCCCTTTTCATGGCTCAGACGCTCAAGGCCAGCGTGGCCGAGGTCGGCATTGTTTCTGCCATCACCTCGGCCGCCTCGGTCCCGGCGAACATCCTCTGGGGCAACCTCTCGGACATGACGAAGAGAAGGAAGCCGTTCATCCTTCTGGGATTTGCGGGGATGGCCGCGGCCCTCATCATGATGGGCATCGCCACCAGCCTGCCTCAGTATTACATCGCCAACTTTCTCATGGGCCTTCTGGCAGCGGCGGTTGCGCCGGTCGGCACGGTCCTGGTGCTGGAGAGCTTCGCCAAGGCGGAATGGGGCAAACGATTAGGTGACTTCAGCAAGGTTGGCGGCATCGGCTGGGTGCTGGGCCTGATCATCGGCATAGCCTGGCTCATGGTCTTCCAGGGCGACTCGCAAGAGCTGGCGATGAGAGCGTTGTTCCTCCTGTCAGCAGTGCTGTGCCTGGTGGCGTTGGTCCTGGCCGTTAAATGGGTCCCGGAGTCCAAGGAGAAGATAGACCGTTCCCAGGTGGACCCGTCCGATTTCAACAACGTCCATCTGAACCTGGCTGAGCGGGCTAGGTACTTACCACAGCGACTGATGTATGTGGTCAACGGAAGCTTCAGCAGTTTGCGTCTGGCCAACTTCTCCGGGGTGCTGAAGCGCTACTATGTCATCGTCTTCCTGGCGTTCTGCGGATTCCTCTCTTTTTATGTGGCGCTGCCCATCTTCCTCTATAAGGAGGTCATGCTGAGCAACGCCGAGGTCTTCATCGTCTACCTGGCCAGCTCCATCGCCTCCGCCCTCACCTACGGCTGGATGGGAAGGCGCATCGGAGAGCAGGGAGGCAAGCGCATACAGATGATATGCTTCGGGGCCAGGGTGGTCATCTTCCCGGCGTTCTTTATGGTGACGCTGATCGCCATGCCGTTCGAGGCCCTGTTCGTCGTCCTGCTGCTGCTCCATGCCGGCGCAGGACTGTGCTGGGCCGGGCTGAGCGTGGCCGGAAACTCAATCGTAGGAAAGCTGGCGTTCAAGGAGCATCGCACCCAGTCGCTGGGCATGTACAACTCGGTGCAGGGCCTGGCGACGATATTCGGATCGCTGGTAGGAGGTTTCGTGGCCGCCATCTATGGATATGAGGCGGTGTTCCTGATGGCCTCGGGGTTCATCGTCGTGGCCCTGATGCTGCTGCTTCTGACCGATGTGGACAAAGAACAGGAAGAGGCGATATCAGGCTGAGAGCGCTGCCTTGGCGATCTTCCTGCCATATTCCTCGGCCCGCTTCTCCTCGCCTTCCACCAGCGGACCCCTGATCGTCTGGACGGTGAAGTGTTCCGGTTCGGTGATGACCGGCACGTTCCACTTGGCCATGATGCGGACCAGCTTGTCGGCGCTGCCCCTGTTCATATCCTGATACCTGGTATCGAACACGGCCGCCTTCTTGCCCTCCCCCTCATATTTTAGGGCGTTCACCAGCAGGGTCTTCAAACGGAAACCGGTGGAGCCCCAATGCGTGGGGCTGCCGACGACCCAGAGCTGACGGTCCTTGAAGTCCTCCTCGTCGGCGGTCTTGAGCTTCATGAGCAGGACGTCCTCGATCCCGCCGTCCTTCATACCGCGGACGATGGCCTCTGCTATCGCCTCGGTGTTGCCGTGCTTGGATTCGTAGAATACGATGGCTTTCATCGACGACCTGAGGGGATGAATTTCAATGTCGGTTTATTATAATGTCCTCCCTACCACTTGATAATCATCAAGCATCTGGCAGTAGGGTATGTTCTCGTAGCGACCAGCTCATCCGTAAGGCCCATATAGGTACCCGTTCGGATACTATCCTGACTAGTGTTCGATCGGTGGTCTCATGGATTGGCACCTCAAGGATGATGACGACATCGTGCTGGAACTGGGCACGAGCAAGGAAAATGGATTGTCGTCCGACGAGGCGCAGCGAATATTGAAGGAACGAGGCCCCAACCGGTTCTACGAGCCTTACAAAGTTACATTCGCCGCCATCCTGAAGGAAGAGATCGTCGAGCCGATGATCCTATTGTTGCTGTTCGTTGGCATCATGTACAGCATCTGGGGCGGCATCGAGGACAGCATCACCATCTTCGTCATCATCGTCGTGCTGGTGCTGGTCGAGGTGAACAATGAGTACCGCGCCAAAAGATCGATCGCATCGCTGAAGGACCTCTCATCGCCGGAATCGTCCGTCGTAAGGGACGGGAAGGTGACCACGGTCAGGACGGAGGACCTGGTGCCTGGTGACATATTGAACGTGAAGATGGGGGATAGGGTCCCGGCCGATGCCAGGATCCTCCGTTCATCAGGGATCGAAGCGGACGAGTCCGCCCTGACGGGCGAATCTTTCCCAGTAAGGAAGACCATCGGGAAGATAATCGGCGCGGCGGAACTGGCTGAGCGTAACAATATGCTCTTCTCCGGAACGGTCGTCACCAAGGGCAGCGGAAAGGCCGTCATCGTCTCCACCGGCATGGAATCGGAGATCGGGAGGATCGGCAAAGCCGTAAAGGCCACCAGAGACCCGAAGACCCCGCTTCAGCTTGAGATGAAAGCACTGGCGAAGACCCTGGTCTGGGTGGCGCTCTTCTTCTCGATATTGGTTCCGGTGCTCGGTCTGTTGCGCGGCGGCAACCTAGAACAGATGATCCTCACCGGACTTTCCATGGCCTTTGCCACCATCCCCGAGGAACTACCGATAATTATCACCATGGTGCTGGGACTCGGCGCATTGTCCCTGTCCAAGAGGCACGCACTAGTGAAAAAGCTGAAGGCAGCGGAGACACTTG
Source organism: Methanomassiliicoccales archaeon PtaU1.Bin124 (assembly GCA_002067865.1). Taxonomy (GTDB): domain Archaea; phylum Thermoplasmatota; class Thermoplasmata; order Methanomassiliicoccales; family UBA472; genus MVRC01. The sequence goes on along the minus strand of MVRC01000006.1, from coordinate 108,384 downwards.
GTTCTGTCACGATCATTGCCACCGACAAGACCGGCACGCTGACTGAGAACAAGATGCGCCTGGAATCACTTTACACCGGAGGTCGGAAGATCACTGGTGATTTCCGAGGTGAAAGGGCTGCCTTGGACCAGGTCTTGCTCTGCTTTGGTGTTGAAGGGGGAATGGACCCAGCCGCGTCGCGAGGTCCGATGGCCGAGGCGGTCCTGACGGCCGAAGGCGTCTCTTCGCCAGATCTGAGCGGATGGAGACTGAAAGATGAGATATCATTCGACAACGTCCGCAAGATGGCATCCTATGACTATGAGACCAGCGGGGGTGAGCATCTCTTTTCCTCCGGCGCCCCTGAGGTCGTGCTGGCCAAGTGCTCCTCGATCGGGTCCGGGGAAGAAATGACCGATTTGAGAATGAAAGATCTGCTGGAGCAGGCCGACCAGATGGCGGATGCTGGTCAACGTGTTCTGGCCTTCGCACGCCGCCCAATACGAAACCCACAGGACAAGCAAGAAGAGGACATGGAACTGATCGGGATGGTCGGATTCTATGACCCACCCAGACCATTTGCAAAAAGGTCCGTGGAGAGCTGCCGGCAGGCCGGCATCCGCGTTCTGATGATCACCGGGGACCACCCCAGGACCGCCAAGGCGGTGGCAAAGGCGGTCGGCATCCAGGATGGAGAAATCCTCACTGGAGCTGAGATAGATAAACTGGATGATGAAGCTCTGGCTAACCGGATCGCTCAGGTCTCCGTCTTTGCCAGGACCACGCCCGAACATAAGGCCAGGCTGGTCCGTTTGTTGAAGGGCCGGGGAGAGATCGTGGCCGTGACCGGAGATGGCATCAACGATGCTCCAGCTCTGAAAGAGGCGCATATCGGCATCGCCATGGGAACAAAATCGACAGATGTTGCCAAGGAGAGCGCCGATATGGTGCTGACCGATGATAACTTCTCCACCATCCAGATGGCCGTGGGTGAGGGCAGGAAGATGTTCGACAACCTATCCAAGGGGGTGAGGTACTACCTGGCCTGCAAGATGGCACTGGTGGCCGCGTTCCTATTGCCGATCGCACTGGACGTCCCGTTGCCGTTCTCGCCCATCCAGATCATCATGCTGGAGCTGTTCATGGACCTTGGTGCTTCTGCTGCCTTCGTGGCGGAAAGGGCTGAATCGGACATCATGTCCAGGCCTCCCCGCGACCCAAAGCGCAAGTTCATGGACAACGAGATGAAATATGCCATCATCGCCGGTGCAGCCAGCCTGTTCACGGCTGTCAGCTTCGCCTATCTTTACGTGTGGTATGGTGGGGCCGATCTGGCGACCGCTCAGACCGTGGCGTTCACCACCTGGCTGTTCGGGCATATCTTCCTGGCGTTCAATATGCGCTCGCTGAAGGAGCCATTGATCAGTATGAAGCTCACCAGCAACAAGCTCATGCTCCTGTGGGGACTGGCGGCGCTGCTGTTCCTTTTGATAGCGGTGCCTTTGCCGTTCCTGCATGCCACATTGCGCCTCACATCGTTGACAGCGGGGCAATGGGCCTTGGCACTGGCGGCAGCATTCGTGGCGACCTTCTGGATGGAGGCGATGAAGATCGCGCTGAAAGGAAGGCGGAAGGTGTCGGTCAAGACAGATGGGTCATGAGGTGACGGAGTGACAGTGTACATCGCCATGCTTCGGGGCATCAATGTGGGCAGTCACAACAGGCTCAGCATGACCGATCTACGCAAGACTTTAACAGAACTGGGTCTAGAAGATGTCCAGACGTACATTCAGAGCGGTAATGCGGTGTTTCGATCGGAGGAGGACGAGGCGGTCCTCGACGAAAAGATCGAGCGGGCATTAAAGACAAAACTTGGGATCGATGCCCCGGTCGTATTGAGGACCCTGCCTGAACTGCAAATTCTGCTGGAATCAAAGATCGCACCCGAAGAACAACTGTATGCAATGCTACTGGTAGGACAGCCGAACGATGATACTGCAGAGTATCTGGACCGTAACCGTTCCGACGAAGAGCGTTTTGAGATCGATGGACGTGACATCGTCCTGGTCCTGCCAAATGGTGTTCACGCCTCTCCCTTGGCCAAGGGTGTCGACAAGCTAGGTGTGGTCGGAACGATGCGTAATTGGAGAACGCTTCATCAGCTTGAGACGATGGCCAGTGCCCTAGAGTAGATAGAATTATCATCAGGTTCATCAAATTATTTTTTAGTCGACAGAGGAGCGATCATGATGATACCAGATAAACTCAAAGAAATAATGGATAAGGATGGAGTGGTCGCCATCGCCACCTTGGGACCTGATGGCCCTCACATGGTCAACACTTGGAACAGCTACCTGAGGATATCAGAAGATGGGCGCCTCTTCATTCCCGCGGGTTATATGCATAGAACGGAGGCCAACATAGCCTTCAATCCCAATGTGCTGATAACGCTAGGGAGCAGCAAGGTCCAGGGGCTTCACGGAGCAGGTGCTGGGTTCCTTATCAAGGGAAAGGCGAAGTTCGTGACATCTGGCCCTGATTATGAATTCATGAAGAAGAAGTTCAGTTGGCTGCGTGCCACCTTGGCGATCACGATCGAAACGGTCACCCAGACGTGGTAGAGCGATCATTAATCAATAAATCCAAAAGGCCCCAGAATTTTATTGATGGTGGAGGGGAAGGGATTTGAACCCTTGGACCACTAAGGACTAGACCCTGAATCTAGCGCCGTTGGCCAGGCTTGGCTACCCCTCCAAGTCAGGAATTCGAGAATGAGGTCATTATACTAAAAACTTGCCGGTAGGCGGGAAAGCTGCCCCAACTCGGGAATTTCATAATGATCGTTCGATTCTCGCCGTGTTCAGGGCCAAAGTAAGGAATGTCCATACTAGCCCTGGCTATAGGAATATTAAGGGGCTGCTCATTAGGTGAAAGCGCTACGGCAGGTTTGACGCATGGCGCCAAAGGACAAAAAGCAGAAGGGCGAAGGCAAGAAGATCGATCTGAAAAGGTTCGACCTGAAGAGGGAGGCTCCGGAAGACCCCCTCGATGATGCCCGCCTTTACATCAACCGCGAGATCGCATGGGTCAGGTTCAACAAGCGCATCCTAGAGGAAGCGCAGGACAAGTACCACCCATTACTGGAAAGGGTCAAGTTCCTAGCCATCTGCGGCAGCAACCTTGATGAGTTCTTCATGGTGCGTGTCTCCGGCTTGCGCCGCCAGTTGTTGAAAGGCGCATTGGAGGCGCCCCCAGACGGACTTACGCCGCTGGAACAGATCATGGACCTCAACAAGGAGATCCAGCCCATGATCGAGGCGTACGCCAAGATCTGGTACGACGATCTTCTTCCCGCTCTGGCAGAGGAAGGGGTCAGCATCCATGAGATGAAGGACCTCGCTCCGTCCGTCAAAGAATACCTGCGCGGCTACTTCGAGTCAACGATCTACCCGGCCCTAACGCCGCTGGCGCTGGACCTCACCCATCCATTCCCATTCATCTCGGGGCTCAGCCTCAATCTGGCGGTCTCGCTGCGCAACAAGTCAGGAGTGCAGAAGCTGGCCCGCATCAAGGTGCCCACCGGCCTGTTCCACCGCTTCATCCAGATACCCAACGAGGTCATCGACGAGAAGAGCAGGGACGGGGACAAGAGCATGCACTTCGTGCTGGTCGAGGACCTCATGGAGGCGAACCTGGACCTCCTCTTCCCAGGAATGGATGTGCTAGGCTGCTTCCCGTTCCGCATCACCCGAGACGCGGACATCGAGATCGAGCTGGACGAGGCCGAGGACCTTCTGACGGCCGTAGAGGATTCCGTCGAGGCCAGAAGGATTGGCGCACCATGCCGTCTGGAAGTGGAGAAGCAGATGCCCGACTCCCTGCGCGACATGTTCGCCACCAAGCTCGGCCTGCCCCATTATCTGGTCTTCGAGAAGGAATGCCCCTTGGGCTTCGTCGACTTCTGGCAGCTGGTCTCTCTGAACCGACCCGACCTGAAGGACATTCCGTTCCTGCCTCACGTCCCCTCCTCGCTGGCCGATGAGTCCAAGATGCTCTCGGTGATCGAGCATCGCGACCAGGTGCTGTACCATCCCTACGACAGCTTCAACATCGTGGTCAACCTGCTTCGCCAGGCCGCCCACGACCCGGACGTGCTGGCCATCAAGATCACACTGTATCGTGTGGACCAAAGGTCCCCCGTCATCGACGCATTGATGGAGGCTAGGCAGAACAACAAGGCGGTCGCAGCGCTGGTCGAGCTCAAGGCCCGATTTGATGAGGAGAACAACATCATCTGGGCGCGCGCACTGGAAGAGGCCGGCGTCCATGTCGTCTACGGCCTGGTGGATCTGAAGGTGCACGCCAAGCTCTGCCTCATCGTGAAGAGGGCGAAGCACGGCATCGTGCGCATCGCCCACCTTTCCTCTGGCAACTATAACTCCTCTACCGCCCGCACCTATGGGGACATCGGCTATCTGACGGCGGACCCGGAGATCACGGCGGACGTGCAGGACCTGTTCAATGCCCTGACCGGCTACTCTCAAAAGGAGGATTACCGCAAGCTGATAGTCGCGCCTCACTCCATGAGGCGGGAGATGCTGATGCGCATCGAGAGGGAGATCGAGCGCCACAAGGACAAGAAGGACGGCCACATCGCCTGGAAGCTCAACGCCCTGGTCGATAAGGAGATCATCAAGGCGCTGTACCGGGCATCTCAGGCCGGCGTCAGGATCGATCTGAACGTCAGGGGGCTGTGTTGCCTCAGACCGGGCATTCCGGGCGTAAGCGATAACATCCAGGTCAGGTCCATCGTGGGCCGCTTCTTGGAGCATGCGCGCATCTATTACTTCTACAACGGCGGAAAGGAGGAAGTGCTGCTGGGCAGCTCGGACATGATGCCACGGAACCTGAACCGCCGCGTGGAGGACCTATTCCCGGTGATGGACGAGAAGATTAAGCAGTCGATCGTCAAGAACATGCTGGAAGTGCACCTGGCCGATAACGTCAAGGCCCGCCAGCTGCTGGCCGACGGCACCTACGTCCCTGTCAAGGTCAAGGATGGGGAGAAGAAGATGAACTCCCAGCTCTGGCTCATCAAGCACCGGGGGAAGTGGCATGGCGACGGCTGATCCGTCACCCCTGGCCCGATACGCCTCTCACGCGATCAAAGAGCTAGTTCACGAGCTGACCTCCCAGTTGGAAGGAGCGGCCGATGCCGAAGATGTGGAGTTCGTGCACCGTTCCAGAGTAGCGTCTCGCAGGCTCAGGGCCGCACTTGTCATCTTCGACGGTTGTTTCCCTAAGAAGAAGGCGGGGGAATGGACCAAAGGCGTCAAGCGCGTCACCAAGGCCTTCGGCAACGCCAGGGACCTCGATGTCCAGATCATCTTCTTGCAGGAGTACATCGCCCCTAGGCCCTCCAGTCTCGAGCTACAGGACCTATTGGATGGCCTGAAGGCGAAGAGGAAGGAGGCACAGAAGGGAGTGGTGAACGCGATCGAGCGATTCACTGATGACGATATTGCCTTGAAGATGCTGGACGGCCTGAGCGAAGAGGAATACCGGCCCGACGACATCCATGAGATCAAGATGGCGGGCCACGGACAGGCACAGGAGCGGATCGCCGAGGTCATGTCGTGGGAAAAATTTGTGCCGAAGCCCGAGGCCATCCTCGAGCATCATCAGATGCGGATCGCTGGCAAGAGGTTGAGGTACACCGCCGAGATATTCTCCCCGGCATATGATGACGATCTCAAGCCCTTCATAAAGCGGCTGAAGGAGATGCAGGATGTGCTGGGCGAGATGCACGACTGTGATGTCTGGATCGAGATGCTCTCGAAGGGGGCGGATGGCGACATCGGGGAATTGAGGCACGACCGGATGTCCCGCCGGGCCGAGCTGCATGAGAGGTTCGTACTTCTCTGGGGCGAGATGAGACAAGTGCTGGATGACCTGGAGAAGGCCATGCGCCCCATTTCCAACGTCCCGCTGGCCGAAGACATCAAAGGACCGCTGATCGGCATCATCTCCGATGTGCACGGCAACCTTCCCGCATTGAACGCCGTTATGGCCGATGCCAGGGAGGAGGGGATCACCGAGTTCCTCAGTGCAGGCGATAACATCGGATTCGGGCCGTTCACCAACGAGGCACTGATGGCCTTGAGGGCTGGAAGAGTGGTCAGTATCCAAGGCAACGTGGACAGGGACGTGCTGAGATACCGGTCAGAGGGAATTCCCGCAAAGGCCCCCGAGGAAGGAAAGGTATTGGCGGTGCACCTGGCGGCAAAGGACCTGAACGGAGATGCCGAGGCGTACCTGAGATCATTACCGGAAGAAAGGAGAATGGTCATAGCCGGCAGGAGGGTGTTGATCACACATGCCAGCCCCGGGACCACCGGAGAGAAGGTGACCGATGCCACGACGGAAGTGCGCTTGCAGGAACTGGCCTCGATGGCGGAGGCTGACATCGTCATCTTCGGCCATTCCCATTCATTCATGGATAGGGAGGCCAACGGGGTCCGCTTCATCAATCCGGGGGGCGTAGGAAGGCAGGTCGATGGCGACCCGAGGGCCTCCTACACAGTATGGAACTTGGCCGAGGGGATCGTGCAAAATCGCCGCGTCCCATACCGATTGCATGAACTGGCGGAGGAGGTGGCCGGGAAAGGATGGCCCAGGGAGATGGTCTTGCCGCATGTCAGCGCGCTTCCCTCCGGCGTCACAGAACCGGTCATGGAACTGGACCGGCAAGACTGCCTGACCGCATGTGAGGCGGCCGCCGGTCGGCATGGTCAATGGGATGCCCATTCGCAACATGTACGAAAGCTGAGCCGCATCCTCTTCAAAAAACTGGAGTCCCTGCATGGCATGGATGACACGGACCTGCTCGTGCTGGAGTGTGCCGCCACCATGCATGATGTGGGTTGGGCCTGGGGGGGCCAAGGCCATCATCGTTCTTCCTTCGATCTGATAACGATGGAGAGGCTGCCCATGCCCAGCGAACTGAAGCTGAGGGCCGCCATCATGGCACGGTATCATCGTGGATCTGGCCCGAAGAAGGGACACGGGCTCATCGAACTGCTACCGAAGGAAGATGCACGAAGAACGTTGATGTCCATCGCCTTGCTGAGGGTGGCGGACGGGCTCGACTATGGGCATGGCCAGGTGGCTGAGATCGGATCCATCAAGAAGGGTGAGGAAAAGATAACCATCGTCCTCAAGGACCCGGCCCAATGCATCGCCGAGGTCCAGGCGTCGCTCCGAAAGTCCGATATCTTCCAGCGTGTTCTTGGTCTTAGGCTGGAGTTCGCATGAACGACGCAAGTCCCAAAGTGGTCGGTTTCATCGACATCGGCACCAATTCGATCAGGCTTTTAGTTGTCCGCATCAATGCCAACGGTTCCTACACCGTACTTAGCCAGGAGAAGGAGATGGTCCGCCTGGGCGAGGCGGAGTTCCGCGACAACATCATCATTCCCGAGGCCATCGACCGCACGGTGCTGGTCTGCCGCAAGTTCGCAGACCTTTCGCGGCGGTATGGGGCTAGCGAGATCTATGCCGTGGCTACCTCGGCCGCCCGCGACGCCAAGAACCAGGCGGAGCTGCTGGAGAGGATGGAACAGGAGGCTCGATTGGATGTCAGCGTCATCTCCGGCAGGGAGGAGGCCAGGCTCATCTATCTGGGCGTCTCGAGCGCCGTGAACCTCGGCAAGAAGGAGGCGCTGTTCGTCGACATCGGCGGAGGAAGCTGCGAGATCATGATCGGGGACCAGAAGGGCTACTCCTACCTGGATAGCCTGAACCTCGGGGCCATCCGCATGACCATGCTGTTTCTGCCCGAGGGTCACAAGGGATCTGTCCCGGCTGACGTCTACGGCAAGATGCGCAAGCACGTGAAGACGGCCATCATCCGCACCAGCAACCGGGTGAAGGAGAAGAGGCCTGACCTGGCCATCGCATCCTCGGGCACGGCCATGAACCTGGCCCAGATCGCTTCCCGCATGTTCAACCTCGACCCGGGCAAGCAGCTGACCTTGCGCCGCTCCCACCTCAAGAAGGTGACGGCCTTGCTGTGCTCCCTTCCCCTGGACAAACGAAGGGAGGTGCCAGGCATCAACCCGGAACGGGCGGACATTATCATCGGGGGCGCCGCCACGCTGGAGACCTTGATGGACGAGCTCGGCATCGAAGAGTGCCTGATCAGCGAGAGGGGTCTGAGAGACGGCATGCTGGTAGAGTATCTCGCCCAGCATGGACTGGTCCCGCCCAGCGGGGAGATCGATGTCAGGACGAGGAGCGTGCTCCAGCTGGGGCGTTCCTGCAACATCGATGAGGAGCATGCCGAGAGGGTGAGAGAGATAGTTCTGGCCCTGTTCGATTCGGCCAAGATGCTGAAGGTCCATACGCTCGGGGATTGGGAGAGGGAGCTCCTATCCTATGCTTCCTATCTCCATGACATCGGCGATTTCATCTCGTTCAACAACCACCACCTTCATTCCCATTACATCATCTCCAACGCGGAGCTCCTGGGGTTCGATCAGCGGGAGATCGCCATCATGGCCAATATGGCCAAGTTCCATCGCAAGCGCGTGCCGCGGCGAGGGGACCCAGAATTGGCCGGTCTGGACGAGCAGGCCAAAAGGGTCGTCATCACCATGTCCGCCCTACTCCGGGTGGCGGAGAGCCTGGACCGTAGCCACACTGGTCTGGTGACGTCCGCCAGGTTCGTTTATGTAGACCGCCACAGCGTCGGTCTGCGCATCGAGTCAAAGGAGGATTGTCAATTAGAGTTCTGGGGGGTTGAATCGGATATGAGGGCATTCGAGAAGGCCTTCGGCCGCCAGTTGGTGGTCGAAGGTGCCAAGGGGCGTTGACCACAATTATCAAAAATGAGAATTCGATTTTATTCTATTAATAACCCGCCCGGCGTGGTAACCTAACAGATAGACTTAGCGGAGGTGATGAGCAGGCTTGAGCATACGATACAAGATATTCGCCGTTCTCATCGTCATGCTCCTCCTCCTGGTCATCATGATGAACTTCGTTTCCGGGTTCATCATAGATTCCAGTTATGACCAGCTAGAGCAAAGAGAGGCCGATAACCGCATATCGCAGCTGCACCAGGCGCTCCATATCAGGTCCTCTGACATCGGCCTGCTGGTTAGGGATTATTCCGACTGGAATGACACCTATGACTTTTCATATTCTTATAATCAAGAATATCTGGATGCTAACTTCCTCGATACCACGTTCATCTCCCAGAACATCGACGTCGTAGTGATCTCCGGCCTGAACGGCACCATCATGTACAGCAAGACCTTCGACAGTACGAACAAGGTCGCATATCCCACCGATCAAGCGTTCCTCAGCCACTTGAGAGATGGCGGATACCTGCTGCAGAGGACGTCGGAGATGAAGGAATGGAACGGCTATACGGTCAGTTCAGGCTATCTTGGATGGACCGCCTGCCGGGAAATATTCATGAGCGATGGAGGTGGCGAGCCGGTCGCCATCCTGACCTTCGTGCGATGGATCAACGAGGCGAACATCGACCGCATCGGCCAGCTCACGACATATGACGTCGATATCACTGGCTTCAACGGCCTGGCGTTGGAAGAGAGGCTCGGCCATGACCGATTCAATTCTCTGCTGAATGACGGACGGGCCTCCGTCGCAGAGAACGACAGCGCCATGACACTTTACTTGTTGGAATACGATACATTTGACAACCCCATCCTGGTCCTGTCATCACCATATGAGAGAAGCATCAACGTCCAACGCATCGACACCCTGCACAACTACATGATCTATTTCGTGCTCACGATCCTCATCATCCTCATCATCTTCATGATGATGCTGGAAAGGGTCGTCATCAGGAAGGTCATCAAGTTTGACAAGGATGTCGACGACATCAGCAATGGCCGAGGGATCCTGAGGCGCATCCAGGTCGATGGAAGATCGGATGAGATCACGACCTTGGCAGCATCGATCAATGACATGTTGCGCAACATCGAGGAAGCGCAGCGGAGCGTGGTCGAGAGCGAGCGCAGATACCGTGCCATCGTTCAGGACCAGACCGATCTCATCTTCCGATTCGGAAAGGACGGTCAACTGACCTTCGCCAATGATTCCTTCCTGAGATATTATGGAATGAAGCCCGAGGACCTGGGGAAATGGACCGTGCTCTCCATCATGGACCCGGAATGCAAGGACCAGTTCGATGAGGGCATGCATGGAATTAACCTCGGGAATGGGGGAAGCGCATGCATGCAGTTGCGCTGCCATAACGCCGAAGGTCAAAAACGGTGGCAGCAATGGACCGTGAGCCGCATCATCGACCTCGAAGATGTCACGGGATCGGATTTCCAGGTGGTGGCGGGTGATATCACCGCCCAGCGTGAGGCCGACCTAGAGCTTCGGCGTTACAGGGATAGACTGGAAGAGATGGTCCAGGACAGGACGCAGGAGCTCCTGGCCGCGAACGATGCACTGGCAAAAGAGGTGGAGAAGCGGCGGAAAGTGGAATTGGACCTGCAGGAGAGCCAGAGCCAGTATAAGGCCGTGGTGGAGGACCAGACCGAGCTCATCGCCAGAATGTACCCCGATGGCAGGATCCGTTTTGCTAACAATGCATATCTTCGCTATTACAACCTCGACCTCCGGTCCGAAGAGGCCCGCAGGTTCACGCCCAACATCTTGGACGAGGACCAGAACTCCTATTCCAATTTCTTGAGCACCCTCAACCGGGACCGACCTGTCGGAATGACAGAATACCGTGTCCTGCTGGACGAGGAGGTTCGGTGGCAGCAATGGACATATCGTCTCATCTATGATTCGAACGGCACCTTGGCCGAGATCCAGGGGGTCGGAAGGGACATCACGGACCGGAAACGCATGGAGGAGGAGATGGTCCGCTCCGAACGACTGGAGTCCCTTGGGATATTGGCCGGCGGCATGGCCCATGAGTTCAACAACACGCTCACCAAGGTTCTGGGGAACGTCACATTGGCCAAGAACATGGTCACCCCGGACGACCCATTGCACAAGCGGCTGGAGGTGACGGAGCGGTCGATCTATGATGCCAAGCGCCTCACCGACAACATCCTCACCTTCTCCGACGGCGGAGAGCCGATCAAACAGCCGGTTGACCTAGCTGAAACCATCAGGGATGCGGCAGGGACGGCCACGGCAGGAAGCAATGTCAGGATCGAGATGTCGTTGCCAGATGATCTGTTGTGGGCGGATGCCGATCCCTCCCAGATTTTGCAGGCCGTTCGCGGTGTGCTCATCAATGCGGTTGAATCGATGCCGAAGGGCGGCGTTGTCAAGGTCATGGCCTCGAACATGATGGTAGAAACAGGGGAGGGGGCATCGGAGCTCGCCCCTGGCAGATATGTTAGGGCCGACATCATCGATCATGGTGATGGTATCACGAAGGAGAAGCTGCTCCATATCTTCGACCCCTATTTCTCGACCAAGGGAAGGGGAGGGCTGGGCCTGTCCTCGGCGCTCTCGATCGTAAAACGCCATAACGGTACCATCTCCGTCGAATCGGCCGTGCATGTGGGATCTAAGTTCAGCATCTTCCTCCCCGCTACCGACCGCCCCAAGGTGACCGGACCGGATCTGGCTCAGACCCCGATGGCCGCTCACATACTCCTCATGGACGACGAGGAGGGTATATTGGAGGTTGGCTCCGAGCTGCTCAAGGAGTACGGTTATAGCGTCGAATGCGCCCGTACCGGCGAGGAGGCGATCAAGATGTATGAGGACGCAGTAGGCTCAGGCCGCATCTACGACCTGCTCACCATGGACCTGACCATCAAGGGAGGGATGGGCGGGAAGGACGCCATAAAGAGGATCCTGGAGATCGATCCTGCCGCGAAGGCCATCGTCTCCAGCGGTTATTCGCATGACCCGGTCATGGCCCATCCTCGGGAGTATGGTTTCAAGGGCGTGGTCAAGAAGCCCTACATGATCGCAGAGATGTTGCAGGAAATTAACCGCATATTGGATGCGACCGACGGAAAATGAAACGGCCATCGAACATATTTTTAGAAAAATCGAAGATATTTGGGAAAGGGTTTGAGCGAAGAAAGAAGCGTAATTACTTCTTGGCCTTCTTCATGATCTTCATCCAGCCGCCGGACTCGAAGACGGCCAGTCCCCTCTTGCCGAGGGTCTTTTCGAAGTCGTCCCAAGAGACGGTCTCCAGCCTCGGGTTGTTTCCCTTTGTGAACTGAATACCGTTAGTTCCCTTAACGCGACCGGGCTTCAGGCCCTTCTTCTTCGCAATGTCCTTTGCCTTGTCCAGGCTGATCTGCTCCATCACCATGCGTTTCACCATCCTTTGTAATAGGCCACTACTGGCCTATTGTCCAGAAAGTAATAACCCTGTCTAATATATAATATTTATCTGATATTGCTCTCTTCCCAGAGAGTATTTTCTTTAAAAATAAAACTCTTTTTTCGGTCTCTTTACCCAGCTCGGAAGGCCTAAACTATCGTTTTTTATTATTATGAAAATACGATATACAAATTGATGCTGGCATGACGACCAGTCCTCCCCAGTATTTTGGCGGTTCCCTCGCTAAGAATATATGCGGTGAGGTCATTAGGTCGGATGGAAAAGATGTCAATTTTTGGGTCCTCCGGAATTCGCGGCTTGGTGGGAAGCGAGTTCACCGTGGATTTGGCTGTGAACATCGGCAAGGCCGTCGGGAATCGCTATCACCGAATCATCATCGGCAAGGATACTCGTACGAGCGGAGACATGGTTGAGAACGCTTTGGCGGCCGGGGCGATGGCCTTGGGCGCGGAGGTGCACTTCGCTGGCGTGGTATCGACCCCGACGCTTGCCAGGGCAGCGTTCGATTACGATTGCGGATTGATGGTCACCGCGTCACATAACCCCGCCGAATACAACGGCGTGAAGATGTGGAACCCCGATGGGAGCGCGTTCGACACACCTCAGATGGAGGACATAGAGAACAACATCGGCAATCCCAAGCTCAAGCTGCCCACGTGGAGGGACGTGGGAACGATGCACCGCTTCGAGGGTGCCACCCAGAACCATATCACAAGCATCATGAAATCCATCGGTAACGCCCACCTGAACGTGGTAGTGGACTGTGGCTGCGGGGCCACCTGCGGCATCACTCCATTCCTGCTGAGGGAGATGGGCTGCTCCGTGTTCACGATCAACGCCCAGCCGGACGGTCATTTCCCGGGAAGGACCCCCGAACCCACCGAGGATGCCCTGCTCGACCTGCGCCGGATCGTCATGGGCAAGGGCGCCGACCTCGGGATCGCCCACGATGGTGACGGCGACCGCATGGTGGCGGTCGACGAGAAGGGCCGGTTCGTGGATGGGGACAAGCTGCTGGCCCTATTCGCTTCCCTCTCCGAAGCGGGCGGGATCGTGGCGCCGATCGATGCTTCGATGGTCCTCGATGACATCGTGGACGGCAACGTGGTGCGCACCAGGGTGGGCGACGTCTATGTGGCGGAGGCGTTGAAGAAGCACAACTTCCCGTTCGGAGGCGAGCCCTCCGGAACGTTCATCTTCCCCAGGGAGACATATTGCCCTGACGGGGTTTACGCGGCCGCCCTCCTGTGCAAGTTCGTATCGGAGAACCACCTGTCCAACCTGGTGGACTCTCTACCCTCCTTCCCCTCCACCAGGGAGAGCTTCATGTTCAACGCGCAGGAAAGGGACATCGTGCGCGGCAAGATCGCCGCAGAGATGAACCTGGTTAAGTGCCAGAAGCTGATCACCGTGGATGGCTTCCGGGCCGAGTTCGAGGACGGATGGTTCCTGATCAGGCTGTCGGGAACGGAGCCGAAGGTGCGTGTGACCGTCGAGGCCAGAAGCAAGGATGAGGTCGACCGGCTGATGAACATCGCAAGGAGCATCGTGAAGAGGTGCCTGAAATGAAGGCGTTGGTACTGGCAGCGGGAGAGGGGACCAGGCTGAGGCCTCTCACCTCCAACACGCCCAAGCCGCTGCTGATGATCGCGGGAAAGCCCTACCTCTCCCATCTGTTCACCGCCCTTCGTTCGGCCGGGGTGGACGAGATCACCCTGTTGGTCGGGTTCAAGGCCAACCGCATCAAGGAGTACTTCGGTGACGGCTCGAAGTACGATTTCAAGATCACCTACCTGGAGCAGAAGCAGAGACTGGGCACGGCCCATGCCATCGGCACTGCCTCCCGGTCCTTCGATGACGACTTCATCTGCGTGAATGGGGACGTCCTCATCTCGCCCAGCGACGTGGCCGGACTGGCCGAGACCTACCGCCGCTCCAAGGGCACGGTCATGGGGGCGGTTAAGGTCGAGGACCCTGGTAGGTTCGGGGTCATCGAGGAGAAGGACGGGAAGATGGTCCACATCATCGAGAAGCCCAGGGACCCGCCCTCCGACCTGATCAATGCCGGGGCCTTCGTCTTCACCCCGCAAATATTCGATTTCATCGCCAAGACTGGAAAATCTCCTCGGGGCGAGTACGAGATCACCGACACTCTCAACATGCTGGCGCAGCAGGAGGACGTCCATCTCCACAAGGTGGAGGACTATTGGATGGACGTGGGCCGGCCCTGGGACCTGCTTAAGGCCAACGAGGTCCTGATGTCCCGCATCGAAGGGCGCATCGACGGAACGGTCGAACCAGGCGCCACTCTGAAGGGCGAGGTCATCGTGGAAGAGGGCGCTACCGTGCGGAGCGGCTCGTACATCGAGGGGCCGGTTTACATATCCAAGGGTTGCGACATCGGCCCTAATTGCTATATCAGACCAGCCACCAGCCTGGGCGTCGGCGTGAAGATCGGCGCATCGGTAGAGGTCAAGAACTCCATCATCATGGCCAAGACCCACGTCCCCCACCACAATTACGTGGGCGATAGCGTGGTCGGGGAAAGATGTAACTTCGGCGCCGGCACGAAGGTGGCGAACCTGCGGTTCGACAACATGCCAGTAAAGGTGACCGTGAGCGGCGAGGTCATCGACACCGGGCTGAGAAAGCTGGGGGTCATCATGGGCGATGACGTCAAGACCGGCATCAACAGCATGGTCGAGCCGGGTACCGTCATCTGGGAGAACTGCCAGATCGGCATGGGCGCGGTGGCCAGAGGCAGCATAGGGCCGAACTCCCGCGTGTTCTGATCAAAAATCGTCGACCACTGGCAGCTCGATGGGCCTGCCCTCCATGTCATACGCCTGCCAGCTGGTATGATCATAGGGCAGCGCGATGATGATGTGGGTATGGCCGAAGCGTCTGAAGAGGGACTTGTCCTCCTCGGAAGGATGGTTGCTGAAGCCCGGATGGCAATGCACCGAACCAACGATGTTCAGGTCGATCGGCCGCATGTATAGAGGGATGGTGGCGTTGTCCTCCCCTGCTATCGAGCCGGGGATGAAGTGTAGCTCTGTGATGATGCCCTCCTCATGCCGCAGCAGCGCCACGAACTCGTTGGGAAAGCTGTTCTTGGACACCTCGATGATCATGTCGAGGACGTCACGGTGGATCCCCTTGACCTTCTTCAGCATAGCGAACCCATCAGCTTCTCCCTGGTGCGGGTGTAGAATCCCTTGCCGAAGGTGACGAAGCGGGCCTTGGTCTCTGAAACGGTGAACTCCACCGTCTCATTGCCGTTCATGAGCTCCTCCTCCTGGCCATCGATCACCACGAGGCATTCCTTGGGCCTGACCAGGCGCAGCTCGATGCGACTGTCGGAAGGCACCACGACGGGCCTGGCGGCGAACTTGAACGGCGCCATCGGAGCGATGACCAGCGCGTCGACCCTCGGATCGATCAGGGGCGCGCCCACGCTCATGGCATAGCAGGTGGAACCGGTCGGGGTGGCCACGATTATGCCGTCCGCGCGGACGTTCACCGCCAGCTCCCCGTCCACATGGACCTGGAAGTGGCGGATCTTAGCGATGTTGGCGGTATGCACGGTCGCCTCGTTCATGGCGTCCTTGAGCCTCTTGCCCTTGATGGTGGTCTTGAGCTTGGAGCGGGAGTCTAGGCTGTAGTCGCCGTTAAGTATGTTCTCGATCCCCTCCTCCAGCTCTTCCTCCGAGACCGTTGTTAGGAATCCGAGGTCTCCGGCGTTCACTCCGAAGATGGGCGCTGTGTTGTGATGCAATGCGCGCAGCATGGTGCCATCGCCCCCGACGGTGATGATGAAGTCCACGTCCATGTCGTCGATGGGCATGCCAGGCATCTTCAGCCTCGCCGCCACTTCCGTCTCGAGCAGCACCTCGTGGCCCTTCAGACAGTCGATCGTCTTCTTGGCCAGACGCGGGGCGTCCGGAATGTCCATGTTGACGCTGATACCGAACCTCATAACAGCACTCCCTTGACCGATTGGTCTCCATATGCTAAGAAATTGCTCCTCACCTTCAGGTCGAACGGCATGTCCAATGTCTCACCGCTGAGATCGCACAGGTCCCCTCCGGCCTCCCTCAATATCAGCGCTGAAGCGGCGATGTCCACCACGCGGATGGCCCTCTCCCTCTGCCCGCTCTTCAAATAGAAGGCGTCGGCAGTGCCCTGCGCCACCAATGCCAGCTCGAGCGATGAGCAACCGAGCGAGCGGGTGCGGCGGGCCTTCTTGATGCAGCGGAGGGTGTCATCCGACGCGTGGCAGCCCATGTAGATCAGCAGCACCATGTCCTTGGCCAATGGCCGGGTGTGGATCTTCCTGCCGTTGAGCTTCGCCCCCTCCCCCTTGACCGCCTGATAGGTGTCTCCGGTGACGACGTTGCGCACATATGCCATGTCCACGTCGGACATGGTGGACGAGCCCAGCGCCAAAGAAACGCTGTAGAACGGGATGCCGATGACGGCGTTGTACGTTCCGTCGATTGGGTCGATGACCAGGGTCCGGTCCCCGCCGTTGTCGATGTAGCCCGCCTCTTCGCTGAGGATGTTCCACTTCAGCTTCTCCTGGTTCACATACTCCAGGATGGCGTCCTCGGCCAGGCGGTCGATGCGGAGGGTGGGGGTGCCGTCCGCTCCCATGCACAGCTCCTCCCCCATCTCACAGGTGGAGGGCATGGCCTTCACGACCCTCTGCACCCTGTCGGCGATGTTCGAAAGGTGATGCAACATCAGGTCGCCAACGTAGTCGCTGGTAGAAATGCTTTCCACAGGTAACAAGTTATTTGACGATGCAGGCCATCTCTGTGCCAGCCCTGCGATTTAAGTGGTCGGATACAGATGATACTTCTCGAACTTTCGAAGGTAGGAGAACAGGAACTTGGTCTGACCGGCGGCAAGGCAGGGAACCTGGCAAACATGATCGCGTCCGGGTTCGACGTGCCGCCGGGATTCGTGGTGCCTGTCACCGAGTATGACCGTTTCATTAAGGATACTGGCCTGGACGTCAAGATCTCGGCCTTGCTGGAAAAGCTTGATTTCGAGGACCCTGCGGCCGTGGAAAGGACCTGCAGGCAGATCCGGGAGAGCATCGTCGGCCATCCCGCCCGGGACGAACTGGCGAAGGAGATAGGGTCGTCCACTTCTGGCAAGGGGCTGTGGGCCGTGCGCTCTTCCGCCATCGCCGAGGACCTGGCCGACGCTTCGTTCGCAGGGCAGCAGGACACCTACCTGAACGTCAGGCCGGACTCTGTAATGGAGCATGTGAGGCGCTGCTGGGCCTCGTACTGGAACGAACGGGCGGTAACTTACCGGCACGACAATCAGGTGCCCCAGCTGAGGACAGGCATCGCCGTGCTGGTGCAGCGGATGGTCACCGCGGACCGGTCCGGCATCATGTTCACCCGGGACCCGGTCGACGGCAAGGAGGAAGTGATCATCGAGGCGTCCTTCGGCCTGGGGGAGGCCATCGCCTCCGGCATCGTCACCCCTGACCGCTATGTCTGCGGGGAGAACGGCAAGGTGAGGCAACGCCAGGTGAACCGTAAGCAGAAGGCCGTCTTCCTGGCCGAGAACAAGATGGAACCGGTGGAACTGGAAGAGGCCAGGCAGAACGTCGCGGCATTGAACGATCACGAGGCGGAGGGGATCGCCGCCCTGGGGAAGCGGCTGGAGACGCACTTCGGTACGCCCCAGGACGTGGAGTGGGCCATGGAGGGCGGCAAGGTCTTCCTGCTCCAGTCCCGCCCCATAACCACCCTCACCAAGGACCGTACCCTGTGGACCCGTGCGTACGGGGATGAGTACTGGGCCGATGTCACATCGCCCCTGTTCTTCTCCCTGTTGGGCGAGTACCTGACCGAGTATGTGAACCGGGAGGGCTCGCGCATCATGGGCTACAACGACCTCACTGGCAAGGACCTGATCATGGTCCACAAGGCACACATCTACTTCAACTGCGAGGTGCTGGAGGAGGTCTTCACCTACAACCCCAAGTTCTCCCGCACCAAGGAGCTGCTGAACTACTTCCCGGTGAAGGACCAGGAGAGGATCGGCAACGCCGACACCAAATTGATGAAAAGGGTCGTGGCGGAGGTGCGCATCGCGGTGCTGGACCGCGACGGGATGATCACCCGGACCTACAAGGCGTACGACAGATGGGCCAAGAGCTTCCTGGAGGAGATGGCCCCGTATGACGCAATGGACCTGACCCGCCTCAGCGATGCCCAGCTGCATGAGGAGTTCCGCAAGATGGAGCAGGCATTCCTGAAGCACTACCGCCTGATCCGATACGGCATGGTCACCCACTCCATCGGCATGAACCTGATCATCAAGCGATGGCTGGAGTCGTGGTTGGACGATCGGTCTGGAGAGCTCTATTCCAAGGTCATCTCCGGACTGAAGGGGAACAAGACCATCGAGACGAACATCGCGCTGGCAAAACTGGCCGCGAAGGCGAACGCGGACCATTATGTGCAGGACAAGCTGCGAACGCTCCCTCCGGCCCATTTCCTCAAGGAGATGAAGGACGAGAGCGCCATGATGGACTTCGAGAAGGCCTTCAACGACTTCCTCAAGGTGTATGGCCAGCGCTCGCACACCAGGGAGATCTACTTCCCCCGCTGGAGGGACGACCCCACCATGGTGGTCAACATACTCAAGGCGCTCATGGACGCGCCCGACCTGGACCTGGAGAAGATGGAGCAGGAGAAGGTGCAGGAAAGGCTGCAGGCGGAGAAGGACATACTGGACCGGATCGGCCGCCTCGAGTACGGAGGCCCGAAGAAGCTGGCGTTCAAGATCGTCCTGCATTACGCGCAGATCTACCTCATGTTCCGCGAGAACCAGCGTTTCTATCTGGACCACCAGCTGTACCGGCTGAGGCGGCTGTTCATGGAGTATGGCCGCCGGTTCAAGGAGAGGGGATGGGTCGATTCCCAGATGGACATCTTCTTCCTCAGCAAGGAGGAGATCTTCGCTGCAGAGAACGGAAAGCAGGAAGATATGAAGGCGAAGATCGAACCCAGGAAGAAGGACTTCGAGCGCTGGAAGGACAAGCTTCCCCCCAAGTTCGTGCGCGGCAACGCGGAGTTCGACGACACCATCGTGTGGCAGGGGGATGTGCTGAAGATCACCGGCACCTCTGCCAGTCCCGGCACATTCACCGGGCTGGTCAGGGTGGTGGACACCATCGAGCAGCTGGGCCAGGTAGGGGACGATGAGATCCTGGTGACATCGAACACCGACCCGGGATGGACCGCCGTCTTCAGCAAGATCGGGGGGCTCATCACCGAGACCGGAGGCATCCTCTCCCACGGGGCCGTGGTGTCGAGGGAATACGGCATTCCGGCGGTCACGGCGGTCAAGGGTGCAACGAAAATCTTCAAGACAGGGCAGCGGATAACCCTTGACGGCAACGAAGGCACGATTTACGTGTCGGAGTCTGATTGAGATGGAATACGACGTTTTGCACGAGGTCGGCGAACAGAAGGACTGGAACGAGAGTTTCTACTTTAACTTCTACGACCGTGGCAACGACCTTTGCGGATTCATGCGCATCGGTCTGATGCCGAACAAGAAGGAGAAGTCCCTGTTCTGTTTCCTCATGATGCCTGATGGTTCCCTCGTGGGGACCAAGGAGAATGTGGAAATGGCCGACAACGAGCTGAGGGCTAAGAACCTCGTCTTCGAGAAGATCGAGGCGGACAAGAAGTGGGCCCTCCGCTACGAGGGAGAACTGACCATGATGGACAAGGGCGAGTCAAAGCCGGTCCAGGTCAGCTTCGACCTTGGCTTCGAGACGCTGATGGAGCCCTACGACTACAGAAGGTCCGTCAGCGGCGAGAAGGAGAAGATGTCCCAGGCGGTGGCCAGCGAGCACATCGAGCAGGCTGGAAAGTTCAGCGGAACCGTCAAGGTCGGGGACAAGGAATACAGCGTGAAGGGTCTGGGCGAGAGGGACCACTCCTGGGGCTCCAGGGACTGGACCGCGCCGCGCTTCTGGCTCTGGGTCACCTGCCAGTTCAATGACGGCTTCGCCTTCAACATCACCAAGCTGGAGATGGACAAGGGCGAGATCGATGCGGGCTTCCTGTTACAGGATGGCGCCGTGGTGCCGATCGTGAAGGTCGACATTGCGGTCGAAAGGCATTCCGATGACAGCCCTGCAGAGCTGTTCATGGCCTTCTACGACAGTGACGGTAACGTCTACGGCACCAAGGGTGTCACGAAGAAGAAGGCCCTGCTCAAGTTCGAGGGCGAGGACAAGAAGCACCAGGCGATCATGTGGGAGACCCTGACCAAGTTCAAGATCGATGACGAGGTCGGGTACGGCATCGCCGAGTACCTCATCCGGAAGTAAACGCATTTCCTTTTCAGCGGCCCGTCTGGGCCGCAAAATTCCATTTTTTCTTAGGCCAGATAAGGCTCAATTCCAATCATCGGTGCTGAAGGAGACATCGGCCCTGAACTTCTCGCCCTTCAAGGCCTGGCGGATCCAGAACGTCAGGGAGACGACCTCGGTGAACTCGTAGGCCAGGTCCCTCGCCACGTCCTTGGGCACGCCCTGTGAAACGAGAGTATGATAGAACGAACGTTCCGCCAACGCCGCCTGACGCTTCATGCGCAGGAAGGAGCGCACAAGGTGGAGCAGCATCATCGGAACGCTGGCAGTGAGATATAGAACGGCATTCTTGTCTTCTTGGTCCATCGTCAGTCTTCCTTGCACACCCTCACTTTCACGCCTTGCTCGTTGACATCGACGCGGTTCCCTCCCGCCACCATCTTCAACAAGCCGCCCAGGCTCAAGCTGGACATGTACTCCTTGGTCAGCTCAAAGGCCTCCTGGTTGCTCATGCCCGCCGCCTTCAGCGACTTATAGAAGCCTGCCACCGATGCACCGAACTTCTCACCCTCCTGGGCGTTGTACAGTACCTTTGTCACCGATTCCAACAACCTCGGCAGCTGCTCCGATAGGATGGAGAATATCTGCCGCATGTCCTCGACGTCCTTGCTGAGATTTCCTTCCTGTGCCATTTCTCACACCTCGTTCTGCTTGTCCTTCCTCTCGCTTCTCGTATCGTTATTATGTGGTCACCTTACTTGGTCAAACCGAGCACTTGTGACCACTTGCGGATGACGTGCTCCGCCAGCTCGTAGTCCTTTTCCTTCGCGCCAGTCTTCTCGACGACCACCTTCATCTCCACCAGTTCGTTGAGCCGGTCCCGCACGATGCGGCGGGAGGAGGACCCGCGCCGGTTGCGCAGCTCCTCGGTGATCTCGGAGATGTTCAGGTTGGGCTTGTCCAGAAGAAGCTTGACGATGTCCTTGGAGATGGGGTCCTTGACTTCGGGGAGGATCGATTCGATGGAGATCGAGCCGAACCTCTGGTAGAGGTCCATGAGACGGAAGTACTTCTGTACCGTCTCCTGGAACTGGGCGAGCTGGGCGGCCAGTTCGGAGTAGGGACGGGCCACCTCGCGCAGCGCCGTCTCCAGATCCTCCACCTTCTGGGTCAGCTCATCGATCTTCTTTCCCTGGTCCCCTTCCTCGGACACAGCCCCTGCATACCCTGGAAAAGGATTAAGACATTTTGTCCCATGATGTGAGCGATGAGCGCCTCAAGGAATGCGATCGCGGCCACCCAGTATCCCGGAGTCTTCACCGATGGAGAGCTGTTGCTCACAAAGAACATGGTGCCGCACCACCGCGTGTACGGCGAGAGGCTGTACACCCAGGACGACGTGGAGTACAGGGAATGGGTCCCCAGCCGGAGCAAGCTGGCGGCATATATGCGCAAAGGCGGCATGAAATTCCCGTTCCGGGAGGACAGCCGGGTGCTCTACCTCGGAGCGGCCAGCGGGACCACCTCCAGCCACATCGCCGATATCGCCACCGCGGGGACCGTATATTGCGTGGAGATATCCCAGCGCTCCTTCCGCGACCTGGTGGGGGTGTGCGAGAGGCGCACCAACATGGTGCCGATACTGGCCGATGCCACCCGCCCGGATGACTACGCGTTCGCGGTGGAATCGCCGAACGTGCTCTACCAGGACATCGCCCAGAAGGGGCAGGCCAATATCTTCGTGAAGAACCTCAAGGCGTTCCAGATCAAGGTCGGGCTGCTGGTCATAAAGGCCCGGTCCGAGGATGTGACCAGGGAGCCCGTCGACATCTTCCGTGAGGTGGAATCGCAGCTGCGCAGGGCGGGCTGCGAGGTGGAAGAGATGGTCGACCTGGAACCGTTCGAGAAGGACCATGCCATGGCGGCGGTGCGCGTGCCATGAGATGGGTATATGCCATTGCTATAGAAGGCGACAGGTTCCTCATGGTCTTCAACAAGAAGAGAGGCGGCTGGGAGATGCCTGGCGGTCATGTCGAGCAGGGGGAGGGCGCCGAGACCGCCGCCAAGCGGGAGTTCCGCGAGGAGACCGGGCAGGAGTTCGAGCCGGTCGTCAGGGTGGTCCAGGATGACGGGGCCGTGTTCGCCGGCAGGGTCAGATACACTGGCAAGCATGGGGAGATGAGGTTCGAACTGTTCGAACAGCTCCCGGAACAGCTGGCATTTCCAGAATGGGAATATAGGGAACAGATCGCCTGGGCAAGGACGGCATTGAGCCTTCAATGATACGAATGGCAGGCGCAGAATCAAACTTAAATATCAGTAGTTAAATTGGCTGACAATTCGCCACAGGTGTAAACGCTTTAAAAAATAACTAAAAAAGGTTGACGATTATGGCAAAGATGCACGCCAGAAGGAGGGGCAAGGCCGGTTCGAAGAGGCCTATGGTGACCGAGAACCCTGAGTGGGTCCCGTTATCCCCCGAAGAGATCATTGAGATCATCGTAAAGCACGGCAAGGAAGGCATGCCTACCGCCCGCATCGGTATGATTCTACGCGACCAGTTCGCGGTACCGGATGTCAGGCTGGCGACCGGCAAGACCATCCTGCAGCACCTGAAGGAGAACAACATCGCCCCCAAGCTCCCTGAGGACCTGGTGGCCTTGATGAAGAGAGCCATCGAGCTCAACGTCCACGTGGTCGAGAACCCCAAGGACGTGGCCAACAAGAGGGGCCTGCAGCTCATCGAAGCCAAGATCCGCCGCCTCGTGAAGTACTACAAGAACGAGGGCGCGCTTCCCGCTGAGTGGGAGTATTCTCTGAAGAACGCGGAGTTGCTCATCGAGTAAGCGGGCATGGACGAAAACGTCCAGCTTCCATCAAACCTTTTATCCCGTTTAAAAAAGGCCGCGGAGGCCGTGGACAAGGCCTCCAAGGTCCGGGTCATTTCCCACAACGACGCCGACGGGCTCGGATCCGCCGGCGTCATCTGTTCTTTCCTACAGCGCTCATGCAAGGAGTTCCACTGCACCATGGCCAAGGGCTTCGATGAGAAGCTGGTGCGGGACAACATCGAATCATACGATCTGCTGATCATCTCGGACATGGGCTCGAACAACCTGATGGCGCTGGAGTCGCTGCCGATACCGGTCATCGTCCTGGACCATCACAAGCCAGAGAGGGACTCGGAGAAGGTCATCCACTGCAATCCCCACCTGGTCGGCATCGATGGTGCCACCTCCGGATGCGCCAGCTCCGTCGCTTTGGCCCTGGCGACCGTCATCTCCGAGGCCAATTGGGACCTGGCCTGGGTCGCCTTCGGCGGCATCGTGGGCGACAGGCAGCACATGCGCGGCCTGAGCGGGATCAACGTCTATCTGTTCCAGCAGGCGCAGAGGAGGAAGATGATCGAGGAGCGCCCGCCCCAGCTGATCACCGACGGACCGCTGAAGGAAGCATTGTACCAGAGCACCGAACCGTTCATCGTCGGAGTGAGCGGCGACCAGAAGGGAGTCGCCCAACTGCTGGCGGACGCCGGGGTCATGGACAACCTGCCATATGAATCGGTGGAGGAGAGGCGCCAGATGAAGCTGAACTCCCTGATATCGCTGCAACTGCTGCAGCAGGGATGCACCATGGCCAACCTGGAGGAAGTGCTCTGTCCCCGCTTCTATTCGCCGGAGAAGAAGCTCTTCTGCAAGGACCTGGCCAACGCGCTCAACGCCTGCGGAAAGTCAGAGAAGCAGGGACTGGGCCTGGCGATGCTCATGGGCGACAAGGTCGCCAAGGACAACGCCTGGAAGATGAAGGACGACTTCGGCATGGAGCTGCTGAAGACCTCCCTCGAGGTGCAGCGCAAGGGGCTGCTACAAGGTCAGCACATCCAATATTTCATCAGCCCCAGCCAGGATGTTTCATCTGAAGCATGCGGGGTCATGATGCAGTGGGTCGGCGACCAGAACAAGCCGACCATCTCTCTCACCCACAAGGGTGGCGAGGTGCGGATATCCTCCCGCGCCAACCAGCACATCGTCAACGATCTGGGCGTGGACCTGGGCGCAGCGCTCAGGGCGGCCACCGGAAAGGTCGGGGGCAACGGCGGCGGTCATAACGTGGCCAGCGGCGGTCGTATACCCTTCGGAAAAGAAGAGGAGTTCATCCGCGAGCTGGACCGGATCATCGGGGAACAGAAAGCGCTCAAGGAAGCGAATTTCAGCGCCAAGTGACATCGACCTCGTCGGTGCGGAACCGCTGGTCGATCATCGTGTCCTTCACTGTCATCTTTATGCCGGAACGGTGCATCACCAGGCCGGTCCAGGCGATCATGGCGCCGTTGTCCATGCATAACGTTCTGTCGGGAACGAACATCTTGGCGCCACGTTCTTTGGCCATGTGCTCGGCCATCATCTGCAGGCGCTTGTTCTGCACGACCCCTCCGCCCAACAGCACCTCGGACTTCTCCACGTGCGCCATGGCCCGTTCGGTCACTTCGCATAGCATGGCGAAACAGGTCTCCTGCACGCTGAAGCAGATATCCTCCAGCCTTTCGCCCTTGTTGCGGTGGTTGAGCGCCGCCGTCATGATGCCGGAGAACGCCATGTCCATCCCCTTGACGGAATAGGGCAGGTCCAGCAGCTTGTTGCCTTCCAGCGCGGCCTTCTCGATCTTGGGGCCGGCGTAGTAGCCCAGCCCGATCTCCCTGCCGAGCTTGTCGAACATGTTGCCGATGCCGATGTCCAATGTTTCGCCGAAGATACGGTACTTGCCATTGGCGTATGCAATGACCTGGGTGTTGCCGCCAGATGCGTACAGCAGCACCGGGTCCTTGGCGGGGGTCTTGATGCGACCGATCTCCAGGTGGGAGATGCAGTGGTTCACGCCGACGATCGGTACCTTGAGAGATAGTGCGAGGGCGCGGGCGCCGGTGGCGACGGTGCGCAGGCAGGGACCGAGCCCAGGACCTTGCGAGAAACAAACGACGTCGATCTGATCGTACTTCAGGCCGGCCTTCTCCATGGCCTGCTTGACCATGGGCACGAGGTTCTCCGCGTGATGATTTGCCGCTTCGCGGGGATGGATGCCTCCGGTGGCGGGCTTATACATCTTGATCTCGTTGGCCAGGATGTTCCCCTGGTCATCGACGATGCCCACGCCGCAAGTATGTGCCGTCCCCTCGATCCCTAGTGCGATCATGTCAGCGCTGACAACGTTGGCCTGCTAATAAAAATATTATTGCCCGGCCAGGGACTTCAGCTTGTTCATGATGTTGATGGAGCCCTCGAACAGCTCGTCATCGACCACCAGGATCGGCGTGTGCTTGTTGAGCAGCTCGTAGTAGGCAGCCTCGGCCAGTCCCTCAGCGGTGGAAGTGTCGATGACGTTGACCTTGAGGCCTGCGGGCAGGCGCTCTTTGACATATTCGCACT
This sequence comes from Methanomassiliicoccales archaeon PtaU1.Bin124, assembly GCA_002067865.1. Taxonomy (GTDB): domain Archaea; phylum Thermoplasmatota; class Thermoplasmata; order Methanomassiliicoccales; family UBA472; genus MVRC01. The sequence goes on along the minus strand of MVRC01000006.1, from coordinate 82,259 downwards.
TCTGGCAGTCAGGCTTGGTGAAAAGCAACACTTCAGGCATCTACTAACCTTCCGGGGCAATGCTGATGGGGGGTAAAAAAACATGTTGGTGGTCCCTCAGTCAGTTGTCGATTTTTTATGGCGTTTAGGGAACGTCCACAACGAAAGGCATATAGGCAAGGACGCATTACTGCGGAAACACCGGGCTCATGGTCTAGTGGCTATGACGTTTCCCTGACACGGAGAAGGTCGCCGGTTCGAATCCGGCTGAGCCCACTTTTCTTCAACCTAATACTGTGAATCGGGTTATGTGATAACGATTTGCCATCCCTATGCATCAATAAGCTCGAACCATCCATTAGAATTAGACAGTTTTAAATTATCTGGAACGGGGTAGAGGATCCCCTTAGGAACACAAATAATGGACCCGAGGAATTTTTCCCACTTCTTCGACCGTGTAATCTAGTGCTTTGAGCAATGTTATCAACCTGGAAACGTTCCTACCTCTGATGATCGATAGAGCGGCCGAGCAAGATCTTCCTAATATACTGGCATTGCAAAGAGCGGCGTTCCGGGAAGAGGCCGAGTTCGTCGGTGACATGAACATAAAACCGATGGCCCAGACCTTGGACGACCTGAGGCAGGAGTTCGGGAAGGCCGTCATTCTGAAGTATGAGGAGAATGGCACGATCATCGGTTCGGTGCGGGCATATCCGGAGAACGGCACCTGTTACATCAATCGACTGATCGTCCACCCTGACCATTGGTCCAAGGGGATCGGAACAGCACTGATGGATGCGGTCGAGCTGGAGTTCAAGGATGCCGATAGGTTCGAGCTTTTCACGCGAACGGACCATAGGAGAACGAGACCGTTCTATCAACGCCTGGGGTATCTGCCGTTCAAGGAGGAGAAGGTCAGCCAGACGCTGACGTTCGTCTATCTCGAGAAGAAAAACCAGAAAAAGTAGGAAAATGGGGCAGCGCCCCTTTGTTCAGATTCCCAGCGCCTTTCTCTTCGTTTCGATATGGTCGTACATCAAGGCGACAGCGTTCTTTGGGTTCGCCTCGACCCAGAACTTGGCGTTGATAGCTCCCTCCAGATCGTCCGTCAGCATCTTGACGACATTGGCACTTCCGCCGATGTGGGGCATCGGACCCAGGCACACGCTCACGCCGCTGCCGACGAAGTAGCTTCCGATCGCCACGGCCTTGGGGGAGTACCATTCCGGCGCCGCCCCGACCACTGGCAGCTGGTCGATCCTCACGTTCGCCAATCGGGCCAGTTCGGCCACCAGGTTCAGTATCCTGGAGTTGTCCACGCAGGAGCCCATGTGCAACACCGGCGGTATCCCCAGCGACCCGCAGACCTCCTTCAGACCCTTGCCTGCCTGGTCGATCGCCTCAGGCTGGAGCAGCCCCGCCTTGGCGCAGGCGATGGATGAGCAGCCCGTCTCCACGCACAGCACATCCCGCTTGATCAGCTCCTTGGCCAACGTCACATGTCCATAGTCATGCTTGATGTGCGGGTTGTTGCAGCCCACGATGCCGGCGCAGCCCCTGATCTTACCCGACAGGACGGCATCCAACAATGGCTTCAGGCTGCCCCCCAGCGCATTCTTGATCGCTTCCACCGAGAACCCGACCATGGCCTCGACCGGCCGGTCTGGTATCAGCACCCTCTCCTTCATGCGGTTGGGGTAGTTGTCGATGGCCGCCTGGACCATGCGCCTGGACTGCTCGAACGCGTTCTCCGGTGTGATCTCCATGTAGTACCCGCCGGTGATGACCGCCTTGGGGGAAGTGGAGAACAGCTTGGTGTGATAGCAAGCCGCCGTGTTGGACAGTGTGGGGAAGATGCATTGGTAATCGACGATCATCGCCTCCAGCGCACCAGTGGTGATGACCAGCTCCTGGTCGAGATGGTTACCGGCCTGGGGTATCCCCTTCCTCATTAGCAGCTCGTTGCCGGTGCAGCACAGACCGACGATGTTGATTCCGTTCGCCCCCACGTCCTTCGCCGCCTGGACCATCTCCGGCAGGGCGGCCACCTTCACTATCATCTCTGAAAGGATCGGATTGTGGCCATGGAGCGAGATGTTCACCTCGTCATGCTTCAGCACCCCGAGGTTCACCTTGGAGCGCTGTATGGTGGGCGTGCCGAACATGACGTCCGATATCTCCGTCCCCATCATCGAGCCGCCCCAGCCATCGGCCATGGAGGTTTTCACCCCATGCACCAGGAAACCATGGTAGTCCATACCTACTCCCATGTGGACCCGGTGCATCGCCTCGACCACCTCGCGATCGATGCTTCTCGGCAGGATTCCAGCGGACTTCCACAGAGCTATATTGGTATCTGGCGCTCTCTTAGGCATCTGCATCTCGCCCTTGATGGTGCCGAACTCCTCCAGCATGGCCAAAGCGAGCATCTCCGCGGCCTTGTCGATGGACAGGCCGGGGTCGATGCCGTATTCCTTGGCCAGGCGCCTCATCTTCTCCTCGTCCTTGACGCTGTAGCCCTTCGCCTCTCCCCTGGCCGCCTTCAACAATGTCTCCACCACCTCGCGGCCATGGTCTGAATGAGAAGCTGCTCCAGTGGCGATCGTGTCCAACAGGTTCCTGGCCACCATGAGGTCGGCATCTGCCCCGCACACCCCTCGAGTTCTGTCTCCGCCCATCAGCCTGCAGGGGCCCATAGCGCACCTCTGGCATGATATCCCTTCACTGCAGTACTTGCAGGGAGGCTGCTGCCGCTCGTAACGGTCCCAGACGGTGTCCGTCCCCTCCCTCATCGTCTTCTTCAGGACCTCTTTAGTGGCCCGGTCCAAAGCCCTCTCTTCCGCCTTCTGGTCGATCTCCTCGGGCTTGGTCTTTTTCGCAAGTGGCACCCTGAGGCACTCGACAGAGATTATCTCCGGTAACTCGTCAGCCATTTCACTACCTCCGCAACCCTGATGAAAAAAAATTGGGAGCCGGTTGGCTATTAAATGTTCGGTTGCCTAAGAGTAAAGAAAAACTGAAAAAAAATGGGATATGGAAGGGGTTTGCCTATTGCTTCTTGACCTTGTCGGCACGACCCTCGCGCTGCAGACGGCCGGGGGCCCACCAGGCCCACTTACCCATGAGGGACATGGCCGCAGGCACGATGTAGGTACGGACGACCATCGCATCCAGCAGGATCGCGACCGCCAGGGCGAAGCCGAACTGCAGCAGCATGGCGTTGCTGGACAACATCATGGAGGCGAACGCGCCGCCCATGATCAATGCCAGGGCGGTGATGATGCCGCCGGTCCAGTCGACCGCGTCGATGACCGCCTGGTCGTTCTCCTTGCCCTTGTGCACCTCTTCCCTGATGCGGGTCAGGATGAACACGTTGTAGTCCATTCCTATGCCCATCAGCATGATGAAGAGGATCAGCGGCACGATGAACAGGATCGGCTGGCCCAACCACTGTCCGAACACCAGGTACACCAATGCGAAGGCCCAGCTGATGCTCATGGCGATCGAGACGACCGCGAACAAAGGCAGCAGCAAAGAGCCCAGCACGATCATCAGCACGATGAATATGCCGATGACCACGATGATCTCGATGTTGGTGAACTGGGTCGTGATGCTGGTGCTCAGGTCATAGAGCGAAGCGGTGGTTCCTCCCACCAGCACGGTGGAGGATGCCAGGTCGGGCTGGGTGACCTTGAAGTCGGATATCTGCCCACGCAGGTGAGAGATAAAGTCGACCGAGGCCGCGCTTTCCGGCTGGTCCACCAGCACGACGGTCATGAGGACCGTCCTGTTGGTGTTGCCCACGCATGCCAGCATTCCTGTCTCGACCTGCGTCCTGAGCTCGGCGTTCATCGAGGACAGGTTGCGGTAATCGACCAACGTGCCATATGGCCGGGTGACGCTGGTTACGGACTGAACGATGGAATTATCATCTATATTGGCCGTCAAATTCTCTAGCGCATTGAGATATGCGATGTTCCATTGACCGTTCTGATAGACGTAGGTGTCACCGGTGACGATGATCTGGGTGGGCATGATGGCCCCGGCACCGAAATCGTCGGTCATGGCGTTCATGCCATCGATGCTCTCAGAGTGTCCCATCGACGAGATGAAGTCGAAGCTGGGCTCAGCGGTCAGATAGATGTACGTCGTCGGTATGGAGATGATGATCGATATGGCCACGATCATCTTTGCGTGCTTCACTGCGAAGGAAGCCGCCCTGTGGAAGTAGCCGTGGTTTCCCGCCTTCTTCCTTTCGATTACCGCGGTGGCGTATTTCTTCCACCTCTCGCCGGTGTTCGGCCAGAAGATGCGGTTCCCGACCAACATCAGGATGGCCGGCACGAGGGTCAGTGCGACCAGCAATGCCACGATGATGGCCATTCCGAGGGTAAGGCCCATGGTCTGGACCATGCTGAAGTTCGCTGTCGCCATGGCGAAGAAAGCGATGATGACGGTGGCGCCGCTGGTTACGATGGATTCGCCGGCCCAGGTGATGGATGTGTGCACCGCCTGTTCCCTGGTCGCCCCCTTGATGCGTTCTTCACGATATCTCGTGACGATGAAGATGGAGTAATCGGTGCCGACCCCCATCAGGATCGAGAACAGCATCGTCAGGACGGTCGAGTCGATCGATGCCACGGTGGAACCGATGACGAAGACCAGCGCCGTGCTTATGCCCAATGCCACACCTACCGCGCCCAGGGGAAGCCATTGCGCCAGGACGGAGCGGAACAGTATGCCCATCAAAATGATGATGATGGCGATGGTGATGGGCTCGATGAGCTCCAGGTCCTTCATCGTGCTCTCTTGGGTATCGGCGGAGATGGCAGCGCTGCCTGTCACGTAGGTGATCGGTCTGTATCCTTGCTCCGTCTTGGTCTCGGTGATGATGTCCCTGATGTACCCGACATTATCGATCATGGGCTTGTCGCCGTCGGGGGCCACGTATTCAGCCGCGTAGGAGAAGGACATGCTGATCAGCATGGTCTTGTTGCTGGGGGACAGCAGGTTCGACATGTAGGCGGCCGGTACTTGCACTGGATAGGTGTACAGCGTGCCGCTGCGGATGATCCCTGAGGTGTAGTTGTGCACTGCGCCATAGGAGTATGACGGCAGCTGGTAGACCTGCTCCAAGAACGTCATGTTGGTGATGGAGGAGGCCACGCTTATGACACCGAGGGTGAAACTGTGGACCGCCACCTGGTTGTTGAAGGTGGTGAGGTTGAAGGAGCCGACGATGGAGACCATCAACAACTTCTGCTCGGCCGGCAATGGTAACGAGTTGATGAAGACCGGCGCGACATGTTCGACGCAATAGGTCGCCCTGGCCGATGGGTCGGCCACCAATGCAGGGTTGATCGCGGTGGCGTTCCATGCGTCCGTGAACGCATGGTAGTAGCCCATCGTCATCATGACCTCGGTCTGGTTAGCCCCCTGCTGTTGCAGGTAATAGAGGATCTGGGCCTCGGTCATGTTGAACGTATCAGGATCGGAATGGGTGATCGCCCAGTTGGATGCGTGCAATGCGGGCAGGCCCCAGATGAGGAAGGCGGTGGTGTTCACCTGAGATTCGACCGTCTTCATATTGGGACCCAGCACAATGACGGTCTGGTCCATCACCATCTGGGCCACGGAGTAGGCCGTGGCGATGCCCTCGAAGCCTTTGAGCTTGTTCGATGCCTCGATCTTATCTTGCAAAGCCAGCACATAATTTCGTGCCGCTGCGTCGGTCATGTTGTCCGATTGCAGAAGAATTATCAAGGTTCCGTTCGCGACGGACGAACCGAACTCTTCCGTGATGATGTTGGATGCTTTGACGGAGTCGTAATCACCAGTCGTGACTCCTGTGCTCTCGTACTTCACGACCTCATTGACCTGCATGATCGCAGGGACTGAAATCACCAGTAAGATGACCCACAGGATCAATACCATCTTGTAGTGTTTCGTAATCGTATTGGCTAGCTTGTCGAATACCATCAGCCGACCCTCATTGAACTGTTCCCTCCAAGGATGTGGGACACCTTTATCATCTTATTGTTACTTTAGTAGGAACATGAGCATGCCATTGGATGGTTTGATCCAGGTAGGCCTGACAGAATATGAGGCAAAGGCGTACGTGGCCATCGTCACCATCGGCGAGGGCGGCATAAACGATATCAGCCAGGCCAGCGGCATACCCAGGTCGAGGGTCTACGATGTCATGGAAAGGTTGGCGGGCAAGGGATTCGTTGAGACCGGAGCGACCAAGCCCCTACGCTATAGGGCGGTTGACCCTCAGATAGTTACAAAGAACATCAGGTCGCACATCCAGAAGACGCTGGACGAGGTGGACGCCAGCTTCAAGGACTTCAGGAAGAACACGGAGCAGCATTCCAGCCCCCTCTGGTTCATCCTCGGAGAGCGCAGGATCGATACCGAGGCGAAGGACTTCATCAATCGCGCCCAGGACGTTCTCGGCATCATTGTGATCTCCAACGGACTGCTCGTTAGATATGCTCCGATCATCGCGGAGCGCTCCAAGAACGTGAAGATAAACCTGGTCATGGAGGACGACCTGGAAGGTTTCAAAGGGCTGCTCGGCAAGACCAAGCTCCTGAGCATGCCCGACCTGAGCACGACCTCGTTGGACTGGCTGGCGGGCATAGGCTTTCCCTATGAGGACTGGACCACCAAGACCAAGTTCGAAATGGTAATGTTCTCCGGCACCAACGCCCTGCTCATTTACAAAGAAGATGAAAAACGTAAAGCACTGGTGGTCGAAGGCTCGATCGTCGGTGTCTTCATCCATTCCGTGGTGGAAGGCGTGATCAAGAGCGCCAGGAACACCGACGGTTAGAGATCAACCCTTCCTTCCGGAGGGCATCAGATAATCCTGGATCGGCGCCTTGATCAGGTAATAGATGGCCACCAACGGCAGGGCCGCGCTGAGGGCGAAGCGGAAGGTCTGCTGCAGGTTCTCGAAACCGAACAGCAAGAGCGCGATGATGCTCACCACGGTGGTCATGAGCGATACCATCAGACCCAGGTAGAAGGAGAAGCGCTTGGCCTTGTAAAGCCCCCATATCTCCAGGACAGTGGCGGGCGCCAGTATCCCGAACAACCAACCCATCACGGTCAGCGCGAACACCGGGTCGTCATAGACGATCTGGAATGCTCCGGGACCTATGTTCTGAAGGATCACGTCCTTGGTGGAACCGTACACCTGGGCCAGCATTATGACCGCTGTATAGAACACCAGCACCGTGACCAGGAACTCCACGGCCATGAGCAGGAGAAGATCATAGGGCTTGTTGCGACGTATCGCCATGCGCTTCACATGCACCGGTCGTAATTAATCCTATCGCATTGGCAAAAAGATATGGTGCGCGGATGGCCTAGAACATGCTTATGGGAGAACCCCCATCTCCGAATTTGGTCACGGTCATGTTCACGATAGACAGCATGGCCAATGCCAGAACGATAGTGAAACTGCTGCTGGACAAAAAGTTAATTGCCTGCGCCAACATGATCGAGATCTCATCCATGTACTGGTGGCAGAGCAAAATCGAGGAGGCCGAGGAAGTGATGGTCGTCCTGAAGGCCAGGAAAGATGATTTCACCCTGATCGAGGTTGAGATCGACAGGCTGCATCCATATGAGGTGCCATGCATCGTCTGCTATGACATCGCACTGGGAAACAGGCCCTATCTGGATTGGGTGCTCGATTCGACCGAACGCTGATCAGAGCGACGGCTCGATGACGTACTTGCACATGTTGAAGTTCGTGCCGAACGTCTCCTTCTCGACCACGCGCAGCGGCATGTTCAGCTTGGCCTCGAATATCGCTTCCAGCATGCCCTCGTTCAGCAGGCACAGGGTCTTGCCCACATCAGGCGCCTTGGAGCAGTCATACTCGTCCTTGATGATGAGCGTCACCGGGTGTATGGAGTAGACCACGACCTCTCCCAGCTCGTGCTCCTTGTAGAAGTCCTTGACCTCCTGGATCAGCCCTTCCACGTTCTCCGACTTGAACCGCTTGGAGACCTCTTGGCCGATCTGCCTGCCGATGTCCTTCAGCACGGGGTCCATGTTGAAGCCGATGGCCTCCATGCCGATCACGATGGAGCGGATCATTCCCTTCAGGAAAGTGCTGGGCATGCCGATGCTGCGGGCGATGGTGTTGCTCACGGATTTCTTCAGGTCCTCGCGGGGCACGACCGAGGAACCGATCGGTCTGGATATGATGTAGAAGATCTTGCGGCGGTTGTCTTGCGGGTCGTCGCGGTAACCGATCAGGCCTTCGGCGACCATCTTATCGAGGTGGACCGATAACGTGGATTGCGCCTTTCCCGTAAGCTGGGCGATCTCGCTCAGGCTCAGGTCCCGCCTCTGCAGCTCCGACAGGATCTTCTGCCGCACGGGATTGGAGATCTGTCTCAGGCCGCTGCTGGTCGAGTAGACGTCAAAATCCGCTGCCTTCTTTGCCATTTGTCTTCGGAAAATTACATAATGACTCTCATTTATAATACTTATTCCGAACGACGATATTTCGCAATCCGTACGAGCCATCAAGGGCAAATGATTTTTTACGTGACCGCTATGGGACGGTGAGAAGATGAGGATCAAAATAGACGGTAAGTATGAGGAGCGCAGGGCGCTGTGGTACGAGAAAGGCAAGGTCCGCATGATCGACCAGCGCATATTGCCTCATCAGGTTAAGGTCCTGGACCTCACCACCGTTGAGCAAATGGCCGAGGCGATCAAGGACATGACCGTCCGAGGCGCTCCGGCCATCGGGGCCGCGGCCGCCTACGGCATGCTGCTGGCTAAGCAACAGGGAGCCGATATCGCCGGCTCGGCCAAGCTTCTCAAGTCCACCCGGCCTACCGCCCATGACCTGTTCTTCGCCGTCGACCACATGGTAAAGGCCTTGGAGGAAGGCAGGGAACCGGTGGCAGCCGCTGAAGGGTATGTGGAGTCCATCGTGGAGAAATGCCGCCTCATCGGAGTACACGGCGAACCGCTGATCAAGCAGGACGCCAGGGTCATGACCCACTGCAATGCCGGAGCGCTGGCCACGGTCGATCACGGCACGGCGCTGGCACCGATGAGGGCCGCCTGGAACAAGGGAAAGGGTTTCTTCGTATACGTTTCAGAGACGAGGCCCAGGCTGCAGGGGATGAAGCTCACTGCGTTCGAACTGCTGAACGAGGGCATTCCCCATGCCATCATCCCTGATGGAGCATCTGGTCATTTCCTACGTCTGGGCGTGGACGTAGTCATAGTGGGGGCGGACCGCATCGCCGCCAACGGTGACTTCGCCAACAAGATCGGTACATACGAGAAGGCCGTCCTGGCCAAGGAGCTGGGCGTTCCGTTCTACACCGCCGCGCCGATCTCCACCTTCGACTTCTCCATCGAATCCGGTGAGGACATCCCGATAGAGCGGAGGGCTGAAACGGAGGTCACCATGATCGATGACGTGCGCATAGCCCCGGAGGGATGCCAGGCGTTGAACCCTTCGTTCGATGTCACCCCTCACAAGTATCTCGCTGGGATCATCACCGAGATAGGAATTCTCAAGCCAGAGGACATCAGGAAGGTCAAGGAGGCGAAGATATCATGAGCGACCCGCGCGAAGAGATCGTCAAGTACGGCAAGATGATGTACGATCGGAAATTGAACACGGGTGCCTCGGGCAACATCAGCGCTAGGACCGAGAAAGGGACGATGTTCATCACACCATCCGGTTCGTGCAAGGGTCTCCTGGAGGCGGACCAGATGGTCGAGATCTCCATTGCCGACGGCAAGGTCATCGGAACTGGAAGACCATCGATGGAGACGCCCTTCCATCTGGCGTTCTACCGCAACCGACCGGACGTCATGGCGGTGGTCCACAGTCACCCCATGTTCTGTACCGTGTGCGCCTGCGGCAACATCAAGGTGCGCCCCAATCTCACTCCAGAGGGCCTACTGGTCCTGGGAAAGGACGTTCCGATGGTGTCATATGCCACCCCGGGCAGCGAAGACCTGGCGGCACTGGTCCAGGGTTCCATGGCCTCGGCCAACGCCTTCCTCCTGGAGAAGCATGGGGCGATCACGCTGGGTAAGGACCTGGCAGAGGCATATTTCCGGATGGAAACGCTGGAGTACATGGCCGAGCTCCAATACCACATAGAGTCCGACCAGCATGGGATCGTCCACAACAAATTCAGATCGCTGCAGCCGGCCGAGGTCGAGCGAATATTGAAAGGGAAATAACCTTATCATCACTGGAGCGGGCTCAGATGATACTTGTCACCAAATGGTTCGGAGTGTTCCTTTGCGAAGGGACGTCGGTCAAACGGCACATCCTCTTCGAGAAGGACCCCAAAGCAATGGCCAAGAAGCTGGCCGCGGTCCAGAAGGGAGAGATCCTGCCGGAGGAGAAATCCCTGGCCATGAAGAGGATTAAGGTCTCCGACCCGCGCCTTTCCAAGCTTGGCAAGCCAATGCTGTTCGATTCCTCGTTCATAAAGCCACAGGATTACGGCCTGGCGCCCGACCTCATGCAGAAGGTCATGGTCGAGCTGGGCAAGATCCGGACCAGAGAACCGCTCAGCGAGGATAAGTGCGTGGCCCAGGCGATAAGGGCCACGGACGACCTAATCGAGACCATCAACCTGATGAGCGAGCGCCTGCACGAATGGTATGGATTGCACTTCCCGGAACTGGCCGACTACGCTTTCGATGCGAAGTACGCCGAGCTCGTGTCGGAAGGGGGAGAGAGAGAAGAGGTTCTGAAGAAGCTCCAGATCGACCTGGAATCGGTCGGCTCGGAGATGAACCCCGAGGACCTGGCGATCATCCGCGCGTTCGGCTCCTCGCTGTATGACCTCTACAAGCGCAAGGAGGAACTGGACAAGTACATCCTCGACTCCATGCAGAAGGTCGCGCCGAACCTGACCGCATTGCTGTCGGCGAACCTGGCGGCCAGGATGATCTCTCTGAGCGGCGGCCTGGGCCGATTGGCCAAGCTGCCTGCCAGCACCGTGCAGTTGCTGGGCGCGGAGAAGGCGCTATTCCTTCATCTTAAGACCGGCAAGAGACCGCCCAAGCACGGCATCATCTTCCAGCACCAGATGGTAAACCGGGCGCCTTACTGGCAGCGCGGCAAGGTGGCGCGCAGCCTGGGCGCCAAGGCCAGCATCGCAGCAAAGGTCGATTTCTACAAGGGTGAGTTCATGGGGGACAAGCTCGTGGCCGACATGGAGGCCAGAGTGGAAGAGATAAAACGCAAATATCCCGACCCTCCGAGGAAGAGCCAGGCCAGATTCGAAAGGCCCGAAAGGGGCGGTCCGAGGGGCAAGGTTTATAAATCGAAGCATAATTGACGGAGCGATTATCATGTCATGGACACAATCTGAAGTGCGTGAACTCAAGGAAGGCCGCTACATGCTCATCGACGAAGAGCCTTGCAAGATCATCTCGATCTCCACCTCCAAGCCTGGGAAGCATGGTGAGGCCAAGGCCAATATCGATGCGGTCGGCATCTTCGACAAGAAGAAGCGCAGCGTCGTCTTCCCGGTTAAGCACAGAGTTCAGGTGCCCATGATCGACAAGCGCAAGGCCCAGATCCTGGCCCTGCAGGGCAAGGAGGTCCAGTTGATGGACCTCGAGACCTTCGAGAACTTCTCCCTGGAGATCCCGGAGGAGTTCGAGGGCCAGCTCCACGCCGGTGAGGAGGTCATGTACCTCGTCGCCATGGAGCGCCGCATGATCACCAAGGTCTAAGGTCCTGACATCAAGTTCTTATTCGGGCCGGGCCTCCGAGGCCAGGCCCGAAGACCATTTTTTTTTAATAATATTGTGAAAAAGGTTTCTTCCGCCCCTACTGGTTCAAGGCGATCGCTCCTCTGGGGCAGGAATCGATGCACATCCCGCAGGCCACGCATTTGCTCTGGTCCAGCCTGACTTTGTAATCGTCCAGGGACATCACGTAGGCGGACATGGGGCAGAGGGAGACGCAGCCACCGCAATCGATGCATCTGGCATCGTCCTTGACCACGTAGTCCCCCAATGGCTTGACGCGGACCCTTGCCTTTTCCAGCGATCTCAGCCCTTCGGCGACTATCCTCTCTTCCCCCTTGAGGAAGAGGATCATCTTCCCCCCGTTCTCATCGATGGCGGCCTTGAGTATGTTGATCTCCAGACCCAGGTCCCGGGCCAGACGGTAGGTGATCGGCACACTGACCAGGTCCGGGGTGTATTCCAGCTGGACCTTGCACTCCTTCACTGTCATTTCTTCACCTCCCTGATCTCCAGCGTCTTCTGCACCTGCTCGGCGGGGAAGCAGGCCACCGGTTTGGTCAGACCGAACTCGCCCTTCTCGATCCACGACTTCAGTTTACCGGCGATGGTCCTGGCCTTGCTATAGCTGGACAGCCCGGACGTTCTCACCTCCTTGCCATTGATATCGATGGCTCCGGAGCGCAGCTCCTGGTAGTTCACGAGTTTGACGGGCTTCCTGGCCCTCGATTGCTCTGCATAGTCCAGGACCGGCGCGAATATCTGATCGTCCCTGATGCACGTGGCCTTCAGCACCTGCTCGTCCAGTATGGGGATCGGTACTCCAATGCCCAGACCAAGCGATGTGCCATATTGCGGGAAGTACAGCGCCTTGACGAACTCGGGGTCCATCCCCCTCAGGTCTCCCGACACTGCCAGACATCTGGCGGCCCCTGCCGGGACATCGTTCACGGTCTTCACGTTGGTCTTATACTGCGTCCCTTCCCATGTGACATAGCCGACCCCTCCACCCAGGAATATCTTCGTCCCGAGGCCGATGGTGCGCAGCTGAGGGTCGTTCAGCAAGGGGGAGAGCTGGCCAGCGCTGCAATATGTGGCGTTGCCGTTGCGGGGCAGCAGCTTTCCCATGTATGTATGCAGGGTCTTCTCCGAGGAGTTCGTGGCCACTGCGTAGTTCTGGTACATGTTGCGCGGATTGTAGAGATAGGCCTGGTTCACGTTCGTCAGGTTGATGGATGTCTGTATGTCCTTCAGCGGATAACAGTCAGTGCCGTAGGCCTTGGCCCGCAGGGCGACGTCCTTTCCTGCCACGAGGTCCTCGATGACATGGGCCCCGCCGTAACTGATGCCGCCATATTCCCTCACTTCCGTGGCACCGATGTAGGCGTCCACAGCGGCCAGGCCAGTGTAGGCAGGGACATCGTTCAGCCAGACCTTCTGCATCTTGATCGGCGGCTCGGAATGGCCGAAGTTGATGAAGGCGCCGGAGGAGCACATGGCGCCAAAGGTACCGGTGGTGACCACGTCGATCTCTTTGGCGGCCTTCTCCACGCCCATCTCTTCCACGACGTGGATGACCTCTTCAGCGGTCAGGACGACCGCCTCTCCTTTCTCGATCTTGGAGTTGATCTCCTCATAGCTCTTCGTTACTAACACCTCTCGGGCTTTGCCCGCGAAATGAGTGTAACTATTGTTAATATAAGAGCATGATTGAAAAAAATATTCAAATCGGACTTTTTCTTAAGACATCTTAGCAATGAAATTGATGACTGGATAATAAAATATTCTATTCCCCTGTGAAATCTAATATTGACGATTCCGGACGCTGAAAAATGCCTGGACCACTTCCACCGGATCAACGGCCTTCTTTGCGCCCAACTGCTCTGCGTACTTCGATACCCGCGAGTCCAGTATGATGGCCGCGCCCCTGTCGGTCTCGGTGCGGATCAAACGACCGATGGCCTGCTGCACCTTACGCAGCGCTGGAGCTTCCTGGGCATACTCCCACCCCTTGCCCCTTCCGTACTTACGGTCATAGAGCTCCTGCAGCTTCCTGTTCGCCAGAGAGGGTGGCGGATAGGGCAGGCCCACCATGATCGCCATCTCCAATTGCTTTCCGGGGAAGTCCAATCCCTCCGATACCCTCCCGCCCATGACCGTCATGAAAACGCCCCCCGGCCGGTCCTTGAAATCCTGCACTGCCCGGTTGAAGGAGTTGCCCGACAGTTCCACGTCCCAATATTTTCGCCGTGTGATGCCCTCCTGCAATGATGGCTGGAAGCGTCGCAGCAGTTCATAGGAACGGAAGAAGACCATGGTGCTGACATTGACCGAGGAGCATAGCTCGATGATCCTCGCCCCGATACGTTCCTGCATGGTCGGGTCGTTTCGCATCACCTCGAACGCTGGATTCAGGTCAGGGGTGTAAAGCACCAGACGGTTCTCCGGCGGGAACGGGGATGGATATGTGCGCATGACGTGATCGTCGGGAAGACCGGCCACCTCTGAGTACTGCTGCAATGGCTGCAATGTGCCGGACATATGGAGGGCAGCGGGACAGGCGGCCAGGAACACCTCCAGCTCCTCGGGTTCCAGGTTCACCGCCTCCAGGCTTCCGCCGGAGCGGGATGAGACGAGCTTAACGAATGCCTTGTCGTTGACGCTGAACCAGCTGGTGAGGAAACGCCCGATCAGTAAGGTGATGGACGTGGGATCGTTCCCCTCTTCCAGTTTCTCCTCGGCGATCGCCTGGCCCAGATTGAAGGTGTTCACACCCAGGGTGCGGACCTGTTCCACGTTGAGCTCCAGGCGTCGGGCCAGCTCCCCTTCCAGGAACCTCTTGCCCAGCTCGGCCTCCGAATGACCTGATGGCAGCTGCTCATTGGCGGCCGTGGTTATGATATCGATCAGTGCGGAAGATAGCTCGCCCAGCGTGATGCCGTGGCCCACCTCCTCCTCCGCCTTTGCCTTGAGCTCCTTATCTCCGGCATCCAGCTCCATCATGCCCAGTCCGAACGACTCGCTCTCCCGCGCGGACTCGATGAGATTGTGCGCCTCGTCCACGACCAGAAGGATGCCGTCCAGACCGACCCCGATGCGGTCCAGGAACTGTTCTCTCAGGTCTTCGGATAGAACGTGCACGTAGGGCGCGATGATCACGTCCGCCTTCGGCGCCAGCAGCTTGCGGCACTCATAAGGACATACTCCCTCGTCGGCGCAATAATCATCGAACTCCTGGGCGGAGGGCAGTTCCTGGGCCAGGTAGTTCTCGAAGGTCCCATCGCTCATCTTGATCAGGTTGGCGTAATAACCGCAGCCGCCTTCCTTGCCTGCCTTCGTCCGCTTCTTCTTTTCCTCGCAGAACTTCGACAGCGCGCTGGGAGGGATGTTGCCGGTCATCTCCGCCTCGCGCATGAACAGGCAGGACTTGGCCCGGCCGGTAAGCGGCAGGCCGACCACCTTCCGCCTCCGGGCGATGGTCCTCAGCTCCTGCATGACCTGGTCGCTCTGAGAGTTTGTTCGGTTGAGGTAAACGACCTTCCTTCCCGATTCCTTGGCCAGATCGAGCGATGCCACCAGAGAGCAAATGGTCTTTCCGGTCCCTGTCCCGGACTCGATCACGATGTGCTTTCCTCCGGCCAATGCATCCTTGGCCTCGGTGACGAACTGCTCTTGATAGGGGCGGTAGGGGTAGGGGAAGGTTCCATGCCCTTGGCTGACCGAATGAGCTGTTGCGCGCTTTTTCGGCCTTTCGGTCTCATGCTTCGCTATCGCCTGCTGTGAACGGCACTTGGGGCAGCGCCCCGTGCTCAGGTCCACCAGCGTCTTGCAGCGATCGCAGAATGGGAAGGGCACGGATGGCGTTAGATGAAGCAGGTATAAATCCTATCTGGAGGGGATTCCGGAAGGGGCAGATCTTCTCCGATGGGAGGCACTTAATCGGGGCGGCTGGATGATAATATGTCATTGGGCGGCTTCATGACAGATGAGAATGGCGGAGTGGGTGCCTGGACGAGTTCCAGGGAAAGGGCGAGGACTATGGTCATGCTAGATTCCTGAGGACCGTCGATATTTCTCGGTCCTCCTTGGCGAGCACATAGCTGCTCCGCTCGAACCGATAAGAAATGAAAGGATCGGGGAAGTTGTGCAGCGGGAGCACCGCGTGGTTTTCGGTAGGATTACTTCCTGGCCATCGCCTCGGCGATGGCCTCGCGCAATTCCTTCTCGCACGTGTCCCCGATCTTCTTGGCCGCGTCCTTCGTCATCCCTTCGGAGTAGACGCGGAAGATGGGCTCCGTGCCGGAAGGCCGGACCAGCGCCCAGCCGTTATCGAAGAAGACCTTTACGCCGTCGGTGGTGTCGGTCCGCCTGTCCTGGAATCGGACCACCAGGTCCTCCAGCACCTCCTCCTTGATGTCGTTGCGGCAGTCCAGCTTCCTCTTGTCCAGGGCGTACGATGGCACCTGGGCCATGAGCTTGGACAGCTTGCCCTCCTTGGCCACGATCTCGATGACCTTGGCCATGGTCATGGCGCCGTCCCGGCAATACTGGTGCTCCGGGAAGATGAGACCGCCGTTCTCCTCACCGCCGAAAATGGCCCCGACCTCCATCATCTTGCGGGCCACGATGGGGGACCCGACCTTGGTGTAGATGATCTCTCCGCCGGCCTTCTTCACCACGTCCTCCACGCAGGAGGATGTGCTGACCGGAGTGACGACCTTGCCGCCCCCCGCCTCCTTGACGATGTAAGAGGCGACCAGCGCCAGTGATTTGTCTCCATAGAGGTAGGTTCCCTTGTCGTCGACGAAGATGGTACGATCGGCGTCACCATCGTGCGCCACGCCCAGGTCGGCTCCGGTCGCCTTCACTGTGGCGACCAGGTCCTTGAGATGTTCTGGAGTAGGTTCGGACTCGTGACCAGGGAACGTGCCCTGTGGGTTGGCGTTCAGGGTGATGGCCCTGACCCCCAATTGGTCCAGAAGCCAAGGAGATGTGACTGAGCCCGCCCCGTTGGCGCAGTCCATGACGACCGTCATCTTAGCGTCCTGGATGATGGCGAAGTCCACCTGGCGCTTGACCGCCCCAGCGTACGACTGCCCCACACCGTTGACCGGCCTGATGCTGCCAACGCTGCGCCAGGTCTTGTGCGCGAAGGTCTTGGTGAAATAGAACTTCTCGATCTGCTCCTCCTTGTTCCGCGGCATCTCCGTGCCGTCGTGGTCGACGCACTTGATGCCGTTGAACTCTGGAGGGTTGTGGGAGGCGGTGATCATGACCCCTCCCTTGACTCCCGAGTTCTTGACGTAATATTGCAAAGCTGGTGTCGGCAGCATGCCCAGGTCCAGCACCTCCGCCCCGGAGGCCATCAGGCCAGCGGAGACGGCGCAGCGGAGCATGTCCGCCGAGGTACGGGAATCGGTCGCCAGAGCCACCTTGCCGGTCATGAACGTACCGATCGCCTGGCCTACTTCCATGGCCATCTGCACGGTCATCTCCTCGTTGACCACTCCCCTGACACCATTGGTGCCGAACAGCCTCTCTGCCATATGGATCAAACCTGCTTCGTCTTGTGCTTCTGCGTGACCACCAGGATGTGCAGGATGTCTGCTGAATCCTTGCATTTGTCCGCAGAATTCTCGACGTCGTGAAGCAAATCCCTCATCAAATAAATTGCCCTGGGGTCCAGCTCGGTGGCCAGGAGGATCTCCTTTTTGGTGGAGTAGTACATGTCGTCCAGGACGTGCTCGGATACCTCCACGGAACGCTCGTACTTGATGACGGCATCGGCATCTACGCCCAGCGCGTCGATGCTCATGCGGAGGGACTTGGCCGCCTTTTCCAGCTCGGCGGTCATGTCGGCGTACCTCTTCCAAAGTGTGATGGGAACGTTGACTTTGGTCTCGAGGATCAGCTGCAGCTCGATGCCCGCTTCCTTGGCCCAGTCGGCCACATAATCGAGGCGGCGCACCAGGTGCATGAGGTCCTCTCTCTCCTTGGCCTCCATGTCGCCCTTGGAAAGCTCTTCGAATATAACCTCCTGGATGCGGTCGGCCTCCTTCTCCGAGAGGACCAGCCTCTTCAGCGCGTCGAGGGCGGTGTCGCGGTCACCCCTGACCATGGCGGACATGCCACGGTTCAACTCGGCCACGGCATCCCCTACCTTCTCAGCGTGTTCCCTAATTCCCTTCGTCACGACGGACTCGCGCCTCTTTCCGAACCACTCCATCAACGATACTTTCTCACTCAAGACTGATCGCCTCCGCAATCCCCTCTCTTGGCCGTGGGAAGACTATGGCCGCCTTCCTGTTGACCATGAGATAGACCTCCTGACCTATTTTATACAATGACCCGTCCGCGACTGGCACGTCCAATTCCACCTCATCCTCGCTGTCCGCCTCGGTGGAAATGCGCCAGTACGTGCCCATATATGTGATGCTGGTGATCTTGGCGTGCAACCCGCTGGTGAACGGGAACACGAACTCCGGCCGGACCGAAACGACGATGGCCGTTCCCTTGTCGAAGGGGCAGTTGGCCACGCTCATCTCCGAGCCGTCGCGCAGCTCGATCTTGCTCAGGCCATCGGCCCGCTCCTTGACCCAGCCTTCGAAGAAATTGGTCTCCCCGATGAAGTTGGCCGTGAACATGTTCTGCGGCTTCGTGTACAGCTGCTCGGGTGAGCCCATCTCCATCACCGACCCCTTGCGCATGAGCACGATCCGGTCGGAGACCGACATCGCCTCCTCCTGGTCGTGGGTCACGTGCACCGTGGTGATGCCCAGCTGCTTCACCAAACGCCTCAGGTCGTAGCGCAGGTCCATCCTCACCCTGGCGTCCAATGCGGAGAGGGGCTCGTCCAGCAGGAGGAGCTTTGAACCCGTCGCCAGCGCCCTGGCCAACGAAACCTTTTGCTGCTCCCCGCCGCATAGCTCGCCGGGCAGCATGCTCATCCTGTCGAGCAGCTTGACCAGTTCCAGATATTTCTTGGCGGTGGCTGCCTGTTCCTCTGCCGGCCTGTCCTTGACCCTGGGACTATAGGCCACGTTGTCGGCCACGTTAAGATTGGGGAACAGGGCGATGTTCTGGAAGACGTATCCCAGGTCCCTGTCCTCGATCTCCACGCCCTTCATGTCCTTGCCGCCGATGAATACCTGGCCTTCGGTCGGCTGGATGATGCCGGCGATCATGCGGATCAGCGTGGTCTTGCCGCATCCAGATGGTCCGAGGATGGTGACGTACTCCCCGTCCTTGATGGTGAGGGAGATGTCGTCCACTGCGACGACCTTTCCATATTTCTTGCTGACCCCGCGCAGGACGACCTCTGGCATCATTCCACCTTCAGTTCCTGTTCCAGCCCGCCTTCGGGCATGGGGAAGACATTGGCCCTCGCCGCGTTCCAACGCACGTCCACCTGGTCGCCGATGGCCAATTTGCTCAGTCTCCAGGAAGGCAGCTTGGCCGAGATCGTACCGACGTCCTTGACGTTCACATCTACATGGATATACTTGCCTTCGAAGAGGGTCCGCTCGACCGTTCCCGAGAAGTAGCCCTTGGCCTCCTTGGTAAGCTCGGTGTTGCCCAGCTTGACCGCGACCACCGCCTCCTCTCCTGCCTTCAGTTCGCTTGGTCCGGCCTCGATCGACCTGCCGTCCGCGCATTGGACCTGGGTGATGGAGCCGGAAGAAAGCACCTTGCCCCGGAAGAAATTGCATTGGCCGACGAAGTTGGCCACGAAGGGAGAATTGGGATGATCGAACACATCGTTCGGCGTCCCCACCTGGAGGATCGTGCCGTGCCTGATGATGGCTATCCGGTCGGCCATCACCAAGGCCTCGTCCTGATCATGCGTGACATGAATCGTGGTCAGGCCTAGCGACTTCGCCAGGTCCCTGATCTCGTAACGGAGGGAGATGCGAAGGCGGGCATCGAGGGCACGCAACGGCTCATCGAGCAGCAAGGTATCACAACCGGACGCAAGTGCCCTGGCCAGTGCAGTGCGCTGCATCATGCCCCCGCTGAGCTCTTTCGGATATGCATCCGACCTCTCTGTCAATCGAACTAGGTCGAGCATGGAATTGAGGGTGTCGTCCTTGTCCTTCTCGCCCATGCCGCGGATGGCCGGTCCGAAAAGTATGTTCTCCGACACCGTCAGCGCAGGGAATAGGGAATATGTCTGGGAGAGCATCGATGCTCCCCTTTCCTCCGGTTCCGCCCTGGTCCTGTCCGCCCCATCAAAAAATACCTTTCCGGAATCGGGCAGGGTCAGGCCGCTGAGGATGCGCAACAACGTTGTCTTCCCGGCCCCAGTAGGCCCGAGGATGCATAGGTACTCGCCATCCATGATCTCCAGGCTCAGCCTGTCGGCCGCCTTGGTCGGACCATAGTGCTTCGACACGTTCTCCAACCGTATCGTTGGCATCAGTCGGTCCTCCTTTTAGTCACATAACGCAGGGCCAGCATGAATATGTAGGACACGATGATGAGCACTATACAGGCCATTGCGGCCAGGTAGAACTGGTCTGCCTTGATCAGGTTCACGATGTAGACCGGTGCGGTATTGGCGCTGCTGACCACCGCCAGGGTGGCGCCGGTCTCTCCCAGGCTGCGGGTGAACGCCATGATCGCCCCTGCCAGGATGGACGCTTTGATCATGGGGTAGAGCACGCGGCGGAACGCCTGCAGGGGCTTGGCCCCTAGCGTCCTGGCGGTCTCTTCGTAGGATGGATCGATCTCCTCGACCGCCCCCGCCACGTTCCGAACCACCAATGGATATGTGAAGGCCACGTGGGCCATGATGATCAGGACGAAATCGAGCGAACCGATGCCAGGCACGCCCTTCCAGAACACGCCCAGCGAGTAGCCGAGCGCTGCGGTCGGGACGATGAGAGGCACATTGACCAGGACATCGAGGAACTGAGGGAACTTCAGGGAGTGGCCCCGGGCGATGTAAAGCGCCATCGGAACGCCCAGGACGATGTCGATCGCTGTGACGATGCCGGCGATGATGAACGAATAGATCAGGGCGTTCCAGAAGGTACCCCATTCAGTTATGGCAGAGGGAGATACCAGAACATACGAGAAAATGAAGAACGACGGGATGAGGACGAAGATGAACAGGAATATGATGGCGGAGCCGTCCTTCAGTTTAGGCACCCAATTGCGGGATAGGGTCCGCTCCCACTTGGGCCAGACCTTTCCCGCCGGCAGGCGTACCTTCATCACCATCAGCTTGAGGACGACCAACAGCACCAGGGAGATGACTATCAGCAAAATGCTGACGAACGCCAGTGGCGCGGCCAGGTCCGGATTCGTGCTCAGGAGCGCCTTCCATTTGCCGATGATGGTCGGGCCGGTCTCGAAAGTGCCTGCGTTCGCCATGGTGGAGAGGGCGATCATTGTTCCGCCGGTCTCGCTCAGGCTGCGGGCCAGGCACAGGATGATGCCGGTCACCAGTCCCGCCCTGAAGAGGGGGAGAGTGATGGTCCTGGCCGCGGTGAACTTGCTTGCCCCGAGGGTCCTGCCGGCCGTCTCATAGGTCTGGTCGATCTGCTCCAGGATGGCGCTCAGAGAACGGACCATATAGGGATAGGAGAAGACGACGTGCAACAGGATGATGAGCATGAACGGAGAGGTGATGAACGCCAGGGAGAAGTCCGGGGCGTTCACCTTGTCCGGTGTCACCGCCCAGAAGATGGCGCAGGAAAAGCCCAGGGCGGCGGTCGGGACCGCCAGGGGCATGTCGATCAGAGTGTCGAGGTATTGCTTCCCTTTGAACTCCTTCCGGACCATGATCCATGCCATGGGCAGGCCGACGATGATGTCGATCACCGTGACGATGATGGCGATCTCGAACGAAGCGATGATGGCGTCGGTGATGACCTGCATTATCTCCGGCTTATCGAAGACCTCGGTCTGGATGGATGACCAGTCGGTGACAACATATGATAGGATCCAGACCGTCGGGAGAATGACGAAGATTATGAAGAACAGGATGATGAAGGACTTCCAGCCGGTCCTGAAGCGGCGCCCGCTGACAAGGTCGAGCAGTGTTTTCTTTCTGCCTTCGGCCAGTCTATTCACCTTCGTCAACCCGAACCTATGTAGGGATATATACCTAACCCCTTGACACAGCAGAGTTGACGGTCGATTTCCGTATGCTCATGCCAGAATGTTCGATTCTACCTTCTCGCCCCTCTTCACCACATAGCCCGGCCCGATGAGGCTGTCCTTGACGACCGCCCCCTCCTCGATGACCACGTTGTCCATCAGCATGGAATTGGAGACGACCGCGCCCTTCATGATGCGGCAGCCGGGGAATGTGGTGACGTATGGGCCGACAGTGCATCCCTCGAGCTGGGTGCCGATGAGGCGGTTCTGCCCTTTGATCACGGAGGAATCGATGGTGCACCCCTGGACCAGTGCGCTGCCCCTTTCCAGCAGGATGCGCTGCGCCTTGACGTAGTTGTCCCTGGTGCCGCAATCGACCCAGTAGCCGGAGAAGCGTTGAGCGTACAGCCCCTTTTCCAGCACCTTCGGGAATACCTCCCGTTCTAGCGAGACCACGCCCGAGCCGATGTGAGAGAATATCTCCGGCTCGAATATGTACACGCCAGCGTTGATGCTGTTGGAGGCCGCCTCCTCTCTTTTCGGCTTCTCCTGGAAGACGGTGATGCGGTCGTCGCCGGTGGTCCCGACCACGCCGAAGGCGGTAGGGTCCTCCACGTCCCAGAGGGCTATGCTCCCTATGCCGCCACGGGCCCTATGCACCTTCAACATGTCATTGAGGTCCAGTGAGCAGAGCACGTCCCCGTTGAACGCGAAGAATGTGTCATCGAGATAGGAGGAGACGTTCTTCAGCGCCCCTCCGGTGCCGAGAGGCTGGTCCTCGTTCACCAGAACGATCTTCCTGCCGCAATCGTGGCTGGAAAAGTACTCTTCCAGCTTCTCCTTCATGTAAGAAACGGCCAGGACGACGGTGTCCACCTCGTTCGGCAAGGAATCGATGATATGCATGACCATTGGCTTGCTGACCAAGGGGACCAGCGGCTTGGGCATGGCATATGTGATGGGGCGGAGGCGAGTGCCCATCCCGCCAGCTAGAATGACCGCCTTCATGCTGCCAAGCCCCGTGCGCAAGACGTTTGCAGAAAGGTTACAGCGGCGAGATGCTTACGACGTTGTTGCCGCGCAGGATGACGACACCCAGGCGCCTTGAGGCGTCCGCGGTGCGCTCCTCGGTCTCCTCGATGACCATGTTCATATACTCATCGTAACCGGTGAGCTTGCCTTCGAGGATCCTGTTGTCCTTGAGCATCAAGGATATCTTCTTGTTCATGGACTTCTCGAGCAGCGCAAGTGGCATTACCATGTGATCACTAGCCCAGAGATTAGGCGATTTTGATTTAAAGGTTTTCCCGGTCGCCTTTTTACCGTTTCATCGACACGAACGGGTAGCCAGTGCAGCAAGCGGTGTTGATTCGGGCCTCATTGTCGTATTCGAAGCTCAGGTCCGAGATGTTGACGCAGAAGTTCGAACCGGCAGGCCTGTGCCCTTCGGGTATGGTCACCGGAATGCGCACGATGCCGTTGCCTTGCAGCCTGAGATTGCCTACTTCTTTGATTGCGATTCCAACCACCTCTTGATGTCTTCCTTTCTGGTGCTGCCGATGCCGAACATCTCGGAGAACTTGGTGGTCGTGGACAGCATCCACGTCTGCCCGGTCTTCTTGCCCGTGACCAGGCCCGACTGGCGCAGCTGGTGCACGTCCTCGTAGATGTCCGAGCCCATGAGCTTGGCCAGGTCGCTCTGCAATATCGGCTGGTTATAGGCGATGATGGCGGCGGTGCGGAGCACCTTGTCAGAAATCTCCTTCTCGGCGTACTGGATGGAATAAGAGGCCACGTCCGACCGGAGGACCATGGAATATCTCAGCCCGGCGCGGGCGATCTCCATGGCCGACCCGGACTCATCGTACCGGTCCGACAGCTTCTTTAGTGCCTTGCGGACCGCTTCCTGCGATAGGCCGGTGGCGTCGCTGATCTCCGATGCCTTCAGCGGCTTCCCGGCAGAGAAGAGAACGGCCTCGACCACACGCTCCGGTTCCACTTCACATCACCGCTGGCCTGACCACGGCCGGCACGCGTCCGACCGCGGAGTCCTCTAGGGTACCGATGTCCCAGGGCAGCTTGATCTCCAGGAATATCTGGCCATAGGGCAGTTCATCCTGCCACAGGGCCACCTTCCCGGCCTTGGCCAGGAAGAGCAATGAAACGAATATGGTGACGGCGTCCTCCTTGCCTCCCTCCACCAGGTCCTCGAAGTGGACGGGGCCGTTGCCGCAGCGCATGATGCGCTCCCAGGTCATCTGCACATCCTTCTCCAGGTCCTCGGAGTGGGCCTTGCCATCGAACTTGATGTTCAGCTTGGCCAGCTTCTCCTTCACCTTCTGGCGCTGCTCCTGGATCTCCATCTCGCGCTGGGCGTCGTCGAAGGCGTCCAGCAGCTCGACAAGCATGACAGGGCGGGAGGTGTGATGCCTGACCGCGGGGGACAGTTCCACGCCCGCCGGTATCTTGGTGTTGATGACCGACAGGGCCTCCTCCTCGCTCAGCTGGTCCAGCATGTCCATGTCCCACTCAGCGGTCACCAGCTCGAACTCCTCGGGCTGTTCGTGCAGGGTGAGGACCTCCTTGGACTGCATGCGGAATATGCTCCAGGCCATCCACATCAGCTTGCCAGCGACGATGAAGTTGATCTCGTCGGAGTGCATTTTCTTGGTGTAGAGGCGGGTGAACTCCATCAGGTTGACGTCCCAGGGATCGAAGTTCTGCGAGAGGACCAGCTCGAACACCAGCTGGATGGAGCGGTCGATCGGGTCGGTCGGCACGACGTGCTCGCCCATCTCCGCCTGCTTCAGCAGCTGCATGTACCTTTCGATCTTCTCACTGCGGTCCCCCTCGTCGATGATGGCGCGGTGGAACAACAGATGGCCCAGTACTGCCTCGGAGCTAGTGTCGCTCATGCGGTTTCCCCCTTCTCTTGGTGGACCTTCAGGTCATCCTGCAGGTCCTTGATGTCGCCCATGTCGGGCTTCATGATCACGTTGCTGATGCCGGCCTCCGGCTTCGTGACCCCGATGATGTGGTCAGCCTTGTTCAGGGTGACCTTCCTGAGTGATATCATGACGAACTGCGCGGTCTTGGAGCTCTTCTTGACGCGCTGCGCCACCATGTCGGCGTTGACCGCGTCCAG
This sequence comes from Methanomassiliicoccales archaeon PtaU1.Bin124, assembly GCA_002067865.1. Lineage (GTDB taxonomy): Archaea > Thermoplasmatota > Thermoplasmata > Methanomassiliicoccales > UBA472 > MVRC01. The sequence goes on along the minus strand of MVRC01000006.1, from coordinate 57,262 downwards.
GAACATGTCCACCTCGTCCAGCAGATAGAACGGCGATGGCTGCCAGTCCTGCATGGCGAAGATGAAGCTGAGGGCCGCGAGGGACTTCTCCCCACCGCTCAGCGCCTCCAGCCTCAGCACCTTTCCGTTGCGGGGCTTGCATTTCATGATCAGGCCGCCCTCGAAGGGCTTGTCAGCGTTCTCCAGGATGAGCTCTGCCTCGCCGCCCTGGGAAAGCTCCGCGTAGACGGTGCGGAAGTTCTCGTTCACCGCGTGGAAGACCTTCAGCAATGCCACCTTCTTCTTCTCGTTGAGCTCGGTGGTCAGCTTGATGAGGTCGTGCTTCTGCTCGTCCAGGCGTTTGATCTCCGCCTTGAGCTCGATGTGCCTGGCGGACTTCTGCTCGAAGTCCTCTATGGAGCGGAGGTTCACGGCCCCCATGGATGCCAGCGAGTTCTCGCACCGGTTGATCTCCGCCTTGATGTCGTCCATGGACGGCAAGGGGTAGGTGACCGGCACCTTGATCTGGAGTATCTCGGCCTCGCATTCCTTGATGCGCTCCAGCGCCGCGGCCTGCTTGGTGTTCAGCGTGATGATGAAGTCCTGGGACGTCTCCACCTTGGTCTGGACCTTGTCCCGCTCCGATTCCAGCCGGGTCCTTTCCTGGAAGGCTGTGTCCTTCTTGGCACGGAGATCGTTCAGCTCCCGGCCCATGCTGTCCTCGATCTTCTTAAGCCCGGACAGCTCCACCTTCAGTTTGGTCTCCTTGGCCTTGGCCTCGTCGCCCTCGGCCTTCAGCTTTATGGCCTTTCCCTTCGATTCGTTCTCGAAGGCGTCCATCTCCGCCAAGCGCTTCTTGTGCAGCTCGACCTGGGTGGTCATGGTGGCCTTCTCCGATTCCAGCTTGGCCACTTCGCCGGTCATTTCCAGCACCTTGGCCTGAAGCTCGCGCAGCTTGGTCACCAGCTCCTGAGGCGCCAGGTCCATGACCTTCTGCTTGGCGGCGTCGCGCTGCCCCCTCAGCTGGTCGTTCTTGGAGCCCAACGAGGATGCCTCCCGGCCCAGCCGCTCGATGGCCGCCCGGGTCTCATCCAGCTGTTTTGTCAGGACGAGGATGTCCTCCTTGGCCCTGGCCAGTTTGGCCCTCTGCTCCTTCAGGCCGCTCTCCAATCCAGTGATCTTGATCTCATTGCCGCTCTCCGCGCCATTGATCTCGCGCATGCGCTGTTCCAGCTGCTGCATCTCCAGCCTGAGCGCCTTCACCTGGGCGGCCATCTTCTCGGAGTGCTCGATGGTCCTGCGCAGCTGCTCCGAGACCTCCTCCATCTTGCCCTTGTTGCTGGCTCCGAACTTGGGCACGTTGGTGTCGAGGGTGCCTCCCACCATGGCGCCGGAAGCCTCGATCAGTTCCCCGCTGGCCGTTACCAGCCTTACGCCTCCCATGAGCCTCCTCGCCTGTTCCAGGGAGTCGACCACGACGGTGTCTCCGAACACGTACCAGAAGGCCGGACGGTACTTCTCATCGAAATCGATGAGGTCGATCGCATACCCGACCGCATCCTTGACGATCAGCTGGGCCTTGCCGCGCGGCTTCCCGTCCAGCATCTTGTTGAGCGGCAGGAACGTGGCGCGTCCGAGGTTGTTGCGCTTCAGATGCTGAATGCAAGTGGAAGCGACCTCGTCGTCATCGACGATGACCGACTGCATCCTGGCCCCGGCGGCCACGTTCAACGCCGTCTCGTACTTCGGGTCCACCTTGGCCAGCTCGGCCACGGTCCCGTGGATGCCGCGGATGTCGTGACGGTCACGAGCCTCCATGAGCGAACGGACGGCGCGGTTGTAGCCCTTGGCCACGCTCTCCGCCGCCTCGCTCTCGGCCTTGAGATGATTGTACTCTCTGGTAAGGGTCTTGATGGCGTTCTCCAGCTCGTCCAGCTGCTGGGAGGCCTTGGCCTCCTGGGAACGCTTGGCGAAGAACTGGGCCTGCAGGGTGCTCATCTCGCCGGACGATGTCTTGTCGGAGCGCTGCACCTCCTTCAGGCGCCACTCCGTGTCCTTCATCTGGAACTCGCAGTTGTTGCGGGTCTCTTCCAGACCGGCCAGGTCCGATTGGAGGCGCTTCTCCTTGTCCTCCATCCTGGTCTTCTCCAGCAGGACCCCGTGGGCCTTCTCCTCGCCCTGGGTGAGCTGCAGGTCCATCTCCCCGACCTGCTTCTCCAGTGCGGACAGCTCGCTGTCGGAGGCGGATATCTTCGCCTGGGCCTCTGCTTGGTCCTTTTTGGTCTGATCCAGCAGGGCCTTCTTCTCGGCCAGGGCGGTCTCGGTCTTCTTGATCTTGGACTCGATGCCCTTGACCTCCTCCAGCAGCTTGGTCTTCTCCTCCTTGCGCTGCTTCAGGGCCTCCTGCAATGACTGTGATTCCTCGGCGGTGCGCTGGATGGCGTCCGTGGCGCGGGCGATCTCGATGCGCACCCCGTCCATCTTCTCCTTCAGCTCGCGGAACTCCTGGCCGCCCTTGGCGTCGATCTCCTTCTCGAGCTGGACTATGCGCTGTTCTGCCTCGGTGATGGCCTTTCCCATCTCCACCTTCTTGGCCTTGAGGCCTTCGATCTCCTTGTTGTAGGAGTCGATTTGGGTGCGGGTGGCGTTGACCTCGACCTCGGACATCTCCTTCTTCTTGTGGGCCATGCGCGACTTGGACAGGGCCAAACGGTCGCGGGTCTCCATGAACCTGAGCGCGGCGGTCTTCTCGGTCTCCAGCTGGCGCATCTGCTTCTCCAGCTCGGAGGTGATGATGCCCAGTCGGTCCATGTTCTCCTCGGCGCCCTTCTTCTCGCCCTCCGCGCGAAGGATGTCCTCGTCGAACTTGCTGATGCCGGACATGTCGTCCAGCTGCCTGCGGCGCTCCAGGGGGGACATCTCCACGATGCGGGTGACGTCGCCCTGCTGCACCAGGTTGTAGCCGTCGGCGCTGATGCGGGCCGAGGCCAGAAGGTAATCGAACTCTCCCAGGGATGATTTCTTGTCGTTGACGAAGAAGTAGGAATTGTAGCCGATCTCGCTCTCGGAAAGCTTGACGTGCCGGGTGAGGCGGACTATGTCGGAGTCCACCGGGATGGTCCTGTCGGCGTTGTCGAAGACCAGGGATACCTTGCAGAAGCTGGCGGGCTGCTTGGAGTTGCCGCCGTTGAAGATGAGGTCGGTGAGCTTCCCAGCCCTCAAAGCCTTGGAGCTCTTCGGCCCCAGCACGAAAAGGATGGCGTCCGAGATGTTGGACTTACCAGAACCGTTCGGGCCGGTGACGGCGGTGAAACCGCCCAGCATGGGGATGGTCATCTTCTTGCCGAACGACTTGAAGTTCTCTACCTCGATCTGCTGTAAATACATCAGAACCCTCCCCTGGCCGGGGAGAGGGTCGACTGCGAAAGCGTTAGCTCCGACTGCATCCCATCCCTCGAGTCCGACGACTGTCAGACAAATTTAATGTATAACCTGGTAATTATATAAATCTTGTTGGTATAACCAACAACTGATGAGCGCTGGTCATGACCTCGATTTTGGGTTTTTTTATGACATCGGTCATCATTTCTTTTTAGCGAGACAGCATATGATCTCGGCCCTGATCCCGAGCGTGGGAACCGTCGTTCGCTTTATGACCTGGACCCCGAACCCGTTCCTCTCCAAGAACTCCCTCAGCGACGCTTCGTCGAAATAGTTCTGATGCTCGTGCATGGAGAAACTGAACCCCCTCATCTTGTTGTTGACATTAACGAAGGTGGAGCTTCGCGTCAATATGCCGAAGAGCTTTTTGGAGAGTCCGGTCCTCCGTGATTTCATAGGGGAGTCGAAGGGCAGCTCGAAATAATACAGGGTCCCTTCATTTCCCAGCGCCCTCAGCCGCTCCAGTATCTCCTTGGGGAACGAGACGTGCTCGAGCACGTGGCAGCACATGATCAGGTCAAGATCATTAGGGAACCCCTGCGCTGCATCAACGCTCTTGATGCCTGGTAATGTGGGCACGCCGGAAATGTCGTAGACGAAACGTTCCCGGTCCGCCAGTTGGTCGCTGATGAACTGCCCCTGGTCCCCACCGTAATCGAGGATGCGGTGGATCGCGTTGACATCGGTGTTCTCTGCCAGCACCGAGAAAAGGGTCTCCTTCCGTTCCCTGAGCGTATCGGCATCGTTGCCGACACATTCGTTCATCTCCGGCGTGTACCACGGTTCGTGCTTCTGCCGGACGCTCTGGTATCTCTTGCCCCGATAATCTTCGTAAAGGAGCGCGATCTCCTCGTCCGTCATGCGGGGGTCGTAGAACAGCAGTCCACAGCTCCTGCACCTCACGAATCTCACGCGGGATCTCGGGACCAGATGCACCATCTCTGCGAGGAATGGAGAGAGGTTCGCCTTGTACGACCTCAGCCGTTTGGAACCACAGCCGACGCATTCTTGGACCTCTCTCATGAGCGGCAAAAATCCATTTTGGTTTAAAACGATTTCCGGTCGGCTCTTGGGATTTCGAACCCACCGAACTGGTAAGGTTGAAGATTGAGCCTAGCGATACCGTTGCATGGAGGACCTAGGTCAGGACGTCACGGTCTTGATATTGTCATTGAACCGGGGCGCTTACCTCAGAATGGCGCTGACCTCGGTCATCCAGCAGACCGTCCGCCCGAAGGAGGTCATCGTTCTCGACAACGGCTCGAAGGAGGATGTCAAGGCCGCGGTCCTCGATCTCCTGAAGGACAACGTGAAGTGGGAGGGGGCCGATGAGACGCATTCCCCCCACTGGAACACCGCTCGGGGTCTGGCCATGGTCCGCACCAAATATGTCCAGATCATGCATGACGATGACATACTGGACCCGCATTTCCTGGAGGAGATGGTCGGGTTCCTCAGCTCCAATCCGGAGGCCGCGGCGGTGGGATGCAACGGCCCCCTCATCAGTCCGGATGGCAAGGAGATCGGCCGCTCGGTCCTGCCCCGTCACAAGACGGTGACAACATGGTACAGGACACCGCCCGAGCTGGCGTTGCTCTATACCGATGGCCACCTGCTCTTCCCGTCCATCGTATACCGGCGAGATGCGATCCAGCCCGATATGGTCCACACCGAGTATGGGAAGGTGGGCGACAGCAGGATGCTGTTCGATGTGCAGAGGACCGGACCGATCGTCCATCTGGACAAGATGCTCTATCGCTACCGGACCCATGGCAACCAGGACTCTGCCATGCTGCCAGAGGACGATTACCGCAGAAAGGACCGGTTCCTCATCGAGGTCTCTGCCAGCGACCCGAAGCTCGCCCGCAGGATCGCGAAGAACGTGTACCGTTTTCAGACCAGGAGATATCTGGAGAGGGCCGGAAGCGCATGGAGGAAGCAGGGGTTCCACGCCATGAGGGCATCGCTGCGAGAGCACAAGCCGGACAAGTTCTCCATCGCCGGGGCTTTCTCCATCATCCCGTTCGCGATCAGACGGTCAAGAAGGCGGAAATAAGATCAGCGGACCCTCTTCTGGAACTCCTTCCTGACGATGTTCCAACCGGATCGGACTGGGTTGACGTTCCTGGGTATGACCACTTCCGGACGAATGGTGATCCTTTCCCTATCTGACCCGGGGCCTAGTTCGGTGAACAGTTTGGTCAGCATGGGGAAGACATTGTGCTCGTCGAGCATGCGGCGCTTCGCCTCTTGTAAAGATGCCAGTCGAGATGAATATAGATCAGAATCGATTGCCAGGCGAATGGCCCCGATCGCCTTGTCGTAATCGTTGATGTCGATGTGCCTGAACGAATCGGCCGGGAAGTAATCGGCCAGATTTGGACAGCCGTAGTAGAATGGATAGGAGAGGCTGAGGAAGGGGTCCGCCACCTTCTCCGTCCAGTAGTCCTTGAAGACGCTGTTCTCCAACGCCAGGTGATACCTGTACCTGCCGATCGCGTCCCATTTGTCCTCCAGCCCCATCCCGCTGGTGATGAATACGTCCATCTCGTTGCCGAACTCCTTCTCCAACCGGCGGACGAACGCCAGGCGCCTCTGGTGGCCCTTGGTGATGGCCTTGTCGGAAGTGATCACCGAGACCATGCGGTCCTTCTGGACCTCGCCCATTCCCTTCAGTTCGTCATAGTCCTTCATGTCGCCCTTCAGCCAGCGCTTCTCCTTCTTCGACCAGCGCATGCCTATGTACCAGGGAAGGCCAGGTTGGCATCTGATCACGTTGCGGTGCAATATGTTGCTATGGCAGGTGAGGACCGTTTTGAACTGACGGAGGAAGAGGGGATTGTACCTTCGAACGCTGGGCGGCTCTCCGGTCAGGAAGAAGGTGCGGTCCCCGGGGCAGCGGCAGGTCTCGGCCTGGCGGATGCCCTCCCCCACCACCCAGAAATCGCACTCCTCCACATCCTGGTTGATGACGAACTGGAAATCGCCCCAACGGCAATTCCTGCCAGGGGTCTGCCTCTCCAATGGAAAATCAGAAACTGGATTGGAGATCTTGACAACGAACATGTGCTGCTTCGGGCGGTTAATCGAGATGCGATTACTTATTCATTGTCCGCAGCGTCCAGTCATCGGAACGGTTAATTATGGCAGGTGTCTTTTATGCCGTCGAGGGAACGATGGAGGAGCCTGAACTTACCATTGGCATCGCCACATACAATGGGGAGAGGTTCCTGGAGGCCGTTCTGGAGAGCATCATGCTCGAGGCCCGCGGGAAGCCCATCGAAGTGCTGATCTCCGACAACGCCTCCACGGACAGGACCGCTGAGATCGCCCGGTCGTTCCAATCAAGATATCCCGGTCAGGTCAGGCACTATCGGAACGCGAGCAACATCGAGTTCGATGGAAACGTGGACAATGTGGTCAGGCAGGCCAAGGGGCGATTCGTCTGGACCATGGCCGATGACGACTTCCTGCTCCCCGGTGCGGCGGACAAGGTGCTCAGTGTCATAAGGTCGGAACCGGACCTGGCCATTATCTTTGCCAATTTCACCAACCCCATCACCCTGAAGGCCAAGGAGAACGCCCTTTGCCAAGACGGGAATGCGTTCTTCCGCACAGTCCAGTTCAAGAACGGGCTGCTCTCGTGCAACATCTTCAACCGCTCGGTCTGGCTGGACCTTGACATGAAAAGATATGATGGATGCCTCTGGATCCACATGGCATATGCCATGGAGGCGTTGGCCCCCAAGTTGGGGAGGAAGGGGTACGTCTTCACCGACCTCCTCATACGCCAGGATGGAGTGGCCCGATGGGGGCATGGTGGCAAGTTCATCTACACCGGCCTGCGCCTGGTGGAGGTCTTCCAGAAGATGCGCGAGCTTGGTTATGACAAGGACGTCTGCCGGATGGGCGCCAGGGTCATCGAGGGCGGTTATAAGGAATCGATCCCCCGGGCCAAGGCGAACGGGCTGGAGGTTGACTCCGCCCTCCTTAGGCGGATGTTCCCCCTCTACCGCCAACTTCCATCCTTCTGGATATGGGATGTGCCCATGCTCCTGCTGCCCAACTCCTTCTTCCGGATAGGGTTCCAGGCGGGACGTAGGATAAAGTACGGCTGCCCCGATAATGAAGGAGCGAAGAGCTCGGGGTGAAGGGATGGGGAGGATGAGATGCTAGCCAGAAAATCGTTCCTCATCCTGTTGTCCAGGTTGACCTCCCAGGCGTTATCGTTCATCGCGCTGCTGTTCGTCTGGAAATATCTCGGCACGGACCTCTACGGAGGTATCGTCTTCAGCATGTCCTTGGTGGCACTGTTCAACTGCATCTCGGACCTGGGGTTCAATACTGCGGCCATCAAAAGGATCTCGGAAGGGGCGGACCAGGACGACTGCGTCAGCACGTTCGCGACGATCAAGCTGGGCCTCACCGGACTCATGGTCGTAGCGACGCTCATCTCCATCGTCTTCTATGAGTTCGTGATCGGCAAGAAGCTCACCGATACGAACATCCAGCTGATCTTGATCTTCATCGGGTATTATGTGTTCTACGACCTGGCCGGCATCGCACTCTATACGTTCGATGCCAAGATGGAGTCGGCCAAGTCCCTTGCCATCTACCTCGCCGACCCGATCGTCCGCGTGCCCTTTGTGATACTGGTGGCCATGAACCGCATGACCGTCAACGACCTGGCGTACACCTATCTGCTAGGTTCGATGGCCATCTTCGCCGTCGCTGTCATCCTGATGCTGCGCTCCGGCATCAGATGGAAGAGGCCGACCATGTATCGGTCGTTCCTGACGTTCGCCGCGCCGCTGGCGTTCGCATCGGTGTTCACGGTCGCCTGGAACTACATCACCCCTGTGCTGCTCGGTCTGTTCGGTACCAACATCGACGTCTCGTATTACTCCTCGGCGAACACCTTGATGGGCATACTATCGACCGTAGGGGCGGCAGTAGGGACGATCACGTTCCCTCTCTTCTCCAAATATTTTACCGAAGGACGACTGGACCAGATCAAGCTGAAGACGTACGAGGCGGAGCGCTACATCGGTATCATCATCCTTCCCCTGGTCCTCATCATGGTCCTGTTCCCTTACACCGTGGCCGATGTGATATTCTCCCCGAAATACCACAGCGCCGGGGGTCCGCTCCAGATACTGGCAATAATCGCCGCGCTGGGCCTGATGAACCAGGCCTACAACAGCCACTTCTGCGCTGTGAACCGGCCAGACATCAATCTGAAGCTCACGGTCCTGAGCCTGGTCCTGAACACAGCATTGTTGCTTATCTTCGTTCCGACCAGTATCATGGGAATCAAGCTGTTAGGCTTCACCTACATGGGCGCTGTCTATGCCGGCCTTATAACGGCCATCGTCATTTTCATTGCCACAAGGTACATCGTAAAAGAACTGACCCAGACCAGTTCGAACCCCCGCATCCTTTTCCAGCTGGCGGCCATACTTTGCACCGGAATCATCCTGATACTGCTATCCTGGCTGTACGCACCGACGCGTTGGTATGACCTGGTAATCTTCACCCTGTTGGCGTTCGGCCTCTTCATCGGCTTCCTGGCGCTGATGAAGGAGTTCACCAGGAACGATCTGAACTACCTGCTGGAGATAGCTGACGCCAAGGAGATGTGGCAGTACATCAAGACCGAGCTAGGGGGAAAGGGCTGACCTAGATGCTATCGTAGAGAAGGAACAATCTTTTGCTCATCTCTTTCCAATTGTACCGTTCGCTCACTGCCCTGATTCCGTTCCTGCCCATCTCCTCACCCTTCCCTGGTGTTCTGAGGGGGCGGATGACATCACAGAGCTGGTCCTTTGTCCAGTCCATGGTCAGACCGCTCTTTTCTTCCTTGACGATCCGTCCGCTCAGCGTTCCCTCGGTGGCCAGCACCGGCGTTCCCAGGGCCATCGCCTCGAACAGGCGGTTCGGGGTGCCGATGCGGTTGTTCTCATTGATCGGGTCGAGGAGCGCCACCATGATGTCCGCCGAGGTGATCTCCTCCCTCATCCTGGCCTGGTCCAGATATCCCAGGAACTCGATCTTTCCTGTTGACCTCCGGGCCATCTCCTCCACCTTGGGCTGCAGAGAACCGGTCCCGGCGATGCGCATCCTTACACCATCGCACCGCTCCACCGCCTCCGCCACCTCCAGGATATAGCGTTGAGGCTCCAAGGCCCCGCCATAGAAGACCGTCAGACCTTCCCTCTCTCTGCGCTCGGCCGCCTTCGGCGGGTCTATGCAGTTCATCACTACCACGACCTTTTCGCGGGCATAGGGCTGAAGGTACTCCGCGATCATGTCATTGGCCGCGATCACCCTGTCGGTGCAACGCACCATCCTGGCCTCTATCCAATCCAACAATGGCACGATGAAATGCGGCACGTCCGGTTCGACCATGCGGGAATAATGCTCGTGGGCGTCGAACACCAATCTTTTTCCGTGGAGCCGGGACACCAAAAGCCCGATCGGCAGGGTGTCGAGGTCATGGGCATGCACGGCATCGAACTCACGGCCCTTCGCCGACCGGAGGGCCTTCAGAACGAAGAAAAGATAGTTGCGGGCCAGGCTGGGCTTGTCCTTCACCTTCTTGGTTCGGACCCTGACGACATGCACGCCGTTCTCATCCCTTTCAGGAGGATAGGCATGCTCCCTGTCCCAACAGAGGACGGTCATGTCCATCCTTTTCCCGCTCAACGTCCTGGCCTCCTTCTCCACCCGCGGGTCGGGGCGGTATTCGTTGGAGAGGAGCATCAGGACGCGCTTGGCCATGGGCGCTTACACCTGGGCCGTGGCCCCGCTGCGCAGCGATTCCTTCGTCCTCTCGATCATCTCCACGGTCTTGACCCCGATGGAGCCGGAGTTGCGCGTCTCCGCCGACGGGTCGCCGATGGACTTGATGAAGTGGAGCAGCTCGTCCCGGATGGTGTTGTTGCGCTGCACCCCCAGCTGGTAGGTGTAGCCGCTCTCGTAGACCGTGACGACCTGACCGACCGCATCTATGATGCAGGAGCGGTTCTCTCCCACGACCTCCAGCTGGCGCACCTTCTTCGGCCCCAGCCAGTTGAGGTGGGCATGGGCGATGGCGCCGCTGGGCATCTGGCAGGCGATGTACGCCGCCTCTTCCAGCTGCTTCTGGCGGTAGGGCATGGCCGTGCAGGTGATCTTCTCGGGCCAGGCGTCGAACAGGAAATTCACCATGTCGAAATAGTGCGGCGCCAGGTCCACGATGACGTCCCTGTCCGTGAAGACCGGCTCCAGATTGGTCCAGGTGAAGTTGAGCAGGAAGACCTTCCCGAAAAAGTTCTCCGACCACAGCCTCTTCACCTCTGCCAGGGCATTGTTGAATCGGTAGATGTGGCCGACCGAAAGGGTCAGGTTCTTCTCCTCGGCCAGCTTGACCAGCTCCTTGCCATCCGAAGAAGATAACGTGATCGGCTTCTCCACCAGAACATGCTTCCCCCTCTCCAACGCCTCCTTGCAGGCCGGATAGTGGAGAGCGTTGGGCAGGCAGATGTGCACCGCATCGATCGAATCCATCGCCAGCACGTCGCGGTAATCGTGCGTAAGATGCGGTATGCCGTACCTCTCCTTGCAATGGACCAGGTTCTTCTCCGCCAGATCGGAAACGGCCTTCACCTTCACGTTCTGGATGCCACTGTACTCCTCGACGATCTTGCGGCCCCAATATCCGACGCCCAGCACCCCGATCTCAAATCTTGGCATCTTAAGCCCTCCGATGATAGAATAGGCCGATCTCCTCCGCCACGCGCTTGACCTGATCGTCCTTCAGGGACGGGAACATGGGCAGGGAGAGCAGCCTTAGGGACAACCTCTCGCTCACCGCATATTCCCCGCCTTTGAACCCATACAGGCCGCGGTATACCGGCTGGAGATGTATCGGGACGGGGTAGTGCACGCCCACCTCGACACCGTTGGTGATGAGCGCCTTCTCCAGGTCGTCCCTGCGCTGGCAGCGGATGGCATACTGGTGATAGACCGGCGAAACGTTCTTGTCCCCCCTCGGCGGCAGGTCCAGCTCGGGAATGTCCTTCAACAGCTGGTCATACCTCTTGGCGATGGCACGGCGCTTTTCGTTGTATTCATCCAGATGCTTCAGTTGCACCCTTCCGATGGCCGCGTTTACACTGTTCAGGCGGGATGTGTAGCCCACCACGTCATGCACATAGCGCGAGGTGCGGCCGCAGTCCCGCAGCTTTGCCACCAGCTTTGCCAGGTCATCGTCGTCGGTGGTGACCATGCCACCATCCCCGCCCACGGTCATGTTCTTAGTGGGGTAGAAGGAGAAGCAGGCGACGTTTCCGATGGCGCCGGCCTTCTTCCCATTGTACGAGGACCCGTGCGCCTGGCAGGCGTCTTCCACGACCTTCAGCCCCTTTTCCTGGGCCAGTTCGTTGAACTCGTCCATGCGGCAGGGATGCCCGAAGAGGTGCACCGGCATGACCGCGGCGGTCCTCTTGGTGACGGCCTTGGCGGTCAGTTCCGGGTCGAGATTGTTGTCATTGGCGGAGGCGTCGGCGAAGCGGGGAACACCGCCGGCCTGGAGGACCGCATTGGCCGTGGCGATGAAGCTCAGGGGGGTGGTGATGACCTCCTTCCCTTCGATGCCCAGCGCGATGAACGTCAGCTGCAATGCGTCCGTTCCCGAGGAGACGGAGATCGCATGCTTCACTCCGTTGTATCTGGCGAACTCCTCCTCGAACTTGTGGACGCTCTCCCCCAGCACCAGCCTCTCGTTCTGCAAGGCATGGGTGGCGGCAGCGATCATCTCATCCGTCATCTCCGGACGGGCCTGCGGTATCTTGTCCATTGATTCACCTCAGCTTCTTGATCGGCTTGGCGGGGTTGCCCACCACGAGGGTGTGGGCTGGAACGTCCTTGGTGACGACCGCCCCGGCCCCGACCATGGCGCCCTCGCCGATGGTCACACCACAGACGATGGTGGCATTGGCGCCGATCGAAGCGCCCTTCTTCACCACCGTCGGGGTCACCTCCCAGTCACCCACGGCATGGGGATGCAGGTCGTTGGTGAAGCAGGCATGGGGACCGACGAAGACCTCGTCCCCGATCGTGACGCCGGTCGGTATGAAGGCATATGCCTCGATCTTGCAGCGGTCTCCGATGACGACGCCCCTCTGGATCTCCACGAAAGCGGCAATCCGGCATTCGTCGCCTATCTTGCAGCCATACAGGTTGACGAAGTCCCGCACGATGGTGTTCTCCCCGATGGTGCAGTCCTTGATGGAATGATAGTCAGCGAGCAGTTTCATGGGCATCGGGTGATGGATATGCGCCGATTTGTATTTATCTCCGCCCCGCTGGCTGGTGAGGCGGAGGGGAAGAAATTGGATTATTCCCTTCATGACCATGACACCTTCGGCCCATGATGATGCTGGAGGACCGCTTGGCCTCGTGGCGAAATGATATTATGCCATTGAGCCAATCACCTGGCGTGCCCAAACTGGTCAGTGTGGTCCTCAACGTCATGAACGAGGAGAAGAACATCGCCGACCTTCTCGACAGCCTCGTCATCCAGGAGCAGCCCCTGGAGATCGTCGTGGTCGACGCGGCAAGCAAGGACCGCACCAGGGAGATCGTGGAGTCGTACACCAAGAAGTACGATTTCATCAGCCTTCATGTGAAACCTGGACGCCGCGGGGAGAGCACCAACTACGGCATTGAGAAGGCCAAGGGAGAGATAATCGCGTTCACTGGCGGCGATTGCCTGGCCAACCCATTCTGGATCAAGGAGCTGCGGCAGACCATCGAGGCGGGCCATGGCGTGGTGGTCGGGAAGACCATCACCATCGGTCTGGACGCCTGGGTCGAGCTGGACCGGGTGGAGCTGTTCCACAAGGGCAACGACCTTTCCTGGCCCTCATGCAACGAGGCGTTCAAGCGAGAGGCGCTGACGAAGGCGGGGGGCTTCGACAACTGGTTCATCACGGCCGAGGACATCGATCTCAACATGCGCGTGGTCGACGCCGGTTATGATATCTTCTACAACCCTGGAGCCGTCATCTACCACCGCCATAAGTCGACCCTCTACCGCTTCTACAAGCAGGCATTCTGGAACGGGGCGGGCAGGAAGCAGCTCACCATGAAGCACGGCAGGCTGTGGTCTTCGTATGACCCATTGAAGATGTTCAGGCAGAAGGTCACCTTCTGGTCACTCAGCCGCATGGTGGCGGCATGGATGGGATACGTGGCCTTCAAGCTGTTCGGCGACAGGCCTGCGGCGAAATAGCTGAGGACCGGGTCTGTGGTGGCAATCTATTTCACCCACTTTCCCATACTGAAAGCGTTTGGTGTCGCACATGAAGGTCAGCGTTATCATCCCCACCATGAACGAGGAGGCGGGCGTGGGTCTCGTCATCGACGATGTGCGCAAGGCGTTCCTCGGCAGCGGTCTGGAGCATGAGGTTCTCATAGTCGACACCAATTCCAAGGACCGCACGAAGGATATCGCGCGGGAGAAGGGCGCCATCGTCATCGAAGAGCCCCGCAGGGGATATGGCAGGGCCTACAAGACAGGTTTCGAGAGGGCCACGGGCGATGTGATCGCCACGCTGGATGCGGACTGCACCTACCCGGCTGAAGAGATACCTGTCCTGACCAAGCAGCTGTATGACAACAACTGGGACTTCATCACCACCAACCGCTTCGCCAAGCTGGAGAAGGGAGCGATGAGCCTGGAGCACAGCATCGGGAACAAGGCTCTCACGTTCACCTGCAACTTCCTCTTCCACATCTGGATCCGCGATTCCCAGAGCGGCATGTGGGTCTTCCGCAGGGACATACTCCCCAAACTGGACATCACCGACGACGGAATGGCCATGTCCGAGGAGATCAAGATCGAGGCGTTCAAGAAGACCAGGGGAAAGGAGCTTCCCATTGTCTACAGGCAGCGCGTGGGCGAGGTGAAGCTTTCATCCTGGAAGGATGGATTGCGCAACATTCGTTTCCTGTTCGGCAAGCGCACCACGTTCAAGCCGTGATGCCACAATACTCTTTTGCCATGCGGAGACCTTCGGCCAGCTTCACTCTTGCATCCCTGTTATAGATGCAGGCGCTGGGATGATACGTCAAAAGGACCTTCAGCTTCAGTCCGTGGAAATCCACATCCACGATCTGGTTGGCCACCTCTCCCACCTTCACCTTCTTGCCGAGCAGCGCCTCGATGGCGGTGCTGCCCAATGCCACCACCAATCCCCGCCCCTTCAGGTCCTCCATGAGGTGGGGCATGCAGGCCTCGACCTCCTCTGGCTCAGGTCGACGGTTGTCTGGAGGACGGCACTTCACCGTGTTCGTGATCATTATCTTCTCGCGGGGCAGCTGCGCATCTGCCAGGCATTTGTCCAGCCACTTCCCCGCCCTCCCTACGAAGGGCTGACCGAGCTTGTCCTCCCGCTCGCCCGGAGCTTCGCCCAGAAGAACGAGGCAGCTGTTCAGGTCACCGCTGGGCGGGACGACCTGCCTCCGGCCGCCCGACAGCCCGCAGGAAGTGCAGCGTGGGTCCAGCGGCATCTACTTCCCCAATACCTCGGTGGCGGTGACCAGCGAGGTGAGCTGCACCCCTATCTCGGCCAGCTTCTGCCGGCCGCCCTCTTCCCTGTCGACCACGGAGTAGATCGAATCCACCGTCATTCCCTCGGCCCTCAGCGTCTCGATGGCATAGAGAGCTGAACCGGCGGAGGTGACCACATCCTCGACCACCAGCACCCTTTCCCCCTTGGAGTACACTCCCTCGATCAGTTTTCCAGTGCCGTGGTCCTTCTTCTCCTTCCGCACCATGATGAACGGTATGCCTGTCTCAAGGGACAGCGCGACGGCCAGAGGTACGGAGCCCAGAACGACCCCGGCGATCCTGTCCACCTTTACGTCGTTGGCCCTCATCGTGCCGGCCATCTCCCTGGCCACCTGGCGCAGCACGTCCGGATTGGTACTGGCCTTTTTAATGTCGATGTAATACCTGCTCTTCTTGCCGGATGCGAGCGTGAAATCGCCATACAGGATGGCGCCACAGTCGACCAGGGCCTTGCGCATCGTCTCGCTCATTTGCTCACCAGGGAACCTTCTTCAACCCGCGCTTGTAACCGATGATGTTGACCCCACGGTGCAGCAGCGGGGTGATGATCAGCACCGCCAGGAGACTGATGATGTGCTCCCCGTTCACGAAGCTCCTCATGAACCAGTCGGGGAAGCAGATCAATGTGAGTATGAAGGCGCCAGCAATGAAATTGTACTGGTCCAGGACAGGTGCCTTGGCCCCCCGTTCCAGGCCCAGGCGCCTCTTGATGAACGCCCCGACCATGTCGCCCAGAAGGGAACCGATGGCCAGAACGAAGACGATGGCCATCGCCTCGGGCACCTTGCCGAAGCCGAAGAAATCGATCTTGTCGAAGGGATAGGCGATGTACAGCTGGACGATCCCTATGCCGGTACCGGCGGCCACCCCGCCGATCAGGCCGCGCCAGGTCTTCCCGTCGCCCAGGATGCGCTTGCCCCTCCAGCTCTTCCCCATGTCGATAGGGAGCCCTCCGCCGAAAAGCACTGCCGCAGAATTTGGTACGTAGGCGGGCAGCATCAGCCAGAAGCCCAGAAGCACCAGGAGCAGAAATTCCAGCACATCCATGCCGGCCAAATCCGCTCGCGTTCTATTAACCTTTCCCCGTGTGGTACTTGAAGAAGTTCACCAGGTCGTTCACCGGCGCCTGGGTCTCATCCATCTCCATCCTTTCGGAGAACTGCTTCGCCCGGCGGTCCAGGATGACAGCCGCCCCGATGTCCGTCTCAGTACGGATGAGGCGGCCGATGGCCTGGGCCATCTTCCTGAACGTGGGCACCTTCACGGTATATTCCCAGCCTTTGCGGAACTTGGTCTCGTAGAAATGCATCAGCGCCCTCTGCTTTGCCGTGGGACGAGGATATGGTACACCGACGATGATCGCCACCTCCAGGTCCTTGTCAGGGAAATCTATCCCCTCGCTGATCCTGCCCCCCACCACGCTGAACAGCACCGCCCCCTCGTCCCTCTGCCCCTTGAAGCGGGACACTACCTCCATCAGCTCGGCCTGGCCCATGCCCCGCTCCTCCACATGCACCTTGCGGCGGATGCGGGCGAGGACCTTGTCACCGATGAAGCGGTCCATCAGCGCGTACGAAGGGAAGAAGACGACCGTGTTGCGGTCCATGACATTGCATATCTGGACCACATGCTCTTCCATGCGGGGCACCATGTCCTCGTCCTGGGCCATCTCCTCGTACTTGGTGGTGCAGTCCTCCAGGTAGAAGATCCTCCTGTTCTCCTGAGGGAAGGGGGATGGGTATGTGGCCAGGGCCGTGTTGGCCGGAAGCCCGATGGTATCTCGGTACTCCGACAGTGGAACGAGCGTCCCGGACATGTGCAGCGAGCCCCCGCAGCCCAGAAGCACCGAGGTGGTAACGACCGGGTCCAGGCAATAGGCACGGAGCGTGGGGTTATCTCCTCCGATGATGAGCTTCACATACTCCGCCTCGTCCAGCGAGGTCCAGAAGTTGATGAACCCGCCCAGGCCGTGGATGTAGGAGCGGGGCAGCCTCCCCTCCTGCGCCTTCCGCTCCCTGATCACCTCCCCCTGTTCCATCAATGCCTTTGCCATTGTCTGCAGCCCGCGCGATGAGGTGGTGAAGGCGGACATCAGCCCCTCCTCCACGAAGGCCGGTGGTATGAGGCCGTCCTCGTCAATGAGGTACTCCGCCAACGCCTCCTGGATCAGTCTCTTCATCTCCACCAGCACATCCCGTATGCTGGCGGTCGGCAGAACGTCCGGGTCCCCGAACTCCTCGATCTCCTTCTCCACCGCGTCCAAGGCCCAGCTGGACAGCTGGAAGCTTTCCACCTCCCTGGTGTAGTCGGGCAGATTGTGCGCCTCGTCCACGATGACGATGAGGTCCCCCAGCGAAACGTCCATCCAGTCCAGCAGGGAGTTGCGGATGAAGGGCATGAAGAAATAAGCATAGGGGGCTGCCACGACCCTGGCCTCCCTGGCCAGTTCCTTCAGCAGCTCGTGCGGGCAGTAACCCTTCTGGTCGCAATACTCCACGAACTCCTCGGCGGTCGGAATGGTGGACCGACAGTGATTGGCCAGTTCATCATGGTCCGCCAGCCTGGTCTCGGTGAAGAACCGGCATCCGCCCGGTTGGTCCTGCATGCTCTTGCGCTTCTTCTCCCTGCACAGTCGGGACAGCTCTTCGGGAGAGCCGCCTTTGAGGTCCGGGTCCCTGCGGAACAGAGGGCAGGTGACCTGACGGCCTTGGATGGCGATGCCGAAGACCGCCTGCCTCTCGTTGATCTTGCGCAGCTCGGTGATGACCTGCTTCTCCTGTGAGTTGGTACGAGTGAGATAAAGGACCTTCTTCCCCGTCCGTAGCGCCGCCTGGAGCGTCCCCACCAAAGCGCATACGGTCTTGCCTGTCCCGGTGCCTGACTCGACCACGATATGCCTGTCATTGGCGGTGGCCTCTTCGATCAAGCGTATGAACTCTGCCTGATTGGGCCGGGGAGAATAAGGAAAAAGGTCCATCCGGTTGTGAATCTGAACTGCTTAGAATAGGATTTCGCGGAGGTCCCCGAAACTAAGGGAGACCGCTGTAAGTGGTTTTACTTCGTTCTCTGCCAGATGTCCTCGCCCAGCTCGGAGTAGTTGAACTGACCGTCCTCGCTGCTCTGGACACCGCCGTTGTTGACGTTTATGAGCTCCATGATCCGTTCCTTGCGGAACAGCCAATAGTGAATGCGCCACTCCCTGCCATCGTAGAGGGTGGTCTCCTCCCTTTCCGTGGTCAGGATACCGGTATCCTCCAACTGGTAGAAGGCGTCCCTGTCCTCGGGCTCCAAAATGTTGTCGATGATGCGCTCGCTGTAACCGAAGAAGTTCAAAACGTGCTGGGCCATGCCCCTCGCCATCTCCTCGGGCATTCCATCCTTGTCGATCCCGTTGCGGATGGCAGAAGTAAGGTCGTCGACGGTCAAGGTGGTGCATCGATCATCAAAACATATCTCAAAAGTGGGTTGCTTGGCGTTTCCTCCAGAAAGGACAACTCCATCATTCTTGACGCTCTGAGAACCGACCATACTTACGGTTGCGCTCTTGGCGCTCCCCTTCTTTGCCCCTGGAATGCTACGGGACTTTGCGTTTGCGTTGCTCTTCATCGTGTCTGGCCCCTAATCAATTTGAACATGTTTAAAGTAAATTAAAACTAAATGATTCGCGGTTCTGTATATAAGTATTTTGGTCCATACATGCTTTTTTCGATATTATTTATGATAACAAAAATGCGATGTTTCGATGATGCTATCATTTCTCAACCACTAGGGCGTAAGGTTTATATCTTCTAAGAGGACCATTTTTAGCATTCATTTTTTTGATTCGGTGATGAAAAAATGATCGCCGAATTCAGCATAGTGCCGATTGGCAGAGAAGAGGGTCTGAGCCAGTATGTCGCGGAATGCATCAAGTTGGTCAGAGCTTCCGGACTGCGTTATGAATTGACCCCGATGGGGACGGTCGTTCAAGGTCCATATGACGATGTCATGGAGACGATTTCCTCTTGTCACAAGAAGATCAGAACCATGTCCAACCAGGTGCTCACCGAGATCAAGATCGATGACAGGCTGAACGAGAGACCGCTGGAACAGCGCATCGCCAGTGTGGAAAGGAAGCTGTGACGCCTATCTCAGCTCGGCTTCCAGCGTGGCTACGATCCTCTCGCAGACATGCTCATCTCCATAAGAGACCTGGTCCTTCGAGGGTCTAGGTCGGCTGAGCGCGCTCTCGATCTTGCCCTTGTCGGCTCCAGTGAGAACGTTCCATCCGCCTTCCAGCGTCTCCACCCACTCCGTCTCATCCCGGACGGTGGTGCATGGCACATGGAAATAGTAGGCCTCTTTCTGCACCCCGCCCGAATCGGTCATGATGTGTCCCGCGAACTTCTCCAATGCCGTGAACGTAAGGAAGCCCAGCGGTTCCTTCACTTTGACATGAGACATAGATTCCAGGCGGCCCATCATGCCCCAGCCTTTTAGGTTCTTGGCGGTGCGGGGGTGCAGCGGCAACAGCACCTCGCCATCGTACCTTTCGAGCGCGTCGAGGATGGCGGTCATGTTCTCCCTGGAATCGGCGTTCTCCTGCCGGTGGATGGTCGCCAACAGGTAATGGCCCGGCCTGACCCCCATGCTCTGCGGCACCTCGGCCCCTAGCTTGGCATCGACCTCTTTGAGGACCTGGGTCATGGTGTCGCCCACCACATGGACGCCCTTGCCGATCCCT
The DNA here is from genome assembly GCA_002067865.1 of Methanomassiliicoccales archaeon PtaU1.Bin124. Taxonomy (GTDB): domain Archaea; phylum Thermoplasmatota; class Thermoplasmata; order Methanomassiliicoccales; family UBA472; genus MVRC01. The sequence continues at coordinate 37,502 of MVRC01000006.1, read as the reverse complement.
TCCTTTCGGAGATTCCGCACGGCCACATCGCTGGGGCAGAAAAGCACGTCAGAGATGTGGTCCGTCAGCACCCTGTTGATCTCCTCGGGCATGCCGTGGCGATAGGACCTCAGGCCAGCCTCGACATGCGCCACCGGTATCAGGAGCTTGCTCGCCGCTAGCGCCGCGGCCAGGGTGGAGTTCGTGTCCCCATAGACGATGACACAGCGCGGACGTTCCTGCTGCAGCACCTGCTCGATCGCCGCCAGCATCTTCCCGGTCTGCTCGCCGTGGCTACCTGACCCGACCCCGAGGTTGTGCTGCGGGTCGGGGATCTTAAGCTCCTCGAAGAACACCTGGCTCATGCGGTAATCATAATGCTGGCCGGTGTGCACGATGATATGCTCATGCTGCTTGACCAGCTCCCGGTGGAGCGGGGCCAGCTTGACGAACTGAGGCCTGGCGCCCACCACGGAAAGGAACTTCATGCCCATCGAACGCTGTCCTGGATTAATAACCGTTTGGAAAAGATGGAAAAGGGGTTTGGGAAGTTCAGAGCTCCATGAGCTCCTTCTTCTTCATGTGGCTCAGGCGGACGGAGCGGGCCTCCTTGAAGTTCGGCATCCCGCGCAGCTTCTCCAGCACGGCCTTGTCCACGTCGTTGTCGACCTGGATGAGCATGAGCGCGCCGCCCTTCTGGTCCTCCCTGCCCACGCCCATGCGGGCGATGTTGATCTTCATGTCGCCCAGCAGGGTGCCGACCTTGCCGATCATGCCCGGCATGTCCTGGTGCCTGGTCAAGATGAAGTCGCCCTCCAACGGCATGTCGATGTCGAACTCGTCGACGCCCAGGATGCGGGCCTCGGTGCCGGGGTAGGCCGTGCCGCGCACCTCGTGCTTGTGGCCGTCCGAGGATACCCGGATGACCAGCATGTTGGTGTAGTGGGTGGACTCGTCCACCTTCGATTCTACGACCTGGATGCCCATGTCCCGGGCGATGGAACCGACGTTGATGATGTTGGTGTTCTCGCCCTTGACGTTGGCGAGCACGCCCACCAGGGTCGAGGTGGTGATCATGCGCGTATCCATGCTTGCGATCTCGCCGTGCACTTCGACCTCGATCTTCTTGACCGGGCCGTCGACCAGCTGCATGCAGAAGGAACCAAGTCTCTCAGCGATGTTGATGAACGGGGCGACCTTCGGGTCGATCTTGCCCATCGGGGCGTTGACGGCGTTGGTGATCTGCTTGTCGACCAGGAAGAGCTTCACGTGCTCGGCCATCTCGATGGACACCTTCTCCTGCGCCTCCTTGGTGGATGCGCCCAGGTGAGGCGTCAGGACCGCGTTCTCCAACTTTAGGAACGGAGAGTCCTTGGAGAGCGGCTCCTGCTCGAACACATCGATGGCCGCGCCGGCGATGCGCTTCGTCCGCAGGGCCTCGCACCAGGCGGCCTCGTCGATGATGCCGCCGCGGGCGCAGTTGACGATCATGACATTGGGCTTCATGATGTCGAACTGGGCCTTGCTGACGAGGTTGTGAGTGGTCGGCGTGAGCGCTGCGTGGACAGTGATGAAGTCCGCCTCGCGGCAGACCTGGTCCAGCGTCATGAGGCGCACGCCCAGCTTGACCGCCGCTTCCTGGGATATGTATGGGTCGTAGCCGATCAGCTTCATCCCGAAGGACTTGGCCCTCTTGGCCACCTCGCCGCCGATTCGGCCGATGCCGATGATGCCCAGGGTCTTGCCAGAAAGCTCGACGCCCATGAACTTGCTCTTCTCCCACTTGCCCTCCTTGACCGATTTGTCGGCCCAGGGGATGTTGCGGGCCAGGGACAGCATCATGGCCAGGGTGTGCTCGCAAGCGGAGATGATGTTGGCCGAGGGGGTGTTCATGACCAGTATGCCGCGCCTTGTGGCCGCTTCGACGTCCACATTGTCGACGCCGACGCCGGCCCGGCCGACCACCTTCAACTTCTTGCCGGATTCGATGACCTGTGCGGTCACCTTGGTGCCGCTGCGCACGATGAGGCCCTCGTACTCCCCGATGATCTTGAGGAGGTCCTCCTGGGAAATCTTGGGGCGGACGTCCACCTGGACGCCGTCCTTTGTGAGCATCTCGATGCCTTCCTTGGAAAGCTCGTCCGTGACTAGGATCTTCATTTCATCTCCTCCAGTACTTCGTCCATGACCTTAGTGAGGTCGTTGATGTCCTTGGGCACCAGGTCACCCATGTGGCCGATGCGGAAGGTGTTGTCCTTGATCTTGCCGTAGCCGTTGGATATCTCGAACCCCTTGGCCTTCAGAGCGCTGTCGAAGGCGCCAAAGTCGAACTTGCCGGTCTCCACGGCGGTGAGGGTCTTGGAGCGGAAGCCCTGCTCCGCATACAGACCGAACTTCTTCTTGGCCCACTTGTGGATCATGTCGGTCATCTCAGCGTGGCGCTGGTAACGGGCGGAGACGCCCTCCTTGAGCATCTTGTCCAGCTGGTAGTCCAGACCGAACAGCAGGGAGACCGCCGGGGTCGTCAGCGGGAGGTCCTTGTCGGCGAACTTCTTGATCTCCAGCAGGTCGAAGTAATAACCGCGGTTCTCCACCTTCTCCGCCTTCTTCAGAAGACGGGGAGAGACGCAGATGATGGCCAGGCCTGGCGGGAGCGCCAGTGCCTTCTGGCTGCCGAAGACCAACGCATCGGGCTGCATCTTCTTGAGCTGCAGGTCCACCGCGCCGACCGAGGTGACGCCGTCCACGAAGAAGAGCGGATCGCCTTCAGCCTTGACAGCTTCGGCCACTTCGAGGCAGGGGTTCAGGACGCCTGTGGAGGACTCGTTGGACACGAACGTCACGGCCTCGATGTCCTTGCCGATCTTGCCTTGGATGTGCTCCTTGCGCACTGCCTTGCCCCACTCCACCTCGATCTTGTCGACCAGCTTGCCGTTCAGGGTGCCAATCTGCTGCCAGCGGTCACCGAATGAGCCGTTGGTAATCCCCAGCATCTTCTTGCTGACACCGCAGCGCACGCATGATTCCAGGAATCCGGTGGCCGAGGCCGGGGACAGGTATATCTCCATATCCGTGTCCAACACCTTGTGCAACTTCTCCACGACGGCCTTCTGCACCTGCTGATAGTCCTTGCCGCGGTGGATGATCATGGGTTTGGCCATAGCCTGCAAGGTATCCGGAAACACCTCGACAGGGCCCACGGTGAAAAGTCTTCGGCTCAATCGAATCCCCTCTTTGTCTGCGAATCTTACCCGCCCACCATCTCTGGCGGCGGGACTTCGGCCCGCATGAACCCATGACAGGCCTTGGCAATAGGCCCATAACATGGACACTTTTAATATATGTTTGCCTGTGAAGGCGGTAGTTCTGATTCCTTTAGGAATAATTTCAGCTCCGTTCCCAGGCGATTCGAAGGCATTAAGAACCTTCGGGCTATTCGAAGCCGCATGTCCAAGGAAAAGGTGGCGGTGGTCGGATTGGGATATGTCGGCCTGCCCTTGGCCTGCCTATTGGCGGACAGCGGTTTCCAGACCATTGGTGTGGATGTGGACCGCAACAAACTGGAAAAACTGAGGCAGGGTATCTCGCCCATCGAGGGGAACGAACCTGGCCTGGCCGAGCTTGTGGACAAGGTGGCCGATGATGGTTCTCTGACCCCCACGGACAAGATGTCCGATGTCGTGTCCTGCGATGCCATCTTCATCTGCGTCGATACTCCTTTGAACGCGGCCAACAGGCCCGACCTTACGATCCTTATCAATGTCACCAGAGAACTGTCCAAATTCGTGCGCAAGGGAATGATGCTCTCGTTCGAGTCAACGTTGCCTCCGGGAACATGCAGGGACAGGTTGGTGCCTCTCCTGGAGCAGGGCAGCGGGCTCAAGGCCGGAACCGACTTCTCCGTGGTCCACTGCCCGGAAAGGGTCATGCCTGGAAAGCTGCTGGGCAACATGCGTTCGGTGGAAAGGGTGCTGGGCGGGATCGATGCCCAGTCCATCAAGAAAGGGGCCTACTTCTACTCGAAGGTGGTCCGTGCCGAACTTCATCCGACCGACCTCCTGTCGGCCGAGATTTGCAAGACCACCGAGAACGCCTACAGGGACGTTCAGATCGCATTCGCCAATGAGGTGGCCCTGTTGTGCGAGCAGGTCGGCGGGGACGCCTACGAGGTCCGCCGACTGGTCAACACCTGTCCTTACAGGGACATGCACATTCCTGGCTCAGGGGTCGGAGGGCATTGCCTGCCCAAGGACTCCTGGCTCCTGATGAGCTCGGCGCCGTTCGCCGAACCCAGGGTCATGCCGGCCGCGAGGGAGATAAACGAGCGCATGCCGATACATCTGGCCGATATCGCCGTCCAGCTCATAAAGCGCTGCAAGGTACCCGACCCGAAGGTGGCGGTCATGGGGCTCTCTTTCCTGCGCGACTCCGATGACACCAGGCATTCTCCGGCCATCCCAGTGATCGACGCCCTGATGAAAGAGGCGAAGGTGGTCGTGCATGACAGCTTTGCCCGAGAAGCGCATAATGCGCCCTTGGTGAGGTCAATGGAAGAGGCCCTTAAAGGTGCCGACTGCGTCGTGTTCGTGACCGACCATTCAGAATATGCAAAGCTCGATTTGGCCAAGGTCAAGGAATTGATGCGCACCCCGAACCTGGTCGATGGCAGGAACGTGTTCAATGCCGCCGACTGCCGCAGACGGGGCTTCACCTACGCCGGTATCGGGAAGGGTTGATCAGCGCAGGGAACGTTCCAGTCTGGCCAGCAGCTCCTCGATGTCAGCCTTGGCGATGCCGTAGCGGGTGACGAAGCGCACGGTCTGGGGACCGAACGAGAAGATCAGGATGCCGTTCTTCTTGCACAGTTCCACGAACTCATCTGAGCTTTTTCCGGTGCCAGACACGTCCGCTATGACGATGTTGGTCTGGACGGACTTCATATCGACCTTGATCCCGTCCATGGCGGCGAGGCCCTTGGCCAGCAGTTTGGCGTTGTCATGGTCCTCCTGCAATCGGGAGACCATGTTCTTCAATGCGTAGATACCAGGCGCGGCGATGATGCCTGCCTGCCTCATACCTCCGCCCACCATCTTTCGGTAGATCCTGGCCTGGTCGATGAACTCCTTGTTGCCTACCAGCAGCGAGCCGATGGGGCAGCCCAGCCCCTTCGACAGGCAGAAGCTGATCGAGTCGACCTGCCGCTTGTACTGCTTGACGTCCGTGCCGGTGGCGATCGAGGCGTTGAAGATGCGGGCACCGTCCATGTGCACCTTGAGCTTGTGGTCCTTGGCGACCTTGCTGACGGCGCTGACCTGCTTGGCGGACCAGCAGCATCCTCCGGCGCGGTTGTGTGTGTTCTCTATCTCCACCAGTCGGGTCGGCGGGTAATGGAGGGAGTCATAAGGCCTGATGGCCTCCTCCACCTGTTCCGGGGTGAAGACCCCCCTGGTCCCTTGGATGAGGCGGGGAATGGCACCGACCAGTGCGGACATTCCTCCGATCTCGTAATAGTACATGTGGGCATCCGATTCGAGAATGATCTCATCCCCCCTACGGCAATGCACCAGCATCGATACCAGGTTGCCCTGCGTGCCGCTGGGCACCAGCAATGCCTCCTCGGCCCCGAACTTGGAGGCGGCCATCTCCTGCAGCTTGTTGACCGTTTCGTCCTCCTTCTCCACATCATCGCCCAACGGGGAGTCGAGGATCGTCTCCAGCATCTCTCTTGACGGCAGGGTGAAGGTGTCGCTTCGCAGATCGATTGCCCTCATGGTATCGGCAGGAGGATGTTCGGCCGCATTAAAAATCTGCCGAAATCACGCCCGCTGCCATTTGGAGCGCGGCAAACACATAAATCGAGCGGCGGGAATGTTGGGGCCGATGAAGCCCGAACTCATGGACATCCTCGCCTGTCCCGTATGCAAGTCACATCCGCTTCAGCTTACAGTGGTGGAGAAGAAGGGGAACGACATCGTCAAGGGGTCGCTTTATTGCGAAAAATGCAAGGTGACCTATCCGATCGAGGGCTCGATACCCAACCTTCTCCCTCAGACGAAATGATCAAAGGGTGGCCAGCGCCTTCTTTATCCGCTCCATGCCCTCGATGATGTCCTTCCTGCTGGCAGCGTACGATATGCGCAGGTGTCCCTCTCCAGATGGCCCAAAAGCTGAGCCAGGGGTCAGCGCCACGTGCGCCTTCTCCAACAGATAGGCGGCAAGGTCCTCGGATGGCATGTCGATGTCATACGATGGGAAGAGGTAGAACGCACCGTGCGGACGGGGGCAGTGCATCTGCGGGATCTCCATGGTCAGGTCATAGATCAGGTCGCGTCTGGCCTTGAACTCCTTCTTCATGTCCGCGACTGCCTTCTGCGGGCCGCGCAGCGCCTCCACGCCGGCATTCTGCACGAACGAGACGGCGCAGGTGATGGACTGCATCTGCAGCTTGTTTAGCTCCTTGAATATCGGAGCCGGGGCTATGGCCCAGCCCAGCCTCCATCCGGTCATGGCATAGGTCTTGCTGAAGCCGCCCAGGGTGATGGTCCTCTCGAACATCCCTGGCAGCGATGAGATGGAAACGTGCTCGCCATCGAACACGAGCTGCTCGTAGATCTCGTCCGCCATGACGTAGGAGTTCGCCTCCTTGGCGATCTTCGCGGCCCCTTCTATGTCCTTCCGGGTCATCACGGCCCCGCACGGGTTCGAGGGCGTGTTGATGACCATCAGCTTGGTCTTCGGGGTCACTGCCTCCGCCAGAGATTCGGGCGTGAGGCGGTAGTCGTTGTCAGGGGAGACCTTGGCGTACTTGACCTTAGCCCCTGCCAGCCGGGCGCATGCATCGAACGTGCCCCAGGACGGGTCGGGAACGATGACCTCGTCCCCCTCCTCGACCATGGCCAGCATGGTCATGAAGATGGCTTGCTTGGTCGGGGTGATGAGCACGTCCTTGTCCTTGCACGGGATGGAGTTGCGCTTGTTGAGCGTCTCGGCCACGGCCTGCCTCAGCTCTGGTATGCCGGCCGATGGAGTGTAATAGGTGAAGTGGTTGCGTAGCGAGTCCACGCAGGCGTTGGTGATGTTCTCAGGCGTGGGGAAGTCTGGCTCGCCCATGGAGAAGGAAATGATGTCGTTGACACCCTCAAGCTTCAGCTTGCTGACCACATTGGATATCTTGACGGTTCCAGACTCGGGCACGTTGCCCATCCTGCGTGCGACCATTATCGGCCTTAAAGGAGAACCCCGTTTTTCTACCTTTTGGAACGATGATAGGTAGACCGGGGGATGATCTCATAGACGGAGATGGGCCGCATAGAGCTTGTAGACCATCTCTGCCACTTTCTTCGGGTCATGATTGCTCAGCACATACTCCCTGCCCTTCCTCCCGATCTCGGCCAGGCGTTCGGGATGAGATAGTGCTTGTTCCAATCTTTCCTGCAGCGAGGCCACCCCTTGAGATATGTTCTGGACCGGGCAGCCTGGGTAATATGCCATCATGTCCTGGTCAAGGTTGGTGATGACCGGCCTGCCCAGCATCATGGCCTCCAAGGCCGCCACGTTCAACCTTCCTCTGACCCCTGTCGATGTCGTATCGCCCACCTCGTCCACGATCAGATGGGCGCACGCCATCTCCTTGAGGGCGGCCTCGTGGGTCATCCCTTCCCTCACCACCAGTTCGAAATCGTACCTGGCCTTCAACCCTTCCAGGGCCGCCTCCAATCGGACCGTGCCCTTGATCTCGCGGTTCGTAGGCAGATGGAGGATGCGCAGCCTTCCTGTGGGCCAGGGCGCTTGGGGCATCTCCTTCATGGGATTGGGGACGTAGAACGCATCTGGATGGTAACCCAGCAGGTCGGGCGTGCTCACCAGCCTGAGGTCCACCAGACTGCGGTAGTACATACCATAGCCCTTCCTGGTCTCCGAGCCATGATAATGGACCACTAACGGCTTGCCGAAGAAGAGCCGCAACGCAACCATGTCCAGCCGTTTCCTGGGCAGGCCGGTGTGAAGATGGATGATGTCATACCTGCGACCGATATTTACGGTACGGGCCAGGCGAAGGATGTCCTTGACCCCCCCAGTATAGTAGTTCTCCAGGTCATGGCCGTAGGCGTAGGGGAGCTTCCAGGTCTCCAGCACGTCGGACTCGGCCCCGGCCTCCCTCTGGCCCCTGGAAAGGGCATAGGGGACGCCTGCTGGGTTCTCCACGTGGAGCACCCTCATTCCCGGTCACCCTCCAGGCGATACGCCGAGATGGAGAAGGAAAAGATCGATGAGCACCCATCGGCGTTCGGACCGTCCATCGGCCAGGAATAACCGCATGGGGCATATCTGATTTTTTCCCATGTTCGAAAACCATATATAACGAAGTTTGACTAAGCGGGACCGGCGAGACAAATGTCTTTCGAACTAGACCTGAGCAAACTGAGATATGGTACGGACCTCGTGAAGCGCGGCTTCGCCAAGATGCAGCAGGGAGGCGTCGTCATGGACGTCACCAACGCAGAGCAGGCTGGCATAGCTGAGGACGCTGGCGCGGTCGCGGTCATGGCTCTCGAGCGCGTTCCCGCCGATATCCGCGCCCAGGGAGGCGTGGCCAGGATGGCCGACCCCCGCAAGATCGATGAGATCATGGAAGCGGTCACCATCCCGGTCATGGCTAAGTGCCGCATCGGGCACATCGTAGAAGCACAGGTCCTGGAGTCGCTGGGCGTCGACATGATCGACGAGTCCGAGGTGCTCACCCCGGCCGACCCGTTCTTCCACGTGGAGAAGAAGAAGTTCACCGTTCCCTTCGTCTGTGGCGCCAGGGACCTGGGCGAGGCGCTGCGCCGCATCGATGAGGGCGCGGCCATGATCCGCACCAAGGGAGAACCAGGCACGGGCAATGTCATCGAGGCGGTAAGGCACCAGAGGGCCGTCATGGGGGCCATCAGGGAGCTGAAGGGCAAGGAACGCCAGGAACTGGTCGCCATCGCCCGCAAGATCGAGGCCCCCGTCTACCTTGTCGAAGAGGTGGCCCAGATGCAGCGTCTGCCGGTCATCAACTTCGCAGCAGGCGGGATCGCTACCCCGGCCGATGCGGCGCTCATGATGCAGCTCGGCACCGACGGCGTCTTTGTTGGTTCAGGCATATTCAAGTCCACCGACCCCAAGCTTCGTGCCAAGGCCATCGTCGATGCTGTAACCAACTTCGACGACCCTAAGGTCATTGCCGAGGTCTCCAGGGGCCTGGGAGAGGCGATGCATGGCATCGAGATCTCCACCATCCCTGAGCAGCAGCGCATGCAGGAACGCGGCTGGTAAAATTTAAAAAAGACAGCCACCCTGGCTGTCATTTTATTTGTTTTAATTCACTTCGGAAGGCAGCGCAGGATCTCTGCGGTGACCGAGTTTATGTTGAGCCATTCCGGCCCGAGCGTGACGGTGATGTCCGCCAGGTCGTAGGCAGGGCTGCGATACTCCCCTTCGGGGAACCCGCCGAAGATGATGCATGTCTTCTGGTTGTTGAAGCCCGCCAGCAGGCCTTCCAGCCCTTTCTGGTCCCCGTGCGGGGTCATGACGATGTTGACCTCAGCAGCGATCTTCTTCAGCACCTCTTCCAGGCCGCTGACGCTCTCGATGGTGATCTTTCCCTCGCCACTTCCCACGTGGCCCTCTGTGTACAAGTGCCCCAGCAGGTTGAGGTATTCGAAGTAGTTCTGCGGGAGCTCCACGTGCTTGTCGAAACGGATCAGCTCGTCGTTCCTGGTGTGCACCAGGACATCGATGTAGCCGCGGCGGTATGCCAACGAGTCGAGCAGCAGACCCAGCGCGTGATGCACTATGTCCGGCCTTCCCCTCCTCTCGCTGCCCGGCATGAACTTGATCAGGTCGTGATGGAGCCAGTTGTCCAAGATGACATCGTACTGGCCGTAGACGGCATCGGTCATGGCGCGGTGCTTGGCCGCATGGGACCGGTCCCGGGACAGTATTTCGATCTCTGCATCAACGATGAGTATGGTCGCTCTCATGACACCACTATGTCCAGACAATCCTTCTCCTTGGCCGTCTTGATCTCGCGGGAGATGCGCCTTCCGGTGCTCATTCCCGGCTCGACCAGGTCGGAATATGGTGATCCAGATACAAACGGGTTCGAGCCTGCGACTATGCGCGAGGATATCTCGAACACCTTGAACTCCAACTTGTCGGTGACGATGGCCTCCAGGCAGAACGGCCCGATCATGCCGCCGAACAGCTCCTCGGAGCGCTGCACCACCTTCTCGCCCATCTCGAACACCTTGGGCAGCAGGCTCTCCCTGATGACGACGGGGATGTTGCCGGTGACGACGAAGGTGGGGAAGTATCCCAGCTTCTTCAGCTCCTCGGCGGCGCCCAGCTTGTACATCTCATCGATGTTGCTCTCGTCCCTGCGGTCCATGGACATCAGTTCGACGCATCCCTTGCCCACCCTATACCCGTCCTGCTTGATGGGCGAGTAGAAGTAGTGCAGATAGTAACGCGTGCCGAGTATGTACTCCTGGATGGTGAAGGGCTGCTCCATGTCGATGCCCATTTTGAAGTCCATGTAGTCCTTGGCGATGAAGAAACCGCGGCCTCCTTTGGCGCCCCAGTACTTCACCAGTACTGGCCTGTCGATCGACTTCGGATCGTCGATGACCCGGGGCATATCGATGCCGCCAGACTCCAACCAATCCCTCATCTTGCCACGGTCGGACTCCCAGCCCAGGACGCTCCTGTTGCCGAAGGTGGGAATAGGCATCTCCTCGAACTTCTTGGTGCCCATATATTCCACGAAGGAACCGTGGGGTACGATGATGATGTTCCTGGCCAGGAACTCATCCGCCTTATCTATCAGGTCCGTGTAAGAATCGAGCTTGATGATCTCGTCCGGCTTGGCCAGCGGAAATGCATCGTAGTGGCGGTTGTTAGGCCGGACGGCGAGTCCCAAAGTGCGGAAGCCCTCCTGTTTGGCGCCGTGGAAGATCTGCAACGACGAATGAGAACAGAGGGTGGCGATGGTGATCTTGTCCTGGTCGTACTCGGACAGGATCTTCGAAATCTTCTTCTTTGGGACCATTAAAAGGGAATTTGTCTTTTCCTAATAAACCTTTCCAATCGTTACAAGAAATCTGGTCGAACGCTTAAACTAGCTTCCATCCCAGCAGTTCGAACACCCCATAGACGATGAGAGCCCTCGTCACGCCAGCAAAGAAGTTCACCACGATGAACCACTTTATCTTCAGCTCCTTGCCCTCCTTGTTGAAAAGCGAGAAGATGTAGAGGACGGCGGTGTCGCTCATCAGAGGGATGCTGAGCAGGATGTACAACCCGATGTAGCGCAGCTTCATGACGAACCATTCGCAGAACTTGACCAGTTTGCCGAAGAACTTCCACCTCTCAGACCAGCGCCTGATAGGTCCTTCCAGTTCGAAGCCGATGAAGAAGACCGCGCTGCTGCCCACGGCCTTTCCGAGGCCAAGCACCAGCGCCTTTATCCAGAACGGAGTGGTGGTGCCCACGAACAACGCGAACTCGACCGGGATCGGCAGTATGATCGCTGCCGCCACCGAGTAGAGGAACAGGAAGATGGAATAGATGACCGCGTCCCCCTGTACCTGGTTGAGGAAATCCCACAGCACCTGGAATATGTCCATTTCGTAGCGGTATTGGGGCTTGACTAAAAATACCTCGTGTACATCTCCGATTCTTGATAACGGTCGCAGCACAGAACATCTGGCCAGTGTGGGATATCTATTTATTTGTGGAGTGGCATTAACCGGCAGGGGGATTCATTTGACTCCTGAGAAGGCTGGAAAGGAAGACTGGTTCAGCAAGCTTGACGCCGAGCTCGAAAGGAAGACCATGGCGGTCTCTAGGGACCGCGACGAGCTTCACATGCAGAAGACCCGCGTCAACAAGATGCTCATCGAGGACCTTTGGAACATCATGAACCGGTTCGGCAAGATCGGCGTCAATATGATCATGGAGCCTACGTACAGCTCCTTCATGTCCTTCGAGAAGGACACCTACCCGGAGAAGTACACCCTGAGGTCGGACGTCGATTATGAGGTCGTCAACAACCTCCAGCTCATCGACCGGTCCCAAGTGCAGGGCCGGATGGGAGATTCCCTCAAGATCTGGCATTACATGGCGGATGCCTCCCCCCGCGTCAGGGTCGTCTTCGACTACTGCGAAGGTGAGCACTATTACAAGTACGCCGGCTGGAAGCGCATCTTCGGCCAGTTCGTCGTTTATGACGCTGCCTTGAGCGATGCCGACGGCGACCGCATCCACGAGGTACTGAGAGATGTCGTCCTTGCCTGGTACGAGTCCCACCTGCGCAACAACAGGGACATCCTCATAAACCACCTGAAGGAGAACTACGAGAAGGGCGAAACCTTCACGGAGTAAACCTCTATGTTAAATGTGGCCTAACCGGCCACTTTTAATCATTCCATCCCTTCCCTTCTCTGATTTTCCTCATATTTTTCCGCACTTTCGGTAAACCCTGGAATAATGCATTTAAGGGGCATCTTGATTAGCTCTTGCCAATCTGCATCATGCAGGAGGAATGACATGGAAAAGGACGAGATCGCACCCCATGTGAAGGAAATTGCCCGGGTGCTCAATGGAAAAGTGGAAGAATCAAAGATCGAGGAAGAGCTGGAGAACTACCTGAACGTCTACCGCGTTTCGCTGGACACGGCAAAGCGCAGCGTCGTGAAGAACTTTGGAGGAGACCCCAACGCATTGACGAGGGGGAATCGCCGCAAGGTCTCCGATGTCAAGGGCGGCGAGCAGAACGTGGACCTGCTGGTGCGCGTGCTGACACTGAATCCTAAAGAGGTGGAGATAAAAGGGGAGAAGAGACAGCTGGCCTACGGGCTGGTCGCGGACGAGACCGGTTCTATGGGCTATACGCTCTGGGAGCCGCAGCGCCTTCTCTTCAAGCCAGGCGACGTGATCATGCTCCGCAACGCGTACTCCAAGGAGTACAATGGCAGGGTCGACCTCAACCTGGGTAACAGGGCCAACGTGGAGCAGATGCCCAAGGACGCGCTGCCACAGATCGATGCGCCTGCGGGCGGGTCGTATGCGCCTGGAGAGACCGTAAAGGTGGGCGAGCTCGCCGATGGGATGAACAACGTCACAGTGTCTGGCCGTATCGTCACGGTGGAGCGCCGCGAGATCAACACGGAAGATGGCGCGAAGGTCGTGTTCTCCGGCATCCTGGCCGATGAGACCGGCAAGGTGCAATATTCCGCCTGGGCGGACTACCAGCTGAAAGAAGGGGAGCTGGTCAGGATCAGCCGGGCCTATGTGAAAGGCTGGAAGGGAGTGCCCAAGCTGAACTTCGGGGAGAGGGCCGGAGTGGTCCGCCTGAAGGCCGAGGACCTGCCCGAGGTGACGTCCGGAAAGCCGAAGCCGCGCAGCATCGAGGACATCGAGCGCGTTGGTGGTGCGACCGATGCCCTGGTCATCGGTACCATCGTGGACGTCAAGGAAGGGTCTGGGCTCATCAAGCGCTGCCCTCAGTGCAAGAGGGTGGTGCTGAAGGGGGCCTGCCGCATCCATGGCAAGGTGGAGGGCATATGGGACCTGAGGGTGAAGGCCATCCTGGACGATGGCAATTCCACCCTGGCCGTGGTCATGAACCGGACCGTGACAGAAACGGTACTCGGGCAGAAGCTGGAGGACTGTGTGAAGAGGGCCCAGGAGGCGCTGAACCCAGATGTGGTGCGCGAGATGGTGGAGGAGAAGATCCTGGCCAAGCCCATGCAGGTGCGGGGCAACGTGCTCAGCGATGAATATGGCCTGATGATGATCGTGAGCGAGGCTTCGGCCGTCGAGACGGACCTGAAAGAGGCTGCCGTGGCCATGCTGGCGGAACTGGAGGGATTCCAATGATGGTGAGGGAGCTGGCCTGGAGGGTGTTCGCGGCGGAGTTCGCTTCGTCCAAACTTGAGATCAAGGGAGAGGGGGACAAGGCTCCTTCTCACCTCATCACCCCGCTGGGGGCCCAGGTGAACCGCCTGCTGGCCGTCGGGGTGCTGACGGACATCGACAACATCGGCACGGAGGAGGAGCCATTGTGGCGGGCCCGCATACAGGACCCCACTGGAACGTTCTACCTGTCCTCCGGGCAGTACCAGCCCGAAGCGACCGCCGCGCTGTCCAAGATCGCGCCGCCCAGGTTCGTGGCGGTGGTCGGGAAGGTACGCACCTACATCCCGGAGGAGGGCACCATGTACGTCTCCATACGTCCCGAGAAGGTGCAGGTGGTCGACGCCTCCATGAGGGATTACTGGGTGCTGGAGACCTGCCGCTCCACCCTGCGCCGCATCGAGGCCATGGAGGAAGCGGCGAAGATGGAGGCACCGAGCGAGGAGGCGCTGGTGAAGCTGGGCTACCCGCTTCCGCTGGCCCAGGGAGTGGTGAAGGCGAAGGGCCACTACGGTGAGGTGGACCTGCAGCGCTATCGCAACATGGTCATCGACGCCCTGAAGTTCCTGCTGCCAGAACAGGCAGGTCCGGAGACGCCGATGGAGGTCTCGGACATGCCCGATGAGATCGAGGACGAGCCGGAGGAATCACTGGACAAGGAGAAGGTGGTCCTCGAGCTGGTGGAGAAGCTGGACAAGACCGGCAAGGGCGCCCAGTGGGACGAGATCGTGTCCGGAGCTGCGAAGGCGGGCATCGAGCGGGACGAACTGGACGAGATCACCAGTTCCCTGTTGGACAAAGGTCTGGTGTACGAGCCTGTGCTGGGCAAGATGAAGATCATCTGAAACAATTCAAACCATTTTTCTATTTTTTAAAAAAAGGGAAAACGGAAAGGGGTTTCTTAACGCAGCTGGCTCATCAGCTGGTCCTCGAACGCCCACTGGGCCTGGTAGTGGTCGTTGGGGTCATCGATGAGCGTGTAGAGCCAGTATATCATGAAGACGCCGATGATGAGCGTTATGATCAAGTATAACCAGAACGAGCGCCTGGGCAGCGTCTTCCACGAAGGCGTCATGATGTTCACGCCGACCTGACTGAGAGCGTACTGCGCTTGCTGCGTAAAGGTGTGCCAGCGGCTGTCATGCTCGAACGGGAACTTGGTCAGCACGTAGAGCACGTACAGGTTAAGGATCGGGATGAACGACATGATGGTGAACAGCAAGGCGTTGTTCTCCTGTTCCTTGTACGAGGCCTCCTGGTTGATGCTCTCCATCGTGGAGATCTGTCCGGCGACCATCTGTTCCTTGTACTGCTCCCTGGCCTTTTCCCGGACGTAGTTTATGATGGCCGTCCGAAGGACTATCTCGCGTTTGATATGCTCGTTCTGACGCGTGACCAGTTTGTAGACCAGGACAGCATAGAGGACCAAGAAGAGGAGGAGACCGACCACTATGCCAATCCATCCCCATCCGCTCCAGAATATCGTTATGGCGGCGAACCCAACCAGAGCCAGCACACCGACCAGGGGTAATACGATCCACCAGATGGGCATGACCTCATCGGTCTGGACCCTCATCTGCACGGAGCTGATGATCTGCTGCCTGGCCCCGCTCTGCCCCGGCTGATATCCCGGAGCGGGCTGATATTGTCCCTGGCCGTATGGTGCCGGCTGAGGCTGTGCCTGCTGAGGTGGCGCGACGTTCGTTATGTTGTTCCCGCAGCTGGCGCACCACTGGGCGTCAACCGGGTTCTGCCTGCCGCAATTCGGGCAGACCTTGTAGCTCGTCATTTTACTTACCCTCCCTGAAAAACACTTTCCTTTGAATGTAATAATTCCTAAGCAGACATATTAAATGAAATGGATGAAAAAGGTTTGGTCCCCTCAGTACCTCGGATACTGCTGGTAGTTGGCCGTCATCATCTGTTGCTGGTTGTATTTCTGAGCACCCTTGTATGCGTCGTAGATGTTCCATATCCAGAGCACGAAGAGTATCAAGAGTGGGACTAACAACCAGAACAGGAGCGAGAGGATGATGGCAGATATCAAGATCCCTAGACCCCTCCCTATCTTACCATTATACATCTGCCCCAACCCTGGAATGAAGAAGGACAAGATCACGGCCAGGCCCTCGCTCTTCTGTTTCATGGGCATGTACGGTTGTGGAGGCGCTCCATAACCCGGCGCCTGATTATATACTGGTGGCTGCTGGTATTGTGGTTGACCATAGTTCGGCGGAGCCTGTTGATACCCCTGCTGCTGGGCGATGTTGGCGATGTTCGCCCCGCAGCTGGCGCACCATTGGGCGTCAACCGGGTTCTGCCTGCCGCACTTCGGGCAAGACTTGTATCCTGACATCTGTGATTCACCTTCTCCGGCCATATCGGCCACGGTGGTATTGATATTTCCCAATAAAAAAAGTTGTGCCGCCGTAGGAAAACCGATCCAATTTAAACGGTAAATGGAACGATGAACGTCATCACTTCGTCACGATCATCGAGGCGTATCCGACGACGTCCCTCATCGGCGTCACATCCCCGGAATTGGCATATTTCAGAAGTTTCGCCTCCTTCCCGCCCACGGCATGGAACATGGCCATGACCGGACCGTAGCCGCACATGGTGACCTCCATCTCCAAAACGCGGCGGTAGGCGCCGTCCGGGTCCATCTCGGTCAGTCTTGACAGGACGCCCATGTCCTTCTCCATGGCCACCTGGGGCGGTACATAGTGGGACATGTCGGTGGATGCGATCACCACCACATCGCGGTTCATGGCCGCACGCTTCACCGACTTGGCCACCTCGGATGAGGTCTCAGGGTCCTGATATCCCATGGCGATCGCTACGATCTTGACGTCCGGTTTGATATACTGGATGAAAGGCAGCTGGACCTCAAGGGAATGTTCGTAAAGATGGGCGGAGCGGTCGATCTCGACGATCCCCTTCAGCCTACTGAGGATATCCCTGTCCGTCTCGATCGTGCCCATCGGGGTCTCGAAGTCCTCGTCGCTCACGGCCACTCCCTTTCCCCTGCCGTGGTGGTTCGGGCCGATGATTATGAACGTCTCGGGAAAACCGTCCTCCGCCATGGCGGCATAAGCGTGGGCGGCGACCGGACCGGAATAGACCAGCCCTGCATGGGGCACCATGGCCCCGAGGATCGTCCTCTGACCATGCTCTGCCAGCTTAGGCAGACGACCGGGGCCGATGGGAGAAAGGAAGCAGCGCTCGACCTCCGACCTCAACGATGATTCCTTCGCGGCATAGAACTGCCCTGCTACCGCTGGATGACGTACCATTCAAAAAATAATAGGAATAAAGGGGTTTGATATAGTTTGGGGACGGCTTAGAGGGAAGCCTCAAAGTCGTCGATGGTCAGCTTGAAGTCCGCGTCGTTCTGCAGCTTTCCCTGGGCCTTGAGGACCTCACGGGTCAGGAGCCAGTAGACGCAGGCCAGAGCACGGCGCCCCTTGTTGTTGGTGGGGATGACCATGTCGACCTGGCGGGTCTCGTTGTTGGCATCGCAGAGGGCCACGATGGGTATGGTGACCTGCATGGCCTCTTCCATTGCCAGCTTGTCGGCGGCCGGGTCGGTCAGGATGATGATGTCCGGCTCGGTGAAGTTCTTCAACTGCGGGTTGGTGAGAGTCCCGGGCACATAGCGCTTGTCCGGGGTGTCGCCGCCCAGCGCCTTGGCGCCGATGGTCTTGGCGAACATCTCCGCCGGCTTCTGGCCGTACTGCCTCGCGGACACGACGAGCACACGCTCCGGCTTGTACCTGGCGATGAACTTGGCGGCGGTGCGGATGCGGCCGTCCGTCTGCTTGACGTCCAGCACGTACAGTCCATCCGACCTGACCTTGAAAATGAACTCCTTCATGTCAGCGCTCTTCTGCTGAGTTCCGATGTGGACGCCCGACGTCAGGTACACATCCTCTGGGACCAACAGGTCCATCTTAACCTCTTCGCTCATCTCAATACCCTCATTCGTCTCGTTTTACTGTAATCGGGATGACTCCCCTGTCGAACTCCATCATGGCGATCTGTATGGGATCGATGAACCCCTCAGGGATCTCCAGAAGGACCGGCGCACCCAAAGAAATCTGAAGTGCCCTAGCACCGATAATGCGCGCCTTCTCAAATCTGGTGTATTTCATGAATTCACCGAATAGGGAGTGTCCCCATATTAGCGGGGGGCTTATAAAGTTTTTGACGATTTCCAGCCCGCCCGCGAGCATGCTGGATGCAAAAACCGCCACCTATCTGGCGCAACACGTCCCTGCATCCGCCTAGGCGTTCCCCCTTAATATAGTTCAGTGTTCCACCGGGACCTTCTTGCGGGTATAAGGCACGAGGCCCCCGCTGTGCAGAACGTCCAATAGGAACGGGGGCAACGGTTCGAACTTCAGCCTTGCCCCGGACGTCTCATTCACCAATATGCCCTTGTCGATGTTGATCAACGCCACATCACCGTTCTTGAAAGCGGTGATGGCCTCCTTGCATTCGATGACAGGCAGTCCGATGTTGATGGCGTTACGGTAGAAGATGCGGGCGAAGCTGCCTGCCACCACCGCGCTGACACCGGCGGTCTTCAGGGCGATCGGCGCCTGCTCCCTACTGGAGCCACAACCGAAGTTGCGCCCGGCCACAAGGATGTCGCCGTAGGCCACCTTCTTGCTGAAGGCCGGGTCAAGGTCCTCCAGCACATGCTTCGCCAGGTTCTTGGGGTCATAATCGTCCAGATACCTTCCCGGAATGATCAGGTCGGTATTGATGTGGTCGCCATAGACCCAGACCTTCCCCCTCATGCCAGCAGCCCCCTGGGGTCGGTAATCTCGCCCTTTACCGCAGAAGCGGCCACGGTCAATGGACTGGCCAGGTAAACCTCGGCCTCCGGACTGCCCATGCGGCCCCGGAAGTTGCGGTTGGTGGTGGTTATCGCCCTCTCTCCCTTGGCCAGCAATCCCTGGTGGGCACCTAGGCACGGGCCGCAGCCCGGATTGACCACCACGGCGCCGGCACGTACGAAGCAGGCCAGCAGCCCTTTCTCCATTGCCTCGAGGTATATCTCACGGGAGGCCGGAACGATGATGAGCCGTACGTCTGGATCGACCTCTCTGCCGCTGAGGATCGACGCTGCCGCGATCAGGTCCTCCATCCTGCCGTTGGTGCAGGAACCGATGACCGCCTGATCGATGGGCATCCCTGCCACTTCCTCCACCGCCTTGACGTTGTCGACCGTGTGCGGGCACGCCACTCTCGGACCGAGGCACGAGACGTCATAGTCGATCTGTTTCTCGATGACCGCGTCTGTATCGGAGAACACCGGCTGGTATGGGCTGTCGGTCCTCTCCTGCAGATACCTCTTGGTCTTCTCGTCCGGGAAACAGATACCGGCCTTGGCGCCCATCTCGATGGCCATGTTGCTCAGCACCATGCGTGACGCCAATGACATCTCGTCGACCGTGGGGCCGACATATTCGACGCAGCGGTAGTCCGCTCCGTCCGCCCCGACGTCCCCTATGATGTTCAAGATCACGTCCTTGGCCATCGTGCCCACGGGTAGCCTCCCTTCCACCTTGAGCCGCATCGTTTCGGGCACCTTCAGCCACAGCTCACCCGTCGTCCAGACCGAGGCCATCTCCGTGGCGCCTATGCCGGTGGCGAACGCCCCGAAGGCCCCGTAGGTGGTGGTGTGGGAATCTGTCCCCACGATCAGCATGCCAGGCCGGGCATGGCCCATCTCCGGCAGCACCTGGTGGCAGATACCTTCCCTCATGTCGTAGAACTGGGGGATGCCCTCGTCCTTGACGAAGTTGCGCACGGTCCTATGACCCTCAGCTGCCTTGGTGGTGTTGGCCGGTACGCGGTGATCGAAAAGCAGGGCGATCTTCTCCCTGTCCCACACGTGCTTGGCCCCGATCTCCTTGAAGGCTGCCAGCACCAGGGCGGCGTTCTCGTGGGACATGGCCAGGTCTATCTTGGCGTTGACGATCTCGCCCGGGACGGGAGAGGCCGTGCCGCTTGCCCTGGCCAGAACTTTCTGCGCGAAGGTCATCTCTGGCATCGTCGCTTCGAAACGCATGGACGGATAAATAATTAGCCTCGCTGACAAAGTGGACGATGATTGTCAGGCAGATAGCATTATGAAGGGTCGCCATAATGCCGTTTTTAAATGCATCGCATGAAAGGCCTGTTGGGCATGCCCGCACTGATCGAGTTCTCCACCGTGGAGGAGAACGTTCTGCTATGCCAGGAGCTGGGTCTGGACTTCGTCGAGCTCAACATGAACATGCCCTATTGCTTCCCGGAGAACCTGGAACCGAGGGACCTGAGGATGATGGCCAAGGACATGGACGTGGTCTTCAGCATGCATATGCCCGACGACCTCGACCTGGGAAGCATGCACGAGCAGATTCGCAAGGGCACGCTGGACCGGGCCATCGAGGTGGTCGACTGGGCGGTGCAGGCGGACATCGGCCTGCTCAACTTCCACATCAACCCAGGCATCTATTTCACCCTGCCGAACTACAAGGTCTGGATCTTCGACAAGTACTACGAGTCGTTCGAGAAGAACATCATCCAGGCGTTCGGCTTGCTGCTGGACCGGGCCAGGGCCGGCGGGGTGCAGATCTGCGTGGAGAACGTGTGCAACTTCGACCTTCCTTTCATCCAGAGAGTGCTGGTACCGTTGACCAAGCTGCCGGGGATGGGTCTAACCTGGGATGTAGGTCATGATGCCAAGACCGGTTTCAAGGAGAGAGAGACCCTCATGAAGCATGAGGCCAACCTGCGCCACATGCATCTCCACGACCATGACGGCCGCTCGGACCATCAGGTCCTCTTCACCGGCCATCTGGATATCCTAGGGCTTTACTATTTCGCCAAGAACCATGACATGTCCATCGTAGTAGAGACGAAGACCATTGACTCCCTCATCCGCTCAATATCCGAGCTGAAGAGCCGGGCCTAGGTCCATCTGGTGATGTAACCGTCCACATCGAACTTGCTTCTCGCCCCGCCCTCGCTCATATATCGCACCTTGCCGAAGATGGGGCGGGTGGGCCAAGCCCTATCGTGCAGCCCTCCGATGGACCAGGCCAGACCGACATAGCCGTTCGGGTCGCGCCCGTCCAGCATATACTTGTTGTTAAGATAGATCCCTGCCGCATATGCTATGGCCGAGGTCTCCGACCATTCCAGCAACTTCTTCGCCCAGTACATCCGCATGTACCCGTGCATGCTGCCGGTGATGAGCATCTGCCTCTGCGCGGCGTTCCAAAGGGGATCGTGGGTCTTGGCCGCCTCCAGCTCCTGTAGGGTGTAGATGTATTCCCGCCTGTCCACCAGGTGCTCCTGCAACGACTGCTTCGCCCAGGCAGGGAAGCAATGCTCGCTATCATATTCGGGGGTGTAGTAGCAGAAGTTATCCGCCAGCTCCCTGCGGATGAACAGTTCCTCCAGGAATGCGTTCTTGTCCCTTTCGGGCACGGGGGAACGGAAAACGGCCAGGGCCAGCCGTTGAGTGGACAGCATCCCGAAATGGAGGTATGGGGAGAGACCGGACTGGCCCTCCAGGTTGGGGTCGTTCCTTCTTTCCTCGTATCCGGCCAGACCATAGGCGACGAACCGCAGCATGGCCCTGTGGGCCGCCCCTTCGCCCGGTACGACCCGTTGGCCATCTACCGGGGACGATCGCTCGGGTAATTTTTCTGCCCCGTCATAGGGCGCGGAGGCCTTCTTGGCGACGTGTACATGGTGCGGCAACTTCGAGAAGAACCTTGGGGCCACCCGCTGAGCCTTCGGCCTGAAGGTTCCGGCGGCATACTCTGCCTTGGGGGAGGCCACCCACACTGGCACGATATTATGAGCATCGACCTGAACGAAGCTGCAATCCCCCTCTTCCATGACCTTCTGGCGCCATTCCACCTTGGGCTTCAGGGGGTCCTGGTCCATCACCACGGTGCCCACTCCCATTTCGGGGATGTACTTTGGTAAAGTCCTAGTAGGGTCTCCTATCAGGATGTCGAACGGTATGCCCAGGGCGCTCAGTCTGGTGGACACCTCCACCAATCCTCGTTCCATGAAATCGAACTGGTTCTTCGATGCCTCGAGGAAGGACGGGGCCAGGGTGAAAACGACCCTCAGTTCCTGGTCCAGCGATTCAGCAAGGGATTGGGAATACGTGAGGGACCAGTTGTCCGAGACCCTTTGGTCCCGGCTCATCCAGTAGACCACGGTTCCCTTCTTGTCGCTGACATGAAGGCTCTTTGCCCGGGTCTCACCGATCATCGCATGGATTCAAGCGATGCCGCCTCATGTAATTTGCGCCAGGATTCTTTTTCAGAGAATATCGAACCATTTTTCTAGACGGTTGGTCCGGCGGGTCAGGGTTGAATTTACTGCGAATAGGATGCAGGTCGCCGAGAGAGCTGTAAGGCCAGCCGCTGGCCAGATGGTCCAAAGGGTCGTGGTGACCGCTGCCCCCAGGCCGATGATCAGGGGAGGGGCCACATAACGATGTGCCAACAGACGCCGCCTCAGTTGGATGGCCATTTCGCCCGGAGGATCAAGGTCGGATAGCACCGCTCCTGCCAGGGCGGCCGAACAGGCCGATGCTTGGTACATCGACCACTGCCTATTCTTCCTAGGCCGAACCGAGTCGGCGACCGCGTCGACAAAAAGGGGAGAGGAGATGCTTCGTTCCAATCCGGAACGGATGGCGTTCATGGGGACGACCTGCTCGCTCAATCTCCGTTCGAACTCCTTGTGAGCATTCCAATTCCGGCATCGAGGCACGCTGTTGTCCTGAACATAATGAAGGGCCAGGCCTAAGGCGCGACTGCCGCTGTGCACATCCCCCTCCAGGAACGCCATCCTTGCCTTCCAGACCAGAATTTTCACGATCTTGCTCTCAGTGCCATGATGGATGGACCTGCTGAACCTGCCATTGTTCCTTTTTCCGACCGGACACCGGTCCGGTTCGATCGATGCCTCCACCATGACCTCGATGAGCTCTGGCTCCATTCCCAGCGAGTCGCCTACCGTGCGGGTGATGGCAGCGTGCGTCCTCCACTTCATTCGAACGGCCTACCGCCCCGCCCTACAATTGATCGACCCTGGGAGGTCGGCGAAACTAATCTTCCCGAGGTAGGAACGGACGATTGGTGCGGAGGCATTTGCTCAGCTCGTCCATCGCCCTGTCCATCCCCTTGCTTTGGACCAGTTTTGGCAAGGTCTCCCCCAGCGAGCCCCTATCGATCCGTTCCCGTATTATCGACAGATACATCCTCTCTTCAGCGGAGGCGGTGCTGCCTGCGAGCTCATACATGGTCCAAAGCTCCTCCTTCAGCTGGGCCGTGCCTCCTTCGGCGGCCTTCCCCAATGCTATGGTGCAATCTTCCTCGGAAGCATCCAGCCCCATCCCTTCGGTCCGGAGCAGGGAGGAAAGGAGGGCTATGACGGCCATGTTCGATCTGGCACATTCCTGAACCTCCCATAGGGAGATCTGTAATGCCCCGGTGGAACTGTCGTATGCCACGGGAGACCGGGGTGCAGCGGATGGCAGTGCCTTCTCCACCCGGCCATATCTGAACCTTCGGTCCGCGGATATGGGTGCCCGTCCTTCCCTTTGGCAGGTATGGATGTGATTCATCAGCGCATTGCTGGCGATACCGTTCGCATGACAGGAATCGAAGGGGGTGGCGGCGGCCAAGGCGCTTATCAAAGGGATTATAGCCCGGATGCGACGCCAAATTGCATCGAGATCGCTGGTCGGCAGGTCCAGCATGGTCACTTTTATCCGTACTGGAATAGCGCCGCTCGCTTCGGCCGGCAACCAAGGCTCCACGCCGATCCCCAGCAGGCCCTCGCCCCGGGGAAGGCGTTCCAACGCCTCTTTGATCCCATGGTGCATGCTCGTCTCCAGGTCCCGGAAGAGCTCAAGTTGTTTGGCGCCGCCCACGATAATGCTGCGGCGGGAGGGTTCTTGACCTGAACGCAATGACTCGCAGTCCAGACCCGCAGGTCGGATGATATATTCCGCGGACACTGCCAGCCTCATGAAACCAGCGACCCCTTGGCCCTTTCATAAGGGGTCACTGTCCATAATGATTACGGCCCAGTTACCGTCAATCGTCAATCACGTTCGACTCTGGAGCCGTATATGACTCGGCATCATCGGGCCTCGGCTGTTTAGGTCGGACCAACATTTTGATGCAGACCACCAGCATGACCACGGCAGCTATGCCCATGACCCCTATCCCAACATACTCCCATGTATGGTCCGGTTCGTTCATGGTCATGACAGGTGGGTCAAAGTTGTCCGATCCCTGTACCGCTTCATATGCGGGTTGGTCCGCCTGAGGGATTGAAGCAAATATCACAAGGCAGGCCAGGAGGAGGATGAACGCGGTGGAGATGATGACCACGATACGGGTGTTCTCCCCCGGGGAGATGATGTCCCTGGCCTTCCATGACAGGGAATAATAGATGAACCCATGATCATCGGCCCGGTTCACGAAGCCGCCCTCCTCCAGCTTTTTCAGGTGGCGATGCACTGCGGCCTTGTCGACCTGTAACAGTTCGGCTAGCTGGGAGAGCGTGCGACGGTCCGTCTGCAACGCCTTCAGTATGTCCATCCTGGTGTCGGAGGCCAGTGCGAACAGGGCCTTCTTGTCCAGCTCCACCCTCAAGTCTAGCTCCCTCGACGGATATAGTGGCCCACCGAGATTAATCCCTTTCATGCCTCCCCCCGTTCGAGAACGGTGGATATCTCCCCGCAGACGAAGTACACCGGTTCATCGGCCTCTCTGAAGGTGATGCTGCCGATGTGGCCCAGGTCTATGGAGGACCATGAAGACACTGTTGTGCTCGAGATGGTGTACAGATGGTCATCTATCAGCAGGCAGCGAGCGGAGGTGGAGTTATCGCTCTGGACCATGCCCTTGAAGGTGAGCGACCTGTCCTCCAGGCGATAGATGAACGCACCACCCTGGCCGTTCTGACCATAGGTCCACACCGGTATCCCGATGGTCCCTGTGGCAGCATCGTACATGAACGCATGATGATCGTACTGTGCCTCGGAATATGCCCATGCGGGGGTGATGATGTTGGACAGGATCTTCGGCTCGGCGGGGTCGCTGACGTCATAGAGGGACAGTTTCAACGTGCCGTTCTCCCAACCCACGCCGATCAACAGGCCGTTCCCGAGGTCCTGAAGATAACTGGAGAATCCAGGCATGACCAGTTCCCCTAACACGATGAGATGGGTAGGGTCGCTCAGGTCGATGATGAAGAGCGGATCGGTCTGGAAGAACGTCACCAGGTACAATGTGTCGTTCATGAACCGAACGGCCCTGATCGTTTCGTTCATTGCGATGCCACGCAGCTCTCCGATGACGTTCATCGTGCCGTCCATCACGAAGACCATGTTCTCCCCCGATTGCCAGCCTGAATTCGTGGCGATGCGCAAGTGACCGTCGTGCTCGTCCATGGAGAACTGGTTAAGGGGGGAACCAGGAACCTGGCCGATCCCGTTCGGAGTGACGATCAGGCCATCGAGATGGAGCCGATAGATGGTCGTGGTGGGGTCGCTGAACGCCCAGTTTCCTGTCGTGCCCCAAACCGTGCTGGTCACATAGATGTTCTCGCCGGTCGCATAGATGACGCTGCCATACCCCATCAGCACGCTGGTGACGTTCGCCTCATGGTCGGACAGCCTGAACGATAGTACATTGGTGTAGGAGCGGACATCGGTGGCGTTGGGGTCATATCGGATCGAAGATACGGGCTCGTTGGAGTATGAACCGCCGGACCATATCACAGGCATCGCCGTTCCATGCCCATCCCAGATGGACTGTTCGGTGATGAGATATGCGACCCCGTCATGAAGTCGGGCGGAGAGTAGGTAACCGGAGATCCCTTTGGCGTCGACCAAAGCGGGAGCTGAAGGGTCCGAAACGTCCAAGAGGCAGAGGACGGTCCTCGCCTGGTACCCGTAATAATAGTCATACAATGAATAGACCCCCTCTCCCTTGCCATAATCATATATGGAGATCATCACGACCAGTTCGTCCCCTGTCAGGAAGATGCCGTCCACATAATACCAGGATTCGGCGCTGGTCTTGATGAGGTCCTTGACCATGATGACGCCTACGTTCGACATCGCATCGGCCGGCGCTGCCTTGACGATGTTGACCCGGTCCCTGGTGGCGATGTAGATGTGAATCCCATCCGTCTCGATCGAATCCATCTCGTCCACCCCGGCCACCTGTGTGTTCGTCTTCGTGTAGGTCGTGGAGCCAGATGCTTCGGCCTGAGATATCATCTGATCATAATCGAGAACGCCCTCCCTCGCTCCGCCGTGCAAGGCTAGAAAATATTGCAGCTGATGTTCAGAACTGAAGTTGGGAAGCCCCCGTTCCCCCTCGCTCCCGTCCCTGTTGGCATTGACGATGTAGAACCCCGATATGATGATCGCCGCCACTATGCCCAAGGAAAGGAACGCCTTCGCTCCTGCCGATATGGTCATGATGACAAAATTTGACAGTGCCTATATCAAACCACGATTTTGGTTGATTTTCTCGTCAACGCCTGCGCAAATGGGGTAAGCGCCAAGTCGATTAATCCCATCGACAGACGACGTAGGATGGTCCCTTTGGATGTCAATTTCCAAATACATAATCCTTAAGTACTTCGTAAATTGTCGAGGTCGACTAACATAGCGGCCTGTTCTTGGCTACCTTGACAACCAAAAAGACGGTGGATTTGAAGTGTTGCCGATATTTATCATCGTCCCATTGTATGCATTCCTGGGCTTTGCCATAAAGTTCATAGACCAGGCATATGACGAGGAGATGTACTCGTTGAAGACCGCCAATCTGTTGGCGGTCATATCGGGTGTGGTCATGGGCGCATTGATGGTCTTCGACTCCCCGTTCTCCACCGCTTTCTTCCTGGCCATGATCGTCAGTCTCATCCTGGCACGGAAGATAGACAACGTCGCCTTCGCCGCTGGCACCGGTACCGCCTTGATCACCCTGGGCATAATGCTCTTCAGGGAGAACGTCGAGTTCATGTGGGGCGTTGTGGTCATCTTCCTGGTGGCCGGCTTCATCGACGAGATCATGGACGAGGTGGCCCACCGCGTCAGGACGGTCAAGGCCATGGAATGGTTCCTTCATTACAGGCCTTTCAGCGACGTGGCGATCGTTCTCATGGTGTTGGCCGGGACCTTCTCCTGGGAATACCTGGTGCCATACTTCGCATTCACCATTGGTTACCTGGCGATGCAGAAGTTCACTCCGATGGAGCTCGGTTCGTCCATAAAGGGCGTGCTCATGAGGGCAGTGAACCTCCGTCCGTGAATGGCAAACGATTAAGTCCTTGCGGCATCACTCGTTTTTCGATATCATGGATGAGCGCCCGAAGGATGAGGTCATAGCAGAACTTCGCAAAGTGCCAGGGGTGGGGGGTAATGCGGCAGAGGCATTGTACCGCCTCGGTGTCAGGAGCGTTGACGACCTCAGGGGGAGGTCGCCGGAGCAGATGTACGAGGAACTGCGCAACATGAAGGACTACTATGCCGAACCTTGCATGCTCAATTCCCTGAAGATCGCCACCAAGTTCGCTGAAAAGAAGAAGTGACTGGTCGGGGCGTTCCCGCTCTGACCGCATGGTGGCGGGACAAGATTTTTATTTCTGCATGTGCAGGGGGGCGCTCATGGTGGCCGGAAAGCATTACTTCATTGCGAAGATGCCAGACGAGCCCGGGGCGCTTCATCGCGCCGCCGAGATTGTGAAACGATACAAGGGTAACATCGAGCGCATCCATTATGACCGGCGCATCGACCCTTACGTCGTCTTCTTCGAGGTCACCTGCACAGAGA
The DNA here is from genome assembly GCA_002067865.1 of Methanomassiliicoccales archaeon PtaU1.Bin124. GTDB lineage: Archaea > Thermoplasmatota > Thermoplasmata > Methanomassiliicoccales > UBA472 > MVRC01. The sequence goes on along the minus strand of MVRC01000006.1, from coordinate 9,693 downwards.
GGGAATATGATTCCCTCACGGAGGAGCTGAAGGCCATAGGCTACCTTCAGACCGCCCTCAACAAGCTCGGCTTCCTCAAGTTCAACGTCTATCTTCCCAACCGTTCCGGGGCGCTGTTCGAGTTCCTGAACTTCACCACCAACGCGAAGTGCAACATCGCTTTCCTGGACTTCGACGACAAGAGCCCCAGGCCGGAAAGGCTTACGGTGTCCCTTACCATCGACGACATCTCCAAGGTCGATGGTCTGCTGGAGCAGCTGAAGTCCCGCTATCCCCTAGAGATTCTGGAATATGACACGACCGGGCGGAATCTGGACGATACCGTGTTCTACATCCGCTTCGCCCAGCAGCTCAGGGAGATAGTGGGCGAGAAGGAGGATGAGTTCCTCATGAAGCTCCTCTCCGATGTCAACCACATCGTCCAGGAGCTGACGAACCTCAACATCGACCCAAAGCAGGTGTTCCAAAGCGTGCTCGAAACGGGAAAGGCACTGCGGGACACGGCCGGCGCGGGATTCTATGCCGATGTACAGCAGTTCCGCATATCCAACCATCTCGACCTATACGCATTCCAGATGCCTTGCGGGGGTAATATTTTCGTGCTGAAGGCCCCGGACGAGATGGTCATGATCGATACTGGATACGGATCATACCATGAGGACCTAGCCCATATGCTGGCCCATTACGGGCTGGGGGACCTTTCCAAGCTCAAGGCCATCTACCTGACCCATGCCGATGCCGACCATGCTGGCGGGGCAGGCCTGTTCCCTGTCCCCTCCCATGCTTCCACAGGCACGGTGAAGATCATTGAATCGTCCAATCGTGCCTATGGCTCGGTCTCTGAGAGCTCGGTGCTGGAGGAGGTCTATACCAAGCTCATCAATCTGTTCTCCAGATTCTCCCCGCCCGGAAATATCCGGGAGATGAGGGGCGTCTCGGACAAGGTCGGGGGATTCGATGCCATCGGGCTGTTCAGGGTTGGGGACGTGGACTTCCTGGTGCTGGAAGGGTTGGGGGGTCATCAGCACGGCCATGTGTACTTCCTCAGCGAAGGCCATGGGCTGATGTTCACCGGAGACAGTCTCATCAATTTCCACAGCCTCAGCGAGGATAGGAAGAAGTACAACATACTGGCCAAGAACCTCATGACCTCGGTCAACGTGGACAGCGAGAAGGCAGAGGAGGAGAGAAAGATGCTCATGGACATGGCCAGGTCCTTAGATGTAAAGATGGTAAAAAAAGGGAGACGGTGCTTGGTATGTGGCGGGCATGGGGCCGTCTCCGTCCTCGAGGGCGACCGGCTCACCGTAAACGGCGAGCAGGTGCGCTTCGAAGGCGAAATGAAAGGATGAGGTTTAGCCCACCATCGTACCTGAGAACACCTGCCAGGCCAATGCCGTTTTTGCCACTAGGCTGAGCACGATGTAGATGTACTCCCCGTAGAGGTAGTTCTGATACTTGCCCTTCTTGCGGTACTGCAGCAACATGTTCAGTGCGAAGATGTTGAAGAAGATCGCGATCGAGATCATGATGCCGTAGACGAACGCTGGCGGGGACCCCCCCTTGACGCCGAGGAAGTACATGAACAAGGCCACCCATGGCATCAGGCCGGCGAAACAGCCAAAGATGAAAGAGGTCCAGTTGGTCTTCTCAGTGGTCTGGTTGTGCAGTTCCATCATGTAACCGAAGAGGTTCATGCAAGCGTTCACTGAGAACAACAGCATGATCGAGACGAAATCCCACATACCGCATAGCCAGGCGATGACCACCAGCATGAACGAGGATGATATCGCGTACTCGAACCAGCGGGCCTTGTTGATGTTGTGCTTGAGGTTCTCCACATACCACTTATAACCGAAGGTGGAGACGGAGAAATGGGCGATCGCTGACATCAGAAGGAATATCGCCACCATGGGACCCAGGGGCACTGTGAACCACACGGTCGGGTCAGAGGGGACGGTGGGCGGAAAACCGTTCGTGGCGTCGTAGAACGATGTCGTGAAGGCCATCTTCACACTATAGTTAGCTATCACTAACATAATTATCGCCTGGATGAGATGGAATGCTCCCATGGCCAGGTTGAACTTTCTCAGCTTCTTGAACTTCTCATCGTCTGGTACGTCTGCGAATCTCACCAAGGAATGACCTCCTTTTGATCGTCTAGAATCAAGTCATTCTAAGGGTATTTGAAAATTATCTTTGTTTATGATTTTCATAGGGTCGTCCGCCTTTAGGCAACATTATATGTTAGGACAGGACCGTAACGACCCCGAGTGACTTAATGAAGACAGAGTCCATCCGTGACATACTGGAGCAGAGGAAGTTCCTATTCTTTGGGGGCAAGGGCGGAGTAGGCAAGACGACCATGGCGGCCACCGCGGCCACGTGGCTTTCTGATCATGGATATAAGACGCTCATCGTCGCGACCGACCCTACGGTCAGCTTGTCCGCCATCTATGAACAGGACATCAGCGCGACGGAGATCACAAAGATCGGCACGGAGCGTAACCTGTGCGGGCTGAACATCAACCCCAAAAAGGCGATGGGCATGTTCCAGACACGTCTCGAGGGAACTCTGTCCGGAATCTCTTCGGTCTTCGGCAGCGAGCTGCTCAGCACCCCATGCACCGAAGAGATCGCAGCCTTCGACCAGTTCGTCTCGTTCTTCGAGGACACCGAGCATGACAAGGTCGTCTTCGACACCGCCCCGACCGGCCATACCCTGAGGGAATTGTCGATGCCCTTCGACTGGTCCGGCTATATCAGCAACCAGATCAAGAACCGCAGGGAGCTCTCGGAGGTCCTTGGATTCGTCTACGATGAGAAGATGGTGGCAGACCTCAATGTGGAGAAGGAGCGTTATGACAAGTCGGTGAAGGGGCTCTCGGACAAGCGCATATCCGCCTTCAACCTGGTGCTCCTGCCGGAAAAGCTGCCGATCGAGGAAACGGCCAGAGCGGTCGAGGACCTGGGCAATTGGGGGATCGAGGTTCCATCGCTGATCATCAACGAGGTCATCCCCAAGGAGGTCCTGAAGGGCAACTGGTTCCTGGAAAGGCGCAGCGCCACCCAGGACAAGTATCTGGCTGAGATCGACAGGCGGTTCCCCAACCTGATCAAGAAGCAGGTCCCGCTGTTCGAGACCGACATCTACGGCCTGGACCGGATCAGGAAGGTCGGTGAGGTCCTATATGGCAAGTAAACTTAGATTGACGGTCCTTTCCTTTTCCTGCTGTAACCCGCAGTTCGCCGTGCACGATCAGCGATACGTCGAGCTGATCCAGAACGTGTTGAAGAAGACGGGGATCGAGGCGGAGATCGACCTGGTGACCGTTACCGAGGCCATGATGAGCTTGACCTATGCATACATGGCGCCCATCCGCCCCATGTTCCAGAAGTACGGTACGGCCATCGCCCCAGCATTGTTCATCAACGAGGAGATGGCCCTGTTCGGCGGTGTTCCGACCGAGGAAAAGCTCATTGAGGTATTGAAGAAGGCTTTGGAGAAGCAGACGGCATCGTCCTAAGATGCCTTCCTTCTCCAGTCGCCTTGGGGAACGGAAATCTCGAACATCGCTCCTTCGCCCGGCACGCCCTTTTCACGGATGGACCAACCGCTCAAGGCAAGGATCTGCTGGCACATCGCTAGGCCAAGGCCCGTGTTCTTCCCGAAGCCCCACTGGAATATCTTGGCCTTCTCTTCCTCGGGCACACCGATACCATCGTCCTCGTAGATGATGAAAAGGTCATCGCCCTCTTGAACCGTCCTTACCGTGATGGACGAGACATGTCCTCCATGCCTCAGACTGTTCTCGAAGAGATTGTAGAAGACCCTCTCCAGCATCTGGTCGAAATAGACCTCGGTCGTCCCATCGATCAAGGTGATGCCGATCCGCCCTGAGTTCAGATTCATGCGCGACTTCGTCAGTATGCTCTCCAGCATGCTCCAATGAGGCGCCTCCAGGCCGAATTTCTGATAGTCCTTGGCGAAGCCTATGAGATGTTCCATGGTTATGACGGCGTTATCGATCCCCTGCAGGTATCTCTCGCTCTTATCGCGGGTCAACGGATCGGCCAGCAACGATGAGAAGCCGCGCACCACCACCAGCTGGTTCAGCATGTCGTGTCGGGTGATGTTGGAGATGAGATTGAGCTTGGTGTTGGCCATCTTCAGATCTTCCCTGGCCTTTTCCAACTCTGTGATGTCTCGCAGAATGTACAGGGTCCCTATCTGCGTGCCGTTCCTGGACCTCAGAGGGCTGGTCTGGAGATGGAAATAATGGTCCTTCCCCCCAGAACGGATGAGGAGCGGTTCCTGGTCGGAACGAGAAGATGAAAAAATGACCCCGGGATAGGCGAACTCGAGCGTCTTGCCGACGATCTCATCGCCGGTCCTTGTTGATAATCTCTCGGCTGCCGGGTTGACCCTGACGATCCTATCCTTGAGGTCCGTGGCGATGGCCACGTCCGACATATTGTCCACGATGGTGGAGGAGGCTATGGGCACGATTACATAGATATCGGTGCGCAGCGCCCCCAGGTAGAACAAGATGCCGCAGATGTAATAGCAGACGATCACGACGAAACCCAGCTGTAAGTGGAGGATGCCGGTCAATTGGAGAATGGTCCCAACCGCAGGGATCATGCATGCCATCGTGATGGTCAGTGATTGGCGTCTACGGTATCTGGGCTCCTCCTTCATGTTGCGGAACAAAAGGACGATGGCCAGGAGAAGAATGAGATAGGTGTAGACTGCGTAAACAATATAGATGGGGCCCCTGCTCACGATGAAAGGAGAGATCTGAGCAGACAGGTCCACATAAGTGCTGGTATAATACAGATGATGCAGATCGTTGGTCCAAACCGATAGGAGTACGAAAACCGGTACGATGCTGGCGATCAGCACCGTCTTTCTGTTGATGAGATGGTCCTTGCCGGTGTACGATAGGACGAAGAAGAGGAATATAGTCGGCAGCGAAGCATAGCTGATGTATTCCAAGTCGGTGAATATCATCATCTCTGCCAGGTTTGTGCTCATCAGCTCCAGGGCGTACGTGAATGACAGCCAGGCCAAGGCCATGGTGAGCAGGAGGATCAGATTTCGATAGGCGGGAAGGTCCTCTCGGAATGTCTGGACCGCCATCAGCAGATAGAAAATGCCGAAAAGCATGACCAGCAGTACTATCAATGGTTCCATGGATGGATGTGGCAAGTCGCCCTTCCAAATAAAAAGATTCCTGGCCCTTTATCAATCTGATGAAGAACGGAATCTGTGACAAATCGAGGGATTGGAGTTTTGGCGGACCCGCCGGGATTCGAACCCGGGTCTTTGGCTTCGAAGGCCAAAAGGATGATCCAGACTACCCTACGGGCCCATGTAGGTATGGCATGTATTATGCTGGCGGTTAAAAGGATTGCTGAGGGACCGCTTTGGAAAAGGATGCGAAGCATCAGGAAAAGGTATTAAGTCGGAGCTTCCGATTTGCGGGGGCATGAAGCGCGTGACCATGGGCCATGGGGCGGGAGGCGAGCTCATGCAGGAGCTCATAGCCAAGCATATCGTGCCATTCCTGCCGAAGATGAAGACCGATGTCCCATTGGATTCCTTTGATGATTCTGCAGTAGTGGATGGGATCGTTTTCACCACTGATGCCCATACCGTCAAGCCGCTGTTCTTCCCCGGTGGGGACATCGGCGCACTTGCCGTTTGCGGGACGGTGAACGACATCTCCGTCATGGGCGGTGAGCCGTTGGGACTGGCCTCGGCCATGGTCCTGGAAGAGGGGTTGGAGCTGGAGACCTTGGAGAAGGTCATGGCCAGCATAGGTAAATATTCTGAGATCAGCGGTGTCCCGGTGGTCACTGGCGACACCAAGGTGATGGAGGCCGGCGCGATCGACAAGATGGTCGTCTCCACCTCCGCGATCGGAAGACGGTCGAGACATATGAACCATAACCTGGAGGTCGCATCGGCATCTCGCCAGGTCGATTCCAAATGGCTCACGGACGACAACCTCAGGGATGGCGACGTGATAATCGTCAGCGGCAACATGGGGGACCATGGTATCGCGCTGCTGTCCTTCCGTGAAGGTTATGGCTTCGAAAGCAAGGTGCAGAGCGACGTTGCCCCGCTGAACGGCCTCATCGCCGAAGTGCTGAAGGTAGGGGGGGCGGTGTGCATGAAGGACCCGACCCGAGGAGGTTTGGCGAACGCCATCAATGAGTGGTCGGCCAAGTCAAATGTCGGGATCGATCTCGAAGAGACCACGATACCCATGAGCGAACCGGTGCAGAATGCGGCCGAAATGCTTGGACTGGACCCCCTTACCATCGGGAACGAGGGAAAGGTGTTGATAGGGGTCGTTCCGGAGCAGGCGGAAGAGGTTTTGAAGACAGTGCGCCGCCACCCCTACGGTAAGAACGCCGCGATCATCGGGAAGGCGTCGAAGGGAACGAAGCATGTCGTCATGCGGACGGAGGTTGGCGGCAAGAGGATACTCGAACCGCCAGTGGGCGACCCGGTCCCCCGTATCTGCTGATCAGACAGCTCCACCGATGAGATAACAGATCACGAAGGCCGCTATGCCGATGACCGCCATGCGGGCACCCTTGACGAAAGGGTTCTTCCCGCTGGTGCGCCCCATTATGAAGCCCGTTATGAACATCATGGTGATGGCCAGCCCGATCGCGATCTCTGCCGCCATGACGACCTGTTCGATGGATATGAACAGGAATGGCGTTATCAGGACCAGACCGGTCATGAGCGGGGCCATCATATTGATGGCCGCGATCAGGAGAATGCTCGTTCGGGAAGCGCGGCCGATGTCCGTGTCCTCCACATTCGTCAACATCGCCCTGCCGATCTCGTTCATCCTGCGGCTCTGTTCGAGGCTCTCCGCCTCATAGACGCTGGTGCCAGTGGAGATGGCCAGGGAGACAGTGCTGGTCAGCATCGTCGTGATAATGATGGCATGTCTTGGATCGGAGGAAAGGGCCGAGCCTATGATGACCCCAAGCATCACGAAGGTGGCGTCGAACATGGTGTTGACGAAGTATCTCCTCATCGATGGTAATGTATCTGGCTGCGATAACGCCGCCCTGATCTTCTTACCAATTCCCTCCTCGGCCATCGAAGATGGCACAGCGATGCTCACGTCTTAACTCTTTCCGAAGGCGATTTTCCCGGTTTAGGGATTTACATCATGTTTTATTATCTATGGAGGTAATGTAAAGGCCTATTCCAAAAAAAGGACCTGCCCGTTTGGTAAACGGGATGGACCTTTCAATAGGGGGAGAGCGATTGATAAAGAAAGCATTGAGCATAGTGGTCGTTGCACTCCTGATGCTGTCTGGCCTAGTGTTCGTAGCATCGAGCCTGGTCAACGTGCAAGGAGCAACGGACAACCTGACGCCAGCGAAGGCTGGCACTGATGAAAAGATCACGAGCGATGTGATCGCGGGCGGAGATGGTTCTGTCTATTCCGCCGGCGAATCGAGTAAGACCATCGGGATCCAGAAGACATATCTGGCCCTGGACACGTTCTATGGAGCGCTGACTCCGACCCTGTTCAACTACAGGGGAGAGAACGACTATTGTGAGGTCTGGACCGCTGATGACATGACCTTCCCGTCCACTGACCCGTTGAACCGCAACTCGGACCCGAGCCGGCTCACGATCACGGACGACATGGTTAGCATGATCATGACCGAGTTCGCCAAGATCTACGTGACCGAGGCCGTCTACTTCGGTGAGCCGTATTCCAAGCTGGGTACCGACATGGTCAGCTTCGGTGGCTCCGACTTCGATGGTTTCACCACTGACAATGGCCAGAAGACCATGATCATGATCTTCAACATCCACGATGGAAGCTACTACAACCCGAACGCTTATACAACCTACACAGTTGGGTTCTTCTCGTCTGGCATTGACAACCTGTATGACCGCAACATCATCCACCTGGACTGCTGGAGATGGGCGGACCGCACCGGAGAGCAGCCGGATACCCCTGGATACTACTCCTACCTCTATGAGGCCACTGTGGCCCACGAGTACCAGCACCTCCTGCACAACGACATGGACCCTGAAGAGGAGAGCTGGCTGAACGAGGGCTGCTCCATGTACTCCGAGATGCTGTGCGGATATGGTGTCCCGTACGATTACCTGAACAGCTTCCTGTACTACCCGGACAACAGCTTGACAATCTGGGGCGACCAGGGCGACAACCTCATCATAGGTGACTATGGTGCGGCGGCCATGTTCCTGATCTACCTGAACGACAAGTATGGCGGCTCTTCGACCATATCAACGCTGGCCCACTCCAAGCTCACATCCACCGACTCGGTGACATATGTGCTCCGGTCGTTGGGATACAGGACCACCTTCACCGATGTGTTCAAGAACTGGCGCCTAGCGAACATTTTGCAGAGCACTGTGGCCAGCAGCAAGTACGGCTACACCAGCCTGGATTATTCCGAGATGGTCCAGCCCTATACCTACAACTATGATGTCAGCTGGGGCATGGTGGATCGCACCGAGGTCGCCTATGTCGCAGGATATGGCATCGATGATTATGGCACCGACTACTTCCTCATGTCCGGTGACAGCTGGAACAACCTGAAGAAGAGCCAGTACAAGTTCGTCTTCGACGGTCAGGACAGCGTGCTGACCGGATGGCAGACCCTGAACGTCGGCGGTGTCGACTATGCATGGTCCGGCTATGGCGACATGAAGGAATTCTGGCTGATGAGCGACGCGATGGCCTTGGACGCTGGTACCCACATCTTCAGCTTCGATTCCATATGGAACATCGAGGACAACTGGGACTACGGCTTCGTGCAGTACTCCACCGACGGTGTGACCTGGACCTCCATGTCCAACGCCTACACCTCGTCCAGCCCAATGACCGAGGTGCCGGAGATCATCGCCAACCTACCGGGCATCACTGGATACTCGTTCGGTGAGGTGGCCTTGAGCTTCGACCTGACCCTGGCCGAGTCCAGCAATGTCTACATAAGGCTGCTCTACATGACCGACCAGGCCACCAACGGTTCGCCTGATGCCGACCCGAGCGAGGCTGTCGGCTGGCTGGCCCGGAACTTCGCCATGGACGGCAACCCGATGTCCTTGACGACCAGCAACTCCGAGGCCGAGGACAACGACTACCTCGTCACCTTCTACGGTGAGGTCGTCGGAGCCAGGCAGGTCGTCAAGATCAGGGACATGACCCTGCGCGACGCGACCGAGACCGGCAGCATCCCGATGTCTATCTTCAGTGGATACAGCTGGCTGCTCGTCGTCATCTCACCCACCAACGGTCCATGCACCTACGAGTTCGGTGTGGTCCATAAATAGGCCTAAGAGCGAGCAAACCCTTTCCAATCCCATTTTTTTTATACTTTTCTTTCCTGTCCTGGTCATCTACGGGCTCATGGTCTAGCGGTTATGACAACGCCCTTACACGGCGTAGGCCGCCGGTTCGAATCCGGCTGAGCCCACCAATCTCACTATCCAGACAATTATTCTTGAAATTCAATTCAAACGTTCTCAGCGTTTATAGCTGGCTCGGGTGGAAACATCGATTTGTATGCTTCATTGACCCTCGCGAACGCAGGTTCAGCCCTGGCGCGGCAATAGTACCGCTCCGTTGTCTGTGTCGATGCGTGCCTCATGCTCTGAGATACCTGATCTATCGG
>MVRC01000005.1 GCA_002067865.1 Methanomassiliicoccales archaeon PtaU1.Bin124 | reverse complement strand
GCGGGTTCCCGACCTGGTATTCATTATCGACGTGATGCGCGAACATACCGCCGTTCATGAAGCCAATATCAAGGGCATCCCTGTGATCGCCCTGGTGGACACCAACTGCGATCCCCGCTTCGTTGATTACGTGATCCCTTCCAATGATGACGCCATTCGCGCCATCAAGTTGTTGGTTGGCAAAATTGCTGATGCTGCCATTGAAGGCAAGACGATGTACAAGGAAGAGGACCACGAGACGGGTGTTGTTGAAACCCCTGCTGCCCGCGTTGCCTCCGGTCTGCGCCCGCGCATGGATGAAGAAGATGAACTGGAAGATATTGATCTGTTCGGTGCATCCACTCTCGCCAAGTTGGGTGGTAAAGTCGAGGAAGTTGAAATCGAAGCCACCGCGGAAGACTCAACCGTGATTGAGGAAACTGTTGTCGAGGAAGCCCCCAAAGCGAAGAAAAGCCGAAAGACTGCTGCTGTCGAATCCGCGGACGAGATTCCTGCTGAATAAGCGCTAAAAATAAGAATTACACTAAAAAGGAATTAGCGAGACATGGAAATTACTACCGAAATGATTAAGACCCTGCGCGAGTCCACCGGTGCAGGAATTTTGGACTGTCGTAAAGCCCTGGAGCAGTCCAATGGCGACATGAAAGCCGCCCTGGAATTCCTGCGCGAAAAAGGCCTGGCGACCGCTGCTAAGCGCGCATCCCGCAACGCCTCCGAAGGTGTGATTGAACTGTACACCCACGGCAATGGACGCGTGGGCGTGATGGTGGAAGTCAACTGCGAGACCGATTTCGTCGGACGCTCAGAAGCTTTCCGCAATCTGGCACACGAGATTGCGCTGCAGATTGCAGCGACCTCACCTGAGTTCATCTCAGAAGCCGACATCCCCGCTGAAGTGATTGAACGCGAGACCAAGATTGCTACCGCTAAAGCCCGCGAAGAAGGCAAGAAGGAAGAGATAATCCCGCGCATTGTGGAAGGCGCAATCAAGAAATATAAGGATGAGTTTGTCCTGCTCAACCAGGCATACATCCGTGATGAAAGCCTTACCGTGCAGGCGTTGATCAACCAGAACGTCGCTGCAATGGGAGAGAACGTCATCGTTCGGCGCTTTGCCCGCTGGGCGCTGGGTGAAACAACCGCCGAAACTGCTGAACGTGATCAGCGCGGCTATGGCCAGATAGTTCTGCCCCGTGGCGATGGCCAATGCGATGCTGAGGAAGGCCAGGCTGCGCCATGCCAGCGCCATCGACATGATGCGCTTCCTGCCATAGCGGTCGGCTATCTCCCCGCCCACGATGTTGCCCATCGAGCCCACCAGGGAGCTGACCAGCAATATCAGGCCGACCAGGGACATGCTGATGCCGAGGTCGTTGTGCAGGTACAGCGAGAGGAACGGGATGGCCATCGAGAAACCGGTGGCGGTTATGCACCTACCGTAGAACAGCACCCAAATCCTCCGGTCGAATCCGGAGAAGGATCTCTTTAGATTGGGCATGTGCACGGCAGGTCACCTCTTGGAGGGAGCCCACCTGCACCTATGTTGATAACGCTTTCCGAAGAATCATGCTAGCAGTCGACCTGCTATTATTTGCCACGGAACTTGCCGAACAGCCCGTGCTTGGAGTCCTCCAGCCCGGCGAACTTGCGCAATATCTCCTTCTGTTCGACGGTCAGCTTCTTCGGGACCGCTATCTTCACCTGGACATACTGATCGCCCTTGCTCCGGCCGCCGATCACGTCCATTCCCTGGCCCTTCAGCTTGAACACGGTGTCGGTCTGCGTGCCGGCCGGGATGGTCAGCTCCGCCTTCCCCTTAAGGGTGGGCACCTCGACCTCCCCGCCCAGCGCCGCATCGGCAAAGCTGATGGGCATCTCGATGAAGAGGTTCGGTCCGTCCCTCTTGAAGAGCTCGTGCTCCTTGACATGCACGACGACCAGCAGATCGCCGGGCGGACCGCCGTTGGGCGACTGCTCTCCGGCGCCCCGCACGCGGAAGCTCATGCCGCTGTCCACTCCCTTGGGTATGGTGATCTGGATGGTGGTGGGCTTGCGGACGAACCCCCTGCCCTCGCACTTGGGACAGGGGTCCTTGATGTTCCTGCCGGTGCCATGGCAGGTGGGGCAGGTGACGATGTTCATCATCTGCGTCATGCCGCGGCGATGCACCTGCTGCACCTGGCCCTTGCCTCCGCAGGTCTCGCAGAGCGGCGCCTTCTTTGATTTGGAACCGGTGCCGTCGCACTCGTCGCACTTGGTGCTGAGCGGCACGGTGATCTCCTTCTCCAGGCCGTCGGCCGCCTCCTCCAGGCCGATCTCGATGTCATGGCGGAGGGACTGGCCCTGCCTCGGGCCACGCCTCCCGCCTCCCCCGAACAGCATGTCGAACAGGTCGCCACCGAAGCCGAAGCCGCCTCCGTCCCCGAAGATGTCGTTGATGTCCTGAGCGTGGGAGAAGTCCTGCCAGGAGAACCCTCCCTCATGGAACTGCTGCGAGACACCGGCGTGGCCGTACTTGTCGTACAGCTTTCGCTTCTCCGCGTCGATGAGGACCTCGTACGCCTCGGAGACCTCCTTGAACTTCTCCTCGGCGACCTTGCCGTCCTCCTTCGTCACATCCGGATGGTACTGGCGGGCCAACTGCCTGTACGCCTTCTTGATCTCATCGTCATTGGCGGTCTTGGAGACGCCCAGCACCTCGTAGTAGTCACGCTTCTCGGCCATGAGGGATCAGGTGCTCACTTCTTGTCGTCATCGTCGATGATCTTGTACTCCGCATCGACGGTGCCGTCCTGGTTCTGCTGGCCGGCCTGGCCCTTCGCCTGTTGCTGGGCCTGCTCGGCCTGCTGCGCCTGGACGTTCTGGTAGATGCGGGCGGAGATGGTGTAGAACTCCTTCGACAGGGACTCCATATTCTGCTTGATCACCGGGATGTCGTTGCCCTTCATGGCGGTCTTGAGGTCGTTGACCGCCTGTTCCACCTTGGTGCGCTCCTCGTTGGTGGCCTGAGCCCCCAGCTCCGCCAGGGACTTCTCCGTGGTATAGATGAGCTGATCCGCCTGGTTCATGGTGTCGACCTTCTCGCGCTGGGCCTTGTCGGCCTCGGCGAACTTCTCCGAGTCCTTGACCATGCGCTCGATGTCGTCCTTGGACAGCTTGTTGGTCGAAGTGATTGTGATGCTGGCCTGCTTGCCGGTGCCCAGGTCCTTGGCGCTCACGTTGATGATGCCGTTGGCATCGATGTCGAACACGACCTCGATCTGCGGCACGCCGCGCGGGGCCGGCGGGATGCCTCCCAGCATGAAGCGGCCCAGGGAGGTGTTGTCCGTGGCCATCTGCCTCTCGCCCTGTAGAACGTGCACCTCCACGGTGCTCTGGCCATCAGCGGCGGTAGAGAACACCTGGGACTTGCGCGTGGGGATGGTGGTGTTGCGCTCGATGAGCCTGGTCGCTACGCCTCCCAGCGTCTCGATGCTGAGCGACAGCGGCGTCACATCGAGCAGCAGTACGTCCTTGACCTCTCCCGAAAGCACGGCGGCCTGGATGGCGGCCCCCATGGCGACGCACTCCATCGGATCCACGCCGCGCTGGATCTTGTTGCCCACGATCTTCTCCACGAACTTCTGCACGATGGGCATGCGGGTCGGACCGCCGACTAGGATGACCGCGTCGATGTTCTCCGGCGACAGCTTGGCGTCGCGCAGGGCGTTGGTCATGGGGCCGCGGCAGCGCTCGATGATCGGCCCGACCAGCTCTTCCAGAGTGGCGCGGTTGAGGCCGAGCGAGAGGTGCTTTGGACCGCTGGCATCGGCTGATATGAACGGCAGGTTGATCTCGGTGGCCATGGTGGAGGAAAGCTCGATCTTGGCCTTCTCGCACGCCTCGCGGACGCGCCACATGGCCATCTTGTCCTTGGTCAGGTCGATGCCGCTCTCCTTCTGGAACTTGTCCACCACAAAGCGGATGAGCGACTCGTCCATGTCGGTCCCGCCCAGCTGCGTGTCGCCGTTGGTGGATATGACCTCGAAGACACCTTCGCTGAAGTCCATGATGGTGACGTCCAGTGTTCCGCCGCCCAGGTCGAACACCATTATCTTCTGGGCCTGCTTGGTCTTGTCCAGACCGTAGGCCAGTGCGGCCGCGGTGGGCTCGTTTATGATGCGCACGACCTCCAGCCCGGCGATGGCGCCGGCGTCCTTGGTTGCCGTCCTCTGATTGTCGTTGAAGTAAGCTGGAACGGTGATGACCGCCTTGGTGACGGTCTCTCCCAGGTATGCCTCGGCGTCCCGCTTGATCTTCTGCAGGATGAACGCCGATATCTGCTGGGGCGTGTAGCTGTTGCCAGAGACGGACACCTTGTAGTCCGTGCCCATCTTGCGCTTGATGGCAGCAATGGTGCCCTCGGGGTTGGAGACCGCCTGGCGCCTTGCCGGTTCTCCGACCAGGAGCTGCCCGTCCTTGGTGAATGCGACGTATGATGGGAATGCCTTCCCGCCGATGCTGGTGCCCTCGGCGCTGGGAATGATCGTGGGGCGACCTCCTTCCATGACCGCGGCTGCGGAGTTGCTCGTGCCCAAATCGATGCCAATTATCTTCGCCATTGTATACACCTCACTCCTGTTTCTCCTGATTCTTACCTACTTTAACCTTCGTGTGCCTGATGACCCTTGGGCCCAGGCAGTAGCCCTTCTGATAGACCTCTAGGATGCATCCGTCCTCTCCCTCTCCCACCCCGAAGGCCTCGTGATACTGCGGGTCGAAGCGATCGGCCGGGATCTCCCTCAGGCCATATCCCTTCAACAATGATCGTAAGTTCGTCCTGACCTGCTCCACTCCAGAGCGGAGCAGCTCCTCGTTGGTATCTGCCTCGGCGGCGCGGTCGAGATCGTCGAGAACGGTGAGCAGCTCGGCGATCAATTTATCGTTCGCCGCCTTGACCTTCTCATCCACGTCGCGGACCGAGCGTTTCTTGTAATTATCGAACTCGGCCTGGATGCGGCGGGCCGTGTCCAGCAGTTCCTTTGACCTCAAAGTCTCCGCCTCCAAGGCAGACTGCAGCGACCTCAGCTCTTCCTTCATCTCTGCCAACTTCGTCTCGCAATCCGTTTCCGGAGGCTCTCCGCCCTCATCACGCTCGCCCATCGCTTCCCACCTCAGACCAGCGCGTTCCTATGGCAAAACCTGGTTCTAAACCGTTTGGACGGGGGCTTGCGCCCCCGGTGAATCTGTTTAGTCCTCGTCCATGCCGCCGGGCATGCCGCCAGGTGCGCCGCCCATTCCGCCCGGGCCGCCCTTGGATGCGATGACATCATCGATGCGCAGGATCATGACCGCCGCATCGGTGGCGGAGTTGATGGCCTGCCTGCCCACGCACATGGGCTCGACGATGTTCAGCTTCAGCATGTCATCGACCTTGCCAGCGTAGACGTTCAGACCAGCGTGGGTCTTTCCAGTCTTGTGGGCCTTGCGCAGCTCGATCAGGATGTCGATCGGGTCCAGTCCGGCGTTCTCGGCCAGAGCGGTCGGGATGACCTCCATGGCGGAGGCGAAGGCATCGATGGCGATCTGCTCCCTGCCACCGATGGTGGCGGAGTACTCGCGCAGCCTCATGGCCAGCTCGACAGCGGTGGAACCGCCGCCGGTCAGCATGCGGCCCTCCTCGATGGCGACCGCGACCACGGACATGGCGTCGTCCAGGGAGCGCTCGATCTCATCCACCACGTGGGTGGTGCCGGCGCGGATCAGGACGCTGATGGCCTTCGGGTTCTTGCACCCGGTGATGAAGGTCATCTCCTCTTCCTGGATCTTTCGAACCTCCAGCAGGCCGGCGGTTCCCAGGTCCTCAGCGGTGAGCTCGTCGACCTTGGTGACGATCTGCGCACCGGTGGCCTTGGCCAGCTTCTCGATGTCGCTCTTCTTGATGCGCCTGGCAGCGTAGATCTTCTCCTTGGCCAGGTAGTGCTGCACCAGGTCGTCGATCCCCTTCTGACAGAAGACGGCGTTGGCGCCGGACTTCTTGACCTTGTCGACCAGGTTCTTCAGCATGCGCTCCTCCTCGTCGAGGAAGGCCTGCATCTGAGATGGGTCATCGATCTCGATCTTGGCGTCGGTCTCGGTCTTCTTGATCTCCAGGGCGGCGTCCAGCAGCACGAGCTTTACCTTCTCGATGCGGCGGGGCATGCCGGAGTGGACCGGTTCCTTGTCGATGATGATGCCTTCGATGAGCTGGGTGTCATCCATGGAGCCACCCTGCTTCTTGACGACCTGGATGTTGTCCATGTCGACGATATACTTCTTGCCCTGCTTCTCGGCCACGCGGCTGACCGCGTCGACCGCGACCTTGCCCATGAGCTCCTTGGAGCCCACGATCTGCTTGCTCATCATGGCGGTCTGTGCGATCTTGATCAGGGATTCCTTGTCATCGATGCTGATGTCCATGGCGACCTTGTCCAAGACCTCCATGGCCTTGGTGGCTGCCATGCGGTAGCCGGAGGTGATGATCGTCGGGTGGACATTGGCCTCGACCAGGTCCACGGCCTTCTTCAACAGCTCGCCTGCCAGCACGACCGCGGTGGTGGTGCCGTCCCCGCATTCCTCGTCCTGGGTCTTCGCAACCTCGACCAGCATCTTAGCTGCCGGGTGCTCGACCTCGATCTCCTTCAGGATGGTGACACCATCGTTGGTGATGGTGACGTCTCCCAGAGTGTCCACGAGCATCTTGTCCATGCCACGTGGTCCGAGGGTGCTGCGCACAGCGTCAGCGATGGCCCTGGCGGCCTGAATGTTGTTGTACTGGGCATCCTTACCCTTGTCGCGCTTGGTACCCTCTTTGAGGATTAGTATCGGTGTGTTACCCATTGCCATTCTACTTACCTCCCGTTCATTATCCAAGTAACAATCCTAGCTCGATTGCTAGATGTCTCGGAAATGTTAGGGCTTCTATATAAAAATATCTGCTCAAAGCCGTTCCTTTAAAGGCTCCCGACCAGGATGCAAGGACACGACCCAGTCAAACCATTTTCTGCCGTTTCCTTATATTAGTAGTAGGTATGAGGAAAGGCAGGAATGCAAGCATAGGGCAAGCAATAAATCCGAGGGTTGCATCACTAAATCCATCGGACCAAGGTGCGATTGATGGGTGAACTGGAAAAGACCGTGGCCATCGTCTTCAAGAGAAAGGGGAAGAGCATGCTCTCTGAAAGGGAGTTCATCAACA
The DNA here is from genome assembly GCA_002067865.1 of Methanomassiliicoccales archaeon PtaU1.Bin124. GTDB lineage: Archaea > Thermoplasmatota > Thermoplasmata > Methanomassiliicoccales > UBA472 > MVRC01. Next base: position 156,426 of record MVRC01000005.1, on the reverse strand, counting down.
CCCTGCTCTTCGACCTGCGCTGGTCTGAAACGGACAAGTCCCCCAAGATCACCGCCGTCGACGCCCAGAAGGTCCTCGACGCCGCCAAGGGCGCGGGGCTGCTGGCATTGACGGAGGGCGTGCTGAAGCCTAATTTCGATTACAAGTCGATCGAGATACCGTTGAACTATCTTCCTTCGAAGACGGTCCTGGGAGGCGGCCATCCGAAGCCTGAGCCTACGCCGACCAAGGTCCCGCACATCGAAGTGACGACCTCAACGACCAGGCCATTGGACCCTTCGGACGCCGGGCCGGAAAAGGTGCCGGTCCCGCCAGCCAAGAAAGCGGAGGACCTGGACGTCCCGCTTTTCGCCGTTCTCATCGAGGAGATCTCCAGGGAGACGGGGATGGGGAGAAGGGATTTCGTGGCGCGGGTGAACAAGCTGGCGGAGCGGCTCAGGGTATCCCCCGAGGTAGCGGCGCTGGTCGTGGCCAGGGAAGAGGGCATGGACATATCGAAGTATTTCTCACTGGCAAAGGAAGAGATAAAAAAGCAGTAGAGGGCTCTGCCCTCCATTTCATTTCTTAGACGACTTGATGAAGTCCTCGAGGGTCAGTCCACGGTTGGCGACCGCCTGCTTCTCCGTCTTGACGAGCGGCACCTTCTCGATCAATACTATCCCCAGGGTCTTCTCTATCTTCTTCGCCAGAATGTCATCTGGCTTGATGTCGTGGCGCTCGACCTTCTGGATGAGGCTCAAGCGTTCGTTCATCTGGTGGGCCAGGTCCTCCTGCTTCCACCCCTTGGCCTCGCGGCCCTTGCGGATGCGCTCGCCGTAATCGTCGGCCAGCTCCTCCACCTGCTGCTCCTCCTGGGTGTAGACGTCCTTGGTCTTCATGCGCCTTTCCCGGTTCTCTAGGCGGGACTGGATCACCACTCTGTTCGGTGCATCCTTGCCTCCCGCCTTCACGTTGTCCCCGAACTTGGCGCAGTCGCTGCACACCTTCAACATCGTTCCCTCGATCCGCACCGTGGTCAGCTTGTCGGTCGCCTTACCGCATAGTTCGCAGGGCATTCGTTCTTCCTCCGGGCGCACTAATGGGAACGCCTTAAATAATTCTTTTGTGGGGATGTATTTCCGCAGGCGAAAAGGCAGATGGCGCTGCGAATGGGAGAAATCGATGCCTTATGTTCGTGCATCCAGACGCCGTCTTTTTATCCAATTGTCAGGCATCGCGAAAGAACTAGAAAGGATGATATATCAGTCCTTTTAATAGGAATGGAGATTAGAGGTGTCGTTCAATTGACCGAAGAACAGCTCGACGATTACCTGCAGAAGGAAATGAAACAGAAGATCGACATACTGGAGAGGCAGAACTCAGAGCTGCTTGAGGAGGTCAGGAGGGTGGAGGGGGAGAAGCGCTACGTTGAAGGCGAGCTCTTCCGCCTGCAGAAGGAGATCAAGAGGATGCGCTCCGAGCTGGAGCGGCTGAAGGCCCCGCCATTGATCATCGGTTCCATCAAGGACATCTTGGTGGACGGGCGGGTCATCGTCAAGAGCTCCACTGGTCCGGACTTCATCGTTACAACTTCAGAATATGTTCCCTCGGAGGATATGATCGTTGGGGCCAGGGTCGCGCTGAACAAGCAGACGCTGGCCGTCATGTCGGTCCTGCCGCCCTCGCTCGACCCGATCGTCATCGGGGCCGAGATCGTGGAGAAGCCCTCCATCTCGTACGATGACATCGGCGGGCTGGAAGATGAGATCCGCGAGGTCAGGGAGGCCGTGGAGGACCCGCTGCTACGCCCTGAGCTCTACAAGAGGGTCGGCATCGAGCCGCCCAAGGGCGTGCTGCTGGTCGGACCGCCAGGCACCGGCAAGACGCTGCTCGCGAAGGCCGTGGCCCATCAGACTAACGCCACCTTCATCCGCATGGTCGGTTCCGAACTGGTACAGAAGTACATCGGTGAAGGGGCAAGACTGGTGCGCGAACTGTTCGAGCTGGCCGAGGAGAAGGCCCCCAGCATCGTGTTCATCGATGAGCTGGACTCGATCGGAGCCAAGCGCCTGGACGTTGCCACCTCCGGCGACCGCGAGGTGCAGCGTACCCTGATGCAGCTATTGGCCGAGCTGGACGGATTCAACCCGATCAGCGATGTGAAGATCATCGGCGCCACCAACCGCCCGGACATACTGGATGAAGCGTTGCTCCGCCCTGGCCGATTCGACCGCATCATCGAGATCCCGCTGCCCAACTTCGAGGGCCGCCTGGAGATCTTCAAGATCCACGTGGCCCACATGAACGTGGACGACACGATCAACCTGAACGACCTGGCGGCGAAGTCGGAGTTCGCCTCCGGCGCCGATGTCAGGGCGATCTGCACCGAGGCAGGCATGTTCGCCATCCGCGAGAACCGCGACACCGTGGGCATGCTGGACTTCGAGAGGGCCATCGTGAAGGTCCTGGACGCGGAAGAGGCGAAGGTCACCGAGACCGGCGCCATGTTCGCCTGAAATCCTTTCCATTTTTCTCGTTTTTTTATTTCTTTGAAGAGCGAAAGCACTTCTGCCCCGATGGTGCGAAAAGTGCTGCGAGCCGTAAGGAAGGGTTTATGACGGCCTCATGGTCCTGAAATACAGCACCGAGAACAATAGCATCCCAGCAACGGCGAATAGGGTCATCGGGAACGCGATGACCTCGGCGATGCTCAATCCAACGCTAGCTGGGTTGGATATCGTGGCAACAAGGACCATATGGACGACCATGAGCACAAAGGACGTTATGACCGCGACGTGCACCTTGGGGAACTGCTTATACCTCCAATGGACAAGACCGGCCACCGCTCCTGCCATTATGGTACTGATGGCACAGGGCAATGCCGTCGCGCCGCCCTCCAGATAGCGCTCGATCCCCCCGATGAGACCGGCCCCCGTTCCTATGATTGGCCCTCCCAACAGCCCGGCGATGATCACGGGGAAGTCCCTCAGGTTGACCTTAGACGTCTCATAATCGATCGCCAGGTACGTCCCGACGATGGCCAGGGCGCCGAAGATGACGATGAAAGCAATGCAGTTGAACGGCGTCAGCTTGTTGGTGATGACCTCCTTGAAAATTCTTGTCCTCGACAAGGCGAAGGTCACCGCGATCACCAGCACCATCTGAGCTACCAAATACCCGAACATGACCAGATAGTCCGACCCGTTCATGCCAGGTGAATGGCCAGCATATTCTTTAGGATTGCTGTATTCCACTTCCTGGGCAGGCCAGGCCTTTTGCCCCAGGCCGTTATAGCATGCCGTTCTCGTGGGCCATCTTCGCCGGAATCTCCTAAGACACGTCCCAATGCTCGTCCGCCAGGTCTCCATTGAAACGGAAGATGTCGACGACCGCGGTGGGCTTGCCAAAATCATAGATGGAGTGGACGATCACATAATCGCCTTCCGCCCAGATGTGCTTCATCTCCCACTTCAGCGTAGGGATGACCATATAGAAATTGGGCAAAGCGCCCACCAATCCCTCCCTGCCGGTCGGCACGACCGGATTATGCTGGATATACCTCTCCGTCACCAACGAACCAACCCTCGCCGGGTCCTTCCGGTTGAATGCCGCGTCCAGCAATCTGATGGTCGTCTCCTTGTTCCCCTCCTGCGGGGTCATTGAACTCACCGCAATGAACCTGGGAACCGGTGATATAAAAATGGATTGAGCGGTGTCAGCGCTTCTTCTCCTTGACCCTGCCCTGCTTCATCGCCTCGATCTCCTCATCGATGAGGTCCCGCTCCAGTACGACCGGGCCGATGTAATCGCATTTCTTGCAGTGATAGATTATGCCAGTGATCATGGCGTTCTCGTAGAAGATGTCGGCAGAGCCGCACTGAGGGCAGGTAAGGATGGTCTTGACCATGCCGTGATGATGCCAATCGGCGGTTTATCTAACTTGGGTATTCAAACGAATCGAGGGGGAGCGAACGACCAAGGATCAGTCCTGGGCCTTCTCCGGTTCGACTGGGTGGTCCTTGGAAACGTTCACCATGTCGAAGTTCGGTCCGAAGTAGCCACAGTCCTTGCAGCGATATTGGTAGATGTGACCCAAGATGATGTAGAGAGAGACACCTGGCTCCATCACGAGATTCCTGGAGGAGCAGCGTGGACACGCCTTGACGTAATCGTCCTTCGGTTCTTCCTCTTTCTTCCTTCCCCACATCTTACCGCCTCGATCAGACATCAGTCACTTCTTAAATCTTCTCCGCCCTCGAACGTCTCCTGGACCGCATCGTAGATGTCCTCGAACCCTTCCTTTGCTTCCGAGGACACTGGAACGATCTCGCGGAACATACCTACGCTCTCCAACGCGCGGAAGAACTCAATGTTCAGGACAGTTCGGGGATCGACCCCGCCATCGGTCAGCGCATAGTTGAGGTTGTCCGGGTCCATCGACCAGTTGATGACGTTCATCAATTCCTCTTCCTTCAGCATGTCCGCCTTGGACAGGACGTTCAGGAAGGGAAGCGAGAAGCGGAACTGCACCGTGGCGCACAGCATCAGAGATGAGATGAAGCCGACCGGGGACTTGCTCAGGTGCGGGTCGCTCAGGAAGACCAGGAAGGAATTGTCCCTGCCCAGTGCATCGATGATGACCTCACTGCTCTTGCGGAAGGCGAAGAGCTCGATCTGGCCAGGGGTGTCGATCAAGACGTAGTTCGTCTTGAACGTCTCGATCACCTCGGCCATCTCCGATGCGCGCATGGCCATGAGGTCGGCGCATACCACCTGGGCGCCGTTCGGGCCGAGCTCGTACTCCTCCATCACGTCCGGGACGTTGACCCATTCCCGGATGTCGACATCCACGTCGTAGGGGATGAACTCGGCGCCCGGATCAAGGTTGACGGTGATGCAGTCCAGTCCCTGCAATGTCATCCATTCCTTGAACGCCCGGACCAATGAGCTCTTGCCGCTGCCGGCGGTACCGACGAAGTAGATGTTGATCATGATATCGCCTCAATGATGCAGAGGTGGGAGATAAACCATACTGATGAGATGCAGGTCTGGTTGACATATTTCCGAGGACGACCAATTCAAATAGGCTGGGAGAGAATCGTTTAGGTGAGGGATATGACCGATGTCATCCTGATGAACCAGTTGAATCTCGTGCTCCAGTTCGTGGTCGCTGCGTTCCTTTTCATGGCCATCGTCGTCAAGATCAAGGGACGGCCGAGGCTGCATGGGCTGCTGATGGTGATGGCCTATGTGCAAAATCTTGGGCTGACGCTTTTCATAATGGTACCATTGCTGCTCGCGGGCCTTCCTGTCGTGTCATCGTACTCTAACATGGAATCGGTCGTGTTCATCGTACATTATCTGCTCGGGGTGGCAACGCTCATCCTAGCCTCGTTCCTGGTGGCCCGGTTCGCCCTGGCCCGCTTTACGATCCTGAACTGCCGGGGAAAGTGGTTAATGAGGATGACGGCGTTCCTGTGGAGCGTCACCCTCGGCCTGGGTCTGTTCCTCTACTCCAGCGGATTCTTCCCTGGCTAGATCAGGGGAGGACCACGATCGTTCCGGTCATGTAGGTGTGGAGGGAGCAATGATAGGTGAAATTGCCCACCGTCATGAACCGGTGTGTATAGGACTGGCCATGACCCAATACCCCGCTGGAGAAAGACTCCCCGTTCCCGCTGTCAGAAACGACGGAGTGATCTATACTGGCGTCGTTCGTCCAGGTGACATTCTGGCCGGCATGGATGGTCAGGGTGCTGGGAGAGAACGTGAAGCCGCTGGTTATGCTGACATCGTTGGTTTCACTGGGAGTGGTATTGCCCCCGCCGCCTTTCGGACCTAGAAGGGTGGCCACCGCGATCATCACAACAATGATGACTATGACAGCTACGATGATGAGCGCGCCAGAGGTTTTCATGGAAGAAATGTTCGACCCCCGGATATTTACCGATTATGGGTGAGACGTCTCCACCTGATCGCGGCTAGCCTCTTGCCTGCATAGAAGGCGATGGTGACCGCGATCACCATCACGATCCCAGACAAAAGAGCATCGGTGCCCAGGAATGGGATCAGGATGACACAGCTGACCAGCCCGATGACCGGTATCGATCTGGGATAATGGGCCCCTTTCATCTTGATCGCCGACGCGTTGACGAAGACGTAGTAGATGAGCGAGGCGAAGTTCGAAACGGCCGCAGCGGACAGCAAGTCCGGTCCTTGCCCGAGCCAGGGTCGGCGGACCTCATCCACTCCATGTGTTGTTCGAACCTGTCCATCATGATATCCCCTTTCTATCTGTAAGATTTACTTTAGCGCCCCATTCAAAAATCTACCCCAAAAGGTGGGGGAGGGGTAAGGCATCAGGAACGTCTGGACTATGATTATGCCGATTGTGGGAAGACCGCAACATTTTGATTTCTTCAAATAGAGGTAACTCACAAGTTTTTCTCGGTGAAGCCCGCATGTCGCAGCTCAACTGTACAATTTGCATGGAAAAGGTGAAAGGAAAGACGACGGTCGATCTCTCCGAGAACCTCCGTAAGCATATGGCCACGTCCCACGGGACCAAAGTGCACATCGGAGCCATAATGGAAGGATCGTGCAAGACCGACCAATATGATGCAGCCTCCGAGCCCAAGGAGATCTGGAAGGAGAAGGTGATCGAGAGCGGCAAGGACCTATCTCACGAGGAGGTCTGCGAGAAGGAAGGATATGATGCCGCCAAGGGCGAGAAGGAGGAATGGCAGGAGAGGGTCGTAGAGTCTGGCAAGAGGGTCGGCCAGACCAAGGGAGATTACGAGGCGGCCGCTGCCGGTGAGAAGGAGAAGTGGGGAGAGAGGGTGATCGAGAGCGGGAAGGACCTTGACCGCTCAGCCAAGGCCGGTTACAGCGCCGCCAAGGACCAGACCGGAAAGTGGGAGGAAAAGGTCATCGAGAGCGGGAAGAAGTTCGACAAGACCTCAGAAGGATATGATGCGGCCGCTGGACAGAAGGAGAAGTGGGAGGAAAAGGTGGTAGAGAGCGGAAAGAACCTGGACAAGTCCGCACAGGGATATAGCGCCGCCAAGGGCGAGAAGGAGAAGTGGGAGGAAAAGGTCATCGAGAGCGGGAAGAACATCCCGATGGAGATGGATGACGCGGCGACCAAGATCCTCTGCCCCATATGTGTCGACATGATCGAGGGCTCGAGCGGGGCCGACCTCCAGGACAAGCTCAAGACGCATCTGAAGAGTGCCCATGCGGTTTAGATGGTTCCGGAGGGATGGACCATAAGCCCATTCCTCCCCCTATCTTTTTTAAACACCCAACTTTTTTGAGCCCTGCTTCTGCTTTACCCTGTTGACCAGAATGTCTCTTAGTATCCTCGTGATGTTCTCGATCTCATCCATGGACATCGGCTTCAAGAGATACTCGGCCGCCCCTTTCTGCATGGCCTTGTCGATGTCCGCCTGGTAGGTCGATCCGGTCATGATTATCACCGGTATCCGAGAAGGTATGCTCCTCTCTTTGAGGAACGAGAGCACCTCATGTCCGCTGACCTTGGGGATCTTCAGGTCGAGGAGTATCAGATCGGCATCATCGCCTGCGCTGAAGTATTCGATGGCCCTCATCCCGTCGTTGAGCCATGTGATCGTAAATGCCTCACCGGTATCGCGGATCATCTCCTCGATGAGCCTGGCATCTCCCTTGTTATCCTCGACGAGAACGATCTTCAGTGGCTCACTCATCTGTAGCACCCCTCAGGTCCTTTGATATCGTGAAGAAGAAGGTGGACCCATGACTTCCGTCCGATTCGAACCAGATCCGGCCCCCATGCCTCTCCACTATCTTCTTGCTGATAGCCAGTCCGATCCCTGTTCCTGCGTATTCATCCCTCGTGTGCAGACGCTGGAACATCTGGAATAACTTGCCGCGGTACTTCTCGTCGATACCTATTCCATTGTCCTTGATGGAAATGACGTACTCGCTGGCCCGGTGCCAGGAGTTCACCTCCACATGTAGAGGTTCCGAACCGCGGAACTTGATGGCGTTCCCGATGAGGTTCTGCATCAGCTGCACCATCTGGGAACCGTCCGCCATCAAAGAAGGAAGGGGATGGACCACGATCACCGCATTGCTCTCCTCTACCGGCACCTTGAGCACCTTGAGGGTCTCATCGACAACCTGGTTCATGTCCACGAAAGAAAAATCCCTGCTCCTCGTGCTGATGCGGGAGTATTCCAGCAGATCGTCGATCAGCTCCCTCATCCTCTTGCCACCATCGACGGCGTAATGAATGTACTCCTGTCCCTTCGGGTCCAGCTGTGCCTCGCATCTCCGTTCCAGGAGATTGAGGTAGCTGACGACCATCCTCAATGGCTCCTGCAGATCGTGGCTGGCGACGTAAGCAAATTGCTGCAGCTCGGCGTTCGACCGCCTGATCTCATCCTCCACGCGCTTGCGCTCGGTGATGTCCTGGTTCGTTCCGACGATCACCTGAGGTTCGCCTTCGTTATCTCTCCCGGAGACCTCGCCAGTGCAGTTGATTATCCGAACGGTGCTGTCCCCCCAGATGATCCGGAAGTCGATGTTCATAGGAGTTCCCTGCGAGACAAGCTGCTGCATGTCCGACTTTACCGTTTCCCTGTCGTCAGGATGGATGCATTCGTAGAATTTCTCCATGGTCGGTTGGAACGTTTCCGGGCTGAGGCCAAAGATGGAATAAAGCTCCGCGGACCATCGGAGATCGTCATTGCGCAGGTCCCATTCCCAGCTCCCCAGGTGGGCAAAGTGCTGGGCATCGCTGAGGCGCTTTTCATTCTTCTTCAGCGCGGTCTCGGCCTTCACCCTCTCGGTGATGTCCTGGCCTTGTGCGATGGTTGCGCGCAGCCTGGCCTGGCTGTCCATGACATTTGCCGAGTTCCATAGTACCGTCCTCACCTCGCCAGACCTGTGCTGGATGGGGATCTCCACGACGTTCCACTGCTTACCGTCCATGGCATGGTGGATGAGCTCCATGGAGGAGGCCTTCGATGATGATGGGAATAGTATCGAGAGGTCCGAACCTATGGCCTCGCTGGCCGGTATCCCTGTCAATTGCTCGAAGGCATGGTTGAAGCGGGTGATGACGCTGTCCGGGCTCCAGACGATGATGGGCGCGTTGGCATAGCCGATCAACCGCTCCAGATACTCGTTCGACTCGCGCAGCGCCTCCTCCACCATCTTACGCTCGGTAATGTCGACGCTGGTGGACAACAACAGACAATTATCGACCGGGGTGGTGGTGGTAAGGTAATATCGGTTATTGATGTCCAGATGGGCTTCTTCGATGATCGGTCTCCCTATCTCGATGGCCCTTCTCACATGGTCGATTGTCCAGGCCAGCATCCCCGGTGTATAAAGTTCGGAATACCTCCTTCCCTGAACCTCGGTCAAGGAATCCACCTTTAGCGTTTTCAAGTGCGAGGGGTTCGCCTCGATGAGCTCAAGATCGGCCACTTGACCATTTTCATCGAAGATGGCCTTGCGCAGAACGACGGCCTCCTGGATGTTATCGAATAGACGGCGATAACGCTCTTCAAGCAGCCTATTCCTTTCTTTTAGGTCGGAGTTCTCCGTTGACAGCTCTTCGAATGAACGTGGTGATCTGTCTCCCATCATCATGATCGCCCTCTGAAGATGGGTGGGCCACCTAGAGCGTTCGCCAGGATATGCGCCCTCCCTACTTCGCAGCCGTTTCTAGACATTTGACATCTTCACCGGTTAGGGTGCCCGGTGATGCTTGGCCGATCCGGCCTCAACCCCTCCTTTATGTTTTAGTATGACCCATCCTACTTATTGATTTCTCAAGAATCATGGGCCAGTGGGATGAGGGTCGTGTCATCATTCGCCGACCCCTGCGATATGCATATCACCCCCCATCAGAATGAATACCTCATGATTCCTGAAGAATATGAAAATGTAAAGGGCCAGGTCTCCTATTGTGGCCTGAAGTGTGAAGAATGCAAAATGGGAAACGGTACCGTGGCCGAAGCCGCCATCGACCTGTCCAATTATCTCAAGATGTATGAAGTGGCAAGCTGGGCAAGTGCGATGCCAGGTGGCAAGGACGTGGATTTCAAACAGCTTGATGAGAACCTGGCCTGGGTCAGCAAGTGGATACGATGCCCCGGCTGCCTGAAAGGCGGTGGCAACCCGGAATGCCCCATCAGATTGTGCGCCAAGGAGAAGAGCCATGATTCCTGCGGCCAATGCAATGACCTGAACAGCTGCAGGAAATATGACTTGTTCGGAGAAGAGCGTGGAAAGCAGATGAAGAAAGCGCTGGAGGAGGATTGGAAAAAATGAAGTAAGATGGGGGAGGGCCGCCTCCCCTCGTTTTTTTTATTCAGCTCTCGTCCTCGACCTTGATCTCCTTGGCCTCTTCCATGTCATCCGTCGAGTTGTGGTTCTTGACGAACGGCACCGCCACCAGCATCAGCAGGATGATTATCCCGCCCAGCAGGAAAGCGAAGTCCACGCTGTCGGCGAAGGAGTTCAGGATCTGGGTCGCATACTGGGGCATGAAGGCGATGTAGCCCAGCACATCGGTGTCATGCGGCAGGATGGCATACACCTCAGCAGGCAGCTCCGCCGCCAGTTCATCGTCTAAACGCAGGTTGATGATGAAGGCGAAGACGCCGGTGGCGACGGTCGCACCAATAGCGCGGAACAGGTTGACGCTGGAGGTGGTCATGCCCATCTCATCCGCCTTGGCGCTGTTCTGAACGGCGACCATCAGCACTGCCATAACGCAGCCCAGGCCAATGCCCAAGATGAACATATAGAGGGCCAGCAGCCAAACGCTGTCACCCAATCCCAGTGTCGACATCAGCACCATTCCAGCGAACGAGATGATCGGTCCGGCGATCAGCCATGGCCTGGAGCCAGTCTTTTCAACGAACTTACCGCTCATGGATGCAGTGATCATCAGGCCCGCGACCAACGCTATTGTCAGGTATCCGGCCTCTCTGACCGACAGCCCCATGACGAATATGCTGAACATGGACATGTAGGTCATAGAGCCAGTGAGTGCCAGGCCGAATATCATCATGCTGAATGCGCCGCCCACGAACGTCCTGTTCTTGAACAGGCGGGGAGCGATGACCGGGTCCTCCGCCCTGAACTCCAGGAAGACGAAGACGATCAGCAGCATCGCTGCGACGCCGACCATGATGCCCGACTCATAGCTGATCCAATCGAAGTCCTTGCCTGCCCAGGTGAAGAACAGCAACAGGTCCAGCAGGAACAGACCAAGCACGGACATGCCCAGGAAGTCGATCCTCTTGGTATTGGATACCTCCAAGGACGGGAACTTCCTGGCGCAGAGGAACAGCGCTACAGCAGCCAGCGGGATGTTGATGTAGAACACCCAGTGCCAGCTAATGGAGTCTGCTATGAACCCGCCGATGACCGGACCTAGGGCAGTGCCCAGGCCGAATATCGCCCCCATTATGCCCTGCATCTTGCCACGCTCGGTGGGGGAGTATAGGTCGGCGATGGCAGCTGTGGCCACCGGCATCAAGAAGCCGCCTCCGACACCCTGGATGGCACGGCAGATGATGAACATCTCCATGTTGACCGAGAGACCGGCAATGACGGAACCACCCGCAAAGAGGCCCATGCCCAGCAGGAAGAACGGCTTCCTTCCGTACAGGTCGGACAGCTTTCCGCCGATGGGTATGGTGATGGTCTCTGCCAGCATGAAGGCGGTGAACATCCAGGCGTAAAGGCCAAGGCCACCAAGGTCCTCGGCGATGATAGTACCGCAGGTGGAGACGATGGTGCCATCCAGACAAGCTGCCAGCATTCCCAGCATCAGACCTGCCATGATGAGTTTGCGATGTTTGTGGTCGATGTTCGACCAGTGCAACGGATTATCAGACTTCAATCGCTAACCTCCGCGTTAGGGATTGACCTGTCAAGTCGGCAAGCTATTTAAGGATATTGACCTGACAAGTCAAGTAGAAAAAAATTAATAATATGTTGAGATGTCAAGTGCCCGATCAGATGGGCCACTGCGACATGATGATCTCCCCGAAGAAGATGAAGTCCATCATCGATTCGCATATGAACAGGATGCTAAAGGACAAGGACTTTAGCGCCGCCCAGGTCCCGTTCATTTTGGAGATCGGCAGGAACGAAGGGATCTCTATGAAGGACCTGTGTATCAGCCTAGGCGCCGATAAGGGTCTGGTCACAAGGGTCGTCAGGAACCTCATCGACTCAGAGCTGGTCGAGAACCGCAGCGAGACCGTCCGGACCTACCGACTATTTTTGACGGAAAAGGGACGGGAGGCCTTCGCAGACTCAACCTCTACCCTGGATGAAGCGTTCGACCAGGTCTTTTCATGTCTCGATGAAAAGGACAAAGTGGACATGGCTAGGATCTTTGCTAAGATCAATAAGAAGCTGGATGAGCTGTACAAGTATTGATCTGGCATTTTTTGATCACCACATGGAAAGATGAATTGAGATCATCGCTGTGCAAAGTTGTTATCCAGGTCTAGGCCAGAAAACGATCATCATAACATCGCATCATGCCTTGTCGAGCTTGCCTTCATATCTGCCGTCTGCCAGACGTGCCATCACTATCTTGTGCACCTTGTTGAGCTGAGCCTCGGGGAAATATCCGGAGGACACGTTCGCCCCACCTGTCGCAGTTAGGAGGGAGACCTTGCCGACCGCCAGTTCGTAACGCTTGGCGACCGGACCCTTGGATACCGTTACCATCTGCACCTTGTCGTACAGCATGGTCGTCTCCTTCCGATCGACCACCCCGCTGACAAATGTGAACAGGTCCTCGCCCAGGGACATCTCGGCCACCTTATAGTAACCAAAGGCCCAGACGATCATTCCCAGCGTCATCAGCGTACCGATGATGAGGAAGATGTTCTCCGCCAGTGTCCTGGCCATGCCAATAAGAGTCGTATCGCCGGAGATGACGCTTCGCAGGAGCAGCGTCAGGATGATAGATGCCGCGACGATGGAAAAGATACCGGCCGCCGCCTTGGCTGCGATAGGCTTCCTTGCCTCCAATGGCTGCCTGATCCCATCATGTTCGTAGACGAACTCGGGCAGGAGCTCGCGCAGAGCTGCAGTTATCACCTCGTTCTTCTTCAACGGACAGAGGACAGGCCTCTTGTTCTTTGTATCGACGCCCAGGCCTATCACCTCCGCTTCCAGATAGGACATGCCCAGGAGCCTGGACACGAAGGTGCTTCTCACGTGAACGGCATTGACCTTGGCCACGGGGAAAGAGGTCTTGAACTTGCTGATGAGGCCGTGCTCCAGATAGACGATGTCCTTTTCGCGGTACACCTTGAAGTTGGCGTTGTGGACGATCGACGTGATCGTTGGCACGATGGTCAAGAGCACGAACATGCCCAGAGAGATGAGGCCTTGGAAACCTTCAGAAGCGTTCGGCCTCATCATCTCATCCCGGAGCTGGATCACCGACACTCCGAGGAAGAAGAAGCCGCTGAGGGTCTGGAGTGTGGATTGGCTGAACAAACCGTGGATGATTATGTCCTTGGAGCTGACGTCGACGGCCGATGCGTGATAGATCTCGGCCTGCGGCTCGTCCTTGGACCCGGTTCTGGACAGGTCCTGCTTCACCTTCTCTGCCAGTTCCATCTTGAAGACCAGCACGGCCTCCGGCACGATCGCGTTGCTGCTCGAGTTGACGTTCACCTTCAGCGTGGAGGTGCGGAAGATCCGGTTCGTGATGCTACGGTTGATGTTGATGGAGGCGATCTTGGTGTAAGGAATGGTCTTCTTCATGCTGAACAGAGTGTTCCGTTCCACCACCAGCTCGTTCTCGTTGAAATGGATGAACGTCTTCCTCCATCTCCAGTAGAACATGATGGTCAAGAGGCAGAGCACGCCTCCGACGATCAAGAACGCCTCCGATGCCCAGATCCTTAATGTGAATATGAGAACGATGAATATGACAAATGCCGTCTGGACCAGGTTGTCCAGGATCACCGTGGGATGGTTCCTGAGCCTTTCTCCGGTCAATTCGTTTCCCTTTCCTTGAGGATGGAGACCACCCTGTCGTTCAACATGTCGGCGATCTTTTCGGCTTCGGAAAGCTCCAGGTATTCGATCGAAGCGATACCGCCGGCGGTCGTCATGGAAACGTTCGCCAGGCCGAAAATGTTCTTGATCGGTCCGCGCGTCACTTCCACCTGGTGGATCCTTTCGATCGGGACGATGATATGCCTGATGATGAAAACGCCCCGGAGGACATCGATCCGGTCATTGCCGACGTTGTATCGGTAACGGGCGTAGTAGATGATGGGGATGATGAGGATGCTGACAATGTAATAGACAATGATAAACAAGATAATGATCAGTGATGGCCAATAGAAACCGCCGAGGTTTACAGAAAAGATCTGGACCAGGGCTAGGATGATAACTGATACAATGAGGTAGATCAGTGTCGTGACCCGCATGACCTTCTTCATCTTGGGATGAAGAGGCTTGTACCCTTCGCGGGTCAGACCGTCCTCGTTGACCTTGAATTCGCTGGCCATTGGCCGCCGATTTGATACTCGGTATTTAAAATAATTACCAGGTTTTTTAGAAAAGCGAGCCGGAGAGAACGAATTAAAGAGAAATGGCGGGCCCGGTGGAGCCCGGAACAAAATGAAGCCAGATGTCTGTGTTAACGGGGTGAATAACGATAGTGTGGTAGAAAATCGGCTCTAATAAAAACCTTTTATTTCTTTTTTTGAAGATAAAAATTGCACCTGCTCCTATTTATTAAAAAGCGTACCAAGCTCAAATCTTTTTTCAATTATCCAGAATTATGACTGTTTACTGAATTGAATATTTTAATGGAAAAAGATTAACAATAACCATTTAGATTTACAAATATGGAAGAATATAAGATTGATAGTCCTAGAATTTGGATCAATGACGTGGATATTGGAATCGTGGAATCTTTATCTATTCTGGGAGAAAAACAACAAAATAATGATTATAAAACTCCGGACTTTGTTATAAAGCGTATAGTCGTTAAAGGGGTTCCTGATAATAAATATGAAAAATTAGAAAAAGAGGGCGGAGAAAAACATGTTGAAATCAAAGCAGTAGTGAAAAAAGATAAGACTGATAAAAATTATTATTTTAAGTGTAAATATATTAAGAAAGAGTTATTTTTTGGAAAAGGAGAAATGACATTTATTCCGGTATAAATGATGCAAATTAATAATTGTACAAAATTATATAATGTTTGTAAATAATTAATGATAAAAAGAAAGTCGATGTTAATGACATTTTTGCCAAGTTTAATTCCATGTTTCAAAGATTTTGCATCCATACAGTCTGATTTTTTAGGAACAGGTGAAATAAATCTAGGAAGATTGCAATGGATCTATCCAACTACATTCTTACCAACAATTAGTTTATTGTTGAAAAATCCAGGCGCAAAATATTATCCTCCCCAAAACACAGATGCTGCAAGTTACATAGAAAATATGTTAAAATCGGGATTGGGATATAAACCGTCAATTTGCTCATATGTCCCCCCAATCCCATTGCCAGATGACGAAAGTAAATTGGATCCAGTTTTAGCTGAGGTATACCGTTTAAACAATGACGGAAAGGAATATGGTGGCCAAAATGCATTTAAATATTTAATTGGAGAACTTGTAGCCAACATTTATGAGCATTCGAAATTCAATCACGCATTTATAATGGCTCAGAAATATCAAAAAAAGGGATTCGTAGATATAAGCATTTTTGACGATGGTATTACGATTCCAGGGAGCTTATCAATTGCAGGTATGATTTTTAACAAAGATGTTGAATTTATCGGCGAGGCAATAAACGGACTGTCTTCAAAAAAGTTGAAGGAAAGAGGGTATGGCCTTCACACAAATGTTCGTATATGCACCGAAGGCCTGGGAGCTAATATGATGATAGCATCAAGACAAGGCCTTTTAAATATCGAGGGTAAAGAGCAAAAGGGCTATATCCTAAAAGATGAGTACAAATTATCAGGCACAAGCATTAGTATACGAATACCTTACCCCGCGAAAGAGGTAGATATATATGCATACCAAAATTGAGAAGGAATTGGTCATAAAAAACTACCTCACTGCAGATTTGGCGACAAGAAACAGAGCTAGCCAATTTTTCAGAATGATGGAGTGCAGCAATGCCACTTCGGTTATTGTGAATTTTGATCATGTAGAATCGATAACAAGATCATTTGCAGATGAATACGTAAAGCAAAAAAAAGCATCTGCCATATCTATTAAAGAGCTGAATATTCCACCGAATATTCAGAAAATGTTTGATATTGTAAATTCCCCCGCAGATAAAAAAACTTTAATTAATATGGCTACCTTGAAAATCGGTATGCTTTAGTTCTTTTTTTTAATAATTTTTCAATGATCATTTCGATATTTCCCGAATATAATTTCCTTCTAATTCAAAATTAAAATATTGGATTGTCAAGTCAATAAGCAAATTGACGATTCTTAACGGAAACCAGATTCGACCATCTACATTGGAATAATAAAAAATTAGAACTGGTTACTCCTTATTTATTGTGAAATTTAAATTTTTATTTCAATTAAAAATGAGGATAATTAGGTCGAAATTTGCATCTAATTATTGTGATTCCATATAGGATCCCCTTGAGGCATTTTTACCTGGTACAAGCAGTGGTGTAATTATCTGCAGTATCTGTAGCAGATGTGGAGCCAGCTGATATTATTATTTTAAATTTAAACGTATAAATTAATATCAAATGTTGTATAATCTGTAACTGGATCTTATACTAATAATCTCCAGACAACACTACCTCGGATAGGAAAACCATGTAATCAAATGGGTCTGCCAAGTAGTGCGTTTTCCCTTTGAAGTAAAGATTAACTGTCATTTTTCAACATCCTGATCGTATTGATGAATTGGCATTTGTAATGTGAATCCTGCTTACCCAGATTCGTTATCAATCAATCCGTTGGACATTAGCTCTGCTTGTTCGACGACAGTCTTGACCGCTTGATCTTGCTTGTCGGGAGGATAGTTGTACTTACGCAGCAATCGCTTGACGTCCCTGCGCATATTTGCCCTGGCAGAATCTTTAAACTGCCAGTCGATAGTAGCGTCCTCTTTGACCTTCGCCGCCAGTTCCTTTGCGATCTGACATAGTACTTTGTCGCCAAGCAATGCAACAGCGGAATCGTTGGTTCCTAAGGAATCATAGAATGCCAATTCTTGTTCAGAAAGGCCGAGGTCATCCCCTCTCTTCCTAGCCTCGCGCATCTCCTTGGCGAGGTCGATAAGAGCCTTGAGAGCATCCATGGTATCGGTCGCCCTCTGCTCGTAGCGGGTGATGGCCTCATTGAGCCTATCGGAGAACATCCTTGCCTGTACCAGATTGTGCCTGGTCTGAACCCTGACCTCGTCGTTGAGAAGACGCTGCAACAACTCGAAGGCTAGATTCCTCTGCGGCAGGGTCTGCACCTCGGCTAGGAACTCGTCCGATAGGATGGAGATATCCGGCTTCTTAAGCCCCGCTGCCTCGAAGATGTCGATGACCCTATCGGAGACCAAAGCCCCGGAGATGATCTGCCTTACTGCGAAGTTGATGTCCGTGCCCACGCCCGCCGACCCGTCATACTTTACCATGGCCACCTTGACCGCCTGGAAGAAGGCGACCTCGTCCCTGATTCGAATGGCCTCATCGCTCGGAACCGCCAAGGAGAATGCTCTGGAAAGTTCCACCACAGCCTGCACGAACCTTTCCTTGCCATTAGGCTTGGCCAATATGAACTGCTGCGCACCCGGCAGCATTGTGACCTGGACCTTGGCATCGGCTTTAATGTAGGACGTGTGATCGTAACCGTGGAACAGGTCGCGGCAGATCTCGTACTTCTCCATCATGACCTGAACTGCCTTTTCCTGGTCGATGGCTGTTTCCCCCTTGCCCCCGCTCTGTGTGTATATGGCCATAGCCCGGCGCAACTGGTCGCCCAGACCGATATAGTCAACAATGAGCCCGCCCTGTTTGTCTCGGAAGACGCGGTTGACGCGGGCGATGGTTTGCATTAGGCCGTGGCCTTGCATTGGCTTATCAATGTACATAGTGTGCAGGCAGGGTACATCGAAGCCAGTGAGCCACATGTCCCTTAGTATGACCAGCTTGAAATCATCCTTGGAATCCTTAAAGCGGATTGCCAACTTCTCCCGCCTTTCCTTGTTGCGGATATGCTGCTGCCATTCCACCGGGTCCGTGGCGGAGCCGGTCATGACTACCTTGATTGCCCCTTTAACATCGTCCTCGCTGTGCCATTCAGGCTTGAGCTTGATGATCTCATCATACAGCTCAATACAGATGCGCCGGCTCATGCAGACGATCATGGCCTTACCCTCGATGGCCTGCTGCCTTTTTTCATAATGGTCCACGATATCCTTGGCGATGAGCTTGATGCGACGCTCCGAGCCAACCAACGCCTCCAGGGCGGCCCACTTGGCTTTCAGCTGCTCCCGCCTGGTGACCTCTTCCCCTTCTGTGATCTCCTCGATCTTGGCGTCAAGGAGGGGGCGCTGTGAGGCAGGCAGCTCAATCTTGGCCAAACGGGACTCGTAATAGATTGGGACGGTGGCCCCATCCTGCACGGCTCTTTGGATGTCGTAGATACTGATGTACTCACCGAAGATTGCCCGTGTGTTCTTGTCCTCCAGCTCCAAGGGAGTCCCGGTGAAGCCGATGAAAGAGGCGTTGGGTAGGGCATCCCTCATATGCCTTGCGTAGCCATCGATAAAGTCGTATTGGCTGCGATGCGCCTCATCGGCGATGACCACAATATTGCGCCGGTCGGAAAGCGGTTCGCTGCTGCCTTCTCCCGGCAGGAACTTCTGGATGGTAGTGAAGATGATCCCGCCGGATGCGACCTTCAATAACTTTCTGAGGTGCTCGGATGTCTCCGCCTGCACTGGCCGCTGCCGTAGCAGGTGATGGCAGTTATGGAATGTCCCGTACAATTGATCGTCCAGGTCGTTGCGGTCCGTGATAATCACTATCGTCGGGTTATTCATCCGGGGGTCGAGGACGATCTTCCCAGCGTAGAAGACCATGGTCAAGCTCTTGCCCGACCCTTGGGTGTGCCAGACCACACCTATCTTCCTGTCTCCGTTGAGATTTGAAGCTTCGACCGTCGCCTTGACGGCGAAGTTGACGGCGTGGAACTGATGATAGCCAGCAATCTTCTTGATTGGGACGCCTTTGTCGGTCTCCTCGAAGACGATGAAATGGTGAATGATGTCGAGGAGTCGGGACCTGTCACATACCCCTTTGATAAGAACATCGCTCTGAAGCGCAGTCTTCGGGGCTTCAACATCGCCTTCCATGGTGAGCCATCGCATGAAGCGTTGTTTGTCCGAGCTAATCGTCCCTAGACGGGCTTTGAGCCCATCGGACAGAACAAGAAACGCGTTGAACAGGAAAAGTGAGGGGATTTGCGCCTTATAGGTCTGAAGTTGATTGTATGCGGACCATATCGTCGCCTTTTCATCGGCAGGGTTCTTCAATTCTATGACAACGACCGGAAGACCATTGATGAAGAGGACTATATCGGCCCGGCGTTCGATCTTATTCTCTACAACTGTGAACTGATTAACTGCAAGGAAGTCGTTGTTCTCGGGATGGTCGAAGTCAATCACCTTGGCCAGAAGGTGCTGCGTCGTCCCATCCTTCCTGCGTGATTCCACCGGGACCCCTTCGATGAGCAGCCGATGTGCTGCTTCATTGCTGCCAAGAAGCGTGGTGGAATGAGTATGATGGAGCTTCTTTTCTGCCTCAGACAGGGCAAGAGTGTCTACTTCGGGGTTGAGACGATGAAGGGCGTTTTTCAAACGGCTTTGGAGGGTTACATTACCATAATTGTCCCGTTCCTCCCGTTCCCCTTTCGGGGCGATACTTGGGCCAAATGCGACCTGATACCCGAGCCCTTTCAAAAGATCTAGAGCCATCTCCTCTAGATCGGCCTCGGTCAAAGCCATGAACTATTGTCCTCCTCCTTCCCCAAAGGGTGGGAGGCGAATCTCCCCAGATATTAGTTTCGGGAGAAGTTCATCCATAATTAATGTAAGTACTCTTGAATTTTCGGAAATTTTAAATGTTGAATAATTGACCTGTTCGACAATTCTATTGAATTTTTTAACTTGATCATATGACGGAATAGGAATTGGTATTGAAGCAAGATCGCAAAATCTCAAATTTTGCCTTACACTCCCTGAACATCTTTTAGCAATTTCATTTTTTACAAAGTTTGTTTTTAATAAATATGATATATAATAATGATAATCGTTGACGCATTTGAATACAATGTAAACAGGACTAACAGCACCTGGCTCATCAAATTTATTCATACCGATAGAACCAATATTAATCCTGGCGGGGTTAAAAGCAAATTCATATTTATTTACAATTTTATATTTTTCAATATTTTCACTATATACCTTTTTTTTAAAATATTGATCAGAAATTACTAAATCGCCAGTATTTACTGCAGATAATACTTTTAAATGATTTTTGTCCTCAACCCTCTGATTTGTTTCGATGATAATATCATCAAATGTACCAATTTTTTTCAGATTATTAGAGAACTCATTTTTCTTCAATTCAGATACATGTAAAGATTGGCAGTGACCAAAATTATTAAACCATAATTTAAAAACGGATTCGGCAATTTCATTAATATTTTTTTGAATACTCCGATTAAGCAGTATTTTTTCATCGAATGATTCTAAAATATTTACAATATTATTTTGGCAATCCAAAGGTGGAACCATTATTGGTAGATCAAGCTGAGATTGGATTCCCAGATATGAGCGAGTTGATCCCTTCTCTCCCATCGTGACAAACTTCTTCTGAAACATTGGGCTGTCAAAATAATATTTTAGAAATTTATTTGAAAGACGATTTTGATTTTTAATACGATAATAGGTTACCTGCGGTGTAAGTAGAAGGTATTGAGTATCAATGTGTCCCACGATGGCAGTTCTTCCCATAGTTCCTTTGTGAGTAATTAGAACATCTCCAGGAATCGCAAACCCCTTCCTGAGAGACTTAGCTTGATTTTCGGATATATGGGCACATTTAGATAATTCGATAATTCCATTCGAAATATCGGAGGCCATTATGAATGGTATCCCATCATCGACAAAATCAGATGTTTTGGGATGCAATTCTCCATGATTTCCATCAACTGGAGATTCGAGAACTCCCTCTTCTACGAGTTGACGAACAGTAAATATTGGCCAATTATTTATCATTGCTAAGTTCCATTAATATCTCGCGGATGGTCTCATCCAGTATTTTTACCTCAGCCTCTTGGCGACACAATTCCTCGATCAACATAGCCAATTTTTCACGATGATTCTCCTTATCATTTTCATTGATTTGAGAACTGACGTACAAACCTGGTGTCAACATCGAATTATTTTTAGTTATCACGTCATTTTTTACGCTCATGCAGAATCCTGGTACATCTTCGTAATGAAATGTTGGAGAAGAAGAATTATTTTTCCATGAGTGATATGTAAATGAAATTTTTTGAATATCAATAATAGAAAGTTCACGGTGGATTCTATCCGTCATGGAACCCATTTTACGTGCATCGATAAATAATATCTCTCCTTTTCGATTTCTACCATTTATTGCTTTATTCCTCACAATGAACCATAAGCAAGCAGGAATTGATGTTGAAAAAAATAACTGCTCTGGCAAGGCAACCATACAATCGACCAAATCCGCGTCAATTAACGCTTTTCGAATTTCTTCTTCACCGGTTTGGCTGGACGACATACTACCATTTGCCAGAACAAATCCTGCAATCCCACTTGGGGTTAGGTGATGGATAAAATGTTGTACCCAGGCAAAATTAGCATTGCCTTTCGGTGGAATACCGAATTTCCAACGAACGTCGTCCTTCAGTCCTTCCTGCCCCCAATCGCTCATATTGAACGGTGGATTTGCGATGATGAAATCGGCCTTGAGGTCCGGGTGAAGATCTCGGCGGAATGTGTCGGCCGGCTCTGGTCCAAGGTTGTTGTCGATCCCTCGGATGGCCAGGTTCATCTTAGCCAACTTCCAGGTGGTTGGATTTGATTCCTGACCATAGATGGAGACATCGCCGATCTTACCGCCGTGCGCCTCCACGAACTTTTCGCTCTGGACGAACATGCCACCGGAACCGCAGCAGGGGTCGTATATGCGGCCATTGTATGGGGCAAGCATCTCAACTAGCAGCTGCACCACGCAGCGTGGGGTATAGAATTGTCCGCCCTTCTTGCCCTCTGCCGATGCGAACTGGGCTAGGAAGTACTCGTAGACGCGACCCAGGACGTCTTTAGAGCGGTTCTCCACGTCACCAAGACCGATTGTTCCAATGAGGTCGACCAGCTCACCCAAGCGCTGCTTGTCGAGCGTGGCACGGCCATAATCCTTGGTCAATACGCCCTTCAACGATGGGTTGTCCCTCTCGATGGCAAGCATCGCCTCGTCGATCAGGGTGCCGATCGTAGGCTGCTTGGCATTGGCCTGGAGGTAGGACCAGCGAGCCTCTTTTGGAACCCAGAAGATGTTGAGCGCCCTGTATTCATCAGGGTCCTCAGGGTCAGCCCCTTGGGCTTTCTCAGTTTGAAGCTGGGAATGCTTTTCCTCGAACGAGTCGCTTATGTATTTTAAGAAAATTAGCCCTAGAACGACATGCTTGTACTCGGCTGCATCCATGTTGTTGCGCATCTTGTCAGCAGCTTGCCAAAGCTTCTCACGGAAATCGAGCTCGACACCGTTTCCGTTCCTCTTGCCCGTACCCCTCGCCATAATGTCCCTTGGGCGAATTGAGCCGGGCACTATTTACCATTGCTCTTTTCCTTAGTAAGATGAATTAATTTTTTCCAGTTTAGCCAGTAATAATAGTAGTCATTAACAATATCCCAAATTTTCCGAGTTTCTCAATAGAATAATATTTGGAAAATCTAAATCTGGATTTTTTAATAAATTACCTCACTTGGGTAACATTTTTATTCTTACCTATCATGGGTAAATGGCATGCATTTTTATTGAGTGGGAAAAGCAATCATTTATATCAATAAACAAACAATGTGTCAATAAAGTCGAACACGCCGACTTGGTCTGCTATAGATGAATGTAACCTGAGCGAGACAGCCTGCAAGCATCTCTCGCTCAGATTCGTCCATCTATCTCACCTGTGGGTTAAGTACAAGGTGAAATAAATGAACAAACAGAATAGCAATAGCGTTATTAATAATACTTGGGAAAAGGACGAAGAATCAGTAATTTTAAATTTTGCCAGTGTGGCCAGGGCACCAGCCAACCAGATACCCAACATCATTGCCTGTATGAATAGCATACCTGGTGTCAGAATCATCTACAAACGTTACTCAACGAAGCATCTCCACATCATTGAGGTGTTAGATAATGTCGAAGAAGGTCAGGTAGATGCCCCTGAGGAGGTGATTCAGTGATTGATGAGACCTCAATGGGGCCCTGTTTTATTTTAGAGACCGAGGACAAATGTAAAGCGATGTTGATACTAGAGAACGTCACGGGATATGACCTGAATGGACTTCTCCAGTCGATTGAAGAACGCTGGATAGAATATCGTATCCTCAACAATAAGGGTATTGAAGAGAAATTTGATGATCCATGTATTGATCCGAACATGCGATTGAATGTAAAACTGCTTCTCAGGAATATCCCAAAGAACGACCTTGTTGTTTTATTGACATCTATTGAGGACCATGGAATAACCTACCATGACGTTTATGATGATGAGGCAAATGATAGTTTAACCCGGTGGTGGTAAATTGGAGCGATCGTCTCGAGAGGAGAGGACGCGCCGATTGATCTCACAAGGACTTGACCCAGGTTTAGTGGGCGTCCCCGAAGATGAAGTGGATGAGGTTAGAGAATGTGTGCCTCAAAAGAAAAAGAAGGGGCGGAAGGAATATATTCCATGTCCAGGTAAAGTCATATTAAACCGAAATGGGGCAATTCTTTCATTTTTTGAACAACTTTATGACCCCATCTCCAAGAAAAGTCAGTTCGCTCATATCCATAATGAATTAGTTGAATTTGTGGAGGCGGTTACTGACCCATTTGATGAAACGCAAATATACGTCCCTCTTGAAAATGACCTTCTGATAAAAGGATTCGTCAACCTAGCCAGTTATGTTAAAGATTATCCCTCAGACTTGGAGTTGCTTGAGGAGATAAAGCGGTTCCTTCATCGATATTATGACACATCCCCTGCCAACCGAGATGTCATGGCAACCTACGTAATGCTAACATACATTTGCGACAAACTCCCTGTCATGCCCCTGATAAATTTTCGAGGTTCTCGTGATACTGGCAAAACACGAGGGGCTACTGTTCTGATGAAGGTTTGCTATAGGGGGATGCGAGCCTCCGGAGCGGCATCGTTCGCATCGATATTCCGTGAGGCTGAGAGATGGAGGGGAACTCTCCTTATCAATGAAGGAGACATGGGGAAATCTGACGAAACCAACGAACTGATAAAATTTTTAAACGAAAGGTACGAACGAGGTGGTGGAGTCTGGCGTAGTACCCCCAAGACGTTCGAGACCGAGGTGTTTAACGCATTTGGGCCAACGATCATTACTACAAGGGCAGAGATCGCTGATGATGCATTGGAATCACGTTGTTTTCTGATTTTAAGTGAGCGAACAGATAGAGTAGACATCCAGTCTAATCTACCTCCAAGCTTTGAGGAAGAGGCTGCGGAACTAAGAGCTATGCTTATGACATTTAGGTTCAAATGGTACCCTCTCTTTGAGAACGATTATAACTTAAATTTTAAAGGGATATCAACTCGGCTGAACCAAATATTGCAACCAATGGCCTCTCTGGCCAAGTTGATCGACCCTATCTTTTATCATAAAATCCAATCCATAGCTGAGACATTCCAGCAAAAGCAAATCGATGCTACGAGTAATTCTGAGGATGGACTCATCGTTCGTGCATATTTCCGACTCGAACAGGAAAATGCAGAAGTTGCGGAGTATAACAAATGCCGTGAATTTGATGAGCATCGGGAACGTAAACCGATCAATGCTACGACGATCTCCAACATGATTAAAGAGCTGGGTGGGGAGTTAGCCGCGATCCGAGTAGGTAAAAGGGCGACCGCACTAAAATTCTCACAAAAGCCAGTGAAAATCAATGGTCGCAGCTATCGCGAGTATTTCATCTCCACGGCTAAACACAGACAGCAGCTGATTCGAATGTATCTACCGTTGGAGGAAAGGCCGATGGAGGAAAGAGGGGGGCAGATGACAATCGAAGCCCCTCCCTCATATTTTTCTACAGAAGGTACGGACGCTTCTACAGTATCAAAGGAGTAAATTCGAAGGACTGGCTCTACACATTCTACATTTAATACAGTATTAATAAGAATGAATAAGCAAACAAGCACGACTGGCCTAGAGAAAAACAGCGAGAATTTTGATGTCTCCTTCAAATAATCAGAAGGCCCTTGCTATCGGTGAGGCTGTATGCCGTGTCCGGACACGTAAGCGCAGCCCCAAGCAAGAGCGAGGAGTGACGAACTTGAAGCTCGGCTGTAAGCCATTCAAGACCGCCACGAACCTCTATCTGGAGGACATCAAAGGCAACATAAAGGAGAGTACTTGGAAAGAGAGACGCAAGAAATTGAACTTCGTCGGGGGAGTGCTGGAATCGTTGAAGAAGCAAGGCGAGATCGAGTCAATGGACCCTAGACACTTAACAACCAAAGACATCCAGGTGTTCAAGAGCTGGCTTGTCAAGGAAAACTATGACCCGGCCACTCAGCGAAAGCTGTTGAATGAGCTAAAGGGCATGCTGGAGTACTATGACAACTTCGTTTTCGAGCAATTGAAACGAAAGGGATTCAAAATGCCCCAGCCATCAGATAAGCCCATCAGGACATTCGACTCGGATGCCCTTTTGAAGATCTTTGATGCCACCTATGAGACTAAGAATGAGTGGCATGGGAAGATGATGAGGGGTGCCTTCGCCTTGTATTGGGCGACGATGAGAAGACCTTCGGAGATACGCCTTTGTCGTTATAGCGATCTGAACCTGACCAAGTTGCAGCTGCACATCGAATATCCAAAAGGAGGGGGCAGCTGGACTGGACCGACGACTGTTGAGATAATCCGGGTGGACATGCTGCCTTATCTGCAACAGTATCTGATAGACCGCGAGGAGTATCTGCGAGCAAAGGGAAGGATGGAAGCAACAGCGTTGTTCCCCAACCTCCGAACGAAAAAGGGGTACTACTCTCTGTCCAAGTTCAACGAGATCAAGCGTGAGATAGAGGAGATCGCGGGAGTGGACTTCATTATCAAGGACTTCCGCAGCTCTTCATCCTCGGCAGCTGTAAACCAGAACCCAAGTCTGTTGCCTGCGGTATCGACGCAATTGGGGCATAAGAACCTCTCGACCACGCAGAAGTACTACGCGCGGATCGATGCAGGAAGGGCCGGAAAACAACTTCGCGAGGCTTTGAACCCCGGTTCTCTCAGGGAAGAGATGAAAATAGACAGGATTCCTGCGAAAATCGAGCTTCCGAGCCAGACGAAAAAACCACTAAACGCCGTTATTCCCTCAAAATATGAGATGTCTGGATATAATTGAAGCGGGCCCGGTGGGATTCGAACCCACGGCCTATCGGTTAAGAGCCGATCGCTCAACCTAGCTGAGCTACGGGCCCCGCTGGTGCGGGAATTCAATGGAATTACTTAAGGATAACGGTTTAGGAAATCCCTCAGACCCATTCAGTAGTGGCACTAGAATTGGTCGCGTTGACGTAACATCATCTGACCGATATAATGAAAAAAATGGGGCCCAGCCCACATTCATCAGCCTGGTGAGGCCGCTGTGTTCCTATTCCTCTCCATCAGCCGCTCGTTCGGCTTTCTGTTCATGCCCCTCTCGATCGTGAAGTAACGGATGTTCTTCCTAGCCCCCTCGTCCTTCAGTCTCTCCTCGAACCTGCCCATGACGCTCTCCGGAACATACACCACCACGCAATAGCCCTCGTTCACGAACGAATTGTACTCATCGATGGCCTCAGGCCGGTTCCAGCTCTCTTTTGATTCGATGAAGTCGAATCCCATCGGGCTGAAGTTGTAATCGGAATAGATGATCACCGCGCTCTGTCCCTTTTCGCACTCCCGGACGATGCAATCGAGCGAGATGTCCCTGTTCTCGTTCCGCAGCCGTTCCACCCGCTTCTTCGCCACCTCTTCGACCATGCTCATCATGTTCATCACCTGCCGTGTTAATCTGTAACAAGGGATGCTTGGCAAAGCGGTATATTAAACTCACATGAACGATGCCGCGAGAAGTTCAGAATTTTCGATTTGATACGATGGAACTAGCAACGAAATTAACAAGTCCGTTCTGGAGACCGGAACCAATTCATCTGCCGATCTCGACGGCCTTGCCATCCTTGACCAGACCGCATCCGACCGAGGCTGGAACGTAGGCAACGTCCTCTCTTCCCAGGCGGTAATCCTTGCCATTGGCGTTGAAGGTCGGTATGTCGTCCAGGCATCGGATCAGCACCATTTGGCCGCCCTCGGCCCCAGGGGAACCGGAAGCGGGGATGGCGCATGGTGAGATGGGCACGGTATGTTTCGTGGCCAGTATCTGCCCCTCGAGCGTGGCGGAACGGCAGGCCTTGACCTCCTCCAGAACGTTATCGTAGAAGGTCCGCTCCTCCTCGGTGAGCTTTCCCAGGTCCAGCTTCGCCCCGCTGGCCGTCCTGGCGGCCATCAGCATGATCTTCCTCATGCGCTTGTCGACGATTATGGAGGCCTTCTGCTGCGCCTTCTTGATCTCGTTCTGCAGCCCAGTGGCCTTGAGCGAATATGGGTCGCGCCTGATCTCGTCCTCGCCCTCCGCCTTGACCCTCTGGATGTACTCCCTCAGCGCCGGGTAGAAATCGCGGCGAACCTCGACCAGGTCGGTGGATTTGTCCTCCGCCTGGGCTATGCGGGAAACCTCATTGAAGGTCAAACGGTCCATGGGCGAGGCCATTATCGCACAGATTCGGTTGAGCGTATATGACTTTTCCGTGTACAAGCTGAGCGTGGAATTGAAAGGATTAATTACACTGGATGCGACTGGGGGCATCGTGGACGTGTCATCTGCCGTGCGCAGGAGCGGCGATCTGACAGAGATCGACATCATTGTCTCCCCCAACGCCAAGCGTTGCGAGCTGGGAGAGGTGGACCCGTGGAGGAAGCGGCTCGCGGTCAAGGTGAGCGCGCCTCCGGAGGGGGGCAGGGCCAACCGCGAAGTGGAAGAGCTGTTCACAACGATTTTGAGATCGAAGGCAACGGTCAGCGTGGGCCACACCGCTCGCATGAAGGTCATCCAGGTGAACCTCGACAGGGACGAGGTAATTAAAAGGCTGGAGGCCATGAAATGACCACCTGGCGCCCAGAGGACCGGCTGAAATTGCTAAGTGAGCTGCTTGACGAGCTGGCCCACCGGCCATCGGACGTGGTGCTGCTGGTCGAGGGGCAGAGGGACAGGGGCGGCCTGAGACTGCTCGGTGTAGAGGGCGATGTCATCCTGGTGCAGCAGAGCGGCGGCATACTCAAGGTGGCGGAGGAGCTGGCAAAGAACCACAAGAAGGCCATCATCCTGACCGATTGGGACAGGAAGGGCGGCCAGCTGAACCGTTTGCTCCGCGAGGCGCTGGAAGCCAACGCCGTCCCTTACGATGACAAGACCAGGAGGCGCCTGGCCAAGATCGTCAGCGGTGAGATCAAGGACGTTGAATCCCTGCCGTGGTACTTCTCCCGGCTGGTATCGAACGTTGGCATACCCCATGGTGAAGGGTACCAGGGTTAAGACTCAACCTAATCGTTCTGGTCCGATCTGACCGCGCAATTGACCCCGATCAAGATGAGTCCGACACCAAGGGTTCCTAGAACAAATCCTCCATAAAGGTCAGAGGCATAGGTAGAACTGAGATTGTAGTTTGGAAGCAATCTAACACCGAGGAGCATGAAGAACACTCCGGCGATGACCAGGACAGCGCCCTTTCGGACGTTCCAATTCCCCATTGAGACCATGCTTGCTTCGATTTTCCGGATTCATACATATTGATTTTTGAACGGGTAACGGGCCATAGAATTCCCATCCGCCCTGAGCCAAACTATTTATCGCCCAGGGAACTAATCTGGAGCGATTCTGATGGCATTGGACCGGAGGATGCTGGATTCGCTGGGCATCGAGGACGTGGAACAGCTTTTCGCGGACATCCCGCAAGGGGTGCGGATCGATGGCATACCTCTACCTAAAGGGATGACCGAGCCGGAGATGATGCGCACCATCCGTGCAATGCTCCAGCCCAACGCCACAGCCGATGACATGCCATGCTTCCTCGGCTGCGGCATCTACCATCACCACGTTCCAGCGGCCGTTCGCTCCATAGCCATGCGTTCAGAGTTCATCACTGCCTACACACCCTATCAAGCAGAGATCAGCCAGGGCATGCTCCAAGCACTGTTCGAGTACCAGAGCCTTATCTCCGAGCTCACTGGCATGGACGTGGTCAACTCCTCCAATTACGACGGTTCGACCGCTCTCGGCGAGGCGGCGACGATGTCCTTCCGCATCAGGCCGAAGAAGAAGTTCCTCGTTCCCGAGGCGCTCAGCTGGGAGAAG
Source organism: Methanomassiliicoccales archaeon PtaU1.Bin124 (assembly GCA_002067865.1). GTDB lineage: Archaea > Thermoplasmatota > Thermoplasmata > Methanomassiliicoccales > UBA472 > MVRC01. The sequence continues at coordinate 126,695 of MVRC01000005.1, read as the reverse complement.
AAGAGCGTGCTGAAGAACTATGTCTGGGGGGCGGTAATGGAGATCGTCGAGTACGCCTACGATCCTTACACCGGCGGCCTGGACATGGCCGACATGCACTCCAAGTACGATGATGATGTCAGCGGCATCTACGTGGAGGTGCCGAACCTGTTCGGCGTCATCGACCCTGCCGCCATGAAGCTCAAGAAGGAGTTCCCAGAGGCCGTGCTGGTGGTCGGTTTCAACCCCATCTCGCTGGGCGTGCTGACCCCGCCCGGAGCATATGGCGCAGATATCGCCGTGGGAGAGGGCCAGCCTCTTGGTCTGGGCATGAACTGCGGCGGTCCGCTCCTCGGCCTGTTCGCCTGCCGAACCGAGCATGTCAGGAAGATGCCTGGCCGCCTCATCGGCATGACGAAGGATAAGAATGGCAACAGGGCGTACTGCATGACCCTCCAGACCAGGGAGCAGCACATCAGGAGGTCGAAGGCGACCTCGAACATCTGCACCAACGAGGCGCTCATGGCCCTGACCGCTTCCGTCTACCTGTCCATCGTCGGCCCGAAGGGGCTGCGCAGCATCGCCGAGATCAACATCAGGAACGCCAAGGGACTGATGCAGCGCATCGACGAGCTGGATGCTTTCGATTCGCCGGTGTTCGAAGCACACCACTTCAACGAGTTCGTCGTCTCCGGCCCGGTTCGCCCGGAGAAGCTGAACAAGCTGCTCCTGAAGCACGGCCTGATCGGTGGGGCGGACATGCAGAGGCATGTGCCGAGAATGACAGACCATATGCTGCTGGCCACGACCGAGATGCACACCGAGGCCGACCTTGACCGCCTCGTCAACGTGCTGAGGGAGGTGGCCTAGATGTTCCGCCAGGCCAGATGGGACGATAAGCTCATATTCGAGCGGGTGGGGGAGAGCGACTTCTGCTTCCTATCCGACAGAACAGAGGTATCGCTCGTGCCGGAGGGCATGGCCCGTTCCGGACTGTGCCTGCCTGACATCCCCGAGAGGGAGGTGGTGAAGCATTACACCAACCTATCCCAGATGAACTACGGCCTGGACAACGGGTTCTATCCATTGGGCTCTTGCACCATGAAGTACAATCCCAAGTACGCCGACCAGGTGGCATCCCTTTCGACCGTCGTGAACGTCCATCCTATGCAGGACGAGGCGGCCATGCAGGGATCGCTGAGATTGATGTACGAGCTGGAACAGGCATTGTGCGCCATATCCGGCATGGCCGCCGTGACGCTCCAGCCGGCGGCCGGGGCGCAAGGCGAGTTCACCGGCATGCTCATCGCGAAGGCCTTCCATAAAAAGAACGGCCAGGAGCGGACCGAGGTCATCGTGCCGGACGCAGCGCACGGCACGAACCCGGCCAGCGCGGCCATGGCCGGCTTCGAGGTCATCGAGATCCCCACCAGCAAGAACGGCTGCGTGGACCTGGATTCTCTGAAGGCTGCGCTCTCGGACAAGACCGCCGCGTTCATGATCACCAACCCGAACACGCTCGGCCTGTTCGAGCCACAGATAGAGGAGATAGCGAACCTGGTGCATGATGCCGGCGCGCTGCTCTACTATGACGGTGCCAACTTCAACGCCATCCTGGGCCACACTTCGCCAGGTGCGATGAACTTCGACATCGTGCATTTCAATCTCCACAAGACCTTCGCCACGCCTCACGGCGGGGGAGGACCGGGGGCTGGCCCGGTCGGGGTGTGCTCTCGCCTGGAGCCGTTCCTGCCGTTGCCCCGCATAGCCAAGGACGGAGAGAGGTACCACCTGATCTGCGATAGGCCGGACAGCATCGGCAAGGTGCGTTCCTACTTCGGCAACTTCGCTGTGCTGGCCCGCGCCTATGCTTACATCCTGCGGAACGGATCCGACGGCCTCAAAGAGGTCTCGCAGAAGGCGGTGCTGAACGCCAACTATCTGCGCGGCCAGCTCGAGGACACGTTCCCGATGCCCTATGGCAAGCTGCGCAAGCACGAGTTCGTGCTGAGCGGAAAGACGCTGGCGGATGAGAAGGGCGTGCGCACCCTCGACCTGGTGAAGAGGCTGCTGGACCGGGGATTCATGGCCCCTACCATCTACTTCCCGCTGCTGGTGGACGAGGCCATCATGATCGAGCCCACCGAGACGGAAACGAAAGATACCTTGGACGAGTTCGCCAGGGCGATGAAGGAGATAGCAGGCGAGAGCGCCGAGACGGTCAGGTCCGCCCCGAACGCGACCAGTGTGGCACGCGTCGACGAGCTGTTCGCCGCCAAGGAACTGGTGCTCACCTGGCGCATCTACCAGGCGAAGGCCGATAAATTCTCTGGGGGCAGCAAATGAAGGGCCGCTTCATCGTGTTCGAGGGCATAGACGGCACGGGCAAGAGCACCGTGGCCAAGCTGGTGGCCGAGCGACTGAGGAAGAAGGGCATCGATTGCGTCCTGACCATGGAGCCGTCCGACTCCTGGCTGGGAGAGGCCGTTCGACGGGCGAACTCCGACGGGACTGATGATCTGGCCGAGGCACTATTGTTCATGGCCGACAGGGCCGAGCACACCAGGCAGATAGAGAAGCTGCTGGCCGAAGGAAAATGGGTCGTGTGCGACCGCTACTACGCTTCGACATTGGCATACCAGACGGCCACGCTCGGCGACCGGTTGGAGGACCCGATGAACTGGCTGTGGAACATCAACCAGCGCATCATCCGAGTTCCGGACGTGACTTACTATTTCGTGCTCGAGGTGGAGAAGGCCCTCGATCGCATGAGCGACAGGAACGGCCGCTCCAAGTTCGAGAAGCTGGACTTCCTCCGTCAGGTGGATGAGAACTACCGCAAGGTCGAGGCTATCGACCCCTCGTTCCATCGCGTGGACGCCGACCAGCCTTTGGACGATGTTCTAACCTACGTGATGAATCACATAGTGCAGAATCTTTAAGTCGGAGTCGGGGGATGGAGCGGACATGTATCCGTCCCGTTCCATCATAGGGATGAAAAGCTCGAAGCTCCAGGGGAAGAGGATCGTCCTGGGCATAACTGGCTCGATCGCTGCAGTAGAGTGTGTCGAGCTGGCGAGGGAGCTGATCCGGCACGGGGCGGAGGTCCATGTGGTCATGAGCGAGGAGGGGGCGAAGATAATCACCCCCTGCTCCATGGAGTTCGCCACGGGAAATCCTGTCACGACCGCCATCGATGGACGTGTGCAGCATGTCACCTTCTTCGGTAACGCTTCTGACAAAGCGGACCTTCTTCTCATCGCTCCTTGCACGGCCAACACCATCTCCAAGATCGCTGGCGGTGTAGATGACACACCTGTCACCACCATGGCGACGGTCGCCCTCGGTTCCTGTACGCCCACTATGATCGCTCCGGCCATGCACGCCGCCATGTTCGCCAACCCGTTCGTTGCAAAGAACATCGAGGCGCTGAAGAGGGAGGGCGTGGGCTTCATCGGTCCGAGGATGGTGGAAGGAAAGGCCAAGATCGCTGAGAAGAACGAGATCGTGGCCGCGACCATCCGCAGATTGGGCGGGAATGAATATTCCGGCAAGCGCCTCCTCATCATCGGCGGTTCTTCCGAGGAGCCGATCGACGACATGCGCACCATCAGCAATCGCGGCACTGGAGAGACGGCCGTGGAACTGGCGTCGGCCGCATACGAGATGGGAGCGGAAGTGGAGCTGTGGATGGGCCGCTGCTCGGTGCAGATTCCGGATCATATCATCACCAAACGCTTCCGCACTATGGCGGACCTCCTGGTCATGATCGATGCCATCGACCATGACCTGGTCCTGGTCCCGGCGGCGTTATCCGATTTCGCCCCCGAACCAACAACTGGCAAGATACCGACCGACAGGGACAAGGTGACATTGCACCTCCATGCCATGCCAAAGGTACTGTCGCTGATATGCCGCAAGGAGGCAAAGGTGGTGGGGTTCAAGGCGGAATCGGGCGTGGGCGAGGCGCAGTTGCTGCGCAAGGCCAACGCATGCAGCAAGAACGCAGGCCTCGACGCGATCGTGGCCAATGACCTGAAGGACGTGGTCCCAGGCAAGACGAAGGTGGTCTACATGTCAAAGGACGATGCACCAGTGAGCTTCGAGGGCAGCAAGTCGAGCGTGGCAAGGGAAATCCTCATCCAAGCGAGGCGATTGCTATGAGGCAGGCCATGGCGTTCTGCCCCGGACATTTGACCGGGTTCTTCCAGATCTGCCGTCACCCAGATCCGCTCGCGACCGGCTCGCGTGGGGCTGGGTTCTCCATCAATCTCGGCGCTGAGTCGCGCGTGGTGCTGGAGAACGGCACTGGGAAATTGGACATCTTCATCAACGGAGCGAAGGCGAAGGCGAGGGTCACCGAGAGCGCCGCCAAAACGCTGCTGGGCGAGGAAAAGCTGGACACCAAGATATTCACCACGCTTCACCTGCCGATCTCGCAGGGGTTCGGCATGAGCGCCGCCGGCGCTCTGTCCGCCTCCCTGGCATTGTCTGAACTATTGGGCCAGGGCGAAGACGCCGCCTATGATGCAGCGCATATCGCAGAGGTGCAGTGCGGTACTGGCCTGGGCGATATCGCCGCCATTCGGACAGGCGGCATGGAGATGAGGGTGAAGGAGGGACTTCCCCCGGCAGGCGAGGTGGTCCGTTTGGACGGCAACTTCGATATGGTCCTGGCCAGATTGGGTTCGAGCATCGATACCGCCTCTGTCATCAACGACCCGAAGAAGTTTGACAAGCTGAACAAGGCCGCCGAGGCGGCGTTCAACCGTTTCAATGAGGACCGGGACGTGCATAATCTGTTCCGCCAGTCCGTCCGCTTCATGAAGGAGTCAGGCCTCGAGACCGATGCCGTCTCCAAGGCGCTGGCCGGTATCGGTTCCGAGAACGTCGGCTCGATGTGCATGATCGGCAATTCCGTCTTCACCACCGGCCCGGACATCCCCCTGCTCATGCGTAGGCTGGCCAAGTTCGGCACTGTCTACGAGGCCAAGGTGGACTTCGAAGGCCCCAGGATGCTCTGAACGATCATTCGAACAGTGTGAACAGCTGGTCGTCCTGGCCTACGTCGAACAGCCCAATGCGTGCGCCGCAGTCGATCCATCCGTGGGCATAGTTCACGCATGCAAAGGCATTGACGAAATCGCCCTGCTCCTTGAAGTGCAATGCATCGTTGTAATATGTGTTGGCCATCTGCAGAAAGTTCTCGGCCAGACGACGATTGTAGGAGCGCTCCGGCGCGGCGATCTTGATCTTCGCCAACGCGCGTTTCGTCGTGTCCAGGTACTTCTCCATGTGCTCCGGGGTGATGACGTCCCGCGTAGCATCACCTCGTCGGGATGATCTCCACGCTCTCGCCGCCATGGCGGGACTCGCGCGGACGGACCTCGATGAACAGCGGGTTCTGGATGTTGCCTCCGACGATGAGCGCCACGCCGATGGGCAGGCGCTGGATCTCCTCGTCCATTCCGGCGGCGATGCCCTCCAGCGAGTTGGTGATGGCCTTCAGGTCGTTCGGATTGGTGACCTTCAATATCATCTGGGTATTGCACTGGCTCAGTACGTTCTTGTCGATCTTCGCCGCTCTCTGGCTGATGATGGTGAGGCCGAGGCCGAACTTACGCCCTTCCGCGGCGATGGTGCGCAATATCTTGCTGGATGCGGACAGTCCCTGCTGCGGGCACCAGTTGTGCGCTTCCTCGCACACCAGCATCATCGGCGGCACCTTGCCGATCTTGCGCAGCTCGAACAATGCGGAGGCGATGCGGTTGACGATGAGCTCGGCGATGTCTGGAGGCGTGCCTCTCAGGTTGATGATGGTCATCTTCCCCTTCTGCACCAGCTCGTCGATCTTCGTGCCCTGCGGGGCGAAAATGTTGACCTCGTTCAGGTACTCCAGCTCGGCGATGAGGGAGTTGTTGTTCGCGTCCTCCTCGGACTCGAGCATGGCGATGATCTCCTTCAGCCCATAGTCCTTCTTGACCGACTTGACCGAGTCGATGGCCCGGCGCAGGGCGGTGAGGAACGTCTTACCGTTCTTGATCTGGGTGAGCGCCAGAAGATCTCTGGCCTCGATGTTAGCCAGCGTGAACTTCAACGGCTTGGCGTTCTTGTTGGCGGTAGTGTCGGTGGCGAACTCCAATATCTTGTCGTCGAAGCTGCGCGGGGTGATGTGGAACTCCCTCGCTCCCTTCGGATGGGAGCCCTTGTCGCGCATCGCGCCATATTCGCCGTGCGGGTCGATGACCATGACCGTAACATCGTGCTTCATCAGCTCCTCGATCAGGTCGCCGCACAGGAACGACTTGCCGCCCCCGGTCTTGGCCAGGATGCAGACGTGCTTCTGCACCATGGAGTTGATGTCCACTTCGATGCGGATGTCGTGGCCGAAAAGAAGGCCCAGGTACGCACCGGTCGGGGTGTTCTCCTTCAGCCCGATGACCTCTTTGATGAGCTCGTCCTTGGCCCGGAAGATCATGTCCCCGGCCTTGAAGGGAGAGCGCGGCACCTGAAGCAGGTTCCGGTCGTCGCGGTAGCCCACCACGTCCACCTTGGCGATGACGATCTCGTCGATGTCGACCGATCCCCCGTCGGAGATGCGCTTGGCCTTCTCCACGGTGAGATCGGTCTTCCTCTGCACGTCGATGATCTGGCCCAGCGTCCAGCCGTCATGCAGGTGCTTGACCATGACATATTCCATCTTGTCGATGTCGCCGATGAGGCGGGCGTTGAACTCGGCGGTCCCGACGGTGCCGAAGATGACGCCGACGCCTTCCAATGTACCATATTTCGCGTCCTCGACGACGTGGGTGGCTGGAGCCCTTTCCTTCGGCGCCGCTATCTCTGAAGGATGAACGGTCGGTTCGGCCTCTATGGGGTCGTCCGCTCCGGCATCGTCCATCTCGGGCTCGTTGGCTATGGGGTCTTCCTCTTCCTCCAACGGCCTGTTCTCAGCGCGGCTCCCTGACGTAGTAAAGTCTGAATTGGTTTGCATCCCAGTCCCGGCCGCTATATATGCCGATGAGAATAAAATGGTTTGCGATTTGACCTATCTTCTCCTGCGCATCAGCGAAGCGAAGGATTGCTGCGATGTGACCCAAGCCCAACACGTCCAGCCCTCCTGCGGTCATGAATGAACGAGCGTTGGTCCTTGTTTTTGACGCATGACGAATCCCTTAAGAATATCCAGGCACATCGGGAGCATCATGATAGTCATCGGAGGTTCCGCCTCATCCAAGCTGGCCCAGGACCTGGCCGCGGAGATGAACGCCACCTATATCCCCGCCGGTGTGAAGCGATTCCCGGACGGAGAATGCTACTTGAGACTGGGCGCGGAATCATTGGATGACGAGGTCGTCATCGTGCAGAACTCCTACCCGGACCAGAACCTGGTGGAGCTGTTGCTGCTCCAGGATGCAGCTATCGGCCTGGGAGCGAAGAAGATCACGAACGTCGTACCTTACTTCGGTTACGCCCGCCAGGACACCCGGTTCAACAAGGGGGAGCCGTGGAGCGCACGTGTCATGGTGGACCACATCCAGCTGAACGCGGACAAGGTCATCCTGGTCGATATCCACAACATCGACATCATGGACTGGTTCGACGAGGCGGATGTCACTAACATCTACGCCGCACCGGCCATCGGGCGGTACTTCCGGGACGCCGCCATCGATCTGGTGCTTGCTCCCGACGAAGGGGCGTTGAAGAGGGCCGGCCTGGTGGCCGAGACCCTCGGCTGCGAATGGGATTACCTGATCAAGACCAGGCTCAGCGGCACCCAGGTGCATATGAGCCCGAAGAACATCGACGCCAAGAACAAGAAGGTGCTGATCGTCGATGACATCATCTCCACCGGCGGGACCATCGCGGCCGCGACCGAGGAACTGAAGCGTCTCGGCGCTCGCTCCGTCTATGCCGCCTGCACCCACGGACTGTTCATAGGGGGAGGGCTGGACCGTCTGCGCAAGAACTGCGACAAGATCGTCTCGGCCAACACGCTGGAGAACGAGGTCTCGGTCGTTTCCGTGGCACCTGAGATCGCCAAGGCGATCTGAGCTAGCGATACATCCCTGGCGGGGCGGTCTGCCGGACGAAGGCGTCCTTTGACACCAGCAGTAGCACGAACCCGATGATGCCGAGGAAGAACACGAAGCCGAACATAGTTATGGCCGACGAGAAGAGGCTTATGCCGAAGCGCCGGCGGTATACTGCCTGGAACCCACCCCAGATGGCGAACATGTTGGCGATCGTCAGGCCGACCAGCATCATCCTGGTCCCGGTGTCGAACTCCCCGATGAACGATCCCAGGGTGGCCAGCCCATAGATCATCACATTGAACAGGGCCGCGGCGACGATTATGCCTCCGGCCTGCCCTGAACGGTCCTTCCGCTCCATTCCGTACAGGTTGAAGCCGCAGGTGGCGCAGACCGTCTGGCCCGGCGAGAGCATCGAACGGCATCTGGGACAGTTCATGGTCGGGGGAGAGTGGCTGCTCGGTTGGTACGGGTTCGGGGTCTGGCCCTGCGACCAGGGATTCCCTGGTGGGTCGTTGTTGTTGTTCCCGCAGGCCTGGCAGAACTTGTCGCCAGGACCCATCCTCCTGCCGCATTGTTTGCACAGCACATCCTGCGGTGGCTTGATCGGCACGACCAAATTCGCACCACACTTGCCGCAGAACTTCGCATGGTCAGGCATCTCTGAGCCGCAGGTGCTGCATTTCATCACTGCTTGCCCCCGCATTTCATGCAGAAGCTCGAACCCTCCTCGAGCTGACTGCCACAATTTATGCAATATGGCATGCCAGATGGTCCGGTCGGCCCTACCTTTGCTGGACCGGCGGACGTTCTTCCATCACCGAACCACTGAGCCTTCATGTTGTACGACCTCTCCACCACATCCTTCATGACCATGGCCACCTCGAACTCTTGGCTGCCTATGTACCTCATCTTTCCGGACCTCATGGCCATGGAGACATGCACCACATGTCTGGTGGGCCTTCCCGAGACCATCACGAACTCCCGGAACACGAAATGATCGATCATTGACCGTTCCGTGAACCCTGAGACCTTCCGGACCTTGTTCCAGATCGATCGTTTCGTCTCGACTCCGTTGGAGTAGAAGGTGATGGGACTGGTCCAAACCGTTATTACATTCTCGATCAAGATGTAGGTGAGTATTTCCAGAAAAATAAATCCGACGAACAGGATCCAGGTCCAAGGCATTGTATAAAAGAGGCCAAGGTACCACCACACGGCCACCATTATGACCACTGGGATGATCATGATGAACGGTACCGATTTAAGATACAGCCTACGAAAGTTGACGTCCTTGCCTTCAGGAACGAACTCCTTGATCAATGCCCCTTTGAACTCCGTTCAATCTCCCCCGGCCGTCATGGCCAAACTATCGATTTAAGTATGTCGCATCGACTGGTCGGCCTGAAAACGTTGGCGATGGAATTTCTGGACACTGAGGTCCTGAAAAAACTTTAAAACATCAATACCTTTCCGACCTCCACCGAAAGGTGCCCGAAATGAAGAAAGAGGAAGACTTCAGCGAATGGTACAACGAGATCGTCGAGCTTGCCAATCTTACTGACAAGCGCTACCCGATCAAGGGCATGAACGTCTGGACACCTTACGGCTGGAAGATTATGCGCCACATCGACACGTTCATCCGCCAGGAGTGCGACGTCACCGGGCACGATGAGGTGTGCTTCCCCCTGCTCATCCCCGAGACCGAGTTCCAGAAGGAGAAGGACCACATCAAGGGATTCGACGCCGAGGTCTATTGGGTCACCCACGCCGGGCTGAACGAGCTGGACATCAAGCTGCTGCTCCGCCCGACCTCCGAGACCGCGATGTACCCAATCTTCGCCCTCTGGGTCAGGTCCCATTCCGACCTGCCCTTAAAGACCTACCAGATCGTCAACACGTTCCGGTACGAGACGAAGATGACGAGGGCGTTCATCCGCGTGAGGGAGATCCACTTCTTCGAATCGCACACCTGCCACGTCGATTACGACGACGCTCAACGCCAGGTAGAGGAGGACTTCGTCATCCTGGAGCAGATCATGAAGCGCCTTTGCCTGCCATACCTGCTTCTCAAGCGCACCGACTGGGACAAGTTCCCCGGGGCGTTCTATACCGTTGGCGTGGACACGCTGATGCCAGAGGGGAAGAGCCTCCAGCTCGGTTCGATCCACCACTACAAGGAGAACTTCTCCCGCCCGTACGATATAAAGTACGAGGCGGCCGACGGCAGCATGAAGTACTGTCACCAGACCACCTTCGGCATGAGCGAGCGATTGCTCGGGGCGGTCGTGGGAGTTCACGGCGACGACAAGGGACTGGCACTGCCTCCGGAGATCGCTCCGTTCCAGGTGGTCATCATCCCCATCCTGGCCAAGGGAAAGGTCGAGGCCGTCTCGGCCGAAGCGCAGAAGCTGAAGCAGGAACTGGCAGCGGCAGGCATACGTGTCGTGCTGGACGACAAGGATGAGAGGCCTGGCAGCAAGTTCTACAACTGGGAGATAAAGGGAGTGCCATTGCGCCTTGAGCTGGGTATGCGCGACATCGAGGGCGGAAAGGTTTCCTATGCCGTTCGCTTGGATGGGAGGAAGGGAACGTTCGACCGGGGCCAGGTCGTGGCCCAGGTCAAGGAGACCCTGGAGACCATCGTCAAGCAGATGCAGGAAGGGGCCAAGGAGCGCATGTTCGGACGCATCCAGACCATCGAATCGGCCGACACGATCCCGTCGAAGGTAGTGAGGTTCGGATGGTGCGGCGACCCCGAATGCGGCCATGCATTCGAACAGAAGACCGAACTGAAGCTTCTAGGCACACCCTACACCGGCGAGAACTTCAAGGGTAAGTGCATCATCTGCGGCAAGGAGACCGACAAGGCCGCCTACGCTGCCAGGGCGATGTGAGAGGCCAAACGACTTCCCCTTTCATTATTTTCTTACTTTTCAAAAAACAGATCAAAACCAATGTTACTGGAAAGGGTTTATGATCAGTTCTGGGCCGATTCGGACTTCCTGGCACGGGCCAAGAGGAAGCCGAACAGACCGAAGAGGAACATGGTAGAGAATATGGCATAGACGCCGATGTAGTTCTTGTCGAACATGTTCCATCCGTTGAAGGCCGCTCCCCAGGCGATCCAGAAGGCCAGTGCTCCCACGATAAGTACCAGGGAGAGTATGGTCAGCAGCTTGTTGACGGTCTTTTCCTCAGCCATCATGGCGCAAAAGGGCAACAGGCTATTAAAGAATTTGGTATATTGAAAGAGGACCGGGCCTGGAGAATAAACCGCTCGCTTCCATTATTTTATTAATTCCAATAAATAAAAAAATTATATACGATGAATTCGATTGCTTAGCCGGGATAGGGATGGTCGACCTTTATTTGATATTGGGAGTCTGGCTTTTGCTGGGCGTATTGTCCGCCTTCTTGGTCTACCTGGACATGAGGGACAGGAAGAATCTGGACATCAAGTGGATACTGATCTGTATACCTCTGAGCGCAATCGGATTCATCATCTATGTCATCCGGGTGGAGAAGTCCCAGCCCAAGGGGCGGGAGCTCCCCCCGAAGCCGGACTATGGAAAGCCTGAGTACAAGTTCGCCGAGCAGCCTGAGAAGAAGGATGAGCCGGCAAAGGTCGAACCAGAAAAGGCCCCGGAGCCGAAGGTGGAACCGGTGGTGGAGGCGAAGGTCGAAACGAAGGTAGAGACCGCGGCGGTCGAGGTGACAGAACCGGCCGCTTCCGAATCGGAGCCTGCACCAGAACCGGAGGCCGCGCCGACCGAGGTCGTCCAACCGGTGGTAGAGGAGGTCGAGGATCTCGAACCTCCGAATGAGGTCGTGAAGCCGGTCGAAGAGGCTCCCAGGCCCAAGATGCAGCAGATCGAAGGCATCCCGCGCTGCCCGAACTGCCGCGCCGCCGTCTCCTCGTTCGATGAGAAATGCCCCATCTGCGGCACGAAGCTGAAAGGTTGAGTGCGGAGATGTGGACCGAGGGCGATATCGTCTTCCTCCTCGATGACAAGGGGAAGAAGTTCTGGCTCAAATTGGAGAGGGGCATGATCAAGCTCCCTTCCCTGGGTGTCATCGACGGCAACAAGATCATCGAGGCAGGAGACGGCGGATGCGTCTCCCTGGCTGGCAAGAACTTCACCGTTCTAAGCCCGGGTGTGTCGGACCTCATGGAGGCGGTCGAGAGGGGGGCGCAGATAATCATGCCCAAGGACGCGGCCACGATCGTCTTCGAACTGGACCTGAAGGACGGAGATGTCGTCGTCGAGGCAGGACTGGGCTCGGGCGCGCTGACCACCGCCCTCCTTCATTCCGTCGAACCCACTGGGAAGGTCATCTCGGTGGAGCTGAGGGAGGACTTCGGCGACAAGGGCCGCAGGAACGTGGCCAAGACCAGATCGAAGCGGCTATGGACCCTCAGGATCGGGGACATAAGGACGATCGAGCTGGAGCAGAAGGCTGACGCCGTCGTTCTGGACATGCCTGACCCCTGGGTGGCGGTAGACAATGTCAGCAGATTCCTTCGGAGCGGGGGCAGGTTATGTGTCTACGTCCCTAACACGAACCAGTTGGAGCTGGTGGTTAAGAAGATGCGCGCCTCCGGATTCGTCGAGGTCAAGGCGCTGGAGAACATCCAGAGGGCCATGGAAGTGCATGATATGGGGGTCCGGCCCTCATACGAGATGCTGGGCCACACCGGATATCTGGCCTTCGGAAGGCTGGCCTGTCAAGCACAAAAGCAATAAAAGACCAAGTGCGTAGGGATGGCAATGGGCCTGGAGTTCGCGCTGACCGCATTCGCTTCCATTTTCGCCATAGTGAACCCTCTAGGCAACATTCCGGTGTTCGTGGCCATCACTGAAGGCTACACGCCGGAACAGAAGCGCAGGGTGCGCAACAAGACCTGTCTCGTCGCAGGCGGCATTTTGATCGTCTTCGCGCTGCTGGGCAACTACATCTTCGAGCTCTATGGCATCACCATCCCGGCGTTCAAGATCGCCGGTGGCATTTTGCTGTTCTCCATCGCGTTCTCGATGGTGCGGGGGCAGCTGTCCCGCACCAAGATGACCGAGGCGGAGCATGAGGAAGCGGCAGAGAAGGAGGAGGTGGGCGTCGTCCCGCTGGGCATACCCCTGTTCGCCGGCCCGGGGGCCATCACGACAGTTATGATCTACGTGTCCTACGCCACGGCCGGCGACAGCGTCGGGTTCGACCTTCTGGCCATCTTTGCAGGGATTTTCTTCACCATGATCATCAGCCTGCTTTTGATGAAATATTCCGACCCGGTGTTCGCCAAGATGGGGAAGAGCGGCGCGGCCGCCTTCACCCGTATCATGGGTCTGCTTTTGGCCGCCATTGCGGTCGAGTTCATGCTCTCCGGCGGGTTCTCCGCCATCGAGGAGTTCTGGCACATCAGGCCGTTATGAACGTGGGAAGCAACATCTTATTTAACGGTGGCGGGATTCCCGATTAGGTGCGCTAGAAATGGTCGTTGCCGAGATCAGGATCGAGCTCAAGCCAGGTGTGGCCGACCCCGAAGGCCAGAACACCAAGAAGGCCCTGGAGCTTTTGGGATTTGAGGGAATCGCGAACGTCAGGTCCATCAAGCTGTTCGTGGTGGAGCTGGACGCCTCCCCCGCTGAGGCCAAGAAGGCCTGCGAGGAGATGTGCCGCAAGCTGCTGGCCAACCCTGTGATTCAGAAATTCTCCGTGCAGATCAAGTGATGCGCATGGCCATCGATCGTTTGCTGAAGAAGAGGGACGTTCCCTTTCACCTGTTCGATGTCAGTCTGGACAAGGCCTCGGACCCGCAGCTGCAGGAGCTGAGCAAGGACCTGGGGCTGAACCTCAGCCTGGATGAGATGAAGCGCGTCCGGGAGCACTTCCGTTCCCTGAACCGCGATCCCACCGACGTGGAGATCCAGTCGCTGGCCCAAGCCTGGAGCGAGCATTGCTGTTACAAGAGCTCCAAAGTGTTCCTGCGGGAGCACATTTTCAACATCAAGCACGAGGACGTGCTGTCAAAGGGCGACGCCGGCGTGATGGCGTTCGATGATGAGTATGGCTATGCCCTCCGCATCGAATCGCACAATCATCCTTCCGCCATCGAACCGTACGGCGGAGCGGCCACCGGCATCGGCGGCATCGTCAGGGATGTGCTGTGCATGGGCGCCCAGCCCATCGGCCTCATCGACCCGCTGTTCTTCGGGCCGATCGACAGGCCGGTCGAGCTGCCGGCGGGGGCGAAGTCGCCCAGATATCTGATGGGCGGCGTGGTCTCAGGCATCCGCGACTACGGCAACAGGATCGGCATACCCACCATCGCTGGCGGTATCTGGTTCGATGAGTCGTACGCGGGCAATTGCCTCGTCAACGTGGGATGCATCGGCATCGTGAAGCGCTCCGAGCTGGTGACGAACGCCGTCAAGGGAACAGGCGATGTGCTCATACTGGTGGGAGGACGCACCGGAAGGGACGGCATTCATGGCGTAACGTTCGCCTCGGCGGAACTGAAGGCCTCTTCGGAGGACGAGTCCAGAGGCGCGGTGCAGCTGGGCGACCCGATCACCAAGGAGCCATTGATCCACGCCTGCCTGGAAGTGAACTCCAAGGGCCTCATCCATGGCATGAAGGACCTGGGCGGAGGCGGTCTCTCCTGCGTCGTGGGCGAGATGGCATTGTCCGGAGGATGCGGCGCCGAAGTCGACATGGACAAGGTGCCGCTGAAGGAGTCGGGCCTGGCCCCGTGGGAGATATGGGTATCGGAGTCGCAGGAGCGCATGATGCTCGCGGCACCGCGGAAGAACGTCAAGCGCATCCTGGAGATCTTCGACCTGTGGGACGTGAACGCCACGGTCATCGGGAAGGTCGTCCCTGGCAAGAAAGTGAAGCTGTTGTTCGATGGGGTCCAGGTGTTCGACATGGACCTGGAGTTCCTCACCGCCGGACCGGAGTATTGCCGTCCGTCGAAGGTCCAGTCCCCGCAGACCAAGAGGACGGAGGTGTTCCCCAAGCTGCCCATGGACTTCGACAAGATACTTCTCAAGATGCTGAGCGACCCGAACATCGCCAGCAAGGAGTGGGTCGTGAAGCAGTACGACCACGAGGTGCGCGGCAGCACCATAGTAAAGCCGCTCTCTGGCAAGATCAACCTGCGCGGCCCGTCCGATGCGACGGTCGTGAAGCCGCTCCCCGATTCCTACCGCGGCCTGGCCGTGGCCATCGGAGTGAACCCCTGGTTCACCTCGCATGACCCATACAGGGGAGGGGCCACCTCGGTCGATGAGGCATGCCGCAACATCGTGGCGGTCGGGGGACGTCCGCACGCCCTCACGAACTGCCTCAACTTCGGCAATCCCGAGAAGCCGGAAAGGCTGGGCGAACTGAAGGAGGCCGTGGCCGGTATGGGCGAGACGGCCAAGATACTGAACCTGGCCATACCATCCGGGAACGTTTCATTGTACAACGAGGCGCCTACCGGTTCCTGCCTTCCGACGGTGACGGTCATGGGCCTGGGCATCGTCGAAGACATCCGGAAATGCGTCACCACCGACCTGAAACGTGAGGGGAACGCTCTTTACCTGGTCGGCCGGACGAAGGCCGAGTTCGGCGGCTCCACCCTCTTCCGCACCTTCGGCGGAAAGGGAGGAGAGGTGCCGGACGTCGATGCCAAGCTGCTGCAGAAATCCATCACGAGCCTGAACGCCTGCATGGCCAGCGAGATGCTGCGCTCCTGCCACGACGTCTCCGACGGCGGTCTGGCGGTGGCCCTGGCCGAGATGTGCATCGGTGGCGATGTCGGCGCTGAGATCGATCTCTCCGTCATGAACCCGCTGCCCAACACCGTTTCGCTGTTCTCCGAGTCCAACACCCGGTGGGTGGTCGAGGTGGAGAAGGGCCGGGAGAAGGAGTTCCTGGACCGCATGGCGGTACCGGTCACGCGCATCGGACAGGTGGGAGGGAACAGTCTGGCGATCAGCAACGAAGGCCTGGTGCTGGAGAAGCCCGTGGACGTCCTGAGGGAAAGATGGAGCAAGCCCCTGTGGGAGCTGCTTGTGTGAGGTGATGACGATGAAGAGCGAAGATATCAAGGTCTGCGTGCTGCGCATCGAAGGCACCAACTGCGAAGAGGAGATGTTCCAGGCGTTCAGACAGCTGGGAGCATCGCCGGAAAAGGTCCATCTCAAGCAGCTCATCGGCAAGTGCTCCGTCGACATGAGGCGGAACCTGCCCGATTACGACGTACTGGCATTGCCAGGCGGATTCTCTGCCGGTGACTATGTCCGGGCCGGCGCGATATTCGCCGCACGCATGAAGAGCTCCCTTTCGAAGGAGCTGAAGGCGTTCGTCTCGAAGGAGAAGCCGGTCATCGGCGTATGCAATGGCTTCCAGATCCTGGTGGAGCTGGGCCTGTTGCCGGCCATGGACGGCATCATGAGCGATCATCCACAGGCCGCCCTGTATACCAATTCCTCGGCTCGTTTTGAGTGCACGCCGACCCTTCTGAAGCACGAGAACAAGGGGAAGTGCATATTCACCAACGGTATGGCCAAGGGCAAGATCGTCATGTTCCCCTGCGCCCACGCCGAGGGCAAGCTGATGTTCGAGAAGAGCAAGGAAAAGAAGATGCTGGACAAGATGGAGGAGAACGACCAGATCGTGTTCCGGTACGTGGACCCTGAAGGCAACTATGCCGGATATCCCTGGTGCCCGAACGGTTCTTTGTCGAACATCGCCGGCATATGCAATCCAGCAGGCAACGTGATGGGAATGATGCCCCATCCAGAGAGGGTAATGTACCGCTATGGCCACCCAGATTTCACCCGGACCGGGGAGAACCCGAACAGCGCCGGTGACGGAAGGGCCATATTCGAATCGGTCGTGGACCGGTTGGTGCGCAAGGCCTGATCAGACCAGGCTGACCCGCACCTCGACCTCGTCCCCATCGTTGATCGACAGGGTGCGGCGCAGGTGGTACTTGCAGAGGATCTCCAGCACGTCGTCGTAATGCGACCTGGTCGGGACGACCACGGCGCATTCGATGTTCTGGATGGTGGCCTTGTGGCACTCCACGTCACCGAACGTGCGGCCGTTCCGCTCGAAGCCCCGCACGACGATGGGCTTGGCCTTCTTCATGGTCTGCACCTTGTGCAGCTCGCTGGCCGGCACCTTCACGTTCAATGTGCCCTCGTAGGGGGTGAAGCCCAGCTTCTCAGTGAACTGTTCCTGGTAGCCAGGCTGGGTGACATAGTACTGTCCTTCACCCATGCCGGTGACCACGATCCCTTTGATGACGACCTCATCGCGCATCTCGAAGATGCGCTGATACTCGGTATACTCCTTGCGCAGAAGGTCGATGCCCTTCTGAGTGAGCCGGATGCGCTGCCTCCTGGCTCCCAGATCCCGGCTGATCAGTTCGGCATCAAGAAGTTCGAGTATCCTCTTCGATGCGGACTGCTGGCTCATGGCCAGCAGCTCGCCAAGCTCCCTGGAGCTGATGACGACGTAATCGTGCATCCCCCCCATGAGCGCGATGCGCCTGAGGGCCAGAATGAATTTTTCATCGCCCTCCGCCTGCGTCATTTCCATCATGGCCTACGCCTCAACGGGTATTTACTCACGTATTGGTGAGCGTCCCGATTATCCGGTAGGTTCGATTTATACATTTGCGACTGAGGATTCACGCCCGCAGAAGGTTGATGCGAACTGCTTACGCCTTGCGATAGATGCTTGCGGGCACGGATATCTCGAACCTCGCGCCCTGCCCTGCGACGCCGTTCTCCTTGATCGACATGCCGGTTATGGCCAGGATCTCCCGGGACAGGAACAGGCCCAGGCCGGTGTTCTTGCCGAATCCCCTCTGGAATATCCTTTCCTTGTCCTCGGCCGCCACCCCCACGCCATCGTCCTGGAAGTAGACGATCGTCCCTTTGTCTCCCTCCTCCAGGGCGATTCTGATCACAGTCACCTTGCCGCCATGGCGGATGCTGTTGTCGAACAGGTTCGAGAAGACCTTCTCGATCAATGCGTCTCCATACACCCTGACCCCCTTCAGGTCGACGTCCACATGGATGCCGCTGAGGGCCGCCTTGGACCTCGAACGCTCCACCAGCTCGGTGAGATCGAACCATCCTGGCTCTCTGGCCCCCAGCTCCTGATAGTCCTTGGTGAACTCTATCATGTTCCTGAGGGAATTGACGCTGGCGCCCATGCGGGAGAAGGCATGGCCCATCTTTTCCGGTTCGGGATTCTCCTGAGCGATGGCCAGATACCCGGACAGCACCGTCAGCTGGTTCACCATGTCATGCCGGGAGACGCTGGATAGGAGCATGAGCTTCTTGTTGGTCACACGAAGGGCATCTTCCATCTGCTTGCGTTCAGATATGTCGTTGAACGCGGCGAAGATCGAATGGGTCCCTTCGAAGTTGATCGTGGTGGCGGTGATGAAGGCCCAGAACTTCTTGCCGGTGGATGAGACCATCTGGGCCTCGAACTCGGACACGCTGCCTTTATCATTCAGTATGGCAAGCATCCTGGCTCTGTCCTCGGGATTCGCATAGAATACCTTGGCCTCCAATCCAAAAACCCGTGTCTTGTCGACCTCGAACTTCTTCTCCATCTTTTCGTTTAGGAAGAGCACCCTGTTATCCGACATATTGGTCAGAACGACGGGGAACGGGGCCCTGTCCAGCAGTTCCCGGTATTGCCTTTCCCGCTCCCTTAGTGCATCCTGCGCGCTCTTACGGATGGTGACGTCCCTGAGGATGATTATCCTCTCTTTTATCCGACCATCGATGACCACGTTGGTGGTGTTCACCTCATAGATGACACGGAGGCCATGCTTGACATGGACAATTTCGGGGAAGTGGGCCTTCGTATCACCAATGATCAACAAGGGAGTTATCTCGGGCAGCAGCTCCACCAGGTTCTTGCCCATCTGGCCCTGGCCGTCCCAGGAGAAGGCGGTAGCGGCGGCAGAGTTGTAGTCCATCAGCCGGTCGTCCTCGTCCAGCAGCAATACTGGGTCGGTCAGTCGTTCCATGACCTCTGCCCTGACCACGGGCTTGATGTTCAGCATCTGCAGGTGGTAGATGCTCCAGAGGATGAGGATGCTGGAAATGGCAAACAGGGCCGAGCTGAGGTTGTACCCCGGTATGGGAGAGGAGTTCATCTGATGAACCAGATCGGGGAAGAGCGGGATGGTGATGGCCAGGAAGAAGACCAGACCTTGCAGGGCGTAAACCTTGTTCGCCCCCCTGACCGCGTTCACCGAGATGGATATGGAAAGGAGGGAGAGAACATAGGTGCTGATCATGTAGATGATGAACCAGAAACCGTTGGTGTATGTGAGGATGGTAAGGTCGCCGACCTGGGAGAGGGCGAAATCGTAACGGAAGAGGTGATGGTAGTTCCAGGTCAGCGCGATGAAAGTGGTCAGGACCGGGACGAAGTAGATGGCGATCTTCCACTTCAGGGTGAGTAGGCGCTCCCACCCGAAATGTTTCGCCGAAATCATCACGATGGCCACCCCCATGTAAGGGGATATCATGAACCGCATTTGCATCGCGAGGATCTTCTCATTGAGCGTGGGCAGGAAGAGCTCCATCCCATAGAAGAAGGCCCAGAAAGCGCACACCCCTGCTAGCAGCCTGAAGTATCTGGACTCGGGGTTCTTCTTGAACCAGAAGGTGATCATGAACGTACCCATCGAGGCGATGGCGGAGATGATCTGAACGATGAACAGCGTTCCTGCGTCCATAGAAAACCGTGCTTGAACTATTGACGAACCGGTTATAAATCAGAGATGGGGGTCGTTATCTTTTGTGATAATATTCTTGGACTGCAGATGGGACCATTGACGAAAATTTCTAAGTGGATTTATACGAGGTGCGAGTTAGTATGACCGATTTCCATGAGCAGGCATGAGATCGAGGCTTTGGGGAAGACCAGGGTCGTCATCGAGGATGGCAAGGTGGTCGAGGTCGGAGAACCATTGGTGAAGTACTGCCCCCTTTTCCACAAGCACAGGGGCATCGAGGAGATCACCCCCGAGATCGTCAGGAAGAACGTCGAGTTCCGCATGAAGGATTTCGGGATGTGCTGCCCGGAAAGGAAGCTGCGCATGCATGACTTCCTGTCGTTCGGAGTGAGCGAGCTCATGGGCATGTCCATCACCAAAGGCATGCTCGACTGCGCGGTCATCGTGTGCGAAGGTGCTGGGACGGTCGTCATCGAGGACCCAGAGGTGGTGCAGGGCATCGGCGGGAGGATATCCGGTGTCATCAGGACCAGCCCCATTCCCGAGGTCATCGAGGAGATAGGCATCAACCGCGTGCTGGACCCGCTGGGCGCAAAGATAGACCAGGTCATGGGTGCGTTCAAGGCCCAGGCCATGGGCTATCAGAAGATCGGGGTCTCTGTGGCCACCGGTCACGACGCCGAGGTTCTGAGGCATGAGTTCGGCAACCATGTCGTCCTGTTCGCGGTCCATACCACCCTTCTCTCCGAAGATGACTCCCGCTCCTTGTTCGAGCATTGCGACATCATCTCCGCCTGCGCCTCCAGGAACGTTCGCGCCGAGGCGCAGAAGAGGGACGTCATGAAGGTCGGAAACAAGATACCCATCTATGCCGTCACCGAGACCGGAAAAATGATCCTGGAGACGAGGATGACGCAGATAAAGGATAAGAGGGTGGAAGGGGAAGAGGACCCTCCCCGGCCGCTGATCTAGAACTCGTCCAGGTACAGGTGGTTCTTGGACCGGAGGTAGATCGGCCGGATCCCTGCCTGCCTCAGCTTCTTCTGCAGGGGGAAATCGTTCGTCACCACGTACGCGTCCAATTCCTTGGCCGATTGGATGACGCCGGCATCGCCTTGGGTTGCCATCGGGTACAGTTTGTACTTCGAGGCCAACGCCGATGCGGCCTTGGCATACTTGTTCTTAGAACGCCTCAGTTCGCCGATGACCGGGCCAGGGACGAATATCTCGCAGTCCCCGAGCAATGACTTCAGCTCGATGTCCAGATTGATGGAGAACTCGAATGGCATCAAGAGGGCGTTGGTGTCGAGAACGACGCGCTTCATGCGCCCTCACTGCACGATGCCGTATCCGATCAGACGCCACTTGTTGCTGATCTTACGGGAGATGGCGACGCGCTGGCCCTTTTCTGTGCAGACGGGCAGCTTGAGGTTCACATCGACCGATTCGTTGCGGGCGCTGGTCACGACGCCGACGGTGGTCGCGGTACCGACGGACAGCATGAGGGGCTCGTTGGTCTTGATGTGCTCCACCGCCAGGTTCTCGGCCGTACCGACCACGCGGTCCAGCAGATTGGTGGCCATGGTGATCTTGGCGACCACTGGCGGAAGTGTGCCTGGCTTACCGGCGACGCGGCCGGTGAGACCGTCGGACTTGGTCAGCGAAGGGTCCAGAAGAGTGCCGACCGCAATGAGCCCGCCTGGCCTGGCCTTGGTGAGCTCGTTGTTACCGGCATGAAGTGAAACGACCTTGGTGGTGATCTTCTCCCACGCGGTCTTGCCGCCGGGCATATCCACCTTGCGGCCTGGAACGACCTCGATCTCATCCCCGATCTCCAGGCGTCCCTGGATGATGCTTCCACCGAGAACGCCTCCCTTGAGGTCCTTGGGCTCGGTGCCGGGGGTGTTGATGTCGAAGCTGCGAGCAACGAACATGCGCACGGGCTTCTTGTCGTCGTGCTTCGGGGTCGGAATGTACGTCTCGATCGTCTCGATGAGCTTGTCGATGTTGACGTCGTGATGGGCCGAGACCGGTATGATCGGCGCGTTCTCGGCGATGGTGCCTTTGACGAACTCCTTTATCTGGCGGAAGTTGTCCAAGGCCTCTTCCTTGGTGACGATGTCGATCTTGTTCTGCACTATGATGATCTTCTCGACGCCGATGATGCTCAGCGCCATGAGATGCTCCTTGGTCTGCGGCTGGGGGCACTTCTCGTTCGCTGCGACCAGCAGAAGAGCGCCGTCCATCATGGCCGCTCCGGAGAGCATGGTGGCCATCAGCGTCTCATGTCCCGGGGCATCCACGAAGGAGACCGGGCGCAGGATCTCCGCCTTCCCGCCGCAGAGGCAGGTCGGCTTCGAAGTATAAGTACCGCAATCGGGGCACTTGTAGAAAGTCACGTCCGCATAGCCTAGGCGGATGGAGATACCTCTCTTGACCTCTTCGGAGTGACGGTCGGTCCAGGTACCGCTCAGAGCTTTGGTCAGCGTCGTCTTTCCATGGTCGACGTGACCGATCATGCCGATGTTGATTTCAGGCTGGCGGACGTTCTTCATTTAGAAGCCTCTACTGCTTGGGGGCTTCTTCTTTCTTGATGAGGTCCTCGATGGCCTTGGCGCCCGGGGTGCTGATCTTCATGTTCAGCTGGACAGTGTCAGGGGCGATGGTGTTGCCACGGAAGGACTTCTTCTTCCTCATACCGTCGGAGGGGGAGTTGAAGCCATGTCCGTCAGCGACCAGGAGCTTCTTGCGGCGCGGACCGGGGAGGTCGTGGCGCATGGGGAAACCATCCTTGTCGCTTCCGCCGGTGACCTGAAGCTTGTAGCCAGGCAGACCAACGAATATTCCGTCCACCACATCGCCGATCTTCTTGCCGATCAAGGAGTTGGCGTGGTGTCCCGAGACGCTGACCTGGTAGGACTTTCCAGACTTTGCGTCGTTGATGACAGCTTTGAATTCGACCATCATATCACCTTAGAGTAACCGCCCTAATGTAGTTCCCCTTAAATAATTTTTCATTGTGATGGTTCCTGCCCGTTGACGATGCTGGGTATGGTCATCGAAGAATACAGCGAGGGGCCAGACCACCTTCGTTCCAGTTCATCCCTTCCACCAAGAAGTAGTTATTGGTTGAGGGTGGTAGCGGGAACATGGTCAAGGGCCCCATCTTGGCGGTGCTGGTCTCGGGGGCGCTGTTCGGCCTCAGCGTCCCTTTCTCGAAGGTGCTGGTGGGCGACATACCTGCCGTCACCCTGGCCGGTCTGCTGTATGCGGGCTCGTTCCTGGGCCTGCTGATCTGGACGCTGATACGAGGGGGTACGTCCCCAGCAAGGTCATCTTCCCCCCTGACCAGGTATGATGTGCCGTACTTGGCAGGCGCCGTCTTCGCAGGCGGCGTCCTAGCCCCGATACTGCTCATGGTCGGTCTGCAGAGCACGGCCGGATCATCCGCTTCGCTCCTTCTGAACTTGGAAGGGGTCGCCACGGCCGTCATAGCCGTTGCCGTCTTCCGCGAACATGGAGGATGGAGGTTATGGACCGCGCTGGCGGCCATGACCGGAGCGAGTTTCATCATCTCCTATTCGCCGGGCGGAATGGTCTTGGGGGAGGGACCCATACTTATCGTGCTGGCCATGGTCTGCTGGGGCATCGACAACAACCTCATGCAGAAGGTCTCCGATCATGACCCGGTGCAACTGGCCTTGATAAAAAGCGCCGTGGCGGCGTCGGTCTCGCTCACCCTGGGGCTATCCCTCTATGGCGGGGCGGGGGCTAGTTTGGCGACGGCCGAGGCACTGGCCATCGGCATGGTCTGCTACGGGGTCAGCATGGCCCTTTTCATGGTCGGTCTTAAATATCTCGGCTCATCGCGGACCGGCACGTTCTTTTCCGTCGGTCCGTACGTTGCTGCCGTCGCCTCCATACCCTTGCTGGGCGACCATATCACCTTACAGCTGCTGGTCGCCGGAGGGCTCATGGCCTTCGGGACCTGGACCATCACCAGGGAGGGACATGCCCACGAGCATCGACACGAGGCGGTGGAGCACGAACATGTCCATGCCCACGATGATGGTGAGCACGAACACCATCCGGACGAGCAAGGCAGACATTCACATCGCCATGTGCATCCAGAGATCGTCCATACCCATGTCCACTGGCCAGATTCGAGCCATTCTCATCAGCACCAGGAAGGGGTCGACGCTCCGCCTGTTAAGAAGATGTGACCGACCCCGGCATTAGGAAAAAATGATATGCTGAATTGTATGTTCCCTGCCAGGGGAGTTAATGAACGGTACCAAGACGATCACATCTCTCATCATCGCACTGCTAGCGATCTCATTGATAATGCCGGCTGTTGCCGCCGAAACGGTGGACCAACAGAAGGGGACGACGAGCGTTCCTGCGGGCGGGTATAAGGCCTTGGTCAAGATCCAGGCGCTCAACGACACCTCGCATGCCGCGACCTATCTGGGATTCTATATCAACCAGACGACCGCAACGTCGGTCACGGGCTTCAAGGTCCTGCTGCTGGACGAGGATAACTATAACAAGTATACGACAGGGAGCGCATACACGGCTAACAAGACCTGGGACAGCTCCAACGTGTTCGGCAAGGTCATCGCTTTCGGTTTCATCACGCTGACGGAACAGAAGATCTTCTACCTGGTGGTCGACAACAAGGCCAACACCGGTTCTCTCGAGATCGATTATGATGTCTCGGTCACCAACGGCGACATCATACCCATCGAGGAGATCATCTGGGCCATCTGGATCGTTGTCATTATAGTGCTGGCGATCCTCGTGGCGGTGGTGCTCTTCCTCATAATGAAGCACAAGAAGAAGAACCTGCCTCCAGCGCCGCCGGTGCCTCCACAGCCGCCAGCGCCGTAAAACCTTTTCCTTACATTCCCCAGAACGGGTCCTGGCGGCGCTTTATCTCGCCGATCTCTTCCAGGACCATCTTTTCATCTTCGTTGAGGCCGTAATCGGCCAGGTTCTTGTACTCCGATTCCAGGATGTCCACGTACAGTACATCCTCGACGTCGATCTGCCTGCCAACGGTGGGGCCGTCGATGGCGATGGCGACCTCCTGGCCGGCCAGCGCCTCCTTCAAGGTATCTTCCCCGCTGCGCAGCGATTTGATGCGTCCGATGTCCTTGCCGTCGCGATCGACCACCGCCATGTTGTTCCTCAACCGCCCGGCCAGAACTCGAACGCCAACGATTGCTGGCTTGCTGACGCGGAACACGCAATTGGGTAGGATGCGGAACTTGGCCGGGAACGAGACGGATGCACGCTTGGCCTCCTCGGCCTTTCGCTTCTCCTCGGCCAGCCACTTCTGGTACTCATCGATAAGGCCGTAGACGACGTTATTGTTAAAGACCTTGACGTCATGGCTGGCCAATGCATCCTTGGCATCGGGAAGCATGTTGATGTTGAATCCGAGGATGACGCGGAGGTATGGATCGTTGTAGGCGGAAACCTCGATCAGGTCGCGCCTGGAGATGTCCCCCACCTCATACTTGCGGATGGGGATCTTGGCCTTGTCCGCTTCGAACGCCAGCGCCTCGAGGGAACCGATGGCATCGGCCTTGACCATGATTCCAGACTCCTCGGTCTTGATGTTGACCTTGGTCTCCGATGCGATCTCCTCCAGAACCTCTTTCTGGTTGCCGTCGATGACCCGCAACGGCGCACCGGCCAGCACGCCCTCCAGCGTCTGGCAGCTGACCTTGACACCTGCGGCGGCGGATATCTCCCTGACAGAATCGAATCTGTCCCGTGGGTCGCGTATCTCATCGAGCGGTTTCGGCTTAAGCACCGCCTTCACCTTCGTGACGAGCGGTTTTCCGCTCCTCGTGCCCAATGCGACGGTATCGCCGCGGTGGAGCGTGCCTGAATAGACGATGACATCGATAGTCTGCCCCAAACCCTTCTCTTCCTTGACCTCGAGTATCGTTCCCTTGGCCGGGCCCTCCTCGGTGTTCAGCTTCCCTTCCAGGAAACGCTGGGCCAGACCGATAAGGACGAGGAGAAGGTCCGGGATGCCCTCTCCGGTCTTGGCGCTGACCGGGACCAAGGCGATGTTCTTAGTGAAGTCCTCGATGCGGTCATATCTGTCCGCCGAGAGGCCTTCCATGCTGATGCGCCCTATGATATCGTACATCCGCATGTTGACCCGTTCCTGCACCTCTTCCATCTGCTTCTTCTCGGAGAGGATGAACGGCATCTTTGGATTCGATATCCAGCCGTCGATTAGGTCGATCTTGTTCATGGCGATGATGAACGGGGTCTTGTAACGGCGCAGGATGTTGATCGATTCGATCGTCTGGGGCTTCAGGCCCTCGTTGATGTCGATGACCAGAATGGCGATGTCGGCCAATGAACCGCCCCTGGCGCGCAGGGAGGTGAACGACTGATGCCCGGGGGTATCGATGAACAGCAGCCCGGGGACGTTGAACTTCTTCTTTCCCATCAGCTGGGCGCACACCTTCTCGATGTGCTCCAGGGGCACTTCGGTGGCCCCGATATGCTGAGTGATGAACCCGGCCTCGCGCGCCGAAACCGTCGTCCCACGTATGTAATCCAGAAGGCTGGTCTTACCATGGTCTACATGGCCCAGCACGCTGACGATCGGCTGCCGGATGGTCATATTTGTCGCATTAGAGAATCGATATTTGTAGTTTCCTTAAGAAATGGACGCGATTTTGATATCTGGATGAAAAATATGGAATGAAAAGGGGTTTGGACCGTTCACTCGAACAGCCAGGGCTCGGAAGTCAGCTTCCAGCTCTGCAGCTCGTAGTCGTTGAAGAACAGGGCGATCTCCCGCTTGGCCGACTCGACGGAGTCGGAGCCGTGGATGATGTTCCTGCCGGTCTGCTGGGCGAAGTCACCGCGGATGGTGCCAGGCAAGGCGTCCTTGGGGTTCGTCTTGCCCATCATGGCCCTCATGTCCGCCACGACGTTCTCTCCCTCCCACACCATCACCAGCACCGGGCCGGAGGTGATGTAGTCGATCAGACCCATGAAGAAGCTCTTGCCCTTGTGCTCCCCGTAGTGGCGCTCCGCCAGCTCGCGGGGGATGTGCATGAGCTTCATCGCTACCGGCTTGTAGCCCTTGCGCTCCAGGCGGGCGACGATATCGCCCATCAGGCCACGCTGTACGGCGTCCGGCTTCAACATGACGAAGGTGCGCTCTATCATTGAGCTCACGCCTTCTGCTCAGGCTGTTCTACGTGCTTCTCCGCCTTCGAGATGGCCTTGGCGGTCGCATAGGCCTTGGTCCACTCGGTGGTACGGGGAATGCGCTTCATCTGGATCATGTTCATGTAGCACTTGTGGGTGCAGAACATGAAGACGGTTCCATCCTTCTTGACGAACATCTTGCCCGTGCCGGGTTCGATCTCGGTGCCGCAGAAGGAGCAGATCTTTTGTTCGACCATTTTTATTCCTCCTTGCAGATTAACGGATGGAGAGCTTCCTGGCTTCCCTGGAAGTCTCGCGCAGCATAAGGATGTCGCCCATGCGGACTGGTCCCATGATGTTGCGGGTGATGATACGGCCCTTGTCGCGGCCATCGAGCACACGGACCTTGACCTGAGTCGCCTCGCCGGTCATGCCAGTGCGGCCGATGATCTCCACGACCTCCGATGGGATGCTTCCCTCATCGTCTGCCATGTGTCACACCTTTTTACTTCTTCAGCTTCTTGACCTGGTCGATCAATGCGTCCAGGACCGGCTTTCCCTTTCCGGCGTCCAGGATGGCCAGGGATGCGGTCGGCTTCGACAGGCCGCATGCGTTTCCCAACTCAAGCTTGCTCGGAACGTAGACGTAGGCGACGTTCCTCTCCTCGGCCAGGAGCGGGATGTGGGCCAGGATCTCTGGGGGCTGTACGTCCTCGGCCATAACGACCAGGACGGCCTCGCCCCTCTCGACCAGCTTGGTGACCTCGTTGGTCCCCTTCTTGATCTTGCCAGAGTCGCGAGCGAGCTCGACGACCTCATAGGCCTTGTCCTGCAGTTCCTTCGGCATTTCGAACTTAACGAAGATTGGCTTCGCCATTCTTTTACCTCCTTCCGATGTTGTTAAACATCCTCATTATTCATGGGCTCAAAAGAGCAGAACTGCTCAAAGGGATGGTCGTATAAAAGGGTTTGGAGGAGCATGGGGTCCATGCACACATACCATCTGGCTTATTTGTAACAAGCAGTGGAATTTGTTCGGACTTGACCCCTTAAGGACCGCTCGTTTAAATATCATAGGTAGTGAGATACTCTACCTCGTTCACATGGAGGTGGACGCCATGTTGGAGAAGAGATACCTGAAAACGCTGGTCTTCACCCTATGCGCACTGTTCGTCCTCTACCTGACCAGTCTGTACTCCTATCTCTTCTTCCATGTGATGGTGGAGATCTTCATCTTGGCCATCCTGTTCGCCATCGGCACCTTGGCCTGGATCACACGAAAGACGAACGATTCCTATCTGATGACCCTTGGCATAGGGTTCTTCGCCATCGCCATCATCGACCTTCTTCATCTCATCACGTACAAGGGGATGGGCATATTGCCGGGGATCGATTCGAACCTGCCCACCCAGCTGTGGATCGCGCAAAAGTATCTGGAAGCGTTCTGTTTCATCGGAGCGTTCCTGCTGATCGGCAAGAAGGTCAACGATTACCTCATCGGCGGTCTGTTCGGCCTCTTCACCGTGGGCACGTTCGCGGCCATTTATTTCGGCGTCTTCCCCGCCTGCTACGTTGAAGGCACCGGCCTGACACCGTTCAAGGTGATCAGCGAATACGTGATCGCGGCCTTGATGGCCGTCGCATGGGTATTGCTCTACCAAAGAAGGAAAAGCCTGGATAGAAGCACGTACGTGGCATTGTCTATTGCGTTGTTCCTCTCGATCGTGGCCGAAATCTGCTTCACCAACTATCTGGGCGTCTATGACATCTTCAACCTTATCGGACATCTGCTGACGCTGGTGGCTTTCGGAATGATCTTCATAGCGGTCGTATACGTGAGCATCACACGGCCGCTGGATTCGATGTATCGGTCCCTCAGCACCAGCGAGGAGATATACCGGACACTGGGGGAGAGAGGCCATTCATTCTTGGCGCTCCTTGATGACGACAATAAGGTCGTGCATGTGAACCGGAAGATGAGAGAACTGATCGGCGGCGAGGAGAAGGACATCAACGGGAAGGAGATATCGTTGCTGTTCCATGGTGAGGGGGCCGAACGATTATCGGCCAATATTCCAAGGCTCCGTTCTAGAGAGATAGACTCGTTCAGGCAATCGGTGAAGCAGAAGGGAGAATGCATATCGATACTCTGGAAGGGCGGCGAGGCCGACCTGGAAGGGAGCGTCAGGGTCATCCTCACCGGACTGGACATCACCGAGCTGGAAAGATACCAGGAAAAGACCAGCGAACTGAACGATGCACTGGACCTGATCAACCGGATCCTGGTGCACGATACGGTGAACCAGCTGTCGATAATATCCGGAAATCTGGACCTCTACAAGATCAATGGAAAGGAGGAGAATCTGGCGAGGATGGACAACGCCATCCGGAACATGGATTCCTTGGTTCAGAGGATGAAACGCATGATGAGGGCGATCAATGAGCCCCTGGACCTAAAGGCGGTCGATGTCAGAGCGATGGCGGAGAGAGTGCGCAACAACCATCAGGTGAGCGGCTTTTCCATCAACATCATAGGGGAATGCACGGCCATGGCCGATGAGTCCCTGGAGAACGTACTGGACAATCTTGTAGGGAACGCCATAAGGCATTCTGGCGGGAATGTGGCTGAGATCATCCTGAAAAAAACGGACCTGGGTTGCACCATAGAGGTGGCCGATAATGGAAAGGGTATGCCGCCCGAGCTGAAAGGCACGATGTTCCAGCTTGGCACCAAGTCTAGGAGCTCGAAGGGCATGGGATATGGCCTATTCCTGGTCAAGAGGCTGGTGGAAAGATTTGGAGGTTCGATCAGCGTGTTCGACAACGCCCCCAGCGGCACTCGTTTCATCATCGAACTGCGTCCGCCAGGATCGCCGATGGTCGATGACAGCATTTGCCGTCAGGCCAAACGGGATCATACGCCGTGAAGCGGGTCCCCGTCGAAGTGCATCGGCTTCTCCTCATGGTTGATATGACATACTGGCTGTTCCACCTCGTGGCCGTAATGATAGTACCATTTCTCGCACAACCAACGCTGCAGCAGGTTCAGGTCGTCCTTTGACATGTGGCGGAACCTCCCCTGCGGCATGAGATAGTCGGTCACTGGTCGCATCTCCTTCGGTCTGTAGGTGGACCGGGCCTCCCCGAACTCCCATTCGTACAGCGTCCACATACCAGTCTCAACGGCCAGCCGGGCCAATTCCACCGACCTGATCGACTCTGTCTTCCAGCCAGGTACGCACGGCGTCAGCACGTGCAGGAAGCGGAACCCTTTCATCCTCTTCGCTTTGTCCACCTTCTTGATGAAATCGGAAAAGTGTGCGATCGAGAGCGTGGCGGCGTAAGCAGGCTGATTGGCGATGACGATGTCCATGATGTCCTTCTTCATCTGCCTCTTCCCCTGCCTCACCTTACCTACTGGCGAAGTGGTGGTCCAAGCCCCGAAGGGCGTTGCACCGGAACGCTGGATGCCGGTGTTCATGTAGGCCTCGTTGTCCAGGCAGACATACAGAACGTCCTCGCCCCTTTCCGCCGCCCCTGACATGGCCTGGAGCCCGATATCGAACGTGCCCCCGTCTCCCGCGAATCCGACCACGTTCCCCTGGACCCCCCTTCTGCGCTGGGCGGCCTTGATGCCGGTGATGACGGCGCCGGTGTTCTCGAAGGCGGTGAACAGGAACGGGTTGCGGAATGCCGAGGTTGGGTAGAGAGCGCTGAACACGATGAGGCAGGACGCTGGCACATAAACGGTCGTGTCCGGGCCGAGAATGCGCATGATGTTCTTGACGGCTATGGCCACCCCGCAGCCCGGACAGGCGCCATGGCCGCTCAGGAAGTAATCGTTGTTTGGCATGTCCTTGATCGTCGCCATCTCTTCGCTCATCGCTGCACCCCCCTCAGGCCGTGCCAGGTGACGGGCCTCACCTTACCGTTCTCCGTGCTCCTCTCCAGTGCGGCATAGATGTCCCTCATGTCGTTCAGGGTCACATCCCTCCCCCCGATGCCGCCGATATGGTCCGTGATCGGGATCTTGAGGTCGTACAGGGAATTGCGGACCTCCGTGAAGACCGGACCGAAACGATTGAATCCGACGGAACGGTCGAAGACGCCCAATGCCTTCAGTCCCTTGCACGCTTCCCTCAGCTTCTCGTGGGGGAACGGCCGCATGAACCTCAATTTGATCAGGCCCGCCCTCTTGCCGGCAGCGCGGAGCTCATCGACGATGGTCCGGGCCGTGCTGGTGGCCGTGCCTAGAGTGATCAGAGCGTACTCAGCGTCGTCCATGCGATATTTCTCCAATAGGCCGCCGTACGAGCGGCCGAAGCTGGAGGCGAAGACCGAGTCCACCTCGGCCACGACCGAAGATGCTCCGTCCATCGCCCTGTCCAGCTGGTATCTCATCTCCATCGCATACTCTGGTGGAACGATGGGGTTGAACGTCTTCGGCTCCTCGGGGTCCAGGACGTCCTGTGGCGCGAACTTGGGAAGGAAATCGTCCACCGCTCGCTGGTCTGGCAGCTCCAATCTTTCGACCGTGTGGGATAGGATGAAACCATCCAAGCATACCATGATCGGCAACAGCACCCTCCTGTCCTCGGCCAGTCGATAGGCCTGGATCGTCATGTCGAGCGC
The DNA here is from genome assembly GCA_002067865.1 of Methanomassiliicoccales archaeon PtaU1.Bin124. GTDB lineage: Archaea > Thermoplasmatota > Thermoplasmata > Methanomassiliicoccales > UBA472 > MVRC01. Next base: position 95,102 of record MVRC01000005.1, on the reverse strand, counting down.
CTCCTGTCCATCCTCCACATATACCTGGAGCCATCCCGACTCCCGCTCTGGCATGGAATCGTTATGCTCCGCCCAGATTCCAGCCGCCGCTCCCAGCGACCGGTTCACATTGGCCATGACGATGGGCAGCCGGGTCTGCGGGGCCGCGTAGAGCATCTCGTGCATCAATGCCAGCCCTTGCGAGGAGGTCGCGGTGAAGGTCCTCACACCTCCGGCCGATGCACCGACGGCCACGCTCATTACACTGTGCTCGCTTTCGGCCGGTATGAAATCGGCGTCCATCTCGCCGTCGTAGATGAACTCCGCCAGTAGTTCCATGATCAATGTTTGGGGTGTGATGGGGAAGGCCGGAACGACCTCGGCCCTTGCCAGGCGGACCCCCCAGGCGACCGCATGATCGGCGCTGAGGACCTTCATCACCATTCCTTCACCCCCTTTTCCATGACTATGGCCTGGACCGGGCACACGTTCGAACAAATGCCACAGCCCTTGCAGTAACGGTAATCCCATTTCTCATAATCATCTGGCTGACGCTTGATGCACCCCTCTGGACAACAGAACCAGCAGCGGAGACATCGAATGCACTTCTCCTTGAGGTATCGGGGAGTGACCGTCCTCCAGGTACCGGTGAAGTTCGTCAGTGATGAACCGGGACCGATTGCCACCCCTTCCACCGAATCCTGGGCCAATACCACGCCTGGCGGGACCTTTTCCCAATCTGGCAGCCAGACCTTGCGTTGCACGATCGGCCTTTCTCCCTTGCACCGGCCGACCTTGGCCCTCTGATATGCCAGCTCCGCCGCGAGTGAGTTGGCTGCGGCGGCCTGCGGCCCCAATTTCTCCCCGAAGCGGTCCGAAATGGCCTGCTTCACGGCCTCGATGGTGACCAGATCGGTCATTCTCGCCAGCGCGCCAAGGATGGCGGTGTTGACTATGGGCGCCTTGATGGTCTCCAGCGCGATGATGCTGGCATCGACGGCAGCACAATCGACTGAGACGCCCAGGTCCAGTTCTTCAGGGCCTTTCATAGTGTTCACCACGGCCCTGCCTTCTGCCTTCAGCCCGTCCACGACCGGGTCGATCTCGAGAAGAGATTCGTCGAGGATGACGACCAGGTCTGGCTCATAGATCTGGGACTTGATGGTGATCTTGGCATCGTCCACTCGGGCGAACGCTCGGACCGGTGCGCCCCTGCGCTCTGCCCCAAAGTATGGGAACGCCTGAGCGTGATGACCGCTGAGGACGGCCGCCTCGGCGAACGCCTGCGCCGCCATTACCGCGCCTTGACCGCCCCTGCCATGAAAACGAACCTCGTACACACGATTCACCGCATGGTCATAGTCCAGCGGGCGATATAAAATCCCTCTGGCAGAGAAAAAGGAAAATTAAAAAAGGAATGGATAAAAAGGGTTTTAAACGAGGTCCAGCCAGGCCTTGTACTTTGGCTCCTTGCCGACGACCGCCGCGGCGAACTTCTTCTGTATCGCCTTGGTGATCGGGCCTGCCTTACCTTCGCCGATGAGCACATCGTCGATGCTGCCAATGGGAGTGACCTCGGCCGCCGTGCCGGTCATGAGAACCTCATCGGCCAGATACAGTTCGGAACGGGTGATCTGCTTCTCGATCACATTGTATCCAAGGTCCTTGGCGATGGTCATGACCGAATCCCGGGTGATGCCCTCCAGCACCCCGGATGAGAGATCGGGCGTGATGATCAGGCCCTTCTTGACCATGAATATGTTCTCCCCAGTGCCTTCGGCCACGGTGCCATTGGCATTCAGCATCAACGCCTCGTCCGCCCCGCGCTTGATCGCCTCCACCCTGGCCACTACGGAATTGATGTAGTTCCCGCAGACCTTGGCGTTCAGCATCGCCGCCCGGTTCGAGGGCTTCTCCCAGCTGGATGTGATGATCTTCGCTCCCTTCTCCAGCTGCTCCTTACCTACGTACGCCCCCATGTGGGTGCAGGCGATGACCACGTTGACCGGGCTCTTCAGCGGGTTGACCCCGATGTTGCCGGTGGGGTTCATGCCGAAGAACGCCAGAGGACGAAGGTAGTCCCCTTCCGGCGGTGCTGCCCTTACCACTTCCCGGCACGCTTCGCAAAGCTCGTCCAGCTCGTACGGCATCGGCATCGAGATGGCCTTGGCCGAGTTCATGAACCGGACCATGTGGTCCTCCAGGCGGAAGATCGCCCTGCCTTTCTTCGTGTCATAGATGCGGATGCCCTCGAAGACGCCGCTGCCATAGTGCAGGCAGTGGGTCAGCACGTGCACCTTCGCATCCTTGAAGTCTACCAACTGTCCGTCCATCCAGATCTTTGAGTCGTTCATGGGTGTCCCTCAGATGGCGTTGATCGCCTTTACGAACTTGTCCGGTTTGGCCGCTTCCACCATCCGGTCCACCTCGTCCACGGCCCCGATCAAACGGGCCTTGCCGTTTCCGTTGCTGGTGAGCGCATAGGCCTCGATCCGGGCCTGCTCCATGATCTCGATCGAGATCACATCGTGCACCCTCTGCTTGAGGGCGTTCACGGCCGATTCGGCCATCGACATGTCCTTCACGCCCAGCACCACCCTGGCCTTGCCTGGTATCTCGCACTTTCCGACGACGATCGTCTCGATGTTGATCTTACGGCGGGTGAACTCACCCACGATCCTCTGCATGACACCGAATTCGTCGTTCACGACCATCGAAACCACTTCCATTTTTCAACACCTCCACGATCGCCTAGCTCTTCTTCTTGCCCTTACTGGATATCTCATAGTTCTTCATGGTATGAAGCTTCTTTATCGGAGCGAGGTACCCTTCATCGTCCCTGCCGTTGTCCGAGCTCTTCGGATACTTCGGGGTTGAGTTCCAGGCGAAATGGAACTGACCGTCGTCCATGTCGCCCATGAGCTTCTTGGGCTTCTTCCGCTCCCCACCGCCCACCAGACCGACCAGCGACAACCAGTTTAGGGTTTTCAGCATCCTCTACACCTCACAAACACAAAGGAGACAGCCATGCACCGCCACCTCCTTTTCAGGCGATGACAAGCTGCCCGCTGGACAAGACCAAAATGACGACAGTAGCGGCAGCACTGCACATGGCAGCCGATTGTATTAAGGCCAGGATATTTAATGATTCCCATGCGCTTGCTGGCATCACTTCTTCTTGTCCCTCTTCAAGAACTTGAAGCCAAGCCAGCGTTTCTGCTCATCTGGCTCTTTGTGCTCTTGGCTCCACTTGTAGCCCTCTTCCGCCGCCTTGACCCCTTCGGCCTCCGGGGCCAGCTCCGGCGTTTCATACTTGGGCTTCAGCGGGTCCATGTCCTCTATCTCCTTGAGGATCCGCTTCAGGAATATCCTGGTGCGTTCATTCTTGGGGTTGGTGAAGATCTCCTCTGGCGGACCGGACTCGGCAATGACGCCCTCGTCCATGAATATGACCCGGTCGGCCATCTCCCTGGCGAATCCCATCTCGTGGGTGACGACGACCATGGTCATGCCTGATTCGGCCAGCTTCTTCATCACGTCGAGCACTTCGCCGATGAGCTCGGGGTCCAAGGCGGACGTGGGTTCGTCGAACAAGATGACCTTAGGGTCCATGGCCAGAGCCCGGGCGATCGCCACGCGCTGTTGCTGCCCTCCCGACAGTTGTCCAGGATAGGCATCGGCTTTCTCGGTGAGGCCTACCTTCAGCAGCGTCTCATCGGCGATCCTGTCAGCCTCTTCCTGGGTGATCTTCTTTACGCTGGTGAGCGCCAGAGTGACGTTCTTCTTCACGGAGAGATGCATGAAGAGGTTGAAGTTCTGGAAGACCATGTTCATCTGGGACCTGACGACGTTGATGTCGATGTCCGGGCTCATGATATCATAGCCTTGGAAGAGGATCTTTCCATTAGTTGGCTCGTTCAATCTGTTCAGGCAGCGAAGCAGCGTGGATTTGCCGCTGCCGCTCGGTCCGATGACGACCACCACTTCCTTAGGGTAGACGGTCATCGAAATGCCCTTCAGCACCATATGGTCCCCGAATGCCTTTTCCAGGCCGATCACTTCGATTATTGGGGTCTCCATTTACTCAGCCCCCATCATTCCTGGTATGGCATATCGTTTCTCAAGGTAGCGCATGAATCTGGTCGTGACGAAGGTCATCAGGAAATATAGGAATGCGATGAAGATGTAGACCACGAATGGTTGGAACGTGACAGAGATGACGTTCTTCGCGGACCAGGTTAGTTCCATAACGCTGATCGCGCTGACCAATGACGAGTCCTTGATCATCGTACAGAACTCGTTCGTGTAAGGTGGAAGGGCATTGCGCAGAGCCTGAGGGATGATCACCTTGAACATCGATTGGTTGTAGGTCAGGCCCATGGAGCGAGCGGCCTCCATCTGGCCCTTTGGTATGCTCTGTATGCCGCCCCTGAATATCTCCGACTGATATGCAGCACTGTTCAAAGACAGGGCCAAGATGCCCGCGTCCCAGGCGCTGAGCTGTATGTTGAACGAGGACAGACCCAGATAGACAAGGAATATCTGGATCAACAGTGGCGTCCCGCGGAATGCCTCCACATATGCCGTCGATGGATAGTAGATAAGCGGGTTTTTGGAGATGCGGCACATACCGATGAAGATGCCGCCAACGAAACCGAGGAAGATCGATAGAATGCTGATGATGATGGTGAGCTCGGCCCCCGCCATCAGATAGTTAAAATTCTCCCCTATGACGCTCCAGTCCAGATTCATCGTTGCTTCCTCGGTGTCATATCATTTGAAAATGTTTGAAAGGGGTTTGAATCGTTTAGAGAACGTTGTACTTCTCCAGGATGGCGTGCAGCGATCCGTCGTTCTTCATCGCGGTCAACGCGGCATCGACGGCGGCCTTCAATGAGGTCTCACCGGACTTCATGGCGATACCGTACTGCTCGTTGGTCTGGATGGTGAACGCGACGTGCAGGTTGTAGGCGGTGTCGGTGGCGTATCCATTGGCCACTGGGGTGTCGATGATGCAGCAGGAGCTCTGGCCGTTCTGGACGGACAGGACCGCGGTATCGACGAAGTCATAGACGACTGCCTGACCCGAGGTGATGTTGCCCTTTGTCACGAGGTTGTCCTGGACCCAGAACGCACCGGTGGTACCCAGCTGGGCAGCGACGACGATGTTGCGCAGGTCCTCGGCGCTGGTGATGGAACTTCCATCCTTCACCAGGCAAGCCTGGTTGGCGTCATAGTATGGCACGGAGAAGTCGATGGCCTCCTCTCTGCTGGCGGTGATGGTCATGGACGAGATGGCAACGTCGATCTTGCCGGTCTGGACAGCGCCGATGAGCTCAGAGAACCCATAAGGCACCACCTTGACGGTCACATTGAGATACTGGGCCACCTTGTTGATGACCTCCATGTCCACTCCCTCATACTTGGCAGAGGTCGTGTTGTAGAACTCGAAGGGAGGATACGGCACATCGGTACCAACGATGATGTAACCACGGTCCTTGATCTTTTCCAGCGTAGTCTTCTCCTTCGTGTTGAGGAATCCTCCTGCAACCACGACAGCAACCAAAGCGATGACGACAATGATAGCGACGGCCGCGATCAAAATCGGCTTCGGGCCCTTCTTTTTGACGAGCTCCGGGCTCGCCGACGGTTTGTCTCCCGCAGATTCTGACATAATTTCTGCGGTATGCCGTGATTTAATTTAAAGCTATTTTTGTATGCTGGCTAATGACTGGCTATCGATATGGATAACAATAAAAATGCTACGATTCTCGTAGCTCGAATTTTCACTTTTGAAAATCCGACAGGGAATGAATTACTATGTCTAAAATTAGACATTAATCGTAATAACCATAGCAAATCCGGCTCGCCATGTAAGGAGGCAATCTCATAAATCCCTCCTGCCTCATGTAGGAGGAACTATGCCGGAAAGAGATGTTCTCATCCGAAGCCGCGCCCCTCTGCGCATCAGTTTCGCTGGCGGTGGGACGGACGTCTCCCCCTATAGCGACGAGAGGGGCGGAGCGGTCATCTCTTCCACCATCGATCGCTATGCCTTCTGTTCCATCTCCCCTCGAAAGGACAAGGAGATCACCATCCGCTCACTGGATTATGGCAGGGAGGAGCGATGGAAGGCGAATGGCATGCTTCAATATGATGGCAATCTCGATCTCATCAAGGCGGTGCTGAACCATTTCGATGTGAAGCAGGGCGCCGACATGTTCCTTCATTGCGATGCGCCACCTGGAAGCGGTCTGGGCGGTTCATCGACCGTGATCGTTTCCATTCTGGGGGCGGTCGCGGAATGGTTGAACGAGCCCATCAGCCAATATGAGATGGCCCGCCTGGCCTACAAGCTGGAACGTACGGAGCTAGGGTTCAAGGGGGGCAGGCAGGACCAATATGCCGCGGTGTTCGGCGGATTCAATTTCATGGAGTTCAGGGGAGAGGAGACGATCGTCACTCCCTTGCGCATCCGCTCCGATGTCCTGCATGAGCTCCATTACAACATGCTTCTGTGCTACACTGGCAAGACCAGAGATGGGGCGAACATCATCGATGACCAGACGAAGGGCGTCATCGACAAGAAGGAGGATGTCATCGCCGCATTGGACAACGCCAGAAGGCTGGCGTACGATACCAAGGATGCGCTCATGAAGGGGGACATCCGCCGCATGGGGCTGCTCCTGAACGAATCATGGGAGCATAAGAAGAAGTTCACCCAGAAGATCACCAACGAGCGGGTGGACACCATCTATCGCACTGCCATGGAGAACGGGGCCATCGGAGGTAAGATCTCCGGCGCCGGCGGCGGGGGGTTCATGTTCTTCATCTGCGAATACGATAAGAAACATATCGTGGCTGACGAACTGGCCAAGCTTGACGTCCACATCACCAACTTCAACTTCGACAAGCATGGCCTGCAGACCTGGAGGTATTGGAAATGAAGGCGATGATCAAGAGAGAGCTGGAACAGTCCGCGTCGATCATATCGTCGATCGACCCGACCCAGGTACATGCGATCGCCGATGCCATGACCGTAGCGCTCAAGGCCGGAAGCAAGGTCGTCTTCTTCGGGAATGGCGGCAGCGCGGCTGACGCAATGCACCTTGCCGCTGAGTTCAATGGCAGATATCTTTTCGACAGACCAGCCCTGAAGGCTCTCAGCTTCTGCAGTATCTCCGCCATCACCGCCATAGGGAACGATTACAGCTATGACGACGTCTTCTGCCGCAATGTGGAGAGCATCGTGCAGAGAGGCGACGTTGTGGTCGGCATCAGCACCTCCGGCAGCTCGAAGAACGTCTTGAAGGCCATCAGGAGGGCCAAGGAGATGGGTGCTGTCACCGTCGGCTTCACCGGCATCAAGGGCGCCTTGAAGGACGAGACGGACCTTGCCTTGACCATTCCCACTGACCGCACGCCACGTATCCAGGAAGGCTACATGGCCGCCGGGCACGTCATATGTGGCCTGGTGGAGAACGCCATGTTCGCCAAGAAGGCTGCGTTCATCGACAGGGACGACACCATCGTGAAGGATGTGCCGTACTGTCCCCGTCCGGAGGACCTGAAGGTGTTCCCTGGGGTCGGTAAGGCCATAAAGAGGCTGAACGACGCGGGGTATCTGGTCATAATCGTCACCAACCAGAGCGGAGTGGCCCGGGGGAAGTTCACCGAGGCCACGCTGGCAAAGATCCACGAGAAGCTCCGGGCGGACATCGCTGCGGAGGGAGGCAAGATCGACGCCATCTACTACTGTCCGCATCATCCCGATGAGGGCTGCAAATGCCGCAAGCCCAATCTCGGCATGATAGAACGGGCCATCGACGAACACCACATCTCCCTCGGCGATTCGTTCATCATCGGGGATAGCGCCCACGATGTCGAGCTCGGCAAAAGACTTGGCATAAAAGCGATCCAGGTCAGCGAGGGATATACGTTCGTCAAGGCCATCGGCGACCTGCTGAAGAACTGATCAGAGCTTCTTGGTCGTCTCCACAATGCTCCAGACCGGCCTGTCCCCCTTGTCCATTCGGACATGGAGAGAGGCATAGACGCGCGCATATGCTTCCAGGCAGATGGCGAGGAACATCTTGTCCAGATATCTCCAGTTCTCCTTGATGAACGACTGGAGCGCCTGGAACAGGAAACGCGGGTCCCAGGTGGGGATGTCCACATCGAACCACTTCTTCATGTAACGCTCCCCGATGTTGACCCTCGTCCTCTGCTTGATGTAATCTCTGATGGTCGACGGCCCCTTGTTCTTGACCGTTGCCTCTCCAACATAGACCGATCTATATCCCTTCTTCTCCAGGTCCATGCGGATCAGGTCCTCGTCGGACTGCATCCCGGTCGGTATCTGGATGTGAAGATTGCGGAAGGCCATCATCTCCCCCACCTTGGGATAGATGAGAGAGAGGCGGTGATGCATGTCCCAGAGCATGTGGACCGCGAACCCGGCCACGGTGGATTTGTCATTCACCGGCAAAGGATGCCCCCCGGCCACCCCGACCTTTTCGTCATGGAAAGGCCTGACCAGATTGCCCAGGGAACCTGCTTCTACGATGTTATCGGCATTCACGAGGACAAGCAAGTCTCCTTTTGCCTGGCGCATGAACTCGTTGACGGCCGAGTTCTTTCCTTCCCTCTTCTCCTGCCGCACCAATCGGACCCGCTGGTCCCTTTGGGAGAACTGCGTGACCACGTCATCGGTAGCATCCGTGCTGCCGCTGGAAACGACGACTATCTCGATGAGAGGGTAATCCTCCATCTTCTGCGAAACCACCGATTCCAGACAGCGGGCGATGTTGCCCGCCTCGTTATATGCACAGACACCAACGGAAACGTTCATTGCAGGGACGATATCGAATCCCCTGTGCCTATTATAGTCTTTTGAAAGGAACATGCTCGAAGAATGCAAGGCCATCATCCTGGAGCGGCCAAATGGACCGTGTTTGGCCGTCGCTTCCTCCGCCGCAAAATTATTTATAACCTAGGAAAATGTAGGTGTGGGACCATGCAATCGGGATGGGCTGGGAGTAATCCATTTTCCATAATATTACCTACCCTGAACGAAGGGGACAACATAGTCCCAATGTTGGAGACCTTGGTGGGCTTGTACCCCAAGGCCTCGATCCTGGTCATGGATGACAACTCCAAGGATGGGACCGCTCAGAAGGCCAGGGAATTCGCTGCCAAGGGCCATGATGTCACCGTGGTCAGCCGCGACCCATCGGACAAGGGGCTTACCGCATCGATCTTCGACGGCATCATGCATTCCAAGACCGATTTCTTCGTTGTCATGGACTCCGACTTCCAGCACCCCCCGACATCCGTGGGGGAGCTCATTGAGAAGATGCACGAAGGGAGCGATATGGCCATCGGGGTCAGGGAGGACAAGGTAGAGCTGTCCTCCGCCAGGATGATGGCCTCATGGGCCGCCAACGCCATGGCCTCGAGCTACCTGCGCTGGAAAAGGCAGCCCCGCTCCTCCGATATCATGAGCGGATTCTTCTCAGGCAGGACCCAGCTCTGCCAGAAGGTCATCAGGGAGAACGATGGCAAGTTCGAGAGGAAGGGGTTCAAGGGTCTGTTCGACCTGCTGAAGTTCGTTCCTCGCGACGCCAAGATCTCTGAGGTGGTCTTCAAGTTCAACAGCCGCCGCAGCGGCGAATCGAAGCTCAGTTCCACCATCATCATCTCCATAATGCGCCAGTGCGGCATCTGGGGCAAGGCCCTGGCCGCGGCCACCACCTTTTTCATAATCGATATTCGTGGTCGCTATCTTGCAGCCCTTCTGCTCGGTCTTCTCTTCACCTTCGGCGTACTCCGCCTGACCAATACCATCCTCACGGCGGACATGATCAACTCCATGCTGCTGGCCATCTTCCTGTCCATCAGCTACCTGGTGATAGCGAACAGATTGTTGTCCAACGTGGGCAGAAGGGACGGCATCGTGCAGGGCGCCAAGCTCGTCTTCACGGGATTCTCGGGTTACCTGATCAGCCTCTACGCGTTTTACTGGGTCTTCTCCGATATCAACACCGTGCAGATGCTATCCCTCTTCCTCGGGTTCGGGATCGGCTTCCTGTACGATTCCTCCAGCATGATCTTCAAGAAATAGATCGGCAAACGGATTTTGTTACCTTCTTCGATCTTCGGAAGTTATCAGGCCATGTTGGCCGTGCCGTTGGGATTAATTAGGTGGTGCATGCATAGATGACGATGAGGAGGATCCAATGACCCTGAAGCAATTCGACGTGCACATTCAGGACAAGATCGGCGAAGTGGCCCGGATCGCTGAGGTCCTGGCAAAGAAAGCTGTCAACATCCGTGGCATCGCCACGGACCTGGGACAAGGGAACCCGGTGATCCATATCATCACCGACGACGATGCCTCGGCCAGAAGTGCCCTGAACTCTGCTGGGATACCGTTCTCGGAGAAGGAGATCATCGTTATGGCGGTCCTTGACAAGCCTGGAGAGCTGCAGAAGATGACCAAGAAGCTCGCCAGGGGCGGAGTGAACATCGAGTCGCTCTTCATCCTCGGAGCGCAGACCCCCATCGAGGAATTGGCATTCTCCGTCGACAAGATGGACAAGGCCAAGGAAATTCTGGATTACTCGTGAATCTTAGGCCGCGCCACGGCCCCGTCCTTTTTCTTCATCGACATTATCCAGACAGCGATGAGTATCAAGCCCGCCCCTATCGCTATGGCCACCGTGGGGATCTCGTTCAGGAATATGATGGAGAAGAACATCCCGAACACCATCTCCGTCAGCAATATGACCGATGCCGTCGTCGCCCCCAGCACCCTAAGGCCATAGTTGTACAGCAGGAAGGCGACGGTGGTGCACATTATGCCGCCATAGATCGCCATTCCGATGGCGGTCGCATCGACGGCATAGCTGGGCTGGACCACGATGCTCAGGGGCAGAAGGGCGAGCATCGTGTATAGGATCGTCACCAATGTGGCCGAGACCTCGTCCACCCCGGAATGCAATGCCTTGGTCAGGTAGATGACATAGAACGCCCAGAGCAGGCCGGAGATCAGCGCGATCATGTTGCCCAGCACGTTGCCGCCCGCCAGGGAATCGAAGCTGCCGTTCGTGGTGATGATGAAGGCCCCGAACATGCCCAGAAGGAGACCGGCGATCGTGCGCCTGGTCAGCACCTCCTTCAGGATGAGGACCGCCAGCAAGGCGATGAACACGATGTTGATGTTGATCAGCAGCACGGCGTTGGTGGACGTCGTCATCGTCATGCTGATGTTCTGCAGGGCCATCGCGACTGCGTTCAGTATGCTGATGGCTATGATGTATTTGTTAGTCAGCACCTTGCGGTCGAACCTCTTGAAGAAGATGAGGATCGGAATGATCGAAAGGGATGCGAACAAGTACCTTAGGAAAGAGAAGAGCACTGGGTCCATGTGCTCTACTCCGATCTTGCTCGTCACGAACGACGAACCCCAGATCACCCCGGAGATGACCAAGGGCAGCTCAGCGCCCAACTTCCTTTCGGTCAACGCCACTGTATCGTGGGGCGATATATAAGGACAGCCAGGGATACCTTGCATCCAGTTATTCGAGGTCGGTCATTCGAAAATGACCCCGTCCCCGGCGACGGTGTCCCTGATGACCATGCCAGCGGCGACCTTGCAACCTTTCCCCAATATGGTGTTCCGCAGGGCGGTCCCTTTGCCGATGACGCACCCATCGAGCAGGAGGCACTTTTCCACCACCGCTTCGGCCTCTAGGACGATGTCCTTACCCAGGCATGAGGAGATGGCCTCGGACCCGGTGCTCAGCCTGGAACCGCTCCCGACATATGCCGGACCTGTGATCGCTGCGCCGGAGCATGCCACCTCGCCCACCACCATGTTCCCCTCGGTGATGGCCCCAGGCACATAAGTGGGCTCCCCCACCTTGTCGGCCATGCGCAGGTTCGCCTCGAGCAGGTCCGATGGCCTGCCTATGTCCTTCCAGTACCCTTTAAGGGTCGATGCATAGAGCTTCCTCCCCTGGGCCAGCATGTCCATGTAGAGGTTCTTTGAAAAGTCCCATTTATGGTTCTTCGGGACCAGGTCCAGCACGTCCCTCTGCAGGACATAGGTGCCGGCATTGATGACATTGGAGAACACCTCCTCCGTTCTCGGCTTCTCCTTGAACCTGGTAATCCTCCCGTTCTCATCCGTGCCGACGATGCCGAACTGTTCGGGATGGTCCACCTGGGTGAGGCTCATGGTGGCCTCTGCCCCGCTCTTGAAATGGAAATCGACCAGATCGTCGAGGTCGGCATCGGTCAAGGTATCGCCCGAACCGATCAGGAACGTCTCATCCAGTCTGTCCTGGAGCAGCTTCACGGAACCGGCCGTGCCCATCGGGACGTCCTCATATGAATAGATCAGCTCCACCCCCAGACCTTTCCCGTCCCCCAGCGCTTCCTTGATGTCCTGTGAACGATAGCCCAGTGCCAGGATGACCTCCTCCACGCCAGCGCTGACCATGGAGCGGATGGTGTACTCGATGCACGGCCTTCCCAGGACCGGCGTCAGAGGTTTGAGCCTGGTCCCCTCCCCGCCTGCCATGATGACCGCCTGCCTGACCTTGCCCTTCATCCCATCGCCTCACGCGTTCTCGATGACCCTTACGACATTATCGTCCTTCTTTGCCCCGATGGACTCTGCCACCGGACGGCACTTGGCCCGCAAAAGGTATGCCACGTTTTTCAATCCATCGTCTGAAAGCGCCTCGAAGTTGGCCATTCCCTTCGAGACCACCAAATCCGCCTTCCCGAGCATGTTCCTTAGAGGTGGCGAACGGTCCAGGTCGACCCCTATGGCGAACATCCCGGTCGTGGTCCACTCGTCAAAGATCCCATCCATACCGGTCTCGTGCAGGTCCTTTTCCGTGGCGTCGGTGATGATGGCCTCTCCCTTCACCACGCCCGTCACCTTCGCCCCTAGCGCCTGAAGCTCGCGGACCAGGAACTGGTCCAGCACGATCTCGCCGCTGTTGTCGGTTAGGAAGATGATGTTCTTGGCTCGGGATGCATGGGACCTCAGACGGTCCACATCGTCCACCTGCAGGCCTTCGGCCAGGATCTCCTGGAACTTCCTGCCGAACCCTTCCGGGCCGTCCAGGCCCACGTCTATACCGAAATCCATGACGTTGCCAGCGATGGCCACCTGGCATGCCGCCTTCAGGCGGTCCTCTGAACCATCGATGAACCTCTTCGCCGCTGGAAGGACCGACCGGGCGGCTTCGTTGCTGCGCTCTTTGAGATCGAGATATGGGTCTGGGTCCCCGATGATGTCATAGACCATTCGATGCACGCGCGTGGCCAACTTCGCCGAGTTCTCCCTGCCCGAAAACCCGTTATTGATCTCGTGAAGTGCCGCCTCCATCGCCTCCTCCCTCCTTTCTGGAGCGACCAGGTCGGTCTCGTAGACAACCCTGTTCAGGAGGCAGGGGACGCAATCGGCGGAGAATCGCATGTCAGGGGTATCCGAATGCGGGGGATAAGCATTGCCCAAGGAACACTGGTGGTTGGCAACCTTATTAACCCCGGAGGGGATTCCGTTCCAGGGGGATTAGACATATGTCGGAGACCGTGGTTCTGAGAGTGGCTAAGGCCCAGCATCAATCCGAGGTAGGGTTCGGACGGGCCAGAATAGACACGCAGACCAGAAAGGCCTTGGGCGTGGAGCAGGGCGATATCATCGAGATCGTCGGCAAGAGGTCGACGGCGGCCAAGGTGTTCCGCGCGGCCCAAGAGGATGAGGGAAAGGGCCTGGTACGGATCGACGGCATACTGCGTTCCAATGCGAACGTCTCCATGGGCGAGAAGGTCACGGTGCAGAAGGCCGATACCCAGCCTGCCTCGAAGGTGACCGTGGCCCCCAAGGTCCCTGAGGGAAAACAGATTCGTTTTGGAACTGGAGTCGAGGACCTGATCCGCAAGGGATTGGTCTCCCGGCCCCTGGTGAAGGGCGATGAGCTCATCATCCCCAACATCGCGCTCATGGGCGGATGGCTGCCCTTCAAGGTCGTCAACACCGCCCCTGCCGGCGTCGTCGTAGTGGGTGACCACACCGAGCTGGTCGTGAAGACCGAACCGACCGAGGCCAAGGATACCAGCACCACGTCCATCACCTACGATGACGTGGGCGGCCTGGACGAGGAGCTGCAGCGGGTCCGCGAGATGATCGAGCTGCCGCTGAAGCACCCCGAGCTCTTCGATCGCCTCGGGATCGATGCCCCGAAGGGCGTGCTGCTCTATGGGCCGCCAGGGACCGGCAAGACGCTTCTTGCTAAGGCGGTCGCCAACGAGGCGGGCGCCAGTTTCTATTCCATCCAGGGCCCAGAGATCATTTCCAAGTACTATGGTCAGAGCGAGGAGAAGCTGCGGGAGCGCTTCGAGGAGGCGGAGAAGAACGCCCCGTCGCTCATCTTCATTGACGAGATCGATTCCATCGCCCCCAAGCGGGAGGATGTGACAGGCGAGCTAGAGAGGAGGGTCGTGGCACAGATGCTGACCCTCATGGACGGACTGTCTGGCAGAGGTCAGGTCATCGTCATAGCCGCCACCAATCGGGAGGATGCCATCGACCCGGCCCTGCGTCGCCCCGGTCGCTTCGACCGAGAGATCGAGATAGGTGTGCCGTCGAGGAAGGGAAGGCGGGAGATCCTGGAGATACACACCAGGGGTATGCCCCTGGAGGAAGGGTTCGACATCGAGAGGTTCGCCGCCCAGACCCATGGGTTCGTTGGGGCCGACCTGGCGGCATTGGCCAGGGAGGCGGCCATGAAGTGCCTGGGCCGTTATGTCCCCGAACTGGAGCTGGACAAGGCCATACCGCCTGAGGTCCTGGAGAAGATGAGGGTCACCATGGACGACTTCCAGGAGGCCTTGAAGGACATGGAACCTTCCGCCATGCGAGAGGTGCTAGTGGAGATCCCCCACATCACCTGGCAGGACGTGGGCGGCCTGGAGAACGTGAAGCAGCAGCTGCGGGAGATGGTCGAGCTGCCATTGGATTCGCCAGAGGCGTTCAAGCGCCTGGGCATCCGTCCCGCCAAGGGCATCCTGCTCTACGGACCGCCAGGCACCGGTAAGACCATGCTGGCGAAGGCGGTCGCCACGGAATCGAGGGCGAACTTCATCTCCATCAAAGGTCCAGAGATCATGAGCAAGTGGGTGGGCGAATCGGAAAAGGCCGTGCGCCAGGCGTTCAAGAAGGCCAAACAGGTCGCCCCATCCGTAGTGTTCCTGGACGAGATCGACGCCATCGCTCCGCGGAGAGGTTCCGGCGGTGACTCTGACGTGACAGAGAGGGTGGTGAACCAGTTGCTGACCTCGATCGATGGCATGGAATCGCTGGAGGCGGTCACGGTCATAGCGGCCACCAACCGCCCGGACATCGTCGACCCGGCGCTGCTGCGCCCCGGCAGGTTCGATCGGCTGATCCTGATCCCCCAGCCCGACGAGGATGCCAGGCTGAGCATATTGCAGGTCCACACCAAGCGCATGCCGCTGAAGGACGTCGACCTCGTCGGCATCGCCGCCCGTACGGACGGCTACGTCGGAGCGGACCTGGAGAACCTATGCCGCGAGGCGGCCATGGTCGCCCTCCGCGAGGACCGCAATGCCATGACGGTGGAGGGCAGGCACTTCGAGGCCGCCCTGAAGGTCATCAAGGCCTCGGTCAGCAAGGACATCACCAAGCAGTACGAGAACCTCAGCCGCACCCTGGAAAAGGTCCGCATGGGCGTCGATGAGATGGGCATTTACCGTTAATGGAGCGATGACGAGATGGTCACCAAGCAAGGAAAACCGAAGGCCACTGAGGAGAAGAAGGAGGTCCGTGTCACCAAGGCGACGCCGATCAAGGTGGTGAAGCGGGACCTGCCCCTGCGCGACATTGGACTGAAGGTCCTGGCCCAGTTCTACATGGGCGAGACGGACCTGGAGATGGCCAAGCGCAGGGCCAAGAGGTATGAGAATAGGGACCTGAGCGACATGGAGGCGGTTCTATCCCTTCTCTCCACCCTGATCCAGAACGCCGATGACCCGCAGATGAAGGCCAAGCTGATGGCGGCCGTCGGGGAATATCAGAGCGTCTGCGGTCTCGACCCCAACATGGCCCTGGGCGAGATGCACCGCATGGAGCTGCGCATATTCAAGGAGCTGGGGTTCGAGGCGGTGACCCCCGCCTGCAAGAAGTACGACGGCGTCAAGCTCACCATAGAGGAGGCGCTCAGCGCCATGCCCCTGCCTCATCCTGCATGCACCAAGAGGCTGCATTCCAAGGCGACCCCCCTCTGCCGCTGCCGTTATTACGGCGAGTACATGGGATGACTGGACCCGCGTAAGCAATATATACGCACAATCACATTCAACGCTAACCAGAAGGACCATCTGGAGGGGTGCAACTAATGAGGAAATTCATCACCGAGCTGAAGGGCAAGACCGTCATGACCAACGACGGCCAGATCCTGGGCATGATCGACAACTTCGTCCTCAACACGGCCACCGGGGATATCAACCACGTGCTGGTCATCCCGGCCGAGGAGATCGACGCCAGGCTTTTCAAGAGCGATGCTCAGGGACGCCTTGTGCTGCCGTTCAGCGAGATGCGCGACGTGCGTGACGTCGTCGTCATGAACATCTCCCGCTGAAACAACTTAATTCGTTTTTCTGGCGGCCTTCACGGGCCGCTCACTTGTTGTACTTCAGGAACAGCTTGACCCTTTGCCGGTTGAACACCGCGTCCTTGAAGTCAGGCTTCAACGCCAGAGTATCATCGTACAGCTTCAGGGCCCACTTCATGTCGCCCTCACGCTCCGCGATGACCGCCAGCATGAACAGCACCTCTGCGCTCTCCTCCAGCTTCAGCGCCGACGTCAACGCGTCCTTCGCCGCGTCGATCTCGTTCAGCGCCATCAACACGCTGGTCAGGTTCAGGTAGTAATCAGGCCTCCTGTCCAGGGCGATGGCGTTCTTAAAAGCCTTCAGCGACTCGTCGTAAGCGCCAGCGGCGAAATATACGCAGCCCACGTTGTTCCAGGCATCCGCATAGCCTGGGTCAACCATCGTGGCCATGACCATGTAATGTATCGGCTCTTCGTAGCCGTACTCGCCCATGAAGCGCATGCAGACGCCCAGGTTGTTCAGCGCCTCCGCCGAACCGGGGTGATCCTCCAGCACTTCCTTCCAGAACTTCGAGGCCTCGCGGTAACGGCCCTTCATCATCAGCGCCAGCGCCTGCGATGCCCGGCTGATCGCCGAGGCGTTCGGACCGGCGTTCCTGGCCTTTGTGATCGCATCGTCCCATTGGGAGGACTCCAGGCTGTAGCATAGGTCCCTGGCGACGCTCTCCCTGCTGGGGGAGATGCCGGACAGCAACCTCCTGCCCTCCGCCTTCTGGTTGAAGCGGTAGGACAGCGCCTCTATGTCATACAGGGCATACTCGTCCTTCTCCCGCAGGAATATGTCGGTCAGGACCGGCAATGCGGCGTCCATCCTTCCGGCGGACGTCAATGCCTTCGCCTTCAGCCTTATGAGGTCGGGCGCATCAGGCTCCTCGGCCAGTGCGATCTCCGCCTCCCTGACCGCCTGGTCGGCCTCTCCGACCAACAACATCAGAGTGATGGTCCGGACATGCCTCTCATGTGGGTCCATCGGCGGTTCGATGGCCTCGGCGATGACGTTCTGGACCTCTGCCAAGGCGGTCCTCTCCTCCGGCACCGCCTGCATCGCTCCCGGGACCTCTGCCACGGCGATGCGACTCTCTCCGGTCTTGACCACCTGCAGCTCTGCCTTGGCCTGCGGGACTTCGACCAATGGACCGGCCTCTGCCATAGGGACGATCTCCTTGGCCGACCCCTCGCTCACCTGGATCTGCTTTTCCGCCTCGATCGCGGGCGCCAACGGTGCCGTTCCGACCTCGACCGGCAACGGCCGTACTTCTTCAGGCGGGACCTCTGGCCCCTCCAACGATACCTCTGTAGCGGCCTCCGGTGCCGATTCGGCCTGCGGCATGGGCGGGGCCAGGATCGCCATGATCTCCATCTGCTGTCTCCTAGCCTCCTCCAGTCCGGGGTCCAGGTCCAGTGCTTTGTCGAATGAATCCAGGGCCGATTCGAGGTCTCCGGTCGCCCTTTGAGACAGTCCCAGGCTGAGCCACAGCTCGGGTCTCCTCCGCTCTATCTGCAGGGCGCGCTTCCAGTCATCGATGGCCTGGACATGCTGGCCTGCCTCGGAGTGGATCAGTCCAGTGTTGATGATCGGATTGACATAGCTGCGGTCCAGTGAGATGGCCTTGGCGAACGAGTCCAGTGCCTCAGCCCACCTCTGCATCGCCTTCAACACGATGCCGCGGTTGTTGTAGGCCATGGCGTCGTTGGGATAGAACTTGAGCATCTGGTCGTAGACCTTGAGCGCCTGGTCCATCTTGCGCAGGCGGTACAGGGCCGTGCCCTTGTTCAGCATGGCCGAGCGGTTGTTCGGCTGCAGCTTCAGCACATTGTCGTAGGCCTTGACCTCTCCCTCGTAATTGCCCATCTGCCCTTCGATCAGCCCCAGAAGGTACCACGAGGAATGGTCCCGGGGACGCAGGGAGGTGGCCTTCTGGCATGCCTCCAGCGCCTCATCCAATCTGCCCAGGTTGAACAGCGCGTTCGCCTTGGCCTGCCATACCTCCTCGTGGTCCGGCTTTATCTCCAGGGCGCGGTCCAGGCTGTACAAGGCGTCCTTGAAGCGCCCCTTGTCCATGTGCTCCATGGCCGTCTGCATGTGATGGTCGAACTTGCCGGCAGAGGGAAGCACCCTCTTGCCGTCCTGCTCCAGGATCTTCTTGTCGATGTCCTGCATGAGCGAATCGGACAGCTCGTACTTCCTCAGCAAAAGGAGGATCTTGGGCTTGTCCGCATAGGAGATGCCTTCCTTCTCGGCAAAGGTGCGGCCCTCGTGACTGAGATCGGTGGTGATGAGCAGTACCGGGTTTCGACCCTCGGCCGTGGCCAGAGAGCGCAGCCTGCGCATCGCCGACAATGAGGCGTGGTCGAACATGCGGGATGCCAGGACGAGGAACACCCCTTCCTCCCCTTCGCCGCGGAAGAGGATCGAATCGCCCTCCTCCTCCCTGCTCGTTTCCTTGACGCCGATATGCACCAGCAGATTGCCCATCAGGTCCTGGAACTGCTTGAAGTCCAGATCGTTGATGGCGGCGATGATCCGGTCGTCCATCCTCTCGTCGAGGATACGGCTCAGATCGCTCATGCCCTCCCCTCCGACATGGCCCAGCCTTCCATCTTGGCCATGTTCCTCTCGGCTATCTCGGTCAGATCAGGATATTTCAGGGCCCGGTCGTACATGGCCTTGGCCCTCCTGCGCAGACCATCGACCAGAGCGAACGAATCGGAAGGTTCCAATGGCAGCAATGCCGCCTTGCGCACGGCCAGCGATATGATGTTGCCCATGCGGAGGCATGCCTTGCCCCAGTAGGCCCCTTCCAGTTCCATGCCCTCCGCGGCGGTAATGATATCCCCGATCAGCTTGCGCGAGGGCACCCTCTCCTCACCGGTGAGCACTAGACCGACGCCGAGATCGCTGAAGTACTTGTCAATGAAGGATGGAATGTGGGACCTGTCAGCCCCGCCCACCATGCGGTCGAACGTGAGGGAATGGTCCATCCCTTTGTCCAAGTGGACCTCCCCGACGAAGGAGGGGCCGATGCGTAGGATCGCGCTGTTCTTGGCCGTGAAGCGGATATCGGCCATGGGGTCTGCGGCAAGGTCGAGGTTCTGAACAGGGTCCTCGATCCGTTTAAAACAGCGACTGCAAAGGCTCGCACCTGCGCTGGTGCGATTTCCACAAACGAGACATGCCATTATTCCATCCCTCTCATGGCATGGTGATGTGCCCATAAATCATTTGTCATAATAATAATGAATCCAGCATGGTCGGCTAGAGGGTCTTGACCATGTAGGTCCCTTCACGGCGATAGCCCAGGCCAGCATAATATCCCCTGACCCCAACTCCGCTGGTGACCGCGATCTCCTCGTAGCCAGCCTCCCGGGCGAAAGCCTCGGCCCGAGCCAACAGCTCCTTGCCGAAGCCGCGATGCTGCACCTTACCATCGAGGCCGAGCCTGGCCATCTGTCCGAACACCTTCAGCTCCCTGACGCGGGCGGTCCTCGTCCGGTCGCCCAGACGCAGCCTGACATATCCCACCAAGCCATCGCAGGCGGGAAGATCTGCAGATATGAAATGCTCCCAGCCGCCCGAGGCACGGTAGCTGGTCCTGTTCCATGCCACCTCCTCTGGCAGGAAGGTCTTGATGCCCTTGAGCCCCACCTCCCTGCATCGTATGCAATGGCAGGAACGCCCGGTCGACGCCAGTTCATCCCTTGCCAGCTCCCTCAGATGGCTCTTGTCCACCCCTGCCTGGATGAGCTGCACCGGGATGTCGCGCTGGATCCTCTGGATGCGGGCGAAGGTCGGGGTCATCGCCTTCATGTCGGCCACGACCTTGGTGGCCTCGGCCGTGGTGTATGGCGAGTACCTCCCCTCGACCCAATCATTATGCAGGGGGGTGCCTCCCACCACCAGTGTGGGATAGATCTTCAGCATGTCCGGCATGAAGCGCTCATCGCTGAACATCATGCGGAACGAGGCGATGTCCTTCTCCGCGTTCACTCCAGGCAGCCCTGGCATGAGGTGATAGCAGACCTTGAGCCCCCTGTCCTTGGCCACCTTGGTGGCGTCGATCACGGCCTGAACCCCGTGGCCGCGGTTCACCGAGCGGAGGATGTCGTCATCCAGTATCTGCACGCCGAACTCGACCCGGGTCGCCCCGAGGCGGAGGACGTGGTCGGCCATGGCGGCATCGAAGCTGTCAGGCCTGGTCTCTATGGTCAGGCCGATGCAGCGATGTTGCGCCATCTCGTTCAGCGATTGTGCCTCCACCAGGTCCTTCGCCGCCGTCCCGTTCATCGCATCGAAGCAGCCCTTGACAAAACCATCCTGGTATTCCACCGGGCGGGAGGTGAAGGTCCCTCCCATGATGATGAGGTCGATCTTGTCCGTGTCGTGACCGATGGCCTCCAGCTGCTCCACCCGGGCCTTTGTTTGCCTGAAAGGATCGTACTCGTTGTACGATGCTCTGCGGGCCGCCGGCTCCTTGCCTGTGTATGATTGGGGAGAATTGTTGTCGACTCCGCCGGGGCAATAGGTGCAACGGCCGTGAGGACAGGGCGCGGGGGAGGTCATCACTGCCACCACCGCCACTCCGCTCAGTGTTCTCACTGGCTTGCGCTTGATGATGTCCTCCATGCGGCGGAACGTTTCCTCGTCCAGCCTCTCGATCGTCTCGGAATTGGGCGGAACGGAGGGAAGATGCAGTTCGCGGCACAGCTTGATCTTGGCCTTCTGCAGCCCTGCCTTGTCCTTCACCTCGCCCGACAGTATCAGTTCGGTGAGGCGGCGATGATACTCGTCCTGGCTCATCAGAATTCTTCAGCCGTAGGAGACCTGAGGAGAGTCCTTCTTCTTTACCTCTTCCTCCTCGTTGGTCTTGAGGACGTCGATGTAAAGGACGCTTTGGATGGGCAGGATGCGCAAGAACCCGTTCAGGCCGGGGTTGTCGCTCTCCATCTTGATGCAGAGAGCCGAGTCCTGTCCGAACTGGACATATCCCTGGAACTCTCCGATGGTGATGACGTTCATGCTGTGGTCGCCCTTGCTGACGATGCGGTACTTGGAGCATTTCGTCAGTTTCGTGGGCACCTTCTCGGCCGGGGACATGATCAGTCCTCCACCAGCTTCTGCATATGCTCCAGCGTCTGCCGGTAAGATTCCATGGCCATCTCTACGTTCGCCTCGGTGAAGCTCCAGGCCTTCTTCAGGTCGCCATAACGGATGCGGTAGCCCTTACGCGACTTCCCATCTCGTTCCACATCGACCTCCTCCAGGATATCGATGGCCTTCAACTTGTTGAGATGCCTGTAGATGGTCGGTTTGGTCGTGCCGAACTTGACCGTCATCTCCTCCACCAGCCAGACCCTCTTCATGTTCTTGAGGAAGCACTCCATGAACATCAGGTAGGGCACGGAATCCTCCACGCTTCTAGCCGCTGTCTTTGGGTCATACCCCTTGGGCAGATAACCGATCGACTGCAGGAACTGAAGGGCGACCTCGTCCACGTCCTTCAAAGGCGTCAAGGGCGTGTTGCTGACAACATTTAGTTCGAACATCTTCCTCATCTTACGTTATAAAATAATGCATATTTGGTACTTTTTTTAGATATCAGCAAAAAAATCAATGGATATTGATATCTGTTCGATCATTCCAACAAGAACATCGGACCAGGGGATGCGCGAGAAGTTTGGGTCGTTAACACGATCGTGATAGAGACCGGAATCCGTCGATTCCTATGATAATCAAATTATTCCAGATGTTATCGGAAAAGGATAAAAAAATAGCCAATTGTACAATTAGGATAGAGTAAACCGAACTGTACGAAAATCATTTATATGGTTGGCGGCTACAAACGCTCAAGGTGTATTTCATGGAGAAGAGGACTTTGACCATCATCGCCGTGATCGCGGTCGTGGCGATCGTCATTGCCGGTGTTTTCGCGTTCACTACGATGAACGGGAACAAGCCGAACAAGACGGTCTACTACAGCATTGTAGCGCCAGGCCTGCAGAAGACGGCCATTTCGAACGGGACCGTGTCAGCAGGGGTATCTTGGGAGCCATATGTCTCTGACTCGGTCGTAGCTGGGACCGGTAAGATCCTTATCTGGTCCGGGGACGTTTGGGAAAATCACCCGTGCTGTGTGATCGCGACCAGGACCGCCTGGGCGGAGAGCGGGAACAACGCAGAGCTATTGGCCCGCATCATAAAGGCCGATATCGTAGCGAACCAGTGGTTGGAAAACGCTCTGTCCGACCCGACCTCGCCGAACTATACCAAGGCCTTGGAGATCGGAGCCGCCTTCAGCGGCAGGTCGACCGTCGTGGTCGAGAACGCCACTGAACACATCAAGTTCGTCAGTGAGATAACGCAGCAGGTCAAGGACTACATGGCATTCTATGTCGACCAGTTCATCGATCTGAACATCGTGACCTCCGCGAAATTGCAGGAGAGAGGCTTCTCCAACAGCACCAACTACATCAACAACATCGTTGACCTCTCCTATTATCAGGCAGCACAGACCATCCAGCCCAGCTCCACGATATTGGGAACTGTCAGCATGGGCTATCTGACGGGTGACCTGCATCAGTTCGCCCGCGTCATCGCCATGAACACCACCCTCTGGGGAGGTCAAACTCTGTTCGAGATGTATGGGGTTACGGTAACTACGCCGAACCCGGCAGGCTTCTCTGCGGGTCCTGCGGTCATGACCGCTTTCGCGGCCAACGCCATTGATGTTGCCTATCTGGGTGCCCCGCCTGCCCTGCAGCAGCGCATCAACGCCGGCACCGACATCAAGATCGTTGCCCTGGCGAACGCCGAGGGATCCGCCATCGTCGTGGCGAACTCCATCAACACGTTCGCGGACCTGGCGAATAAGACCGTGGCCACTCCTGGACCCGGTTCCATCCAGCACCTGTTGCTCATCTATTATGCCAATCAACAGGGATATGAGATCAGGCTAGCTGGAACATGAGCCGAGTTTGAACAGCTGGGAGCATTGAAACCTTTTTCTATCTTTCTCTCAATTCGGACGTGATAATATGGAAGACCAGAAGGGAAGAAAATTCGTCAAGCGGCTGAAAGGCCTCCTTCTGGCCGACACCATGTATCGGCAAGTACTGTTCACGATCATCTCATTAGTCGTTTTTATCGCGATCTGGCAGATCGCATCCGTCGTGCTCCATTCTGATTATCTGCCAGGACCTGGCAAGGTATGGGATGCGCTGGTCACGTCGTTCTCCGGACCAGACCCGATATTTGGCACGACCATGTGGGAAAATATCTGGGCCAGCGTGCAGAGGTTCGGGTTGGGGTTCATCATCGCGTTTGCGATCGGTGTCCCTGCTGGCCTTCTGATGGGTTTCTCCCGTACCACAGAGATATTGTTGAAGCCCATCGTGGAGATATTCCGTCCCATACCGCCGATCGTTTGGGTGCCGATATTCTTCGTCCTCTTCAGCTATATCTGGGGTCCGGTCCTGGCCATCACCATTGGAGCGGTCTTCCCGATAATCACCAGTGTATCGTTCGGTGTCAAGAGCGTCGATCCCATCTACTATGATGCGGCAAAGACGCAGGGCGCTTCAAGATTGCAGATCTTCAACAAGATCGTCGTTCCGTTCACGCTTCCTTACATGATGACCGGTGTGCGCATCGGCCTGGGCGTGGCCTGGATGTGCATAGTTGCGGCAGAGATGATCATGGCCATCGGGGGCGGCCTGGGATTGTACATCTGGTACTATGCATTCAACGCGCCCATCGAGAACGCATACGCAGGGATCATCGTCCTTGCAGTGCTGGGCCTGAGCACGGTCAGCCTGGCAGAGTACATTGAGAACTACATCCTCAAGACCAGGGGGGAGTAGGCAAATGTTGCAGATCAAGAACCTTCACAAGGAATTCCCCAAGGAAGAAGGGACCATGGTCGCAATCGACGACTTCACCTATGATGTGAAGGAGGGGGAGTTCGTCTGCATCCTAGGCCCATCTGGCTGCGGAAAAACGACGGTCCTTAGGATCGTGGCTGGACTTGAAGAGAGGACATCTGGAAGCCTGATGCTCGATGGCAAGGAGGTCAATGGGCCTGGTTCTGACCGGGGCATGGTCTTCCAGGAGTTCGCCCTCCTGCCATGGCGCAATGTCCGGAAGAACGTGGAGTTCGGGCTGGAGATCAAGGGCTTGGATGTCGCGGAGCGTAAGGTCCGGTCTGACAAGTACATCGAATTGGTGGGGCTGAAGGGTTTCGAGAGCTACCTCCCTAAGCAATTATCGGGCGGCATGAAGCAGCGGGTCGGGATCGCCAGAGCGCTCGCCAACGACCCAGAGATCCTCCTCATGGACGAACCGTTCGGAGCGCTGGATGCACAGACCAGAAATCAGATGCAGAAGGAGCTTTTGCGCATCTGGGAAGAAACGAGGAAGACGGTCCTGTTCGTCACGCACTCGGTGGATGAGGCGGTGTTCCTAGCGGACCGTGTTGTCGTGCTGACCTCCAGGCCTAGCCGGATCAAGGAGGTCTTCGAGGTCAAGCAACCTCGCCCCAGGGACCGGGCCGACCCGGCGTTCCTTGCGCTCAGGAAGAGGATACTCGCCGAGCTGGAGCAGGAGACCATCCAGTCCCAGCAGCGGCCTGCCTGATCTAGAACACCTTTTGCGCCGCCTGATCGATCGCCCTGACCACGCTCTCGCGCGGGATGACCACCTGGACCGGGATCCTCAATATCTTCTCGATGGTCGGTGCGATGATGGGCGCGCACACGATCGCCAATGCGCCATCCCTCTCCGCCTTCACCGCCGCGATGATGGCCTCTTCCATGGTCCCCGCCGGATATTCCTTTACCCTGACCTGACGGTCTCCGACCTGGACTATCCTCTCCTCGATCTTCACCAGGACCGGCTTGGCCGCGATGATGCCGATGAACTCCCCGCCAGGATATTTGTCGAGCTTCCGCACGGCCTTGATCACCGCCCTGACCGTGCGCAGGTTCGGCTCCCTCTGGTCCTGCAATATCTTGTAGACAGTGCTCTGAGACAGTCCGGTCAGCTGACAGAACTCAGGCACGGATATCTTCAGGTCCTCGTCCAATATCTTGCGCAGAGCCTCCGCGAATCCTTCCTCGCTGCGCAGGATCCCCGCTACCAGCTCATCCACGAACGTCATGTGCTCACTCCTTTTCCTTTCGTACGAACGCTGCTGCCTCCAGTCCGGCCACGCAGCCCTGGCCCACCGCCCTGGCCACCTGCCAAGGCTGTCCAGTTATGTCACCGCAAGCGTAGACTCCCTCGACCTCGGTCTTGCACCTCGCGTCGACAGGAAGCCTGCCCTCCTCGTCGGCCACCAGGTCGACCTCCAATGCCATGTCGGCCGCCCCCTTGGCTCCCAGCTCGATGAAAATACCGTCGACCGCCAGGACCTTCCCGTCCTGCAGTTCCATCACCTTGACCACCTGCTCGCCGGTGATCTTCGCCGGCCAGCCATCGATCATCTGGATAGAGGTCCCCCGGACCCGCTCGACCAGCTCAGGCGAGGCCTTCCGCTGCTGTGATATCCAGTAGACCGTCGATGCATAATCCTTGAGAAGTAGCGCCGCCACGGCCGCGTTGCTGCCATCGCCTATTATGGCCACGCTCTTCTTCTTGAAGAAATGGCAATCACAATTGGCGCAGTAGCTGACCCCCAGGCCATGGAATTCCCTCTCCCCCGGCACGTTCAGCTTGGTGCGGGAGATGCCAGTTGCCATGATCAGAGCCTTGCACTCCAATTCCTTCATGCCATCGGTAGTCACCTTGAACCCTGAATCGGTCCTGCCCAGGGTGATCGCCTCCTCGGCAACGATCTCCACCCCTACCTCCCTGGCCTGTTCCATCCCGATCTCCAGCATCTCCTTTCCAGTGATCGACCGGACCCCGAAGTAGTTATCAATGTGCGCCTTCCACAGCGCTGACGATTCTGGATGGCCCAGAATGACGACCTTGGTCTTTTTTCGGGCCGCGTGGATGGCCGCCTGAAGGCCTGCCGCCCCGCAGCCGATGACGACGATATCGCATTGCATCACAGCACCGCCTGATATATTGGCATCATTACCTAAAAGTGCTTTTCGTATACGAAAAGGATAAGGGCATTCGCCCTTGAGAAAAGGATCAAAGGTGTTTTTCAAACTTCGACTTCATGAACTCTTTCGTTCCAGACCCGACGATCCTGTCCACGAAGTTGCCGTTCTTGAAGATGAGCAGGGTGGGTATGGCAGAGATATTGAAGCGCATTGGCACTCCTTCGTTCTCATCGGTGTTGAGCTTGCCGAAGGATATCTTGTCGGCCATTTCATTGGAGAGCTCCTCGATCTTCGGGGCCAGTGCGCGGCAAGGGCCGCACCACGGGGCCCAGCAATCAATGACAACCAGCTTGTCCTTCTTGATGAAGCTCTCGAAAGTTGCATCAGTGATTATCTCAACGGTTCCAGCCATTCTTACATCTCCTTTGTTCTTACCTTCCATCAACGCATTGAGCTTTCTTGCCCGGATCATTTCCAGCTCTTCGTCCTCTACCATCGTCGGCCCTCATTCGGTTGTGCGTTGTTTACACAAAACCGAAGCAACCAATCGGATATAAACGTTTCCCTGACATGCTTCGGCCTTGTGGAATGACCCGCCTTGTCCCGGTTTTATGGAACCATATACTATTTTGATGTTCGGTGTCCTTGGGCGCGAATGGAAAAATCTGGGAACCTTTTTAACCATGTTCGGTGATACTGTGGCTCAGGGGACGGCGATGCAAGAGGAAGCCACTGAGCTAATCGGCCTTCAGGTTTACACTCCGAACGGCATATTTCTGGGAACTGTCAACAATCTGGTCATCGACATCGAGAACAAAAAGGTAGACGGACTTTTCATCAGCGAGACCAACCCGCTGTTGGTAGAGGAATCCAAGGCCGTCAACGTGCCTTACCGCTGGATCCAGTCCGTCGGGGATGTCGTTCTGCTGAAGTACTTCCCGAAGCGCGTCGCGGCCGGTAAGAAGGCGGCGGCGAAGGCCCCGGCGAAGCCTGCGGCCGAAGAATCCGATTGAACGGACAATCTTTTCCGTATTTTCGGGTCGAGTGATGCACCGTGGCTGAAAAGGTGTACATTGACCCATCAGCTGTCGTCCTAGGAAACGTCACCCTCGCCAACGGTGTCAGCATTTGGCCTTGTGCGGTCATCCGGGGAGACCTCAACGCCATCGTCATCGGCGAGAACAGCAACGTCCAGGACACCGCCGTCATCCATGCCAGTCATGATTATCCGACCTACATAGGCAGGGACACGACCATAGGGCATGGCGCTGTCATAAACGGTGCTGTGATCGGCAATAACTGCCTGATCGGCATCAACTCCACCATCCTCGACGGCGCCTCCATCGGGGACGAATGTATCATCGGTGCCAACGCCATCGTGACCTCCAAGACGGAGATACCGCCCAAATCGGTCGTAATGGGAGTGCCTGGTAAGGTCGTCAAGGCGAACGACCCGAGCATATTGGAGACCGCCCAACGGTCCTCTCTCAGCTACCAGACCCTGCGGGACGATTATATCAGCGGGAAGTATAAACGGCGCACCTTTTGAGCGCCTTCGGCACCAGGTCAGAACCCTGAATGAGATCGTCCAGATCTGCACCGCAGGCCTCTGACAGCTCTTCGTGCATGGCCTTCATCCTTTGCGCCGTGATGCTGTATCCCCGGACGATGAGCTCGTCCACCGCATCGTCGAGCGTCATCACCTGATCGTCGCCCACGAGGTTATCGGAATGGCAGACGATCTTCTCCTCCAGCGTCTCTGGCATGTATGTGCCGTCAGGCAGGCCCAATGCCATAGCCTCCTCGCGGGTGAATCCCGCGGCAATATGCCTGGAGATGATCCTGATCAACGGTTCTGGGAGGTTCCGCGCACGTGCGATGACCACGCCCTCGGAGACATGCTTCACCCCGTGGGTCCGGGACCGCCCCACATCATGGAGCCATGAACCGGCGTTCACCAGTTCGAAATCGGCGTTGCACGCCTTGGCGATCCTTGTGGCCACACTGTTCACTATGCAACAATGCCGGATGACCTTGTCCGAGCACCCCTCCTCCTTCAGGATCTCCAGACAGGCCCTTTCATTCGGTAGGGTTGATGACATGCTTTCCCCTCTCGCATGGCAGAACTTTGATTGTGCCCCCCTTGAACTCCTTGCCCACCCAGGAACCCTGAGTGAGACGGTCGAGAAGGATGGCCAGGGCGGCCACCTCCGAGTGTGGCTGGTTGCCTACACAGATATTGAAATCTGCGGCCTGATAGACCTCGGGCGGGACCTTCTCGGCCCCGACCACGATCAGCAGGTCCTTGTCCAGCGGGACGTCCTTCGAGACCTCGTCCACCGGCATGCCGTACATGGTGAGATGGGCTATCCTTCCACGCTGCTTGAAGTCCCGCAGATACGGCCTCCAGCTGACGCCGGTGGATATGGTGAACTCCCCTCCAAAGCGGTCCGCCACATCCTTTACGCTCTCCTCCAGCCCCTCGTCCTTCGTGGAGACGATGATGCCCTTGGCCCCGAAGGCGCGGGCCGTGAGGGCTACATGAGTGGAAATGCGCTTGTCACGCTCCGGCCGATGTCCGAGACGCAGTACCCAGATATCCGCCATAAACACACCGGAGAATTACTCCTTGACCTTCTCGAGGCGGTGTCCGCGATAATCCAGGCGGACCGACCTCTTCACCACGCTCTTCAGCATGGTGGATGTGAGCCCCATGGCCTCGGCCACGTCCCCGGCGAACTTGCCTTCCTTTCCGACCTGGTCCAGGATCTTCTTCTCCAGCTCCAGGAATTCCTCCTCCGGCATCATTGCCACGGAGAGGACGTCGCTGATCTCATATACAGGCCAGGACGCATTGATATGAAAAGAGTTGTAGTAAGTGTGATACGCCTTCTCCGGACGGTTCCCGCTCGAGGGTTGCCAGCGGGTCTCGACCAGTTTCATCTTCTCAAAAAACTTGAGGGCCTCTTTGCCCTCCACTCCATACTTGTCCTCGATCTCTTTCAAGGTCTTCCATTCCATGGTGACCTCTTTGAGGACATCCCTCTTCACCGGGGTATCAACGGCCCTCAGCATAGGAACTAGTTCAGAGGGTTCATTGATGACCTTAATCTTGTTCATTATAAAGTAAAGGCGTTTTTTGATTATAAATAAAATAGTTATTACCAAGGCCGTGGTGGGATGCCCTGACAGACCTTAACAATCCAACGGTCTGAAATGAGCAAAGGACGAATGCACAAGCTCCCTCTTGCATCATCCATTAAGATTATATGCATCTTATCGGTTTCACGTGGCGATGAAGACCGTTCACCAGTGCTGGGAATGCGGCAAGGTCCACGACACCCTTGAAGCGGCACAGAACTGCCACAAAGCACCGACCCAGTCCTTCATAAAGGGATACGACCGGTGGTACAAGCGCAAGGGCTTGCTCGGCAACTGAAGAACCTCCCTTTTTTCATTTTGTTCTGCCCGATAGCTGAAGCTTAGGCAGATCAAGCTCATTTTTACACTGGATCCTATGATGGTTCATATCAGACCCATGATCCAGGCCAAAACCCCCGCGACCGCGGCAGGAACGACCATCATGGTGAAATCGTCGTCCAGTTTCCACCATCGTCTGGCCTCCACCCATACGGCCAAGGGGGATATGACCAAAGCTATCACGACCACCCGGATGTCCGGTCCGTAAAAGTAGGTCATCGAGGTCAGCGCCAGCACGAAATAGATGGCCATAGGAACGGAAGGATAATCGGGGTTCCCCCTGCCCCTCATCTCCCCGATCAACGGGTCGACCCATGCCATTCCGATCACGACCGGTGTGGCGATCTCCACCGGGACCGATAGGAAAAGGACGGCCAGACCTGTGGCGGCCCAGGCGTAAGAGGCCAGTCTTGTCTCCTCGTAATGCCGCATCCCGGGATACCTGGCCTTGGAGGAGAGCCTGAAGGCCTCGAAAACGTAGACGATGCCAAGGATGACGAACAGACCCTGGATCTTCTCCGGCCCGCCGGACCACAGCGGCGAGGGCATCCAGTAGTAGAAGAGGAACAATGGAGTGCATAGATGGATGCACCTTCTGAACCAATGCTCCCCCCGCATGGCCATCGATATCAACCGTACCGTAGATAAATGTCAGCTTAGCTGAACCCCGTTCCCGCCCATCTGCGCTCGATGCGGTCGTAGAAGAACTTGGTGGCGATGAGAAGGAGCGTGAGCGAGAGGCCAATTCCGGTGACAGCATAGGCGGGGGAGGTGTCGACGCTGAAGGAAAGGATGGTGATGATGATGTCCGGCACCATCGCGACCACAGCGAAGCGGGACATGACGCTCGGATCGAACAGGAACGAGCTGGTGCGCAGCCCCGTGAGATAGGCGGTCGCCATGACCATGTAGAGCGAGGTGATCAGCAGGACCGGTATAGCCAGCCATAACAGCCGGGTCTCGCCGTTCAGGAACGCCACGCCCACCACGAAGGCTATCGACACGCCGAAGGTGAGGAGCAGATATGCCAGTATCTTCGCCTTTATCAGGTCCGGGACCCCGAAGGGCATGGTCTCATAATAATCCTGCAGATCGATGCTGGTGAGCCAGTTGTACACCAGCACGCCGAAGAAACCCACCATGCCTGCATAGAAGACCGCATTGAATCCGACCGGGATCTTCAATCCGGTGTTGATGTACCAGGTGGACAGGCTGAGGAAAGTGAGCGGTGCCACGTAGGCGAAGGCCATCTTGCTGACCAGTCCGGATCTGATGATGTCGACGAACTCCTTGGCTAGGAGGACGCTGTACCTGCCAAAGAACCTCATCCTGTACAGGAACGTGTAGAACCGGTCGGTGTAATGGTTGCTCTTCGACTCGAACTCCACCCTGACCAACGTGGCCGCCAGCAACATGAACAACGCCGAAACGGCGATGCTAACGAGGGCGTAGGCGGCGGCCATGACGGCATCATGTCCGAACGGCTGGACCGCCAGCTGCAAACCGACGCTGGGCAGCAGATATGACAGCGGGAAGGCGTTGAACACCCCGTTGGATATGACCAGCGCCATGAACCCCGCCACCACGGCTAGGAACACGGGCCTGCTCCTGGTGTAGATGACCGAAACCAGGAAGCTGAACGCCAGCCCCATCAGGAAACTTAGGAAGAGCGCGGCGAACAAGAGCACGATGGATATGAATTGGTAATGGACCACGATGGATGCGATGCTCAGGCCCACGAACGCCGGGCCCAGGATGAGGAACGAGTAGAAGATCAGGTCCCGTACGAACATCGCCAGGTAAACTTTCCTGAACGATATCGGGACAAGGAAGGGCATCGTCACCAGGAAGTTGTTCTTTCCATACCTCCTCTCGATGTACGTTCTGCCGAGGAAGCCGAAGGCGCCCACGCTTAACCCGTATATGAAAAGCCCCAGGTGGACCATTATGATGATCTGGGACAGCGACATGGTGCCGGAGAAGGTCCCGAACGTGGCCCCGAAGAACGCCGTGAAGAGTATCACGTACAGGGGCATGGTGAAGAAGACCCGGCTGGAGGAATAGGACACGTGAAGCCGGTATTCCTCCCTCATCATCAGGCCGAGGATGCCGGTCATCCGCTCTCCACCAGCCTGAAGAACTCCGTCTCCAGGTCCACACCCCTGGCCAGCAGGTTCTGCGCGGTGTCATAGGCGACGACCTTGCCCTTGTTCAGGATGATGAACTCATCGCACAATTTCTGCGCGATGTCAAGAATATGGGAATTGAGGAATATCGTGACCCCCTGGCCCTTGAGCTCCTGCAGGATGTCCTTCAGCTTGCGCTGGTAGATCGGGTCGAGGTTGATGAAAGGCTCGTCCAGGAATAGGACCTTGGGCTCATGGATGAACGCAGCGGAAAGCATGAGCTTCTGCCTCATCCCCTTCGAAAGGTCCCGGCATAACGTACCGGCCGAGCTCTGCAGGTCGAAAACCTCCAGCCAGTGGGACACCTTGTTGTCCAGGTCCTCCACCATGCGGACTGTGCCCACGAACTGCAGGAACTCGGTAGCGGTCAGGTAGGATGGGGGGGATTCGACCTCCGGCACGATGCCTATCACCCTTTTCACGCCCAACGGATCGGTTCCAGGGTCGATCCCGAGCACGTTCGCCTGACCACCGGATGAGTTGATCTGGCCGGTGAGGATCTTAAGAAGAGTGGATTTTCCGGCCCCGTTCGGGCCAAAGCAGCCGAAGAAGCTGCCTTCCCTGACCTGGAAATTGATGTCGTCCAGAGCAATGAAGTTCCCGTACGTTTTCCTTAATCCCCTGACCTCTATGACCGCCACGCAGGCGCAATCCCTGGGTGAGCTATTTAATGCCATCATGATGAAGAACGCTTGCAGAGAATGTCACAGGTTTCGCAACTGGAACGATGTTTTTCGACGTTCTTCGAAGAAGCCAGGAGACGTTACACAAGAAATATTATAATCAAATGTCATCACATCTCAGCCTCGATGATAACACTTAACATGGTGGTCCGAGGGTCATTCGTCCAATGGTGAAAAAATGAAGGGAAGGAGTGCGCTGACCAACAAGATCGAGTCGGAGATACACCTGCTGGAACGCCATGTCACCATGCTCAACACCATCGTGGCGCATGAACCGATCGGCATCATCCGCCTGTCAGAGCTGTTGGGGATTCCCCAGCACAAAGTCAGATATTCCCTGCGAATTCTGGAACAGGAAGGTCTCATCCTCCCTTCGCCGGAAGGGGCCGTCACCACAGATAAGGTCCAGGTCTTCTACGATGAGCTGAACGAGATTCTCATGAAGATGGACCAGACGGTGAACGTGCTGCGCATCTCCTTGGACAAGCAGGCGACCAAGGGACAAACGATAAATAAATGAGGGCCATTGTCTCGCAACACCGAGGCCGTCGTAGCTCAGTCGGTAGAGCGTGTGACTGTTAATCACAAGGTCAGCGGTTCGATCCCGCTCGACGGCGCCATTCATTCTCACTTGTTCTTGCTGGCCTAGGCGCGTATCATTATCAGCATCATCTTGAACGGCTTCAATGCCCGAAGGGCGTGAGGTTCGTTCGCGGGCATTATCATCATCTCACCCTCCTCGAGAACGCTCTTATTCCCCGATACGGTGATCTCCACCTGGCCGTCCAGCACCATGACCGTTGCATCATAGGGAGCGGTATGCTCGCTCAGACCCTGTCCTTCGTCGAACGAGAACACCGTCAACGTGCCGACCTTCTTGTCGATCAGTGTGCGTGACACCACCGCCCCTTCCTGATAGTTGAGCAGGTCCTTGGTGACCAATGCCTTTCCCCTCAGATCAGGCCTCTTTCCTTCCAGATCGACCATTCCGCTCACGTCCTTTGCCATTTCCATCTCTCCTTCACAACAGCTTCGATTTCGCATCTGGCCTGGGCGCCTTCACGACGAGGAACCTCATGGTCTCCCTGAAGGGGTTCATGAGGCGGTGGGGTATGTTCGCTGGACTGTCGACCACGGTATCCTTATCGACCTCCCTCACCTCGTCTCCGATCTCGACCTGCCCCTTTCCTTCAAGGATATAGAAGAACACGTCCACCGGGGTCACGTGCCTCTTGAGCTCCTGGCCCGGCTCCAATGTTATGTGGACCGCTTGAGCACTGTCGTGGTCATATACCGTCTTCACGGTCACCCCGTGAGGGTTCTTCCTGTCCTCAAGGTCCAGTAATCTAGTTACTTTCATTTTCCAACCTCCCATTTTTTATCTCTATTGCCCTGGCCATCATGTCCGCCATGGGTGCCGCCTTTTCTACGAGGGAGCCGTTCCTCCCGCTCTCCCTCCACTCCATGACCGCCATCCTCATGCTGCCCATTAGAACGGTCGCGAAGATATCTGCATCCAGGTCGTTCCTGACCTTACCAGCCGTCTGGCCGGCCTTGACCATCCTGACCAGTCTGCGATGGCGCTCAGTGCGTCTAACTAAAAACCACTCCCTCACCGATGGATATTCTCTGAATATCTCCTCATGGAAGAAGATCGATGTGGCCTCAGGCCAAGCCTCGAACTCAGAGAACTGCCTCCTGAACAGCGATTCGATCGACGCTTCGAGATCATGATTGGTGGAAGGGTCCTCTGTGATGACGGTTGTGAAAAAGACCTTCTGTGCCAGGGCCTCGACGATCTCTTCCTTGGAGCGGAAATGACGCAACAAGGCCACGTCGCTTATGCCCAACTCATTAGCGATGCTCTGCAACGTCAGCGCATGGATGCCGTCCTTATCGATTATCTTGACAGCTGCCAGAATAATCTCCTTCTGCCTTTCTCCGCTCTTCTTCCTCTGTGCCATGGGACCAATATGTTAGTGATTGCTAACATATTTTAAGCTTGTCCTCATGCCAAGATTATCGAGTAAAGGCAGGGTGCATCGCTGTCCAAGGTCAGTCGGATCTCGTGCTCGGCCCTGTCGTTCGATCTCACCAGGTGGTAGAGGCCGTCTCGATCGGCGATGATGATGCTTTTCCCATCCTTGAAGGAGATGTCATTTCCAGCATGCTCCTTCTTCAATGGTCCTCCATCCAAAGTGACGGAGATGACATCGGACGCGCCATCCGACAGCACCAGGTAGAGATCGGATGAGTTGAAACGGAGAGCGAGATGCCCTGCCTCGCGCCCTTCGTGGCGCAGGAACTGAAGGTCGTGGAACCAGCATCCACCGAGGTAGATGGCCCCCCTTTCATGCACGCCATCGTCCTCGAACCCCCTCGCCTCGAACGCATGGCCCTCCTGTTCGTTGCCGATGCCTTGGTTCCTCAGCGCGCCGCAGAAGATATATTCCGGAGGGGCGACCTGTTTCCTGGTGCAGGAAGGAGGCCCGAACGTATCCCTGGCCCCTACCTCGTTCAGTAGCCGGACCACCCACGCCTCCAGCTCGGCCTCGCCGCCCTCTCCTTCATGGATGAACCGGACGACCCCATGCGCATCGATCAAGAGCTGGGTCGGCCATATCTCGATCTCATAGTCCGTCCAGGTGGAGAATGCCTTATCGATGCCGATAGGATAGGATAACCCAAGACGTGAACAAATCTCTTTCAGGCGGTGCGCATCGTTGCAGAAATCGAACTCGGCGGAATGGATGCCGATGAACTCGATCGGCCTGCCATGGAACCTCTCCTTCAGCGCGACGATCTTCTGCAGATCTCGTACGCACTCGAGCCGGCTGGCCGTCCAGAAGTTCAGCACGACCACCTTTCCTGCAAGGTCTTGAAGGTTCAATGGTTTGGAACCCACCCAGGACATGACCTTCCATTGGGGCGCCGTTCTTCGAAGTATCATTGGACCTCGCTCAAGCTCCACCGGCCGCCTTTACCTTGGCCACGGCATCATCGATATCGACCACGTTGAGGATCTCCTTCAGCCCGACCAGCATAGAAAGGTTGCGAGCCTCTGCCCTGGAAGTGATGTACATATCGGCCGCGGCGGACATCGCCAACGCCATGTGCGTCCTCTCACTGGCCGAAACGAAAGTAGCGTTCTTGCCGTCCAGGAACGAATCGATCCGGGCCATGTCCTTGAGCCAGTCTTTGCGCGGATGGACATAATGCAGGTGCAGGTCGTGCAGCAGGTCCATGAGAACGTAATGGCCTTCCTTCGGTCCGTCGGCCAGGACCTCCACCGCCTCGCCGATGACGCTGGTAGCGGTGACCAGCTCCACCCCCGATTTGCGCATGAACCTCAGTTTCGCCAGGACGCTGGCATCCCTCATGGCATCGTTCAGCATGCAGTAATCCAGGAAAACCCTCATGATATCACTCGACCAAGAGCAGGCCGGTCAACGTGGCATAGTCCCTCGCCGGGTATTCGATGGCCATCTGGGCGGAGGCTGCGGTGGCGATCACATCGATCCCCATCGCCTCCATGCTGGGCCTTGCCTGAAACGGGTGGCGGCACTTCTGGCCCGGGCTGGCGCACTCATCGCATTGGCAGCACGGCCCCCCCACCAGCGCGGCCGCGAACCGATAGCCCATCCTCATCGCCTCCCCCTCAAGCCCGGACATGATAGCGGCGAAGTCCTTGAACATACCCCTCATCCTACCCAGGTACTCCGGCGATGATTCCAGTTCCTGGTATGGGGTGGTGGCGAGCATCGCCATCATCTCCTTCTGATCGTACCTCTTCTGCACCAGGACCGCATGAGAATACCGGCCCAATGCCAGTGCGAAACGCTCTGGCCCTATCACGTTCGGAGGGCACGTGAGGCTGCGGCCATAGTTGGGGCATAGGGGGATGCGGCATTTCAGCTCCACCCTTGGGTCCATAATGACCGAGCTTGCCAGGATGGTGCTCGCCTTCGAGGCCCCCATCTCCTCTGCCTTGCTCGTCAGTGCTCTGAGGTCCTTGGGTGTGGCCGACATGAGGACGTCCAGCCTTTATCCCGGTATCAATCTTTCGACCAGACCCCTTCGGGCAGCGTGATGATGAAGGAGCAGGAAGGGTCGCCCTTCATTATGGTCGAGCGCACCGTGACCTTCACAGGGACGCCCAGTACCCGTTCCCAATTGGACCGGTAGAAGCCCCCGCCGCAGTTGCAGTAGACCGCTGGAATCTTCTCCCCGTTCATGAGGAAGACCTGTTTGATGCGGGAACAATGGCAATATGCATGGCGTTTCTCCTCGACGGTCTTAGCATGGAACCATCCGGGCAGGTCCTGGGGCACCTTGGCGGCGATGATCCTCTTTCCGTCGATCCTGCCAGCCTCCCCCCAGCCTTCGTCGATCACCGTTCTGGCCCATTCATCCGGAAGGGGGCCCCATCGGGCCTCGAGGTTCTCCAAGAACCTCCTCTGCCATAATTGGTGCAGGGACCTGATGTCCCGGTTCTTCCTGAAGTGGTCCCTGAGCTCGACGATCCTTGCCTCGGGAAGGGTATGGGAGCAATTGTGGAGCACCGAGATGCTCTCTTCCTCTTTGAGGTAGGTCTCCATCCCCTTCATCGCGTGGATCGTCCAAGCGACGTTCTCCTCTTCCGAGGAGACGGATTCCGGCCCCTCGCAGGGAGCGACGCGCCTTGCAGTGTCCTTGCCGGCCAGACGGGCGATCTCCATGTGGAGCTGAAAACGCCACGGGTCCGGTGTCCTCTCCGCCATGCAGGCTCAATGGGATTTCGGGCTCATAACGCTGTCCCTGTCGGCTCATCGTTCGGCTTAACGTTCCGGAAGTTGATGTAGAACGCCAATACCGCGATGATGTAGACCGTGGCCGCCAGGATGAAGGGCAATGTGTAGTATCCGGACGTCAGCATCAGACCGCCGATGACCGTCGTGGCGCTGTTGGGCAGCCTCCACACGATAGAATTGATCGCGCTGGCCAACCCCCTGTCCTCCTTGTCCACAATGCCCATGAAGTAGGAGTCCATGATCGGCCCGCCCATGTTCATCAGGGCCGTGCGGATGAGATAGACGGCAGCGGCCGGCCCAGCGCCGGGCATGAACGGGATCAGCACCATGAAGATGGTCGATGACGCCTGGGTAATGGCGATGGCCTTGACCGCCCCCACCCGGTGGGAAAGCCGGGTGCTGAAGATGACGGCGAAGATGATGGAGAGATTGGCGGCCGCCAGGAGCGGGCCGGTATACGTGTCGCCGATGCCATACTCAAGATAGAACCAGGTCGGTATGAGCGGGATGATCAGACCGGCCCCCAGACCGATCATCATGTTGTTGATGCTGAACTTCATCAGGTTCTTCCTGCTGCGGGGCCTGAGATAGGCACCCTTCATCCTCGGAGCCGGGACCTTCTCCTTGTAGTCCTTAAGCAGGTACCAGATCGTGACTGGCGAGATGAGCGTGATGAGCCCGAGGATAAGGAACGTGTCCGCGTGCACGGCGATGCTGCTGATGCCGAACGCCCCTTCGATCAACGGG
This sequence comes from Methanomassiliicoccales archaeon PtaU1.Bin124, assembly GCA_002067865.1. Classification (GTDB taxonomy): domain Archaea; phylum Thermoplasmatota; class Thermoplasmata; order Methanomassiliicoccales; family UBA472; genus MVRC01. The sequence goes on along the minus strand of MVRC01000005.1, from coordinate 56,481 downwards.
AAGGCCAGGGGAAGGGCAAGGCCGATGGCGTTGAACCCGCCGTTCACCGTGAACGATAAGGAGAAGGCCATGTCCCGGTTGTCCACGTTCGTCTGGTCGGCGATCATGGCGTTCCAGGTGGACAGGAAGGCCCCGTCGGAGATCCCAGCGATGATGGTGGCGATGAGGAACACGCTCGGGTCCGTGGATATGGCGCAGATGATCATGGCCGGCGGCACGCCGACGAGGCTCCAGAGCAGGATGCGCTTCCTTCCAATGCGGTCGGATAGGACCCCAAAGGGAATGGCGGTAAGGATCATCGCCACACCCGAAGCGCCGATGATGAGACCGACCTGGTCGGAACTGACCCCTAACATCGGCAGGTATGCCGAGATGGCCGTGGTAAGGAACCCATAGCCGATGGCCTGGAAGGCCGTGAGCAGGATGAGCCACTTGACCCTGCTGGGCACCTTCGTTCCGATCGTTCTCCTCTTCATGTCGAGCGTCGGGAGTTAGCCTCCCCTGCTTATAAATCTTGACCCGCCGGAATGCTGGTCAATGTGTATCTGTGCCGCAATCCAGGCGTAATTTCGGTCTGATGCATCTTTTATACCTTTTAAATAATCCAATTAAGATGCCTCTCGGCATTCGAGGAAACGACTATGGAGGAGACGATTCCCCCCGAACAGCCTGGAAATCTCCAGGACTATGACCGGGCGTACCGCGAGTTCAACTGGGCGTCCATGGAGCGGGAGTTCGATTGGTCTCACGGGGGGGTCTATAACGTCGTCTCTGAAGCACTGGACCGGCATTGTCGCAACGGCCGCCGGGACAAGGTCGCATTGATTTCAATCCTGGCCGATAACAGCGTCAACACCATCACGTTCGGTCAGATGTCAGAGCTCACCAGTAAATTCGGTGACGGCCTGTTGAAGCTGGGGGCGGCCAAGGGGGACAGGATTTTCGTCTTTCTGGACCGCAGCCCCGAGCTATTCGTCTCCATTCTGGGCATAGCAAAGATGGGGGGCATCGCTGGGCCGCTCTTCTCCGCTCTTGGCCCCGAGGCCGTTAGGGACAGGATCCTGGACAGCCAGGCGAAGATCGTCATCACCTCGCCCTACCTCTTCCATCGCATCATACCTATCCTGAGGGACATCTCCGTGGTGGAGAAGTTCATCATCGTTGGCAAGGATGGTGTGGACAATGAGAAGGCCATCCCTTATGAGGAAGTGCTGGCCTCAGGCGATGCCTCGTTCCAGGCGGTCGCCATGGAGCCGGAGGACCCATACATCATCCATTACACCTCTGGGTCGACCGGTAAGCCGAAGGGGGTGCTGCTGGGGCACAAGGCCATGATGCAGCAGGCCATGTCCTGCCGTTACGTGGTCGACCTGAGGGACGACGACATCTACTGGTGCACCGCCGATCCCGGCTGGGTCACAGGCACATCGGTCGGCATCTTCGGACCGTGGTATCTGGGCAACACGATAATCTCGTACCAGGGGCGGTTCGACGCGGCCATGTGGTACTCCATCATGGAACGGTTCAAGGTGACCGTCTGGTTCACCGCCCCGACGGCGCTACGCATGCTGAAGAAGTCAGGGGACGAGGTCGTCAGCGGTTACGACATCAGCTCGGTGCGCCACATCTGCTCGGCGGGGGAGCCGCTCAACCCCGAGGTCATACGCTGGGGCATGAAGGTCCTGGGCCGCCGCATTCATGACAACTGGTGGCAGACGGAGACGGGCGCTCCTTGCATCTCCAACTTCAAATGTATGAAGATCAAGCTCGGCTCGATGGGCAGGCCGCTTCCCGGGGTCGTCGTGGCCATCGTGGACGAGCATGGCAAGCCGCTGCCTCCGCGAAAGGAGGGGTTCCTGGCGCTCCGCCCGGGATGGCCGGCCATGATGGTCGGCATCTATGGCAGCAAGCAGCGCTACCGTGACTACTTCCACGTGCCTGGCTGGTACATCTCCGGTGACCAGGCGTACATGGACGAGGAAGGGTACATCTGGTTCCTGGGCCGGGCCGATGACGTCATCAAGACATCAGGCGAGAGGCTGGGGCCGTTCGAAGTGGAGTCGGCGCTGATAGAGCATCCCGCGGTGGCCGAGTCGGCCGTCATCGGTAAACCAGATGAGCTCAGAGGGGCGATCGTCAAGGCGTTCATCGTTCTGAAGCCCGGGGTGGCGCCATCGGACAAGCTGAAGGAGGAGATCACCCAGTTCGTCCGGACCCAGTTGGCTTACTATGCATATCCGAGGGAGATCGAGTTCGTCGCGTCCCTCCCGAAGACCCGCTCCGGCAAGATCATGCGCCGCGTACTGAAAGCGAAAGAGATGGGCCAGCCGCTGGGCGACCTCTCCACGCTGGAAGATTGAGCCCCTTTTGATCGAACTCACGGTAAAAAACCTTTATATCTGGATTAGGAATAAGGTGGCCCAACAAGGGTCCGTAGCTTAGTCTGGTGGAGCGTCAGGCTCATAACCCGATGGTCGCCGGTTCAAATCCGGTCGGGCCCACTCCTATTCTTCCTCATCGCACCTTTTGGATCGAGAGAAGGTCCTCGACCCTTTCCCCCATATATCGATACGAATCCTCGACGCCGATATTGTAGAACTCTGGAGCCAGTTCCTCGATGATGAATGAGAGGAGAATGTTCGATGCCAATTCACTGATCTCCTCTCCCCTTTCATGGCGATAGAACTCCTTGATCTTCGCCACCATCTCATCTTTCTTCTCCTTCGGAACCTTGATCCCTCCCTTCTCTTTCATCGCCCCGCCTCAGGGGGAAGAAATGAACCCCGGCTTAATGGGTTTATCTCATCGAACATCTCTGACGAAAATGCGTATTAGCAACACGTTCGAATCGCTTGAGATTTCCATCCCTCCAAGTTGGCAAACCATTAACAGTCAGTGGATGACTAGTTCCTTCATAGGTGGAACGAGTGGACTATAATGCCGCGCTAAGACTTAGCCGCGAGGTCCGGAAGGACCTGGGAGACATGCTGGCCGATCTGCGCGGACGCGAATTCTTTGATGTGGCGACAGACGTTGGCGAAGCGGCCAAGGGGGGTTGGGCGTTCGACCGGATGGATCAGGAGCTGAAACTTCTGGAACGTTATATCCTCGATAACGACTTCGATTCTATCAGCCGGAGGGAGTGGTCCACCTGTCAGCTGTTGAACTTCTATGACCACCTGCTCGATGTGGTCCACAAGCACCCAAAAAGAGAGCATCAGAGCAAGCTGGTGGATGACATAAAAGGATGGAGAAAAAGGGCAGGGGAACTGGCACAGATGGTATGCCAGATGGAAGATAATGATTGATCTCCTCTCAGTTCCCGATGTACCCGGCGAACACCCCGTGCTGGCATTCCGGCAGCTCGTCCTTCAGGCACTTCTCCATGGCCGATCTGACTTGCTCCTCGCAACCGCCATGCACCCTGACGCCCGCCTCCTTCAGTATGTCCAGGGTCACCTTGCCGATCGTTCCGGTGATGACCACGTCCACTCCGTTGCTGACCATCGCATCGGCCGCCATCATGCCTCCCCTCGAGCCATGCCCCAGTCCCGGATTGTTCAAGACCGTGACCTTGTCGCTGGAGCCTTCGAAGATCATTATATAGGGGCTCGCCCCCATCGGGCCGATCGGACTGTCCAGGCCCTTCTCTTTTGCAGTGACGCCGAGTCTGCAGCCCTTCTTGACCAATTTGCTTGACCCGCTCTTCGCCTTCGGCATGCAATATCACCCGGCTTTTCTATTCGTCCCCGGGCTTAATCCATTTTTCTAATCATGGGAGGGATATGAAGGATGACCGGCGCAATCACTTGCCTAGGACGTAAAGGTGGGAGATGCCCATGGTCTGCGGGATCGATCTCTTCACGATGAACCCGTGCTCTTCGAAAAGCTGTTCCATCGAGGAGGGGGAGGGGAACTTACGTATCGAATGGCTGAGATAATCATAGGCGGTGCGATTGCCGGACTGCAGCCCGCCGATGAAAGGCAGCATCTTCGTCAGATAGGCCAGATATATCTGCTTGACCACCGGGTAGCTGGGCACGGAGAACTCCAGTATGGCCAGTCGTCCGTCCTTCTTTAAAACCCTGCGGACCTCATCGAGGAACGATCCCATCTCCACCATGTTCCGGATGCCGAATGCCACCATGGCCGAACCAAAGGTGCCGTCTGGGAAGGGCAGATGAAGCGCATCGCCTTCGATGGCGGAATATCCATCGCCTGGATATCTCTCGGACCACTTGTTCACGGCCACCTCGATCATCTTCCTGGAGATATCGACGCCGACCACTTCGCATCCAGTACGCTTGTGGGCCAGCAACGCCATATCGCCCGTCCCGGTGGCGATGTCCAGGATGACCTCTCCTTGCCCGGGTGAAAGCTCGTCCAACGCCTGATTGCGCCAGCCAACATCCACCGACATCGAGAGTATGTGGTTCAGGACATCATAGGTGGGGGAGATGTCATCGAACATCTTGCTGACGGTCTTCGGGTCCTTGTCCAGTTCGTTCGAGATGAGAACAACCCCTCTTTTGAACAGCCAGTGATGAGCGTTCTGCCAGCACTGCCTTGATGGGCGAATAAAATCCTCCAGATTAAATGTTTGGCGGAATTTCGCCGACCCCATGGGAACCCATTTCAACCTTCGGATGCTCTTAGGAATCGAGGTGTGGTAGTGGTGGAGAGATGTCCATGGGGATCAGACCCATTGTTGAACAAATATCATGACGAAGAGTGGGGCGTACCGGTGCATGATGAGCGGAAGCTGTTCGAGTTCATGGTACTGGACGGCATGCAGGCAGGGCTCAGCTGGTTGACCATATTGCGGAAGAGGGAGGCGTTCCGCCAGGCTTTCGATGATTTCGACCTCGAGAAGGTGGCAAGGTATGACGATGCCAAGGTGGAGGAGCTGCTGCAGAACAAGGGCATAGTGCGCAACCGCAGCAAGATCGAGGCGGCCATAACGAACGCCAGGTGTATTTTGAAGATGAGGCAGGAGGGGAAAAGCTTCGACGAGTTCATCTGGAGCTTCGTGGGCGGGAAGACCATCAACAACAACCCGGTCTCGTTCAAGGACATCCCGGCGCAGAGCAAGGAATCAGAGGCGATGAGCAAGGGGCTGAGGGAGAGGGGATTCAAGTTCGTGGGCCCGACCATCTGTTACGCGTTCATGCAGGCGGCAGGAATGGTCAATGACCATCTGACCATGTGCTTCAGGCACAAGGAACTGAAGAAACGGCGAACCTAGGCCTTGGATCGGTTCCAGGCACATGATCCATACAGGACTTGCATGGAGCCGGCCACGATGCCGAGCAGGCCGATGACCCTGAGAAGCATGTAGACCGCGCTGTCGATGTCGAGCAGCATGAAGACACCGAGGCCCAGCGAGAGGCCTCCCAGGACGATCGGGGCCACCCTGTCCCTCAGATGGTCCATCTTCTCCTCCCTGAGCAGCAGGAGATATATCCCGCTGGCCAGCGTCCAGAACATGAGAAAGAGGAGCAGGAGCAGCAGAACCAGCTCTTCGACCAGGATGCCGATGGAACCGAACCCCACCAGTGCCAGACCTCCGGCCGCCTTTGAAATGCGGCCCCCTTCCCTACCGGCGACCCCGTCGAACACCATCATCGAGCCCAGTATGATGATCATGATCGGGATTAGGAACAGGAAAGTGACCAGTTCCAGGTCGGGGTCGATGATGACCCACGTGCCGACGAACACCAGCGCCAGACCTCCCACCAACCGCAGTTTGTCCATGCGCGTGAGGCAGTAATTCGTTCCGGGGATGAGACCTATGCTCGATTCCAGCCCCTCCTTGGCCATCAGCATGGAATTGAGGAAACCGCTCCACAGGAACAGCAGAAGGGGGGCGTCGGCGATGAGATGTCCCATGCTATGCATCTGCGGATCGACCCTGTCCAGATGCACCGCCCAATGGTCTCCCATGTCATGCGCGTGAAGTCTTCCGTTCCTCCATGCCCCGACGCTGCCCTTGTGGGGGAGGTTGTACGTCGACTTGTACCAGCCTGAAGAGAGCTCGGTCACCTTCTCCTTGGGTACGAAAATCTCCCTGGTCCCTGTCCAGAGCGGCGCGGTGAAGTCTTCGATGGAAGGCATCGCCCGCTAATCATCATCGAGCGTATTTCTAATCTGGCCCCTGAGCCTCACTTCTGTGTCGGCCTGTCAAAGAAAATGTTCTTGCCCTTGGCGGACAGAGGTATCCCATGGACGATCTGCGCCTTGCAGAGCCCTAGCCTCCTGGCGGAGACACCGATGCGGTACATGATGCGGTTGTCCACGTTCATGTCCGATGCAGTCTTCACCGCCGAGCCCAATGCTATGCCCAGATCGAGCATCCTGATGGCGCAGTTGGGCCCTTCGAAATCACCCTTCGAAGAACGCTTGTTGAACTCCTCGCAACTGCGCAGCCCGCAGGCCTGGCAATCCAGTCCGGCCCCCTTGTGGGGCATCAGCCCGATCAGGATCACCGCGTCGGCGTCCAGGACGTTCTGGCCATCCCTCTTGAACCCAGGCAGGGAGCGCTGCCTTGCCAGCTCCAGCATGTCCTGGCCCAGCCTCACCCTCTGATCATCGTCCAACAATACGGTCTCGATGAAATCCTGACCAAGGCCTTTCGGGGCCGTCCTGGCCGAGAGCTCCATGAATTCCCCTACGGTCCTGACGGTGTCGTGCAGAGACATGAAGAAAAGATTTGTAGGGGTCATATTTCCCTTTTAAGGCGCAAACTGTCAATAAAGAAATGGTAATTCGGTCCCGATGGACGAATGGATGGCCATGGGATTGGTGGCGGGATTCCTCACCACGGTCAGTTTTATCCCCCAGTTGATCAAAGGGTTCCGGACCGGTAAGATGGACGATGTCTCAATTTCCATGCCAGTGCTGCTGAGTTTGGGCATGGGGCTCTGGATGCTCTACGGGATCGGGGTCGATTCCATTCCTGTGATCATATGGAACGCCGTCGGCCTCAGCCTTAATGTGATCATGATCGGCCTCAAGGTCCATTATGGGCGACGATCGCATCCTTCCAAATGAACAACTTTCGGTCCTCCCATCGAACGTTTAATAAAAACCATCGCAAATGGGTTCTCGGGGGAAGATATGACCGAGTTCCAACTAGTGACGACCGAGAGACAGATGACCGTTTCCATACAGGCCAAGGTAAATGTCCAGGACATCTCCAGCTACATGGGGAAGGCGTATGGAGAACTGTTCGCATTCTCACAGAAGAATGGATTGACCATCGTCGGTCCGCCCATCGCTTATTACAACTCCTGGAACGACCAGGAGGTCGATGTCATCTGCGCGTTCCCTGTCTCCGCACCGTTCCACCCGGAGGGCATGTTCAAGGCGTTCGAGCTTCCTAAGGTGAAGGCCGTGGTGGCCATCCATGTCGGGCCATACAAGGACCTGGTGGTAACCTACACGGCCATGCAGAAATGGATGGAAGAGAACGGGCTCGTTCCGGAAGGATACATGTGGGAGGAGTACCTGAACGACCCGAGCGAAGTAGGTCAGGAAGACGCGAGGACGAAATTGACATGGCCGGTCAAATGACCGGTCGGATGATCATTTCCTACGCTTGAGCCACACCACGATGACAAGGACGGCACAGGCCGCCAAGATTATCGCCAACAGCAAAATGATCATCGGGGTGCCATCGTGCCTCATCGTTACATCGCCCAGATTGCTTTCTGCAATGCCGATTTCCAACGTTTGCATCCCGCGGGCTGTAACTGAAATGGTCGTGATGTTGTAGAGAGCGGTCAATTGGAATGAACCGTTGGCGTCCGTGACACAGCTCGCCCTGCCCGCGGAAACGATGGCTCCTGATATCGGAATCCCTTTTTCATCCAGGACCCGACCGGAGAATACGGCCAGGTCCGTGGTGTGGAAGGAGAACGCCAGCTCGCGCCGATTACCTGCTGCGTCCTGGATGGTCACCTCGACCGCATAATCGGTGTCGTAGGACATCGACAAGAAACCACGGCATATGGTATCGGAGATGACGGTTCCCCTTTCTACACCATTGACCCGGATGAAGGAAGCGGATATCGGTTCATTGGCGACCAACCAGATATGATCTGCCAGGGTAACGTTCGAACCGATCGGCCCATGATCGACCAGCACTGGAGCCGTTCTGTCCAGCGTGATGTTGATCGACCTCGAGATGTTGTTACCTGCCAGATCGATGGCGGTGAACCGCAACACGTGTTCACCTTCGCCGAGGAGCAAGACCGCCTCGTTCAGACCGCTGAACGCCATCATCTCATCGTCATCCACCTGCACAAGGACCATGACGGGCGATCCTCCCTCTGAAAGCTGCCACTGCAAGATCGTCTCGTTCGATGAGGAGATGTTGCCATCCAGGGGGCTGATGATCGTCAGATCTGGTGCGGTCATGTCCACCCAGAATCCTGCCTGCGCTACGATGGCATGGCCCACCAGGTCCGTTGCCTTGACCTCGACCGAATGGTAGGCTTCGACCAGATCGGTGAAAAGATGACCTGTTTCGAGGCCGACGTCGAACCACTCCCCTCCATCGATACGCACCTGGTAACATTTGAGGCCAGCCCCCAGATCGGCTGCTGTCCATGAGACGGCCACATCGACGCCCTTGAATGCCGACGAATTCAATCCGGGGTCCATCAGGATCATAGGGGGGTCGGCATCCACCATGAATGTCAGCACGATCTCCTGTCTGTTCCCAGCGGCATCGACCGCCGCCAGAACGATATCGTGAGTTCCGTCGGCAATGTTGGTCAATGTCAAATCGCCCGGGGCCTTTGAACGCCATGGGCCGCTGTCCAGTTTGTATCCGGACCAGGCGATACCTGATTGATTGTCCCATGACGCCCATGCGATGGTCAGCGAATGGGAATCGACAATACCGGAAGGTGCGCCACTCACTCCGACCTCGGGCTTGGTCAGATCCACGAAGAAATCGAGCCAGTATATGGTGCTGTGGCCAGATAGGTCAGTGGCTTCCAACATGAACTGGTGCCACCCTTCTGCCAGACCTTCCAGGGCACGGGCATCGCCATTTGCCAAGGACACTGGACCACCATCAACGGAGAACATGGTCGACGAAATTCCACTGCCATCGTCGACCATCACCCAGGAGATGACCGGGTTGGCGATATTGATCGCCGTCAGGTTCAGCGGACTGGCGAACGAGACCCTCGGGGGCCTGGCATCGATGATTATGTTGACGGCCGCGCCTCTGGAATTTCCCGCCCCATCCATGGCCTTGATCAAGACCGTGTGAGGCCCGTCGGCCAGATCGGTGATTGACGTGGCGGTCCTGCCGGTCACATCTTCCGTTTCGACCCCGTCGATGAACATTTGGAGCGAGGTGATGCCGGATTCATTGTCAGATGCGTCCCATACGACCGAGAAGGCATCTGTGGTGAACCTCGATCCGGCCAGGGGTGAGGTGATGAGGATTTCTGGGCTTTCTATGTCGACCGAGGGATCGAGCACCAGTGGGAACAGGTCTTCCGCATCTCCGGCCAGGGCATAGGGGATATCGACGACCCTGTCCCCGTTGGAATCGGGTGATGACCGGTCCGACCAACGATTCCCCTTCTTGGCGTCGTTCCACTCATTGTTCCCGTCATCGAACGCCTGCGCGCTCGCCGGGGTATAGCTGCTTCCGGCACCGTTGTTCCCAGTGAACCTGTTCTTGAAGACCAGACAATCGACACAACTGTGCAGAGATACCGCGAAACCAAGATAATGTGAGATGGAGGAGTTGGTGATCAGGACATTTCGGCACCCTTTGAGGTCGATGCCCGTCCCCTTGCCTCCGCTGAACGTACAATTGGTAATGGCCAATGAATCGCAATATTCTGCGATCAATCCGCTAAGGCCTCCCTCAACGTTCCCGTTCTGGACCGTGATGTTGTCGCAGTAGGCCAGGATGACCGATGTCGTCACATCCCTGGAGGACCATCCACCGAACCTCGCATCACTGACGTTGAAGAGGATGATCTGGCCCCCGATAGGAATGACCCCACCGTTCATGTCGACATCATGGACATAGACCAGCGGATCACCCGACACCGTGTTGCCAGAGGATATGTTCAGCCCGGCCCAGCTGTCTGTGTCCCCGCTCATGACGAGGCCGCCCTCCAGCACATTCCCTGTTAGTGAAACATTTCCGTTGTCGATGAGGACCAGTGAGGTGGTGAATCCAATGAACGAGCATCCGGACAAAGATATGTTGCCAGAATTTATGATGGAGATTCCGGTCGTTGCAGAACCTCGATCGACCACGATCATGTCGACGATCATCAATGCCAGCGTGGTATTGGCAATGTGGATCGCCTCTCGGTCGTTCCAGGACACCGTGTCCCAGCCCTCGATAACGATCGGATCGGATGGACTGCCATCGCCTTCCCATCCATTCGCCCGAGTGGCCTGGATGAGCGCAGCGTCGGATTCGATCCAGATGGAATCTGTCATTACCCTGTCCACAAGTGGGAATTGGTCGGTCCCCGCGCCGATGTGATAAGATAGGTCGACGATCCCGTCGTCATTGATGTCCGGTGCTGTCAGGTCGGACCAATGATTTCCCCTCCCGGGGCCGTACCAATAGTTCGATCCTTCTCGGTCGTTCGCCTGGGGCTTCGATGGGTCCAACGAAGCGTCGTTGTTGCTGACGAAATTGTTGGAAAAAATGAGGCAGCCCGAGCATCCGATGAGATCGACCCCATGACCAGCATTGCTCGAGATCGAGTTGTTCGTGATCGTCAGCCCAACGCAATCCCAGGCCATGACGCCCTCGCCATTTTCTTTGATCTCGCAGCGGTCCAGCACGACATCTGTACAGCCGAGGAGCAGCATCCCGACATCGTTCTGTGCCACCAGGCAGCCGTTCATCCTCAGGCCGCTGCACCCGCCCAGGACCGCTCCGGCTGAGCCGCCCTTGAGCTGCACACCCTGTATGATGCCGTTGCTGACGTTTGCCAGGATCAATTGACCGGCCGAATAGGTCCTGGTCACCCCGCCCAGATCCTCGTCCCTGATATAGAGGACCGGGAGGCCGTTGACGGTATTGTCCTCGGTGACCGTTTGCATCAGGATGGAGGCGAGGTCATCCATCATCAATCCGCAGCCCGTCATCCGGTTGCCCGAGATGGTGTTCGCTATAGATCGGTTCAACGAAATGGCGCCGTTTGCATCGCGGATCGAGTTCTTACCGATCTCGTTATCATCGGAACTGATGAGCTGGACACCTATCGTGGCGTTGACCATCATATTACCGACAAATTGACCGCCATCGGTATTGTCCAGTTCGATCCCGGTGCGACAGCTCAGAAGCGTGTTATTATTCACCTTCACACCGTTGCAGGATGCCAGCAATATCCCGGTCTCACTGTTCCACATCTCATTCCTCGATACGGTCACATGACCACTGTTGCGCACCTCGATCCCATTCGATGTGACACCATGAACGTCCATGGCAGCCACTAGATTGTCCCTTACGACGACATACTTCGAGATGTCGGCCAGGTAGATACCGGGGGCATCGAGACCGATTATGCTCTGGCCAGAAATGATGAAAGGGTCGGTTGAGATACCCGTGCCGCTCCATCCCCTCGCTGCGGCCATCGATGCCAGGGCCGAGTCCCCGTCGATCCAGATGGCATCGTCGGCTTGTGTGTAACCCCTGACGGAGAGAAGCAGCTCATCCCATTGGGTGGTGGCGGCCATTAAATTACCATTGTTGTAGCTGGTGTCATACGCTTTACCGAGCGATGGGAAGTAGACGGATATTCCGTGAGAGAACGAAGTGGCCGATGTCCATCTGTGCTTCATCACCATCGAACCCAACGAGCCTCCGGAGGGACCTATGATGTCCATGATGTTGCCGCACATCTCATCCAGTTCAGGATCGATGCTGGCGGCCCGAAGGTTGTATGTAAATTGATAGAGGTCGATGAGAAGGTCGGAATCACCGGTGTACGGCCCGACAAAATAGGACGAGCCAGACCTGGCCGATAGAACATATTCTCCCTCCACCGAGACCCATTCGTTCGCTCTGGCGCTGAGATTTGAGAATTCGTTCATCAGCAATGGCACATAGGTCATGTTGATCGCGGCCACGCTTTGGGTCACCGAACTGGAACTGTCGACCAGATGGCAGATGTTCGCCAGATAGATGGCCACCTGTTCCCCTCCGCTGCCCGGGTTGGCCTTGAGCCAGGGAATGGTATAGGACCATTCGTTGTCCCAATTGCTGGTCCAGCCGATGCTCTCCGAGGCCACCACATATTCCGCGCAATCCTGGACCTGGCACAGCACCTCGATATTGGCCATCAGGCAGCTGTTGAACAGCACCACGTCCATTCTCTTGCCGATATGGCCCTTGATGGCCTCGAAGGCATTCCCGATCTCCGAGAGCGTGAGCCGGTCCGAAGAGGACGTCTCGTCCCAACAGCTTCCCTGCCATGCCCCTCCATGGTCCTGCAGCACGAGCAGATAATGTTCTGCAGGATGGGTGTCGATGCAGTAAGCGGCAAATTTGACCAGAGTGTTCGGGTCGCCCATGTTCAACTCTGAGCCCCAGCCCGAGCTTATCTGGTAGAGCGGGATCTCGGTCCGGCTCCCACCGGCCAGATAATATGCCTTCGTATCCCTCGAACCCTCTCGGTCGAAAAGCACCAGGATGTTGACGTCGGAATTCGACCCAGCGGCCGTCAAGGCCTCCAGGTCGTTCTCCATGTACACTCCCAGATTGTTATCCCCTGCAAGGTAGACGATGATGGTCCAGGATGCGATCGACCTCGTGGCAGGAAGTGACGAGATGGCCTCGATGGCCGTCTCGACCGGATTTCCTCCGTCGGACCTCCACATGGCCGAGGGAGAGGTGCTTTCCACATTTCCGGTCATGGAGGTTGAGACCAGCACAAGCGCCAGGACCGATAAGACGGCGATGATTGTGGACCCCGCGCCTCCCTTGCTGATTGCCCTTCCTCCTTCCCTCGCTGTGCTGGATGGTCAATGAGGATGCCGCAATATTATGGATTCGCCGTGAAAGGTAAAAATGGAAGGGAAGAGGTTTTGCTGGGGGCCTGCCGATTGGGCGTTCCGACAGGCCCGATCATCGTGAGTCCCTTCCAGCGTTGGGTTTGCCTCGGAAGAGGTTCGCAATGCCAAACCGACGTCCATTATCGTTTCAGCCCTACCCAGCATGTCATTGCCCATGCGACATTCTGAGCAGGTAGTGGTTGGTAATGTAATGCTCCCCTTCTTTGAGGATGAGGAAAAATCATCTTGACATTATTTAATGAGTCGAGGACAGATTATCATGCGTGAGAATGTCGCAATACATGAAAAAAGAAAAGCTGGCCAATAATGCTCACGGATCACTCATACGATGCCGATAATGACCTTTTCATGCGATAGTAGCGCAGGGAATCGGACCGCAGTGCCCGCTCTTGTTCCGCTACGGTCTCGTACGCTAGATGGTCGTAGAAGGGCTTCGCGGGTATGGATGCGTCAAGCTCAACGGTCGAAAGACCGATTCTCTTCGCCTCTTTCTCCAGATGGGCCATGATGGTCCGTCCCCAGCCTTCCCCTTGATGGGATGGGTCCACGAAGACCCGCTTTATCTCGCTTCCGGCCAACGTTCCCGTGGCGACCAGCGCGCCATCCACCTCCGCCACCAGCACAGTTCCGCTCCAGCCTCGTCCAAGATGCTCCGTACATGATGGTAGGCGCAGAAGAACTCCACACATTCGGGGGAGTAGAAAGGAGGATAAGATGTTTTGATGGTCCTTTGGATCAAAGCCAGCAGTGGGTCGGCGTCTCGCTCCCCGAACCTCCGGACCATCCCCGTGGGTTTAGAATCCATAGATCTTGCCCATCTTGCCCTTCAGATAAGCGATGAACGGCTCGATCTCCACGTTCTTCCCGGTGACGTGCTTGACCAGATCGGCCGGGTCGTACATGTTGCCCTTGGAGTGAACGTTGTCCTTGAGCCACGTTCCGACCGGGACATAGTTGCCCTTCCTGACCTCTTCGCGCCATTCCGGTACGTCCTTCTCCATCTTGCGGAGGAACATGCCGCCATAGATGTTGCCCAGCGCGTAGGACGGGAAGTATCCGAAGGAGCCGCCGGCCCAATGGGTGTCCTGCATGACCCCTTCTGAATCATTTTCGATCTCCACGCCGAGGTACTTATCGTACTTCTCGTTCCACACCTGGGGCAGTTCGTTCACCTTGACCTTTCCGGCGAACAGGTCCCGCTCGATCTCGAAGCGGATGATGATGTGCAGGCCGTATGTCACTTCGTCCGCCTCTATGCGGATCTTCGAGGCCTCCACCTGGTTCACCGCGGTGACGAACCGGTCGAGCCTGACGCCCTTGAGCGCCGGACCGCAGACCTTGCGCAGCTGGGGCAGCATGAACTCGAGGAACTCCGGGCTTCTCCCGACGATGTTCTCCACGAACCTCGATTGGGATTCGTGGATGCCGTAGCTGCAGGCATTGCCGACAGGCTGCCACTTCCAGTCCTGGTCGATGTCCTGCTCGTACAGCGCGTGACCGCTCTCGTGCAGCACGCTGAACAGGCTGGATGTCCACCTGTCCTCGTGATAGTGGGTGGTGATGCGCACATCGTCGAAGTAACCGGTGCTGAACGGATGCTCGGTCTCGTCCAACCTTCCCCCCGCCTCCTTGCTGGTGGTGTCGTACTTGACGAAATCCATCGCCATCTGGCCGATCTTCCTCTGGGCGTCGATCTTCACCCTGCGGGTGAGCAGCTCGGAGTCGGGCTTGACGCCCGATGCCTCGATCTTCTTCATAACGCCCATGAGGCCTTTCCTCATCCCGCCGAAGATATCGGATATCTTGTCGGCGGTAATGCCTGGCTCGAAAGCGTCCAGCAAGGCATCGTATGGGGTCTTGGTCCCCTTGACCTCCATCATGATGTCGGCCGCCTTCTCGCGCAGTTCGATCATCTTCGCCAGTTCTGGGCGGAACATGTTGAAGTCCTTGGCCGCCTTGGCCCGCTTCCAGACGTTCACGCAGATGGTGGCCTGCTTAGAGGTCGCTGCGACAAGCTCGTCCGGCAGCTTGGCTTCCTCGTTGTACATCTTTCGATAAAGGTGGACATTGCGCTTCTGCAGCTCGTCCAGGGACTCATACTTGCGGTCCTTCTCTATGGAGTCCAGCAAGGCGCCGATCTCAGGGTCGACGATCTCCCTGTGGGCGATGAGGTCCAGGAGGGAGAGCTGCTCGCTGCGCTGTTCCACGCCCTTGGGAGGCATCTTCGTTTCCATATCCCATTGGATGATCCCCGCAGCCGTTTTCAGAACAGTCAGCCGCTTGGATCGCTCCATCAGCTGCTGATATGAGCCCTTAAGACTTTTTGCCATGAATATCGCACCAAAAGTGGGGTATGGGGTATTATCCTTTCTGCATGCCCCATGTTGCCATGTCAGTAACTATCGCGGACGTTCGTTCACCGCAGCGCGCTCTGAACAGAGCCTTCCTCGGTCAGGCGGTCCCCTATGTCGAATATCAACGGCGAGTGGTCGGATATCCCTTCCAGCCGCTCCTCATGAGAATATTTCGCCCAGACCGGCCTGTCTATGTCAGGGGAGACGAGGACGTGGTCCAATCTGTAACCCTTCCCCTGCGAGGAATACCAGGAATATTCCCTTGCCTTTTGGTGATATTCTCGCCAGACGTCCCTCCAGCCCATGGAAAGGACCTCCTTCAGATCGTCATCCCCGAGATAACTGGTACCTTCGCTGTCCTCTTCCAGTCCGGTGTTGAGGTCCCCGACGATCACGGACCTTCTCCCTTCCCGAACGGAACGATGGGCGAATTCCTTGATGGACCTCCAGAACTCCCGCCTGGCCGACAGGTCCTGGACGGATGGGACCTGAACGGCCAGGATGGTGAGGTCGGACCTGGCTGGCCTGATCTCGAGCCACCGGTGGGGCTGGACCAGGCCCGGTTCGCCGGGAACCGATTCGATGGACCTCTTGGCGGCGACCAGGATACCGTTCGTGTTCTGCGGGGGCATCGAGCTGAGGACATATGGCCAGCCGTTCTTGGCCAACGATAATGAGAGCTCGATGATGCGCTCCTGGCGGAACTCTATGAGGCACACGAGGTCCGGGTCGTGATGCTTCAAGCTGGCCATGATGCCTGGAAGACTATCCCTGGACCCTCCGTGCCTGATGTTCCATTCCATGATGCGCATGAGAACATGCCAGTCAGAGCCGGCGTCATATTTATCACATGCTTATCCGGCCACTTCCGGTCACGAATGCACGTTCGGCCCTAGTACCGTGACCACTGCTTTACTCGTCCGTGAAAAAAATGACGTTCGGGTCCAGGGAAAGGAAGGCTTGGTCGAAGGAGTTCGAAGAGGAGACGGAGAAGAAAAAGGCCGATGGAAATGAGCGGAAGAGAACGGCCAGGATCAAGGGCAGGCTCTTGTGGCTCAACCCCTGGTGATGGCCGGGGCTCACAGGTCCCATCTACGGACCCATTTCGTCAACCCTTCCATCATCTGCCAAACCTCATATCGTTCTTCCGTCTCCTCGTAACCCAGCTGGGCCAGAATGGCCCGGGTCTCCCATTTTGGGCTCTCCACCCAGACCGGACGGTGCCCCCTCCCCAGAATGTGTTCGCGCAGCAGCTCTTTCCCAACTCCCTTCCGGCGCTGCTCCCTTCTGACGAACAGTTGGGTCAGGGTCTCGGGGTAGAACACCAGCCTCCGTTCATAGGCCGAGGGCATCTGGCGTTCCCTGCTGATTATGACATATCCGGCAGGCTCCCAATCGCCTTCGGTCTTCACCCACATGATCCGAGCATCCTGTATCGATCCATCGAACTGCTTGAACCCGGGATTGTCCCTCCTGGCCTCTTCTTGCAGGAACTTGAGGATGAACTTGTCCTTGTAGTCCCTGACCGGGCGCGTGCGGTTCACCGGCGGTCCTTTCGATTCCATCATCGCGCCGCCCGTGAACTCGAGCCCCATTCCCCAATAGGACGTCTCGGGCGTCGAGCGCATCAGCTCATCGTTGTACGATATCGGCATCCACATCCCCTTCTAGAGTGCAGGAAGAGGTTGTCGAGCGGGATATTTTAGCCTAATCCTTACTCTCACTCCGATGGTTACAACCATGATCGAGGTATCAAAGAACGGAAGGCATGCCTTTGACCAAGGATCGTAACGATTCATCTTAACGTTCAATACCATGATTTAACGAACGTTCAACCAGAGCGATGTTTGAATTCCACTCACTCGGGGTACGAAGCATCCCAACGGTTATTCACACTTCAGCACAACTCAGACTATCTTGAGCTCCCTTCCGACGCGTTCGAAACGCTCCAGCGCGAGATCGAGGTCCTCTTCGGTCAGGGCGGCGTTCATGATCGTCCTGATGCGTGCCTTTCCCTTCGCCACCATCGGGAATACGATGGGCAGGGCGAACACCCCTTCCTCGAACAGCCTGTCGCTGAACCGCTTGGCCTTCCCGCTGTCGCCGATCATGACGGGGGTGATGGGCGTGGCAGAATTCCCCACATCGAAACCTGCTTGGACCAGTCCCTTCTTGAACTTGTCCGTCCGCAGCCAGAGGTTCCTGACGTGATGAGGCTCGTTCTCCAGGACATCGATGGCGCCGATGCACGCTGCCGCCACGGCCGGAGGATGGGAGCCGCTGAGCAACCAGGTCCGGGACTTGTTCAGCGCGAAGTTCTTCAGGTCCTCAGAGCCTGAGACATGCCCTCCGACCACCCCGAACGCCTTCGAGAAAGTACCCATCTCCACATGGACGTCGTTCCGGCCGAGATGGAAGTGGGAGACTATGCCCCTTCCTCCCTCCCCCAGCACGCCCTCTCCGTGGGCGTCGTCGACATAGAGCATAGCGCCATGCTCCGCTGCCAGCCTGGAGATCACGTCGACCGGGGCGATGTCCCCGTCCATCGAGAACACACCGTCGGTGATGATCAGTATGCGGCGGTAGGCGGGCGCGTGCCGCTCGGACTCGGCCAGTATCCTATCCAGATCGTTCATGTCGCAGTGCTTGTAGACGGCTCTGTCGGCCGCGGACAGGCGGACCCCGTCGATGATGCTTCCATGGTTCAGTTCATCGCTAACTATCAGGTCCCCCTTGCCGGCCAGCTGGGGTATCAACCCCGCGTTCGCAGCGAAGCCGGTCTGGTACACCAATGAGGCCTCGGCATCCTTGAACTTCGCCAGACGGCGCTCCAGTTCAACATGGACGTCCATCGTCCCGGCGATGGGCCTGACCGACCCTGAGCCGGCCCCATGCGTGCGGACGGCCTCGATGGCCATCTCCTTCAGATGAGGATGATTGGAAAGGCCGAGGTAGTTGTTGGAGCAGAGCATCATCACCTTCTTGCCGTTGACGATGCTCCAAGGCGTGCTCGACCCGTCGAGCACCTTGATCCTCCAGTCGAGGTCGCTTTGGACCAGGTCCTCATACTCCAGCCTGATGAATGAGATGGGGTCGCGCATAGGAATCACGATGTTCCATTGGCACCGATGGTTTATGAACTCTCCGCGCTCAATCGCTTTCGAAGCTTCTCCAGCATATCGGAGGTCATCCGCTCCAGGCCCCATTCGGGGGACCAGCCCCAGTCCTTCCTCGCCTCGCTGTCATCCAGTGACCGCGGCCACGTGTCCGCTATCCCCTGACGGAAATCTGGTGTATATCTTACCTCCATGTCTGGGATGTGCTTCGTGATCTCCTGAGCGAGATCGGCCGCGCTGAAGCTCATCGAGTTGAGGTTGTAGGCGTCCCTCCTTCCGATCCTTTCGATGTCCGCCTTCATGATCGACACTGCGGCGTTCAGGCAGTCAGGCATGTACATCATGGGGAGGACCGTGTCGGCCCGCACGAAGCACTCGTACCGCTTCCGCCTGATGGCCTCGTAGAAGATGGCCACGGCATAATCGGTCGTTCCGCCGCCCGGTGGGGTCTCGGAACTGATGATGCCGGGGTACCTTACGCTGCGCACATCCACGTGATACCGTCGATGATAGTAACTGCAAAGCAGCTCCCCGGACACCTTCGTCACACCGTACATGGTGGTGGGGAGGAGCACTGTCTCCTGCGGCGTGCTGTCGCGAGGATAGCCCGTGCCGAACACGGCGATGGAGCTGGGCCAGAAGACCTTGAGCCTGTGCGAACGGGCCAGTTCCAGGACGTTGACCAGCCCTTTCATGTTCAGCTCCCAGGCCATCTGCGGTTCGTGCTCACCGACCGCAGAGAGCAGTGCAGCGAGATGATAGACCTCGGTGATGTCATGCTCCTTGATTATCTGGGAGACGCCCTCGATGTCCATCACATCGGCCGTGACCGAAGGCCCCGGGCCGGTGGGGGGCCTGGACGAATGGCCCATCTGGACCACGTTCTCCTGCCCCTTCAAAATGCGCAACTGGGGAACGAGCTCCGAACCGATCTGCCCTGTCGCGCCGATGACCAATGTCTTACCAGGCATGGACTCACCGAGTCACAATGGAAGGCCATCAGTATTTATGGTTGCTTAATCGGTCACATGTGCTCACATACCCCAAGTATCGTGACCACTCAATCCTTACATCGCCCTGAGAGAAGGGCAAGAGATGAAAAGGATATGAACGTAGAGATTAACGATCAAACCATGTGCGCCGAGGGCCACGTGCCAAAGGATATGAGGTGGAGGATCTACCTATCGATCTTCACCGTCTTCGCCGGTATGGCGTTCGTAGTTACCTGGCTGTTCTTCTATGCGGGGGACCACTCCTTCTGGGAGAACCTGGGAGTGCTGATACTCTCCTTCCTGATATTCGTCGGAGTGAACGCGGCCTTCTGGGTGCCATTCGGCCTCAGGCATGCCCCGATGGATGAAAGCTGGCAGGTGCCCGAGAAGAAGGGATGGGCCTCTGCCGTGATCGGAGTGGGCGCCTGCCTGTTCCTGATCGTCTGGCTGCTGCTCTATGCCGATGACTACAGCATCTACCAGAACCTGGCGGTGCTGCTGTCCGTCCTGGTGGTGGGCGGTGGATTGGGTGCGGCCGTCTGGGGCTGGAAGAATCGTGGCCGGTGGTGAGCGGCCCCTTTTTTTTCTTTTTTTACCATTGATGGGTCGGGTTCCTCGGGATGACTATCCAAAGTGCAAGGTAGACCAGAAGGAACGTTCCGAAAGATATCACCAACAAAAGGATCCAGATGATGCGAAGGATGGTGGGATCGATGTTGAAATGCTCCCCCAGGCCTCCGCACACCCCTCCCAGCAGACGGTCCTTCCCGGAACGGTAGACCCGCCCTGGTACAGCGACACCTGGTGGCATGTACTGGGGCGGTGCGGCCGGCGCCGGCATCGGCGTCGGGATGGGGGCCGCCGACCTTTTGGCCTGTTGCCTTACCAGCACCGAGGAATATCCTAGGAGCAGCACAAGCAGGAAGATGAGCGGCAGGATGACCCACATGGCGCCGTTCGCCCAGCTTAACCAGGCGATTTTATAGTGGACCGAGACAAGACCCAAGACCATCATCGTCACCCAGACCGCCACGGTGATGCCGATGGCCATGGCCAGGGGTTCGATGAAATCGTAAGAGCTGGGGTCCTTCCGGGACAGATAGGCGGAGTACCCTAGGAACACGAAGAGGAAGAACCACAGGACCAGATTGTTCAAGAACACCTGCTGCGTGAGGTCCTTGACGAACGCGTTCTGATCGCCCAGCACGCTCAACGTCTGGGCCACGATGAGCAGAATTATGAAAGCGATGACGGCCATGACCAGAGGGCCGATCGGGCCGAGGGCGCGGTCGAACTCGGTCTGACCTCCCCTGGCCCCGGATTCGATCCCCTGAGAGATCTTCTTTCCGACCCCCTCTACCTCTTCGCCGAACTCCCGGAAGCGGCGGTCCATATCGGACTCCGAGACATGCTCCATCCTGTGGCCGCATTTGTTGCAGAACTCGGCGCCTTCAGGGTTGGGTTGGCCGCACTGGCTGCAATACGCCATTGACATCAAGCTCCTGGTGGGATGCCCATTGGAGGAAGGATTATTAATCATCCGTGGTAGGTCATATCTCAGGGTCGGGCAAGCATTAACTACGGGGGATTGGCCTTCATCAAGGCATGGATGAGCCGCCCGATATCAGAAGGCCGAACCGGCATGAGAGCCTGGCTGGGTTCATGCGCTCCATCAGGGCGATGACGGTAAGGAAGCTGGCATCGTCAGGGACCGAGCATATCGGCAAGGGCGAATGGCAACAGGCATTGGACATGTTCAATGAGGCGGCCATCCTGTGCGAGGAGATCGAGGATCCGCTGCAGAGGTCCAACATGCTATCGTTGGCCAGCCTATCCCTCTATGCCCTTTCCCGTCTGGATGAGGCGAAGGAGACCATCCAGGAGGCCATCTCGTTGAAACGAACGGCCGGAGTGAAAGAGGGCGTGGCCACCGACCTGCTGGGTCTGGGCGAGGTCCTCATCAAGAAGGGAGAGGTGCAGGAGGCGGAGAAGGCCTTCAGCGAATCATATTGCATATTCCAAGAACTGGGCCTGATAGATGGCATGGACTCGGCACAGAGAGGATTGGACAAGGTGAAGAAGCTCACTTCTTCCGCCGAGTGATCAGTCCGGCCCCGACAAGCATGGCACCCATGAGGCCCAACATGGCGTAGAACCAGGGTTGCACCAGGAAATCAGTGGTGGATGTCGCTGCGGTAATAGTGGCCGCTGCCAGTCCATGTACGTAGACTGGAGAAGACCGTACCCCCTCTCCGCTCTCATAGAGGGCGGCTATCGCGTAGTACTTCCCCGATGAGCTCCCGTCCACGTAATTGAACATGCTCGCTGGGACCGTGGCCAGCAGGGTCATATCGGAGGTGCTGTTGCCGCAATAGATATTGTAACCGATGACGTTCCCATCCGGAGCCTGCCAGGTGAGCGAGACCATGCCCTTATAGCTGCTCAGGGTGAAGGAGTCCGGGACGGTGGGGTCGTCAACGACCTCGGCAGGGCGGACCACGACCACAGGCCCGGCCATCTCGCCATCGCCGACATCGCTGTAGGCGCATACCCAATATCTGTACTCCTTTCCGGATGCGATCGACCCATCGTTGAACTGGGTGGCCTTGATTATCGCTATCAAGGCCAGGGAGGAATTCTCCAGGCTGCGATAGACCCTGTATCCCAAGATCTCCGCGGTTCCGGCATTGGCTGGTGCCGTCCAGGAGAGAACCAGTGTGTCCCCGTCCACCTGGAACTGGAGTGATTGTGGTGCGGTTGGAGGGATCTCCAACGTGACAGGGGTGGCGACGTGGGCGGGATCTGAGCGGGGCCCTTCGCCCGCAAGATTGGCCGCGGCCACCCAGTAAGAGTATTTCGTGTTGGGAAGAGGGGAGCCGTCGATGTAGTCCGTCGCGGCGGATGTGCCTACCAGGGTCACGCTGGAATCATTGGCGGACATGCGGAAGATGCGGTATTCATCGGCCCCGTCGACCGCTGTCCAGGTCAGCCACACCCCGTTGCTGATGGCCGTGGCGGTAAGTCCCGAAGGGGCGGAAGGCAGGGAAGGACCGTTGTCAGGGACGGTGAGCATGGCCCGAGCGAATGGGCCCATCTCTCCGTCGTAGATGGCACAGACCTGGTAGCAGTAGGTCGTCCCAGCCACCAGATCGGGATCGACATAGGCCTTTTCGGTCACCCTGGCCAGGTCTTGGGCGGCCGCATCGAAGGTGCCCACGGAACGCCTGACCAGATACGAGGTAGGCGTAGAGCCGTTGGGAGAGTTCCAGATCAATACCGCCTTACCATCGCTCAGGGTGGCGGTCAGGTAGGAAGGCTGGGACATATCGTACGGGACCTTGATCATGGCCGAGGCGCCGGTCGCGCTCTTGCCCATGGCGTTGATGGAGAAGATGGTGTAGGTGTAGGTTTGGCCAATCGTGACCGCAGTGTCCTTGTACTGATATGTGTCCGCTGACAACTGGAAGCTCTGTTCGCCGAGAATGGAGCTGCGGGTCAGGATGTAGTTCTGGATCGGCATGCCTCCGTCGCTGGCCGGGACCGACCAAGAGACGAGCACGGAACCGTCCAGCATCGAGGCGCTCACACCCGAGGGCGGGGACGGCAGGGAGACGAACAGAATGGATGCCTGGTTCGATGCGGCGCTCTCCCCGATGACGTTGGTCGCAGTGACATAATAGCTGTATGTGGCGCCGAGGGAGATGGCGGAGTCGACGTACTGCAGCCCGGTGACCGTAGATATCAGCTGATACGTGGAACCGGTGGCCCTGTACACATTGTAACCCAGGATGCTGGCGTTCCCATTATCGGCGGGTGACAGCCAAGACACGACGATGCTGTTGCCGGAAACGTCCGCATCAAGGCTTAGTGGAGGGGACGGCACCTCGAACAGGACGTTCGTGCGGATGGGAATGATGAGGGTATGCTCAGCCTCGACGTTGCCGGCCATGTCGGTGGAACGATAGACGAGGGAGTGCGATACGGTGGGATCGGATATGATGATGGTTCCCGAGTAGACGGTGAGCTCGCCGCCGTCCATCCGATATTCTATCTTGGCGATGCCGCTGGTGGCATCGGCGGCGGTGATGGAAACGGTGCTCTCGAGGATGGAGGCCTCGGACGTAGGAACGGTATTGTCGATCTGGACCGTTCGGGTGACGGTGGCCTCGACGTTCCCGGCCTTATCGACCGAGTAGAACGACACCACATGTGCGCCGCTCTCGGTAAGGGAGATAGTTGTGGAGTATAGCACCCAGGACCCCGAGTCCAGAGCATACCATGTCTGGTAGACCCCGCTCTCTCCGTCTGTGCCTACCAGGCTGACTATGCAGGTGCCCAGGTACCACCCGTTGCTGCCCGCGGAACCTTGTACCGCCAGTCCGGTGATGGGGGCGGTCACATCTGCCGTACCTAGGGAGATGCTATGGCTGGCCTCGGTGTTGCCGGCGTTGTCGATGGCCCTATAGAGCAGTGTGTGCACCTGATATGCGCTCCCTGCGTCGATCGGTGAAGAGTAAGCGGTCCAACCGGCGTTATCCAGATTGTACTGGATATTCCCAACGCCGCTGGTGGCATCAGTGGCCGAGAGAGTGACCATCATCGAGGATGCAGTGTGGCTGCTGACCGGCTTGGTCTTGTCGATCTTTATGAACAGAGTCTTGACCGATTCAGTGTTGCCAATCGAGTCGGCCGCATAATATTCCAAGGTGCGGATCCCTTCGGTGTAGGTCGTAAAGGGGGACAAATAGGTGGTCCAGCTGCTCGTTCCCTGCCAGCGGTAATAGATGGCCTTGATGGTGCTGGAAGCATCGGACGATGTCAGGGTGATGGAGACCGATGATGTGTACCATCCATTGCTGCCGGTCGTTCCCTGGACATTGATCGATGTCACCGGCGGGACCGTATCGGCGGTTCCGACCATTATGGTCCTGATATCCTCGATCAGCCCGGCCAGGTCCACGGAGTAATAGTCCACCTGGTACTGGTAGCCGGAGACCCCGGCGCTGAACGGTGCACTGTACTGCGCCCATGAACCGGACGAGATGCGGTAATAGGTCTTCGAGACCCCGCTCCCGGCGTCTCCTGCCGTCAATGTGACGGCGTATCCAATGGCCGAAGCACTGGTGGTCGGTTCGGAGAGGTCGACCGATATCATCGTGGATGTGGTCGCCTCAGTGTTGCCGTTCATGTCGACCGAATAATACTGTACATTGTGCTGGCCATCGGTACTTATCAAGAAGGGGCTGGCATATGTTGTCCAGGCGCCCGAGTCGATCTTGTAATAGGTGGAAGCGACGCCGCTGCTGTCATCGCTGGCGGTGAGATAAACGTTCACCATTGTGGTATACCAGTAATCGGTCCCCTGGGTGCCGTCCACGACGAGGGCGGTGGTAGGTGCGGTGGAGTCGGTCGCTCCCACGGTGACCTGGTTGACGGGCTCGGTGTTGCCTGCCTTGTCAATGGAATAGTACTCTACCTGATAGCTGCCGCCGGCGGCTCCTGCGGTGAACGGGCTGGAATATGATGTCCAGGCGCCCCCATCGATGCGATATTGAGTGGAATATATCCCGCTCATGGCATCGGCCCGGGTCAGGGTGACGATGTAGCTGGAAACAGAGACGGTAGTGGCCGGGGAGACCGAGTCCTTCTTGATGGTCAGGGTCTTTGTGGCCTCGACGTTGCCGCTGTTGTCGATGGAGTAGTACAGCAGGGTATGGGTTCCGTCGGCGGTGATCGACAGGGCCGATGCATAGGTGGACCAGGCACCGGAATCGAGCTGATACTTTGTGGCCTGGACCCCCGTGCCTGAATCGGATGCTGTCAGAGAAACGGTGACCGTCCCGGTGTACCATGAATTAGTACCGGCGGCGCCGCTCACGGAGGGGACGGTGGTCGGCGCGGTGATGTCGCTTGTGCCGCCGGTGGTGTCAACGAGATCCACGTAGCCGCAATCCAGGCCAGTGGTGGTGGTGGCTGACTTAATGTAGGCCCAGCTGATGGTGTGCGTGCCCGAGGCGATGGCCAGGCTGACCTTGGCCCAGGAGGTGGAGCCTGATATGCTGGCCTGGACCACTGAATCGACGCTGCACTGCAGGAAGTCCGCCCCGGATTGGGACGAGACCATCCAATAGAAGGAAAGGTCCATCGGGCCAGTTACCACAGAGGTCAGCCTGCTGGTGTGAGAGCTACTGATATCGCCGCTCTGCATCGCATCTCCCCCGGAGCAATAATTGTTGACGACGGGGGTCCAGCAGGCGTCCCCGCTGGTGCTGAATGAAAGGGATGAGGTGTCCAGGGCCGAGGCGATGGACATGGAAGCGTATTTGGTGAACGCCAGGGAGACCGTTCCCGGTGTGGCGGTGGGAAGCCCGATGGCCGAACCGGATTTTTGCGTCGGCTGCCCGACGACGTATCCGTTATCATACCATTCGATACGGAAGCTGCTGACCTCGCCTGCAGTGGCCCCGTTGGTGAATGCGATGGTGAACTTGCAGTTGGTGCTGGAGTATGAGGCGGCGAAATCGGTCAGGTCCATAAACAGGAACTCTGAGTACTTCGGTGCCGGACCCCCGTAGTAGGTGGTCCTGTAGGTGAAGGAACGGGTCTTGACCTTGGCGCCCGTCACATTGTTGTAAAGGTAAGCGGTGAAGGTGGTGTCCCTGGCCGGAGCCTGGCTGAACTGGACCACGGCGGTGATCTGAGGCACGTAGTCGATCTTATCCTGGATGTAGGTCGGCGGGGATAGAGCTAGCATCTCGGCCATCGCAGCATATGTGATCCAATAGTAGCCCGACTCGCAGAATCCAACGCCCCAGGAGTTGACCACGCGGAATGCGCCCACATCGCCGTCCTCGGTGATGGTGTCGTCCCATCCCACGATCGTCTGAGCGTGGTTGAGGGATGTGCTGGAGTAATCCACCGCGGAGATGATCTTGGATGCTCCATCCCCGCTGAAAACGGACACATAAGTGGTCGCGTCAAGAGCGAACGTGACGGGGCATCCCGATTGAACGATCGCCTTGATGTCATCGGTCGTGGCCGATGTCATGTACATGACCTTTTCAGCCCGATGCAGCACAGCATTCCTCATCGCCGCATCGTCGCCCCAGGTGGTATAATCGTAGATATTGTAAGGCATCACGGACAGAGTCGGGACGCCCCAATCTCGGATGACCTGGGCGTTCCCGGTCAAGGAAGAACCGGAATTGTAATCGCTGATACGGTTATAGGTGAAGGAGGGGCTGAGCAGCTGGGAAGTGGCGCCGCTCTTCGCCTGGGTCCATCCCTGGTCAACGGCTTCCAGGTATCCATAGCAATAATAGGTCATCGCCCATGCGGCACACGCCCCCAGGGAAAGCTGGTCCCCGACGGCCGGGAAACAGGACGATTGGGACAGGTCGAGGGAGCTGGGGTAGGTGGCGTCCATGGAAACGGAGCTCACCACGTATGCCGTATCGGCCAGTGTCTCATATTCCTTGACCGACAACGGAGCCAGACCGGTCCCGTGACCTTCGACCACCACATTATAATCGGTCCCTTCCACCCTGACGCCAAGCAGGGACTTCAGGTTGGAGACCTCGGCCGCGGTGAACTGGTGGTAACTGGTCGTGACACCGTTCTTGACAGAAGTGAGCTCGGACGATATGCTTTGGGCCGTTGCTGTGCCGGTCGACGCGGATATCGAGGCGACCGGTAATGCCGACAGCAGCATGGCCGCTGCGAGCATTATCGCTGCCGTTCGAGCAAATCCCCTCATCTTCAGAGCCCTCGCTAATCAACTTATTTTCGGGGCATCCTACGCCCCGAGTGGGAAACGCATGCGCGGGTGTCCGCGCGTGCCTCATCGTCCTTTCGAACAGAAAGGCGCGATTTTCTTTCTACAGTATTATGATTCATTGAAAGTATTTAAAAAATTAGGTGAATAAAATCAAAAATGAGAAGACGATACTTCGTAGTTATTTTTACTGGCAATTATTGATTATCTATAAAGAGAATCTTTTTACATAAATATAATGTATAATACTGTCCATTAATTTCAACACTGTTAACTAGGAAATAGTTTAACTTTTTCGGGATTCATTTCAAGCACGGTGTTGGGCCTTGAAGCTCCTTTGTTGGAATGTTAACGGCGTTAGAGCGGCATATAATAAAGGGCTGTTAAGATGGATCGAGGATGAAAAAGCCGATGTCTATTGCCTACAGGAGACGAAGGCATCGAAAGAGCAGGTGCCCAAAGGTCTGTGCGATCTACCGGGATACAGCTCCCACTTCGTTTCTAACGAGGGAAAGGGAGGATACAGCGGGGTCGGGTTGATAACAAAAAAGGAACCTAACAAGATAGTCGATGGTCTGGGCATCGACCGATTCGACCGGGAGGGGAGGTCCATCGTGGCCCATTATGATGATTTCGTCCTGTACAACGTCTATTTCCCCAATGGCAAGGCCTCAGCCGAGCGATTGCGGTTCAAGATGGATTTCTATGAACAGTTCTTGGCCATCGTGAACGAAATGAAAAAGCACAAGGGGGTGGTGATATGCGGGGATGTTAACACCGCCCATAAGGAGATCGATCTGGCCAGGCCGAAAGAGAACTCCAAAATCTCGGGTTTCCTTCCGGAGGAAAGGGGATGGATGGACAGCCTCGTGGCCAGTGGGTTCGTGGACACCTATAGGCATTTCGACCCGTCCCCTGAACGGTACTCATGGTGGGACCTTAAGACCGGGGCAAGGCAAAGGAACGTAGGCTGGCGGATCGACTATTTCTTAATCAGCGATGACCTGCTCCCTAAGCTTCGTTCGGCGTTCATACAAAAGGACGTCATGGGGTCTGATCACTGTCCCGTCGGGATCGAACTGGATGTGGAATAGGGAATCCGTGCCATACAATTATTAGGATTGCGTTCGATATATCGGAAGGGGAGACCAAATGTATGTTCTGGGAGTGAGCGGCAGCCCGGTGATCGATTCGAACACCGACAGGATCGTGAAGGCGATCATGGCAGCGACTGGGGCGGAGAACAGGGAGTTCATCAAGCTGTCCGATGTGAACGTCGGACCCTGCCGGGCGCACATGAAGTGCGTGGAAAACAATCGCTGCGACATCGATGATGATTTCGCCTCCATCAGTAGGAAGGTGCTCCGTGCCGATGCCCTTATACTTGGGACGCCCACTTACTATTCGGCCCCCAGCTCGTTCATGAAATCCTTCGTGGAGAGATGTTATTCGTTCAGGCACCAGAGACTGATGCTCAAGGGAAAGCTGTGCGCCACGGTAGCGGTCGGCTCGGCATCGGAGAGCCTTGTGTCCGAATGGCTGGAGAAGACCATGACCTTCGAGGGGTTGGAGGTCGTGGGCGCAATGACGGCGAAGGGGACCATCTGCTGCCTGAACTGCGGACATGGAAACGATTGTCCGTACCCGGCGTGGAACACTTTCTCCAAGGAGAGGACCGGGATCGAATATGGCATCAAGGAGGCCTATACCAAATATCTAGAGGTCCTGCCTGACAATGTGCCGTACGAGAAGGGCGCGGCCGTCATCAAATCCACGAAGAGGGACGCGATGATGGAGGCGGAGGTCGCGAAGCGGGCGGAGGCGCTGGGCAAGCGTCTCCGGACCAGGCATGACGAGAAGATGCAGAGGTTGGTCCGGGTCTGATATTCGCTCCCTTTTTATATCTCTGGCATAGGTAGCATGGCCGTGCAGACCGTCGCTCTAGTGAGGTGTGAGGACTATTCCAGGGAACTGGTCTATTCGAGGGTGAAAGAGGCCATCGACCTCTTGGGAGGGCTGGACCGGTTCGCCAAGAAGGGCCAGAGGGTGCTGGTCAAGCCGAACATCCTCCGTGCCTCTCCGCCGGATGAGGCGGTATGCACCCACCCTAACGTCATCTGGGCCGTATGCCGATTGCTGCGAGAGAACGGATGTGAGGTCGTTCTGGCGGAGAGCCCCGGCGCTGGCGCGGTCTACGGGCCGAACCAGTTACGGAAGGCGTACGAGACCGCTGGGTACAGTTCTCTGTCAGAGGAGCTGGGGGTCGTGCTCAACGAGAACGTGTCCTATCGTGAGGTGGCCAATCCAGATGGGCGGCTGGTCAAGCGTTTCCTGATCATCGAACCAGCGATCGAGGCGGATGTGTTGATCGTCGTGTCCAAGCTGAAGACGCACCTTTTGACGAAGATGACCGCCGCCACGAAGAACCTCTTCGGGGTCGTCCCCGGAATGGAGAAGGCCTCGTTCCATGGCAGGCTGCAGGACCCGATGGACTTCTCCCGAATGCTCGTGGACCTCAATGAACTGATGAGGCCCTCTTTGCAGATCATCGATGCCATCGTTGGCATGGAGGGCGATGGACCGGGTTCAGGTGACCCGAGAAAGCTGGGTGCGATCATCGCCAGCCCGTCCTATGCAGCTGCGGACGTGGTGGCGGCAAGAATGATCGGCCTGGATGCCGCCTCTGTCCCCACCATCGGTGCCGCGGTGGAAAGAGGGGCGATCGATGGGGATCTCCAGGTAGAAGTTAGGGGGGAGGCATTGCAGGACCTGACCGTCCAGGACTTCAGGCTACCTTCCACCTATGCGAGGGGCCGCAACCCCAGCGGGGGAGCGGTGGTGCGCCGAATGGCCAAGCTGGTCAGGTCATACACATTGAGGCCATATATCGACCCTGATCGATGCAACGGTTGCGGAAGATGCGAGAGGAGCTGCCCCACTAAGGCGATCAGGCAGGTGAGGGGAAGGATGAAGGTCAGGGTGAGGGATTGCATCAGGTGCTATACCTGCCACGAGATGTGCGCCAATGGCGCCATCGATCTGGAAAGGAGCATGGCAGGCAAGATCATGGTCCGGGTCATGGAGCGAAGGCCCGGCCGGGATGTGAAATGAAGCATTGCCAGTTCCAAGACGCGCCAGGAAGGCGCAGCCTGTGCCTCCGCACCCTTCCAGATTGTGACAGTTGGGGGGACATGCGCAGGCTCGGTTTCTGTGATAACGAAGTGTCCATGTCATGTCCCCACCAAGGCTGGTCTGATGAGGAAAGAGAGAAGGTCCTGAGGACGAGGTCGAGATGGCTCGATGGATGTCGTTGCGAGGGCCCGAGGCATGACACCCTCAGGGAAAGACTTCAATGCATGGCAGACCAGCATATGTCCAGTTTAATGATAGACTGTCCCGGGGCAGAACCGGATGGAAGTGATATCCCCCTGCTCCCTTCGATGTACCCTCAGTTCCTGAAGGAAAGGGCGTGGCGAAAGGTCCGGGCGAAAGTGATCGAAAGGGATGGCAATGCCTGCCAGGAATGCGGCAGGGACCTGGGGAGATATCCTGCCTGGTACGCAGAGGTCCACCACATCATTCCGGTCGTGGCAGGGGGCAGCGATCATCCCAGCAATCTCATCACGCTATGTACTGAATGTCATGGCGGCCATACCGATTTTATGGCCATCCCTGCCGAGCGGGCCAAGGGGAACAGCGGTTCTCGGCGAAATGGTAAAAGGCCTGTCCAATCCATCCTCCATGGCTGGGATGATTGATATTCTCCGAAGGCCTGATGGAGGCCATGCAGGACGTTCGGGTCCGGGATATGCGGATAGGCGATTATGAGGAGGTCGTGAGCGTCTGGAGAAGGGCTGGCCTACCTTATAGAGGGTCTGGACGCGATTCGAGGGAGAGCATCGAGCGTGAGATGCAGGGAGGAGAGGCTTTGTTCCTGATCGCGGAGAACCAGGACGGGATCGTCGGTACGGCGCTCTGCACGCATGATGGTAGGAAGGGATGGATCAACCGATTGGCGATCGTACCGGAAATGCAGGGAAGGGGTGTCGGGAGAATGCTCGTTGTTGAGGCCGAGGGGCGATTTTCAGCGCTCGGCCTGAAGGTCTTTTGCTGCCTGATCAATGAGGACAACGTCCATTCCCGCAGGTTCTTTGCCGAGCTTGGCTACAAGGAGCATGAGGACATCGTCTATTGCTCGAAGAGATCGGGCGAGGATGTCTGAAGTGATTATCAGATATGGAAAGCAGGCGGATTGATTAATAAGGCTAGAGAGGGGATGAGTCCGCGAATGGTCGCAGAACCTTCCTCATCTGATAGATCGGGTCTCAACGATCCGCCCGACCTAGGTCTGCTGCTCGATTCCATATTCCAGCAGATGAAATACGGGATAGCGGTCTACTCGTTGTCATCGGATGGGGTTCCTACTCTGGTCGAGGCCAATCCATTCCTATTTTCCATGATGGGGATGCCTGGGGAAGCATCGAACCAAGCGATTCATGACGCCCTAACCTGCGGCGGGGTCAATGAGATCATCCCGTCGATCAGGACGGTCGCTTCGAATTCCTTCCGCGCGTTCCGGGCAAAGGCAAGGAAGAAAGATGGTGCCATCATGTTCATGGATGTGAACGTGAACCGGATCGCCCATGAAGGCAAGGACTACTTCATCGTCATAGCCGCTGACGTCACCTCCAAGCAGCTGGAGGAGTCTGCGAACAGAGAGCAGGAGGCCCGTTTCAGGGTCATCTTTGAAGAGGCCCCTGTCGGCATCATGCTGCAGGACAAGGACCGCCACCTGGTCGAGTGCAACAAGGCGCTGAGCGAGATGACGGGGCTTGACAAGGATGACCTCCTGCAACGCAGGCCCGAAGAGCTGGTCCATCAGGAGGATGTGGAAAAGGATGCCAGGCTATATGATCTCCTCATGGCCGGGCGCATCGATCATTACAATGTGGAGAAGCGGTTCGTGACCCATGACGGCCGGGTCATCTACGGCAACCTGCATGTCTCATCGATCAAGGACGAGGAAGGAAAGCCTAGCTTCGCCTTGAACATGCTCAGCGACATCACCCAGCGCAAACGCATGGAGGTTGAGGTGCTACGCACCAGGGATTACTATCAGAGCATGCTGGACAACATGCCAACGTTGATGTGGCGTTCCAACGACCAGCTGATGAGGGAGTTCTTCAACAAGGCCTGGCTGGGCTTCACGGGACGTACCTTCAACGAGGAGTATGGCCATGGCTGGATGAGAGGGGTCCATCCGGATGACATCGACCGTCTGATGGAGGCCCAGGAGAGGTCGTTCCTCACCCAGGAGAACTTCGAGATCGAATATCGCCTGCTCGCCTTCGACAACCAGTACCACTGGATGATCGACATGGCCAGACCTTTCTATGACTCCCATGGGGATTTCAAGGGGTATGTTGGCTCGGTGAACGACAACACCCGTTACCGCAAGATGCAGGAAAGGGACCGACAGCATCAGACGGCTAAACAGTAGAAGATAACGGCGTTAGTGCGTCGAAAACATATTTCTAGGGATGATTCAGATAGCAGGAGCATGCCTGAGAACGGGAATGTGTTATTGGCCACTGATGGCAAGCCTCACTCCGAGAAGGCCACCAAGTATGCCTATGAGTATGCCAAGCTGCACAACGCCACGTTGTTCATCGTCTTTGTGGTCAGCCCGAAGGCGGAAGAGGACAAGGAGAAGGTCATCCAGGACGGAATGAGGGTCCTGGAGAAGATGAAGAACGAGG
This sequence comes from Methanomassiliicoccales archaeon PtaU1.Bin124, assembly GCA_002067865.1. Classification (GTDB taxonomy): domain Archaea; phylum Thermoplasmatota; class Thermoplasmata; order Methanomassiliicoccales; family UBA472; genus MVRC01. The sequence goes on along the minus strand of MVRC01000005.1, from coordinate 23,415 downwards.
CGGCGGCCCACGGGATCAAGGTCACCACGCTGCTCGAGGCCGGTAACCCCTACGAGACGATCTTGTCCGCCTCCGACAGGGTGAAGGCCGAGGCGATCATCGTCGGGACATCGGGAAAGACCGTTCTGGACCGGGTGCTGATAGGTTCGGTCTCGGAATACGTCGTGCGCAACTCCCGCTGCACCGTGATAGTCGTGAAGTGAACGGGGCCATGGCCCCATTTTTCCATCATTTTCTCTGCTGCCACTTGTCCAGGGCGACCATTATTCCCTGGATTATGGCCTGAGGGCGAGGCGGGCAACCAGGTATATAGACGTCGACGGGAACGACCTCCCCGACCCCTTTGTGGCACGCATAGCACTCACGGAACAGGCCGCCACCGATGGCGCACACGCCCATGGCTATGACCATCCTCGGCTCTGCCATGGCGTTATAGGACTGGACCAACCCCCGCTCCATGTTCCTGGTGACCGGCCCAGTGACCAGGATGGCGTCGGCGTGACGCGGCGAGGCGACGATGTGCAGCCCGAACCTTTCGATGTCGTAGATGGGGTTGGTGAGGGCGTTAACCTCCACTTCGCAGGCGTTGCATGAGCCGGCGTCAACCTCGCGGATGGCCAGGGACCTGCCCAGAACGTTCCGGATCCTGTCCTTCATCTGGCCTCCCAGGACTTCCAGCTCGGAATCACTGCCTGACATCGTAGGACACCTCCAGGCCTTCCCTCTTGCGGGCGGAAAGCTCGCAATTCTTTCCCATTACGATTGATCCCTTGGGGCACCCGCGGGCACATTCTCCGCAATAGATGCAGTCACCAAGGTCGATGGTGAACTTAGATGTCGTGACAGCGATCGCCTTGGTAGGACAGGCCTCTGCACAATGACCACAGGCATCACACTTCCCAGTGAGCTCGGGGGCGCATTGGGCAGCTGCTGGAAGTTCCGCCGGGCCGTTGGGGTATCGTGTCGTGACCACGCCCCTCTTACCCACTCCCAGACGGTAGAACCTGAACAGATTGGTGACCTTCATAGATCATTCCCCGCATATGATAGATTGAAGCTCTTGTTCACCAAGGGGAAGTCGGGAACGATGTTGCCCAGCACGGCCAGTTCGATGGCTGGCCAGTTCAGGAACGAAGCGTCCCGCACCTTGTGCCGGTAAGGCTGGCCCTTTCCGGCCATAAGCCAGTGCATGCATTCCCCTCTGTGCGTCTCGGTGAGGCTGAGCCCGGTCCTTCCCTCCGGCGCCTCGCCCAACGGCACGCACAGTTCCCCGGAAGGCAGTTTGTCCAGCGCCTGCTCGATTATCCCGATCGACTCGTAGACCTCGTCGATCTTGACACGGGTGCGGGCCCAGACGTCCCCTTCTCGGTAGACAGGCACCTGGAATGAGATCTGGTCGTAGGCTGCGTAGGGATGATCGCGGCGCACGTCCCGATCGATGCCGCTGCCCCTTCCGACCGGACCGACCACATTGAGGCTGCGGGCGTTCTCCAGCGTGAGCACCCCGGTCGTCTCGACCCGGTCCAGGAAGGAAGGCATGTTCTTGATGGTGGTCACGAAGTCATCGAAATCGAGCTTGACCTGGAGGAGCGTCCTCTGGATGTCCTTCTTCGAATCGACAGGGATATCGCACCTCACGCCGCCCAGACAGCTTGCCGAGCGCAGGAAACGGCTGCCCGTCACCTGATCGTTCAGCTGCATCAGGCGCTCGCGGAGGATGTATGCCATCTGCGCCCCTGTCCCGAACGCCGTGTCCAGGGCGATCCCGCCCACGTCCCCCATGTGGCAATACAGCCTCTCCATCTCCGAGAGGATGGTGCGTATGAACAGGGCCCTATCGGGCACCGCGCACCCTGCCAGCGACTCGACCGCCTGGCAATATGCCAGCGCATGTGTGAAACCGTTGTCCCCGGAGATTCTTTCGGCGAGCGGCACGCCCCGGTGGTACGGCAATGATTCCGACAGCTTCTCCACGCCACGATGGGTATAGCCCATTCGTATCTCCAGGTTGATTATCGGCTCCCCGGCCACGCTGAAACGGAAGTGACCCGGTTCGATCACACCCGCGTGCACCGGCCCGACCGGGATCTCGAACACGCCCTCTCCCTCGACCTTGCGGAACGGATATTCGCTCGGCACCCTGGGCACAGGCCTGGAGGGGTCGAAATCCTTGCGCAACGGATATGTTCCGTATGGCCAGTCGTCATAGAGCACGAGGGGGCGCTGGTCAGGATGGCCGTTCGGGGTCAGACCGAAGGTGTCCGATATCTCCCGCTCGAACCAATTGGCCGCAGGCACCGATGGCGTCAATGAATGGAACGACGACGCATAGATGTCGACATTGGCCCTGATGATGACCGGCACGGTCACCTTCGGCAGGCCCAGGAGCACGATGAGCTGGAACTCGCCGCCCTTGGGCCGGAGGTCCAAGGCATGCTCGGAGATGAGCCACGAATGATATTTCTTCTGGATGTGATCGACGATCCCGGGCAGGGCCTCCTCGCCTACGTCGATGGTGAGAGAGCCGTCATCCTGCAGCTCCCACCTGATGCCGGTACGCAAAACGGGTGGAAGGTCCTCCACCAGCTCTGATAGGATCATTCTGTTCATCGGCTACCCCCCGGGAAGAGCGCCGCGACCTTCGTGATGAAGTCCATGAGCTGCTGGGGAAGGAACAGGCCGATCACCAGTATCGAGACCAGCAGGATGGCCATGGGTATCAAGGAAACGTGATGGATCTCGCCCCGGACCACGCCCTCCGTGGGTTTGCCGAACAGCATCTTGGACACGTGGTACATGAACGCCGCGAAGATTACCAAAATGGCGAACAGGTAGATGGCCACGACCAGGTAGGAGCCCGCCCCGAGCCCCGCCTGCAGCACCATCACCTCGCTGAGGAATATCGAGAAGGGCGGGGAGCCGGTAATGGCTAGCGCCCCTAAGAGGAATAGGGCCGCGGTGATGGGCATGATATATGCCAGGCCCCGCACCTCCGCTATGGAGCGGGTGTTGTACTTCTGCAAAATATTTCCAGCACCGAAGAACATCAGACACTTGGTGAGGGCGTGGTTCAGCATGTGCAGCAGCCCGGCGAAGATCCCCAGGAACCCACCGATCCCGAAGCCCAGGGCGATGATGCCCATGTGCTCGATCGAGCTGTACGCCAATAGACGCTTGAAGTCCTTGGCCAGGATGATGAAGGCCGCGGCCATCACCAATGATATCACGCCGAATATCAACAGCAGGTCGGGAGCGAAGCCGGGAACCGAGAGCTGCATGATGATGTAGAAGCGCAGGATGCCGTAGAGCGCACAGTTCAGCAGCACGCCCGAAAGCATGGCGCTGATGGGGGATGGCGCTTGGGAATGTGCATCGGGCAGCCAGGTGTGCATCGGCACGAATCCTACCTTGGTGCCGTAGCCGATCAGGATGAAGATGAAGGCGATGCGCAGGAAGGTCGGGTCCAGGAGGGCTGCGACCGAACGCAGGTCAGTCCAGTTCAGCGAATCGGAGGGGAAGCCCGCCACATCGACCGATGAGGCATAGGTCAGCACCACGCCGAACAGGGCCATGGATATGCCCACGGAGCAGATGATGAGGTATTTCCAGGCGGCCTCGAGGGATGTGTCTTTCTCGTAGAACCCCACCAGGAAGGCGGAGGTCAGCGTGGTCCCTTCGATCGCTATCCACATTATGCCCAGGTTGTTGGTCAGCACGACGACCAGCATGGTGAACAGGAACAGCTGCAGCAGGAGGTAGTAACGGCGCAGCTGTAGGCCGGATATCTCGTGCTCCTCCCTGTCATGACCGATATAGCTGAACGAATAGGCCACTGCCATGCTGCCCAGGAAGGTTATGATCACCAGCATGAACACGCTCAGCTCGTCGGCATACCAGAGGCCATATTGGATGGCGCCGTTCTGCATCACGTCCACCGCGATCAGCAGCGCCAGGATGAACTGCAATACGCCGGACAGCATGGAAACGGCCTCGGCCACATGCTGTTGCTTGACGAAGTAGGAGATGGCGGCCGCGATCAGCGGCAGTAGGAGGATGAGCTCGATCATCATGTTAATCCCTCAGCCTCCTCATGAACCTCGTGTCCAGCGTCTCGAAGGTGCGGTTGATCTTGAAGACGAACACACCCATGATCAGGACCGTGACGAACACATCGAAGAATATGCCCAGCTCCACGATGAGAGGCATGCCGTAGGTGATGGATATGGCCGCCAGGAACAATCCGTTCTCGATGACCAGCAACGCCACCACCTCGCTCATCGCCTTGCGCCGCGATGCCATGAGATAGAAGCCTATCAGAACGACGGCCACGGATATGGCCAGGCAGTTCTTGGTGATGATGTTGCCGTTGGCGATGACCGGCTCGGCGATGTAATAGCCGATGAACGCCAGCCCAGTGCAGATCAGGAGGGAGAGCGGGATGCCGACCAGCGGCTCCACTTCCTTCTTCACCTGGATCTTTTCTATGGTATAGTCCAGGAACCTCGGGATGATGATCGCCTTGATGATGATGGTTAGCACTGCGACCAGGTAGATGTGCTCTGCGCCAGTGTAATAGGCCACGAAGAATGCGAACAGTCCCAATGCCAGGGATTGGAGCGTGAACGTCCGCACCAGCTGGTGCATGCGCGTGTTGGCCACGAGGAAGAAAGAGGTGAGCAGCACGATGGCGGCCAGCCCGTTGATGGTGTCGGTCAGGAGTTCTTGGGTCATCTTCTCACCTCACAGGATATAGAACGACATCACAGCCAGTAGCGCCAGAGTGAAGGATTCGGTCAGCAGGTTGGGCAGGCGGAACAGGCGCATCTTGGATGTGCCTGATTCGATGAGCGCGACGGCCAGGGCTATGACCAGCACCTTGGCGATGATGGCGATGACGCCGACGGCCATCCCCAGGGCGGACAGGTCGGTGGCGATGCCCCACGGGAAGAACACATTGGCCAATATGGCGGAGAACAACAGGAACTTGGTCCAGGAGGCCCATTCCATAAGGGCCAGCTGCTTCCCGGAATATTCCAGGAGCATGCCCTCGTGGATCATGGTGAGCTCGAGGTGGGTGGCCGGATTGTCCACAGGCACCCTAGCGTTCTCTGCCAGCAATGATATGAAGAACGCGGCCAGCGCGAGGAACAGGGCTGGTCGGACCAGGTCCGGCCCGGTCACTGCCAGGCTGTATGATATCGAGGACAGAGTGGTCGTGCCTGTGATCAGCGCCATGGTGAAGATGGCCAGTAGCATGGTCGGCTCGACGATGGACGAGACCATCATCTCCCTGCTGCTGCCCATGCCTCCGAAGGTGCTTCCCGCATCCATGCCGGCCAGCACCATGAAGAAACGGAAAAGGGCGAGGAGGTAGACCACCACGATGAGGTCGCCCACGAAACCGAGCGAATAGGTCGTGAAGAAGGGCACCATGAGCGCCACCACTCCCACCGATGCGATCGCGATGTATGGGGTGGCGCGGGATATCCAAGATGCATCCTTGGACATGGTGGAGTCCTTGCGCAGGAGCTTTGCCAGGTCGTAGTATGGCTGCCAGATGCTGGAACCCTTGCGGCTCTGGAACCAGGCCTTGACCTTGCGGATGATTCCAATGATCAAAGGCGACAGGGCGAACATGGTGACGGCCTGGAGCGCCGCGAACAGTGAGTTGAGGAGGACGTCCTGGACCATGTGATCACCTGAAGATGACGAGCAGGAGCAGCAGCATGATGAAGATGTACGCCAGGTAGGCCTGGATGCTGCCGGTCTGGATCACTGCCAGACGCTTTGAGACCGCTGTGATGAACCTCACCAGCGGGCGGTAGAAGTACTTCTCGAAGATGTCAGTGAATCTCAGGCCGTAAGTGATCCTCTTCTTCACATAGGGAGAGGCGGTGAACTCCGTCCTGATCTCTGTCTGAGACCTATAGATGGGGCTGAATATCCTGACGAGGGGACTGGAGAACGCGGTCCCAGTGTATTCGTTGCGCGGGCCGAGCGGCGTACCGCAGTCCCAGGTGTCGGTCTCGCGCACCACCTGCTTCCCCCCATACATGCGCACCATTCCCCAGGTGAGCCCCAGTATGCCGATGGCCAGCACGGCGATGAGCAATGGGGCCATGGTGGAGAAGTCGCTGCTGATGGGACTGACGAAGATGCCATCGACCAACTGCGAAGTGATACTGACGCCTAGGACCGACGCCGATACGTTGTCGATATAGGGCAGAATGGCAAAGGATGCCAGACCGAGGACGAAGCACATGATCGCCAGGAATCCCATGCCTATGAGCATGGAACGGGGAGATTCGTGCGCATCTTCCGCCCTCTCGCTGCGGGGCCGGGCCAGGAAGACCGTGCCGAAGAAACGGACGGCCATCGTGGCCGCCAGCGCCCCGGTCAATGCCAGCAGGGCGATCGAGACGGGGATGATGATCTTGATGAGGATGTCCGGTATGTTCGCGGAAAGGAGCAATGACTGGAACAACAGCCATTCGCTCACGAAGCCTCCGAGGGGAGGGATGGCCGCCATGGACAACAGCCCTATGAGCACCGCCGCGCTGGTATAGGGCATGCGCTTGGCAAGCCCGCCCATCGCCTCCATGTTGCGGGTGTGGGTGGCGTGGAGGACGGACCCGGCGCCAAGGAACAGCAGTGCCTTGAAGACCGCGTGGTTCAGCGCATGGAACAGCGTGGCGATCAATGCCAGCGCCGCGAACGCCGTCAGGCCGTAGGAATCGAATATCAGCGAGGCCCCCAGACCGATGAAGATTATCCCCATGTTCTCCACGGTGGAGTAGGCCAGGGTGGACTTGATGTCCGTCTCCTTGAGCGCGTTCAGCACGCCCACCAGAGCGGAGATCGAACCGATGAGCAGGATCGCCAGGCCCCACCATGTCTGGACCGGCCCGAGGTACAGGAAGAAGCTGCGGACCATCATTATGAGGGCCATCTTGACCATCACGCCGGACATCAGGGCGGAGATATTGCTCGGAGCGGCCGGATGTGCGGCTGGTAGCCAGATATGCACGGGCACCATACCCGCCTTGGTCCCGAACCCGATGAGGAGGAACACGAAGCAGACCGAGCGGACGTCCATGGGGATGGATGCCCAGCCAGCTGCGATATCGGAGAACGCATAGGAGCCGGTGTAATTTGCCATCAACAGGAATGACACGGTGATGAAGGCCGTGCCCACGTGCGTCATAATCAGATATAGAAGGCCTGCTGGTGCCACCCCCTCCTTCCTGCCTTCATACATCACGAGCAGGAACGAGAGGACCGACATGAGCTCCCAGGAGATGAGGAAGAAGATGATGTTATTGGAAGAGATGACGAGAACGAGCGAGAGGAAGAACAGGCAGAGCAGCCCTCCCATCAGACCGGCGTCATACTTGCCATCGTACTCCTTTAGATAACCGAGCGAGTACACGGCGACGCAGGCCATGATCATGCAGACCATGAGAAGGAAGTAACCGCCGATCTGATCGAGCGAAACGGTCCAGTCGCCGAAGAACGTTGCCAAGGACACGCCCAACTGCACGGGCCCGTTGAGGATGACATCGATCGCAAGCCATGCCCCGGCCGATGCAGATATGAAAACCGCCGAGCATGCGACAGACCTGCTGAGCTTTGCGTGCTTATGTAATATCGCCGCGCATGCCGCGCCTATCAAGAGGATGATGATGAGCGCCTGAAAGAGGGATTGGGAATACATTCCTACCATCTCACGTCCGAGGCTTTGGACGCCCATGGACGACACCATCATCGTGGACTCCAGCCTCGGATTTATAAAGTAAGCAGGACGAGCTTGGGCATTTATCCAAGGAATATAAAGCTATCGTAGAAACACATGGCAGCGGGCATGACCAGATGACGCCGGGATCATTGGCCCATGGGTTCGCAGGCCTTCCCGCCCCGAATGGAAGATGTGGCCGCACCGATAAGGGCGATGACCGCCCCGACCTGGAAGGCGGCGTGCATCCCGTTCACGAAGCTCTCATACGTGGCCATCGGTGGAAGCGGGCCACCTCCGCCGAAAACGCTGTTGGCGATGTCCGTCCCGGCCACGACCGCGATGATGGCTCCCATGATGGTGAGGCTGAAGGACTGGCCTACGGTACGCATCGTCGCTATGGCCCCAGAGGCGACCCCGAGCTGGCGGTTCGGAACGCAACCCATGACCGAACTTGTGTTCGGGGACGAGAAGAGCCCCATGCCCAACCCCATTATGCCCAAGTAGAGCGCCACCAAGAACCCACTGTCCCCCGTGCCCAGCGTCGACATGAGGAGCAGGGCCATGGCGATTATGACCATCCCTCCGGTGGACAGCATCCTAGAACCGATCCGATCCGACATCCACCCGCTCAACGGAGCGGTGAAGGCCATGACCAGCGGCATGACCAGTAGTATCAGTCCCGCGGTCGTCAGACCTAGTCCCAAGACCCTTTGCAGATAGAACGATGCGATGAAGCTCACGCCGAAGTACGAAGTATAGTTCAGCAGGGCCGAGATATTACCAGCGGCGAACATCCTGTTCTTGCGGAAGAGGGAGGGGTCGAGCATCGCGTCGCTACCCTTGGCCTGCTCTGTCCTCACGAAGGCATAGAACGAAGCGGCGAAGATCAGGAAGAGCACGATGATCAGCGGAGCGCCCCAGCCCCATTCCTCCCCGAAGGTCAGGGCAAGAAGCAATGTGACCAGGGACAGAGCGAAGAGGAACGCCCCTGGAAGATCGAACCTGCCTGGACGATGGACCTTCTCCTCCTTGATGACCAGTGCGCCCAAGATGATGGCCAATGCCCCGATGGGCACGTTCACCCAGAAGATGGATGGCCAGCCAAAGAGGTCGGTCAGGAAGCCCCCTAGGGGCGGCCCGAGCGATAGACCGATGTAGACGAACATGGCGTTGATGCCTAACGCCTTGCCCCTTTCCTTGCCTGGGAACGTGGCCGTGATCAATGCCGGAGAAACGGCCATCATGAACGCCCCGCCCACTCCCTGCGCGATGCGTGAAACGATCAGCTGGGAGCCGTCGTGGGAGAGGCTACAGGCGATGGAGGAAACGGTGAAGATGGCGAACCCGATCAGGTAATACGGTTTCCTTCCCCGAAGATCGGACAATCTGCCGAAGCTCAGCAGCAGGGCGGCGATCGTCACCAGATAGGCGGTCGGGACCCAGATGACCTGGACATAGTCCATGTGCAGGCTCTGCGCCATCTCCGGCAGGGTGACGCTCACGATCGAGGAGTCCAGCGGCGCCATCATTGAACCGATGCAGGCGATGGCCAGCACCGTCCATTTGTAGCGCGAGTCCGGGTCCATACCAACTCAAATGGACTTGATGGGATATTGATATTCTCCCATACCATGAAATATGGCCAGATGTAATCGTAAATCGAGGACCCATGTCGCCGAACGACCCGGCCAAATTGTCAGAGCAGCTATCGATCCTTCAGGCAGCGGTGGAGATCGAGGAGTTTGGGATCAAGTTCTACGGAAAACTTGAGAGTTGCGTCGCGGAGGAGGAGGGGAAGGCTCTCATGCGCGCCCTGGCGAGAGATGAAGCGACCCATAGGGAGCTTCTTTTGAAGGAGATAGACCGGCTTATGAAGAACGGGGGTAAGGTCGAACCGGACAACCGCTACATCGACATCGTGCCGGAGAAGGTCTTCGCCGTGCTGCCCAAAGATCGATGCCTTACCGTGAAGGAAGAGGTGGAGATATTGGAGGTGGGCATGGGGGTGGAAAGGAAGTCTATCGAGATGTACACCAAAGCGGCGAACAATGCCGCGGATCCCGATGTGAAGCGTCTTCTGGTCGACCTCTCCCACATCGAGGAGGGACATCTGAAGCTTCTTCAGGAAAATGCGTACAATCTGCGCATGGAAGGCAGTTGGTACGGGTACAGTCCGATACTCGAAGGATAGGCTGAAAAAACCACCCTATTCTTAACGCCGTTATTGAACTGCTGGCTCCATGTGGATTAAGCCCGTTGAAGCTTCCCGGCACAGGGTATTTATATTCGTTTTCCATCCATATGCCACATCCTACCCTGCGGGTCATGGATACTGGTCATCTCATTGAGGTAATCTAATGGCGAAGCTTCCGAAGAGCATGGAAAGGGACTTGTCCGCTTGTCTTCAGTGCGGCTACTGCGTTCAGGTATGCGACACCTACGCCCAGGCCCCCTGGGAGTCTAACTCCCCGCGTGGGAAGGTTTTCTACCTTAGCCAACTGGCCAAGAGGACCGCGCTCGACCGCATGCTCGGCCGCAAGGTCGAGGTTGACCAGGAGTTCGTCGACGCACTGTTCTGGTGCACCGGATGCGCCCGTTGTTGGACCGTATGCCACGTGAGCATCGAGTTCGCAGAGTTCTGGGAGACCGCCAGGGAATGGGTCGTGGAGCAGGGGAAGGGACCCTTGCCCGCTCATGTTCAGATCAGGGAGCGCCTCGAGGAGAACCGTAACCCGTACGCCGAGCCGAGGGAGAAGAGGGCGGCATGGTGGCCCAAGGAGGTCCCCAAGAGCCCCAACCCCCAGGCAGTGTTCTTCGCTGGCTGCACCGCCTCATACCGTATGAACGCCCCGGCCAAGGCCGGTGTCACCGTGCTCAGCAGGGGTGGCGTCACACTGAACACCCTTGGAGCGGACGAATGGTGCTGCACCTCCCCGGCGCTGCGCACTGGCCAGACCAGGCTGACCGCAGGATTCGCCGAGAACAACATCACCAAGGCCGAGAGGATGGGTGCCCAGTCCATGGTCATGACCTGCGCTGGCTGCTACAAGACCACCTCTCACGACTACGGCCGCTACTATGGCAACCCGCCATTCCCGGTACAGCACTTCACCCAGATGGCCGCGCAGCTCATCAAGGACAAGAAGCTCAAGTTCACCAAGGAGATCAAGGCGAAGGTCACCTACCATGACCCGTGCCACCTGGGCCGTCACGCCCATGTGTTCGACGAGCCCCGCGAGTGCATCAAGGCCATCCCAGGCATCCAGCTTGTAGAGATGAAGCACGTCAAGATGGACTCCCGCTGCTGCGGCGCGGGCGGCGGATTCAAGTCCGCCAACAACGACTTCGCCATCAACATCGCGGCGGAGAGGGTCAAGGAGGCCGCAGCGACCGGCGCCGAGATCCTGGTCACCTCCTGTCCGTTCTGCGTGCTCAACCTGACGCAGGGCGCGAAGAAGGCGGGCGTCAATATCAAGGTCATGGACATCTCCGAGCTGCTGATGCAGGCCACGGACCCTGTCCCTGAGGCCCCCAAGGCCGACGCACCCGCCGAGAAGAAGGCGTGAAACATCTTTCCAATCCTTTCGCCGGCCTGCTGGCCGGCGTCCACATGTTTTTCGCTCTGCCCACCGAACCCTTCATATGCCTGTTTGATTAACCCCGCCTGCCCTTAGGAGGTCTGCATGGTATTCGAGCTGCTTGACGAGCGCATCCGGAAGGTCCTGCGCGACCGCAACATCCACGAGCCTACGGGACCGCAGAGGGATACCATCCCGAGGGTGCTGGAAGGAAAGCATGTGCTGCTCGTCGCCCCTACTGGCATCGGCAAGACCGAGGCAGCCATGCTTCCGGTGCTGCACAAGCTCATCAACACGGAAGGAAAGGGCATAAGGTGCATCTATGTCACCCCGCTGCGCGCCCTGAACCGGGACATGCTCAAGCGTCTGGAGGAGTTCGGCGAGGCGCTCGACCTAAGGGTGGCCGTGAGGCACGGGGACACGCCTCAGTCAGAACGGCAGAAGCAATCAAAGTTCGCACCTGACATTCTCATCACGACGCCCGAAACGCTGCAGATCATGTTCACCGGGCGGAACCTCAGGGCCCACCTCAAGAACGTGCGCTATTTCGTGGTGGACGAGATCCACGAACTGACCGATGACGAGCGGGGGGCGCAGCTCTCCATCGCCATGGAGCGCCTTGTGGACCTCGCCGGCGAGTACCAGCGCATCGGGCTGTCGGCCACGGTCGGCAGCGTGCCAGAGGTGGCGCATTACCTGGCCGGGGCGGACAGACAGGTCACCATCGTCAAGGCCCAGGTATCGAAGCAGATGGAGCTGAGCGTGCAATGCCCCGCCGTCACGGATGTGGACCGCGACCTGGCAGGGACCTTGCAGTCCGACCCTCAGCTCATTTCCTGCATGCGCCGCTGCCGGGATATCATCGAGGCGCACCGATCGACGTTGCTCTTCGTGAACACCAGAGATACCGCAGAGGCGCTGGCTGCCAGATACCATGTCTGGGATGAGAATTTCAAGGTGGGGGTGCACCATGGCTCTCTTTCCAAGGAGATACGCATTGAGATGGAGGAGGACTTCAAGGCGGAGAGGCTGAGAGGCCTCATCTGCACCAGCTCGCTAGAACTGGGCATCGATATAGGCAGCGCCGATTTCGCTATCCAATATAATTCACCCCGCCAGGTGGCCAGGCTGATCCAGCGCATGGGGCGGGCTGGGCATCATGTCGGGGCAAAGGCCGAGGGTGCGATCATCGCCTCCAACCCGGACGAGATCGCGGAGAGCCTGGTCATCGTGCGCAAGTCACTGCACGAAGAGCTCGAACCCATCCGGGTAAGGCCGAACCCCATGACCGTCCTGGCCAATCAGCTGGTGGCCATGTCCATGGTCGGGGCGGTGAAGAAGGACGAGGCGTACCGGACGATATGCCGCAGCTATCCGTTCCAGGACCTGCAGAGGAAGGACTTCGATGATGTGCTGGACCTGGTGGCCCGCATCGGCCTGGTGTTCATCAACGAGGGGGAGTACAAGAAGTCCGCCCGGGGCAGGAAGTACTTCTACGACAACATCTCCATGATCCCCGATGAGCGCACCTACCTGGTGAGGGACCTGGGGACCAGGGCGATAGTGGGGACGCTGGATGAGAGCTTCGTCGTCTCCTTCGCCGAACCATATGCCACGTTCATCACCCGCGGCAGGAGCTGGCGCATCGTGGAGGTACGGGAGGACGAACTGCTGGTGGAGCAGGTGAAGGACATCGGCTCCATACCATCCTGGGTGGGGGAGGACATTCCCGTCCCGTACAGCGTGGCCCAAGAGGTGGGCCGCCTCCGTCGAGAACCTCACTATGAGAAATACAAGGGCGATGGCCAGGCCGTGCAGGAACTGTCCAAGTACATGAAGGAGCAGGCGGACAGCGGGGCGGTCCCGACCGACCGTATGATAACCTTGGAGTTAGGAAAGAAGCTGGCCATCCTCAACGTCTGCTTCGGCACCAAGGTGAACGAGACCATTGCCAAGGTCCTCTCCACCCTGTTATCGGCCCGGCTGGGGGAGAGCGTCGGCGTAACGACCGACCCATACCGGATCATCCTCGACCTGCCGCGGGACATCAAGCCGGACACGATAATCGACACGCTGCGTTCCATCAGGTCGACCACCATCGAATCGCTGGTCCGCATGGTCATCCGCAATTCCAGCCACCTGCGCTGGCGCTTCGTCTATGTGGCGAAGAAGTTCGGTGCGGTGGAGAAGGAGGCCGATTACCGCAACATCAACTTCTCCCGCCTGATCGAGGCATATGAGAAGAGCGCCATGTTCGAGGAAGCGGTGTCGAAGGTGCTCTGGGAGGACCTGGACATGGAGTCGACCATCGATGTCGTAAAGCGCATCGAATCGGGAGAGCTGGAGTTCAAGGTGTGCGGCCTCTCGCCCATCGGCCGGGCCGGTCTGGCACATTCCAAAGAGCTCATCACGCCGCAGAGGGCCGACCACTCGATCCTGATGGCTCTGAAGCGCAGGCTGGAGGAGGAGCTGATGTTCCTCTCCTGCCTCAACTGCGGCTTCCAGTTCCGCGAGCGGCCGAAGGACGCCCCGTCCAAACCGACCTGCCCCCAATGCAACGGTCGCATGCTGGCTGCGCTCTACTCATACAATAGGGACGTCATCAAGCTGCTGAAGAAGACCAAGCGGTCGGAGGATGAGGAGAAGGAGCTGCGCAAGCTCTACAAGAACGCCTCGCTCATCTCCACGAATGGCAGAAAGGCGATGCTAGCAATGGCGGGGCGAGGCATCGGCCCGGACACGGCCGGCCGCATCCTGGCCTCGTTCCATCAGGACGAGGACGATTTCCTCCGCGACATCCTGGTGGCCGAGATCAACTATGCGAAGACCAAGCGGTTCTGGGACTAGACGTCCTTAACTGGATTGCGGAGCACGCCCACACCCTCGATCGTGGCCTCCACAACATCCCCTGCCCTTATGGGGGAGACCCCGCTGGGCGTCCCGGTGGCGATGATGTCTCCCTCCTCCAATGTCATGAATCGGGAGATGTACGAGATCAACGTCTCGGGGGTGAAGATCATCTGCCGCGTGTTCCCATTTTGTTTCAGCTGCCCGTTCACCCGCAGATCCAGCTGAAGATCGTGGATGTCATCGATGCCGCTCAGTGGGATCGGTTCGGACATCGGGGCGAACGTGTCCATGCCCTTGCACAACGACCATGGGAGCCCCACCTTGCGATGCGCGTTCTGCATGTCCCTGGCCGTGACATCGTTAAACACCGCCACGGAAGAGACATGGCCCAAGGCCTTGTCCTTGGGGATGTTCTTCCCAGGCCTGCCGAGCACCAAAGCCAGTTCGATCTCGTGATCCACCCGGCCGATCCCAGCAGGAATGAAGATCGGGTCCCCATTTCCGATCAGCGCCGTGCTGGGCTTGAGGAACAGCACCGGCTCGGTCGGCTCCTCGTTCTTCAGCTCCTTGATGTGCTCCCTGTAGTTCTGGCCCACGCAGACGATCTTGCCGCACCTCATCCTGCATACCTCAATCGCATTCGTTGTCCTTTTCCGCGACCGTCTCAAGGGTGAAGACGACCCCCATGCCGCGCAGGGTATGTTGCACCTTATCGGCCAGATAGATCGCCTCTTCCACAGTGGCCTTCTTGTCCCATTTATAGATGCCATCGTAGTTACCGGTCGTCGGCTCGAACCCCAGGCTGCGGATGGCCTCGAAGACCAGTGATGGTCTCCTGCCCTCTGAGCTGAACATGATGCGTATGTAGGTGATCATCGCCCTTACATTGAAGCCCATTCGATAAATAGGTTGCCAGAACTGCTTCAGGCGGATTCCTTGGTGGTCGCCTCTTCGCCCCTTGGAATGAATCCCTTGCCGATGATGTAGATCTCAGAGCTGCTGGAGCGGGATGCCTTTGGGCCGTACAGCTTCACTTCCTCGAAGTTGGCCTTGATCTCCTTCATGAACTCCTTCATCATGTCGCCCTCGAAGATCTTCATCACGATGCTGCCCCCTTCGACCAGCGTCTTCTTGGCGAAGTTGAGGGCGTGCTCGCACAGCTCGACCGACCTGGCATGGTCGGTGGAATAGCTGCCGGAGATGTTGGGGCTCATATCGGAGAGGACGACATCCACCTTGCCGTTGGCAAGATAGAGGAGCTTCTCGATCGTCTCGGGCTTGCGGATGTCGCCCCTGATGGTCTCCACCATGGTCCCTTCGATCGGCTCGATCGACTGGAGATCGACCCCGATGACCTTGCCCCTGCCGCCGACCCTTTCCGCCGCGACCTGCAGCCAGCCACCCGGCGCGGCGCCCAGGTCTACCACCAAGCTCCCCGGCTTGAGCAGCTTGAACTTGTCGTCGATCTGGATGAGCTTGAAGGATGCGCGGCTGCGGTAATCCAGCTGCTTGGCCAAGCGGTAATAATGATCGTGGCGGCGTGCGGCCAACCAGGTCTTCGACATGATTCGCTTTGATGCAATGCCTAGATAAAACGATTGCCCTGCCGAAGGTATTTTAGATTTCATCAGGATACGAGTCGCGGTCAGCATGTCGAAGGAAGGATGGACCTATGCAAAGGCGGGCGTGGACATCGAGCGCAAGTCGAAGGCCATTTCGACCCTGGTGGGCCATCTGAATTATAAGCGGACCGGGCCGGGCAGGGTCATCGATATTAAGGGCCAGTTCACCAGCCTCATCGATTTCGAAGGGTGGGTACTGACGCTCTGCACCGACGGCGTGGGGTCGAAACTGTTGATCGCCGAAGCGCTGGACAAGTGGGACACCGTCGGCATCGACTGCATGGCCATGAACGTGAACGACACCATCTGTGTGGGCGCTGAACCGATGTCGTTCGTCGACTACATCGCCATCGACAGGCCGGATGAGAGGGTCACCAGCGAGATCGGGATCGGGCTCGACCGGGCCGCAGAGATGGCCAATGTGGACTTGGTGGGCGGCGAGATCGCCGTGCTGCCGGAGATCGTCAAGGGCGTGGACCTATCTGGCACGGCCCTGGGATTCCTGAAGAGGGAGGATATGGTCACCGGAGCGGACATCCAGGAGGGCGATGCCATTGTCGGCATCAGGAGCACCGGGGTGCATTCCAACGGCCTGACCTTGGCCAGGAAGATCCTGGAAGGGAGCGAAGTGTCCCTGGACGACAAGTTCGGGCGCGCAGGGAAGACCTATGGCATGGAGCTGCTGACCCCGACCGAGATCTATGTGCGGGACGTGCTCAAGGTCTGCCGCAAGGTAACGGTGACTGGCATGGTCGATGTGACCGGAGGCGGTCTGAAGAACTTCGTCAGGCTGAAGAGGGGGATGGAATACGCCATCACCGACCCGCTGGCACCCCAGCCCATATTCCAGGAGCTGCAGCAGATGGGTTCGGTCTCCGACTTCGAGATGTACAAGACCTTCAACATGGGCATGGGATATGCCATGATCATGCGCCCGGAAGGCGTAAGGTACGCTCTGGACGTCTTCGGGGACAAGGCCAAGGTGGTCGGGACCGTAAAGAAGGGCAGCGGCTGCACCTTGAAGAACCTCTCTCTGGTCTACGACACCTATTGATCTCTAACCCGACGTCGAGCCAGGGGGCATCAATGATGCTGAGCTTTCACCATATGGGCCAGCACCGCCACGCATGCGCCTATGGCCGTGCAGGTCTCCAGCGAAAGTTCGCCAAAGGTGATGTCCATGTGATTTCTGGCGAAATCATGGATCTCCTTCGGCACGCCCTTGGGACCGGCACCGAACACCAGGCAAACGCTCTGCCCGTTCAGAAGTATGGCGGCCACTTCGTCCACTGAGCGCTTTTTGCCCTTATCGGGATTGCAGGTGGTGAGGACCATCTCTCCCAGCTGAGGGGGGAATCCCTTGCTGGGATAAGGATAGGTCTGGAACCGCCCCTTGGCCGTGATCTCTTTCAGATAGCTGCCGTCCTCCCCTATGGAGGTCGTGGTCGCTACCCAATCGGCGATCTCCTGTGGCTGGGTAAGTTCGGGGGGGAACGGAAAGCCGAATGTGGCCAGGTTGAAATCGAACGCGAGGGCCAATGGCCCGGCCCGGGCAAGGATGCGGCGGTGAGCCTCGCGGAAGCTCTTGGGGTCGTAAGAATTGTAGATGGCGATGGTCCCTCTGCCAAGGCGTTGTTGATAGCTCATTCGGACAAGGCAGGCCGGAAGTGCACTTAGAACTTTGCAGTGCCTCTCACTTCTTCACTGCGACCTTGCGAGGCCGGCTGCATATCGCATAATCATCGCCGTCGAAGAAAACATCCAGGTCGGGGTTCTCCGCCTGTATCTCCTCTATCTTCTTGAGGACCTCGCGAAGGGTGAAATCGCTGTTGCGATCCAACTTGACATGTACCCTTTTCTCCATCATTCAACCCTGGCCGGCGACCGAGCGTTCTATGATGCCACGTGCGATATATATCTTTTCCCCGAGGAAGATACTGGCCAACATAGGGGCCCAGATTCCTTTTGGACCTCAAATACCGGTACGATCGCCTCCAGGGGTGTTTCGAAGTTCTCCATGCGATTATGTGGGCAATAGATATTAATGGAAGGTCCCCGATAAAGATACAGTAGCCAAGGCTACCTGATTTCACGTCATTAAAACTGGAGCGGTCATTTGAAACACAAGGGCGGAGTGGATGCCAAGGCGGGCGATGATATGGTGGCAGACCTCGACCCCTCAAAGGACGATGAGGTGATCGACAGCCTCAAGAGATGGCTGGACCGCAAGGATGCCACATTCCTCGATTGGTTGGAACAGGATGCCGACCAGGGCAAGGGCGAGACCTGCGCCCCGGAGGAATTGACCGCTCTGCAGCAGACCCTGAAGAAGTACGAGGCGGAACTGGCAAAGATGCGAAAGCGTCTCCTCAGCGAGGAGGAGCAATTGCAGAACGAGACCGATCAGGTCGACCAATCCACCATCGAGCTCAGCGAACGGTTGGAGAAGCTCATCGAGGACCGAGAAGTAAAGGCAAAGGAGATCGAGCGTCTTGAGGCCCTCTTGAAGGACCAGAAAGGCGAGTTCTCCCAGTCCCTTGAGGCGGTCCCCAAGGACAAGAGCTCCATGATCATGAAGGAGATGGAGCTCAAGGAGAAAGAGTCTAAGCTTAATGCGCTCTCGAAGGAGCTGGATTCCCGCAAGAACAGCATGGGTTTCAAGGCGTCCCGGGAGGCCGAGAAAGAGCTTGCCGGTCGCTTCGATGCCGAGCTGAAGGACAAAGAGGAGCAGTGGAAGCAGCGGGAGAGCGAGATGCACTCGGAGATCGACCGCCTGCAGAGCGAGCTTACCAAGCTATCGGTCGAGCTCAAGCTCAAGGATGACCAGATAAAACTGGGCACCATGTCCTCCAACGATGCCGGTTCTGAGATCGACAGGAAGCTGGCGGAGCTCCAGTCCCAGGAAAAGGACACCTTGATGCTCAAGGTCCAGCTGGAGAACCTGAAGGCGGAGCTGAGCGTCCGCGAGGAGGAGGTGAACCGCCTGCGGGAGTCCATCAACAACAAGGAGGACATGATGTCCCGCCGCGAGGAGGAGCTCCAGTATCGCGATAAGCTGCTCACTACCGAACGATTGCGCTTCGAGGAGTCCAAGAAGGACGTGGTGGGCGTAGACCAGGTCGAGATGCGCAAGAAGCTGGAGGAGCTCGGCTCGGAGATCAAGGCAAAAGAGGAGGAGCTGCGCAACAAGGACAAGTGGCTCCGCGCCAAGGAGGAGGAGCTGCGGGTTCGGGAGTCGGGCGTCATCGAGACCGAGATCAAGACGAAGCAGTCGGAGCAGCTGTTGGAGCTGCAGCAGGCCAAGGCCAAGACCGGCAACACCCGTCTGGACGATCTCCTCTACGGAGGCATTCCGTTCGGCTCCAACATCATGGTTCATGGGCCTCCGTTCATTGGCAAGGAAGTCCTCGTGAACTGCTTCGTGGCGGACGGCCTGAAGAAGGGCGTTCCTTCGATCTGGGTCATCACGGACAAGACCGCCAAGGACATCCGGGAGGAGATGAAGTACGTGCTTTCCGGGTACGAGGAGTACGAGAAGAAGGGCCTGGTCCGCTACATCGACTCATACTCCCGCAGCATGGGTGATGATACTCAGGACCCCTACACCGTTTACATCGACGAACCGACGGACCATGAACGGCTGTCAGAAGTGGTCGACAGCCTGAGCAAGGAGTTCAAGGAGAAGTTCAAGTACTATCGCATGGCCTTCCGCTCGGTCTCCACGCTCATCGCATATTCCGATCCCAACGCCGCTTTCCGTTTTCTGAGCCCGCTGATGGGAAGGAGGAAGAGGGACCAGGCGGTATCACTGTTCCTGGTCGAGAAGGGAATGCATGGCGAGCAGGAGATCCAGATGCTCGGATCCATCATGGACGGTATGATCGACTTCAAGGTCGACCAGATGAAGACCTACTTCTCCGTGCAGGGCATATCCGATGTGCAGTCCAGGGCGTACATCAAGTATACCTCCACCAAGCACAGCCTCAACATCGGCTCGTTCGCACTGGACTATATAAGGTGAGCGTTTTTTTTAAAAAAAAGTAAGGATCGATGGCCGGATCAGGCCACTTCGACGCCGCTGCCTGGTTTCATCTCCGATTTCTTCTGCACATTGATGCGCGGCAGAGGGAACGGTGGGGGCAGCTTGATGTCCCTGGCGACCAGGAGCGCCGTCGGCAGACAATTGCTGACGATGGTGTTGTGCACCGCGTTGGCGTCATCGGGGTTCATGTTGCCCTCCTTGCCCCAATCGGCGATAAGGACGTCGACATCCCCAGACACGATCATCTGTCCCTCGATCTTGATGAACCCAAGGCCGACATAGTTAGCGGTGAAACGGAAATCAATGGAGGCGGTGTTATCCTGCGCCTTTGTGATCTGGATGATGCTGCTGTTCTGGTCGATGCGAACGTTCGCAACTCTTTCCCCGGCCTTGGAAAATCTCTTTGCTTCTATCCCGGTGGTCTCGAATGTCTTGATCTGCATCATAGCAACACCCACTCTCGAATCAGAATGCAGTATTTTCTACTTATGGCACAAAAACCTGGAAAGAGGTTGGTTAAAGGAGTGCCGCAGGCCGGACTTGAACCAGCGACTTCAAGATCTTCAGTCTTGCACTCTCCCAGCTGAGTTACTGCGGCTTATTGTGCGGGAAAGCAAGAGGAACGTAATAAACCTTTACCTAAGAGACGCCCGACCTAATTTTCGCCGAAGAGAACATTTTCCTTTAAATATAATCACAAGGAATAATTGACCATATGGCATTTGAATTGTGAATTTTAAAAAAATATAGACATATTTATATAGTTACTACGAGCTAGATAGAGTCCGAATTTTGGGGTAACCAGTATGGGAAGGAGTGAATTCTTCAACAGGTCCTTGAAAAGGTCAGTAAAGAGAATCTGCCTGAAAAAGGACAAGGAGGCCGTGGCATCGGTCGTTGGGACCATCATGGCTCTGCTCATTTTTTTGACGTTCATGTCCATCTTCGTAACGACCTACATACCCATATGGATGAAGGACAACGAGAGGGGACACATGAACCAGGTGCAGAACCAGTTCGGAGACCTTAAGGGCAAGGTCGACAATCTGATCGCCTACACCTCGACCATCCAGATGTACCAATCGATAGTCGCGGGCGGCATCGTCTCCACCCAGAGCACGAAGATGTACCAGACCTTCGACCTTGGGTCGGAGGGAGTGCCGATCTTCGCTTCCCAGACCGGCGGACTGTTGACCTTCACCCCGAAGAACCATACCGAGAGCGGCATGCAGATCATGTTCAGGGAAAAGGGCGTGACCACGCCCACCTCCTTCCCGGCGGACCCCAATGATGTGATCGGCGGAAAGCTCGTGTTCTATGGACCCAACCGCTACTATGTCGAGCAATGGATCAGCTATGAGAACGGCGGGATAATCGTCAAGCAGCCCGATGGGGAGACCTTCCGGGCGGCCCCGACCATCACACTGGACTGGAACAAGGGCGCGTTCATGAACGTGACCGTCACCGAGATCGATATGATCGGCGAGGCCGAGAGCGTCTACAGCCTCGGAACGGTCGGCGTCAACGTTAACATAGAGGCGGTCGACCTTCCGACCAACTACTTCGTGGCCAAGGGACTGGTCGACAACCAGTACCACCTCTTCATGAACATGACCACGGAGTATGGGGCGGCCTATTACACCTATTTCAACTCGACCTGCGCGGCCGAGGGTCTGGTCCAACAGTCGCATATCATACTGGATAAGGGAAATGAGTCCATAACCTATGGAGCCGCTAGTACCGGCGACCCGATGGTCACCATCATAAAGCACAGGGTGGCAGAGAACCAGTATATCGTCACTGTCCATCTGTACATGGCATACAAGATAACCTATAACCTGGCGACCTTGAGCGTCGAGGTAGTGCAGTGAGGGATTGAAAATGGCTCCAACTGAATCCGAACCTGTCAAGACAGAGGGCAGCGCCCCGAAGAAGGGAAAGCCCGCCACCGCGCAGAAGACAGGGGTCAAGGACAGCTACATGAAGTTCCTCCGCAAGATGGGCGGCAAGAAGGCCTCCCGCGTTCTGGTCCCTTCCTATCTGGCGACCGAGGGGATCAAGGGGTCCAAGGTGACCGAGGTCCCGGAGATCGTCGACGAGGCCATCGAGGTGACCGATTACTATCCGGTCGTGCCCGATTACGCCTATGTGCGAATATCCTACAACAACCGCTCCAGCGAATATCTCTATGAGGTCATCGAACCCAAGCTGGACGAGAACGAGACCGAGAAGCTGGAGCTCATCAAGGACACGCTCCAGAAGACCTTGGGCTATGAATGGCAGTTCCTCACCAACATGGACAAGAAGGAGTATCTCCGCGAAGCGGTGGAGAGCTTCATCGAGTCCCGCGGACTGAGGATGTCCCAGCTGTCCAGCAAGAGGATCCAGTATTACATCATCCGTGATTTCGTAGGCCATTCGTTCATCGACGTGATGATGAAGGATGACGAGGTCGAGGACATCTCCTGCGATGGGGTCAACGTGCCCATCTTCGTCTCCCACCGTAAATATGAGAGCATCAAATCCAACCTGGTCCTCACCAACGAAGAGGATCTAAACTCCTTCGTGGTGGCACTGGCCCAGCGGGGCGGCAAGCAGATATCGGTCTCCAGCCCCATCCTCGATGGTACCACGCAGGAAGGGCACCGTGTCAACGCCACCTATTCCCGGGAGGTCTCCACCCGCGGTTCCACGTTCACCATCAGACGATTCAAGGACAGACCCTTCACTCCGGTCGACCTGCTCAAGTACAAGACGGTCAGCCCGGAGATGATGGCATATCTCTGGCTAGGAGTCGAGAACGGCGAATCGATGATCCTCTGTGGCGGAACCGCCTCGGGCAAGACCTCGGCGCTGAACTCCATCGCGCTCTTCATCCCGCCCGGCGCCAAGATCGTCAGCATCGAGGACACCAGGGAGATCAACCTGCCGCACGAGAACTGGATCCCTGGCGCCACCAGGACCGGCGCCGGCGAAAGGGACGCCAACGGAAAGGCCGCTGGTGAGATCGACATGTACGACCTGATGAGGGCATCTCTGAGGCAGCGTCCCAACTACATCATCGTGGGTGAGGTGCGTGGCAAAGAGACCTACATCATGTTCCAGGCCATGGCCACGGGCCATACCACCTACTCGACCATGCACGCCGACTCCGTCAAATCCATGGTCAACAGGCTGGAGAACCCGCCCATCAACTGCCCGCGCATCTTGCTCACAGCATTGCGCAACGTGCTGATCCAGTCTCAGGTCAGGGTCGGAAACGACTATGTCAGGCGCATGAAGCAGATCATCGAGATCGTCGGTTTCGAGCCGGAGACGAACGCCAAATACAAGACAAAGGATGAGATGACGCCCATGGAAAAGGATACCCCGACCAACCGCAGGGAATTCTCGAGAGTGTATGCGTATATCCCCCTGTCTTTCCGCAAGATTCAGCCGGAAGAGCGTCCCATCGTGCGCTGCCGCCTGGCGGGAGATTCCATGCTCGCGGGCTCGAACGTTCCTGTCCCCGAGATCGGAGACCGCATCCTTTATGAATGGCTGAAGATGCTCAACAACAAGCTGGACGGGATTGTCCGGCTGCTGACC
>MVRC01000004.1 GCA_002067865.1 Methanomassiliicoccales archaeon PtaU1.Bin124 | reverse complement strand
CCCCCGCCCCGACCTTGCATTCCGAGCATCTCGCCATGACCAGCTTGGTGCAGGGAGGTGTGAACAGGCCGATGGAGGCGCCCGATGCGCAGGAGACCACGACCCACATCCATAACGGGCTGTCGTACCACCCGGCCAGGAAGAAATAGAGCACGCTTAGGACCGTACCTGTTCCGGCGGAGACCAGTGCCACCCGTCTTTCCCCGAACCGCTCGCACCATTTCGCCCCCTTCAGGCCGAATATGACCGCGAAGACCGCCGGCAGGAGAAGGATCAGACCGGTGTCGCCCACGCTGAGCCCCTTGACCATCTCGTAATAGAATGGCAGGATGAACGTGGTGCCCAGCAGAACCGCCATCACCATGAAACCGGCCAGGTTGCCCAGGGCGAATCCGCGGTCCTTGAACATGCGAACGTCCATGGCCGGATCTTTTTTGCGCCTCTCCCATTGGATGAGGATGGCCCAGGAGACCACCGCGCCGAGCAATATGGCCATGGTCGAGGCCGAGGTCCATCCCCACTCCTTGCCGATGTTGAGGAAGTACACCGTGAGGAACATCGCCACCATCACGAATACCGCTCCGAAGGTGTCGAACTTGCCCATCTCCTTCGCCGGCAGCTTGGGGATCGTCCTGATCCCGATGATCGCCCCGATGATACCGATCGGGACGTTCACGAAGAACACCCAGTGCCATGAGAGGAACGATGTCAGCAGGCCCCCTAGCACCGGACCGATGACCGATGCCAATGAGGACATCGACACCATGATGGCCAGAGCCTTCGTCCGTTCCTTCTCGGGGAAGAACCCGAACACCATGGCGGCCAGTATCGCCCCGAACATGGCCGAGCCCAATCCCTGGAAAGCCCTCCAGCCGATCAACTCCCAGATGCCACCGGAAAGACCGCACATCAGCGAACTGAGGGCGAAGACGATGAAACCGGTGACGAAGATCTTGCCATAGCCCCATC
Source organism: Methanomassiliicoccales archaeon PtaU1.Bin124 (assembly GCA_002067865.1). GTDB lineage: Archaea > Thermoplasmatota > Thermoplasmata > Methanomassiliicoccales > UBA472 > MVRC01. The sequence goes on along the minus strand of MVRC01000004.1, from coordinate 62,821 downwards.
TCTCCCCCAGATAACCGAACAGAAGTACCAGCGCAGTGCTGACCAGCATGTACGCCACGACCACCAGCGCGACCTCTCCGGTGCCGACGTTGTAATAGTCGGCGATGACCGGCAGAGAGACATTGACGATGGTGTTGTCGAGCGCCCCCATGAAAGAGCCCAATGAGATGACGAAGAGGAGCAGAAGGCGGGAGCGGTCTATCGACATATTGCCAAGATGGACGCCTCTGGAAATAGATAATAACATCTCCCAATTTTTACAAATGATAATAATTCGCATCCACCATATCCCGTCTACCATGTATAGCGTCGACGATCCCACCCTGCAGGACAAGGAACGGTCATTGCGCCATCACATCAGGTCGTTGGAACGAGCGGCCGTGGCGTTCTCCGGCGGGGTCGACAGCACATTGGTCCTCCAGATGGCCAAGGAGGAACTGGGGGAGGATGTCATCGCCCTGATAGCCGTCTCTCCCGTACTGGCCAAGATTGAGTTGGACGATGCGGTGAAGATCGCCAGGACCATCGGCGTCACGCTGCTGCAGGTGGCGAGCTCGGAAATGGACGATGAAGGGTTCGCATCGAACGGACGGGACCGTTGCTACCAGTGCAAAACGCACAATCTGAGCCTGCTGCTGGAGACGGCCGGCTCGATGGGATTCGGCATATTGCTGGACGGCTCGAACGCCGACGACATGAGGTCCTCCAGACCAGGGCTCCGCTCGTTGCGGGAGACCGGCACGCTCAGCCCCTTGGCCGCCGCCGGGCTCACCAAAGACGAGGTGAGGGCGCTGGCGAAAAAGGAAGGTCTGTCGAACTGGAACAAGCCGTCGTCACCATGCCTGGCCTCTCGCATTCCCTATGGGGAGAGGATCACCGAGGAGAAGCTGAGAATGGTGGAAGCGGCAGAGGGCTCGTTGCATTCCTTGGGGCTGGGGCAGGTCCGGGTGCGCATGCATAACGATGTGGCCAGGATCGAGGTGGATGAGGCCGATCTTCAGTCCGCCTTGGACCATAGGATGGAGATCGTGTCTGCGCTCAAGAGGGCGGGGTTCAAGTTCGTCTCGCTCGACCTGGAAGGGTTCCGCAGCGGGAGCCTGGACCGATGATGTCATTGGGGCCGGGTGAAGTTGACGTCCTTGACCGACACGGCCGGAACGAGTACCGGTGTGTCGACCTCCCACCATTTCACCATCTTGCGCTGCTGTCCGATGCCATCGATGTTGCTCAGCATCCTTAGGACATTATCACTGACCCGAAGCTCCTTCAACGATGCCCCTATGCTTCCTCCTTCGATGAGGAACATGGCATCGCGGGGAATGAAGCTGAGGTCGCCGTTCCCAAAGTTCTGATACCTCAGGTACCAGTCGTTCGTGACATAGATGCCGTGATCGATGCCGGAGATGAGGGATTCCAATGAGCGGCCGCCGGGGCTCATGGCCAAGCTGAACGGGGAGGGTGCGACCAGACCGGCGTTGGCCGTGCTCTCCACCCCTTCCTTGGCGGCGGTGGTGGAGTTGTGCAGATAGGTCATCAGCACACCATCCTCGATGATCGCCTTGCGTTGGGTCGGCAGGCCCTCCTGGTCGAAGGGCTGGGCCCCATAGGAATTGGGGTTCGTCGCATCGTCCCATAGGGTGACGCCCTTGGAAGCCACCTCATGGCCCAGCCTCCCCCGCAGGAATGACATGCCGGAATCGACATGGAAGGCGGAGGCCATGCGGCCCACCTGCTGCATCAGGTCCGCCACGACCATGGGGCCGAAGACCGCGTCCATCCGTCCCGCCGTCCCCTCGATCGGGCTTGCCGCCCTATGGGCCAGCCTTCCGGCCTCCGAACCTGACTCGGACGGATGGAAGTCACGCTCGGTGCTCGCCACGGACAATCCGTGTCCAGATGCTTCCGGACCGGAGAATGCGCGCAACGATATCTCCAGGCCTCCCCTTTCCATCGTCCCGAAGGCGTCGGCGCTGGTGTGCAAGGTCAGTTTGATGTTCCTCGCCATCATCGAACCGGCCACTCTTTCAGCCCCCTCCCTCCGGGCGGCGTCGATGGCCTCCCGCACCATGCTCATGAGGTCCTTGGGATCCTGGGTCACCGGTTCAGAGTTCATCAGCCTGTCATCATACAGGAGCGGCCCCTGAGGCAGAGGTGCGTAGCCGCCCTCCCCCGGCGATCTCTTCGCCGCCTCCACCACCTTCTGGGCAGTGGTCACCAGCGTTCGCTTGGACATATCCTCGATGTTCGTGCCAGCCTTCTTTCCCTTGACGAACACGAAGACATAGGCGCTCATCTCCCTCAGGTTGTTGCTCACGGTCACGTTGTTGTTGGAGAATCGGATCTGCGCCTCCTCCTCTTCGGTCACCAGGACGACCGCATCGGTGGCGCCGGCATCCCTGCATGCCCGGAGCACCACCGGCGTCACTTCCTCAGGCTTCATGCGCCTCCCCCCACGTGCATGTTGCGCAACCGGATGTGCGGACCGCCGGCCCATACAGGTATCCCTTGCATCGGATCGCCCTTGCCGCAATATGCCGCGCTGAACTCCAGGTCCTTGCCGACCGCGTCGATCGACGACCAGAGCGCGGGAGTGGTGACCTCGAGCAGGGGGTTGCGAACGGCATGACGGATCTGACCGCTCTCGATCAGATATGCCTCCAACCCGACATACCGCTGATTGTACCGCCTGTCGTCGATGTTCCATTCCGTGTAGTTCTTAATGTAGACGCCGCGTTTGACCCCTTCCACCAGCTCCTCGAAGCGGTGGTCCCCCTGCTGCACGAAGGTGTTGGCCATGCGGACGATCGGCTCGCGGTTGTACGCGACCGAACGGGAGGAACCGTTCGACCTGACGTCCAGGTCCGCAGCTGTCTCCCGGTCCTGGAGGAACTCGCTGAACCGGCCTTCCTTGATGAGGAACCGCCTTCGCGCCTTGACGCATTCATCATCGCATGCATAATATCCGAAGGAGCGGGGGAGAGTGGGGTCGTCGACAACATTGACGACTCCGGAGGCCGCCTTGCTTCCCAATGATGATCTGGTGAGGAACGTGTCGCCGGCCTGGGCGGCCTCCCGCCCCAATAGACGGTCCGCCTCGCCCGGATGCCCGCAGGACTCGTGGCTTACGATGCCCACCACCTCGGGCCCGAGAATGACGTCCATCCTCTCGGCGGGCAGGTGCTTGGATCTTTGAAGCACCATGGCCAGCGTGCCTACCTCTTCCTTTATCCGCAACGGGAGGTCCCATCGCTCGGCGCACTCCCACCCGCCCGATTCTCCCAGCTGGATGATCCTCTGCTCTGAGCCATTCCCGTCGACCGCGGCGGTGATGAATGCGGTGAACGCCACCCGGGGGACCGAGGTCGTCACATGTCCCCCGTCGGAGGTGATGATGGTCTTTTCCGTCTCCCATGTATCCAGTGATAGGAAGCGGCCAGGAACGGAGACCCTGTTCATCCTGCCGGCCTCGATGGCCAGGTCGTCAGCCTCTTTCAGCAGCTCGGCCCGCAACTCCATGGGAACGTTCCCAAAACCTATGCGCTGCTTCGTTTCAAACCTGCCGCTGACGATATCTGCCTCGCTCAGCCTGACCCCTCCCTTTCTGAGCCAACGTGAGGCCACCGCGCTGCGCACCGCCCGCTTGACCATCGTCGATAAGGTTCCCTTGTTCAGGAGGTTGGTGGCTGAGAAAGCAAGACCTCCCTTGGCGATGATGCGTATCCCGATGCCACGCTTGGTATCGAAGGATGTGACCTCTGGAAGGCCGTTCTTCAACAATATCGACTCGCTGCGGTCGGCCTGATATCTCGCTTCGGCATATGTAGCCCCTTCCTTGAGCGCCAGCTGGACCACGTACTCCAGAATGTCCTCCATTCGCCACCCTGCTGTAATTATTGGCCGTTAATACCTATATATCTTGCCGAGGCAAAGTATAATCTGCCAGGCGCTGCCTTGTTCGAGGCATGCGGGTCTCTGTCACGCTTCTGCAGTACGATCATGGTCTGATTAGGCAGGTCGTCGAGGTCATGTCCGTCGTCATCAGGAACAGGTCGGCGGAGAAACATTACGAGACGCTGATGGAGATGGTGGTGTTCCAGAAGGACTTCACAGATGAACTGCATCACCGCAAGGAGGAGCTGGTGCTGTTCCCTGCTGCATTGGAGAACGGCAGCTTGAAACAAGGGGACTATGAAGGCCTGATCGCAGACCATGAGAAGGCCAGGGCCCATATCAAAAGGATGCAGGACCTCCTAGCTGATGCGGATATCGATTCGTTCTATAAGGAGGGGGCATCATATATCGAGGATATGCTGCGGCACATCAATCTGGAGGAGGAGCAGTTCTTCCCTCATATCGAAGATAGCTTCAGTCTGGATGAAGACGCGGAGCTGTACCGGCGGTACATGGAGAAGAACTTCCCCGCCAATGTCTATCCTGCAGCAGAGAGCTTCGCCAACCGCGTACAGGACGAAGTGCTAGGGCCAGGTTACTTTGAGCGTGTGTGATATTTACATCAGCCCGATCTGCTTCAGCATCCCGATGAGGTCATAGAAGAGCTTCTCATCCACGATCTCTCCGTTCTTCCAATGGGCCACGGTGCAGAAGTCCACCTTGAAGCTCCTGTTGGTCGGCGGAGCGACCTTCCCACCGCCCATGTTCATCGGCCCCTTCATGGTCCCGGTGAAATCTGTAACGGTGCAGGTCCAATCACCCTGACCGAACTGAACCCGGTAGGGGTTGTTCCATACCTTGTTGTCCGGGAACGCCTTGGTGAATTCGATGGCCTCCGCTTCATGGTCGTCCCTTCCCATGGTCGGCGGATTTCCTCCAGGCCAGTATACTGCCACGTCCTTGGAATGGAACTTCATGGCTTTCTTCCAATCCCTGGCGTTCCAGGCATCATCAAGCTGCTTCATCATGCTGAGGTTCTCTTCAACGCTCATATCCATCGAAGAAAAATTCGAGCATCTCATTATTAAGTCCATTGGGTATTGGAGAATGGCGCCGAGGGGGAGATTTGAACTCCCGAGGGAGGTTCCCAGTAGTTTTCGAGACTACCGCCCTACCGAGCTGGGCTACCTCGGCCCGGAAGTCGGATTCGCTTTCCCCTATTTCTAATTGATGTACGCTCCTCTCCAGCATTAACGTTCCAGCAAATCTGAAATAAGGGTCGTTGCCATCCTCTTCCCATGTCTGGAAGAGGAGTGCCCATCGGCGTTGCGATCGTGGGCGTTCTGGCCTTTTTGGCCGGGTTGGGCTGGCTTGTCATCGGTGGAGCGGCGCTGGTAGCGGCAGGTGCTGGAATGATCGGCATGGCCGTGGGCGTGGTCCTCCTGCTCATAGGTTTGGCGTTCATCATCTTCGGCCTGGGCTGCTTGAAGGGCTGGGGTTGGGTCTGGACGTTGGGCATTATCATGTCCATATTGGGCATACTCGTGTCGATCTACCGCTGGTTCGTCGGCGATGACGGCCTCTTGACCGCGGTGGTGGCGATAGTGATCAACCTGATCATCATCCTATACCTCCAGTCGGCAAAGGTCAAGGCCTGGTTCGGAAAAAGGTGACCGGATAGGATTAAATGCCTGCTCGCTCGTGAGGGTCGATGTATGGCCCGGATCAGCGTGCACGTCACCTATTACCGTAGCATCAGCGATGTCCAGCTTGAAGAGGGCGCCACCGTGGAAAGACTGCTGGCGGAGATGAACCTCTTCCCCGATGCACATATAGTGCTGCGGGGTAAGGTCCCCGTTCCGCTCAGCGAGCCCATTCATGACAAAGAAGAGGTGCGCATAATACGCGTGGCCTCGGGCGGTTGATCACAGCCCTATCATCCTATCCAGCGTTGCGATGTCCAAATGCTTCTCCAGCATGTCCGTGAAGACATCCAATGAATCCAGCCAGACCTGCCTCATATCGCTTCCGTTCTCTATCCCGCCCTGCCGTCGGATCTCCATGCTGTCCTCTGCCGGGGAGCGAAGCCTGCCATATGGAACGATGCCGAGGCATGGGCAGCCCATGTCCTCCACTAGCCTTCTGATCCCCGGGGCCAGGATGGAATCGTCCCCGCGGAACTTATTGATCAGGAACGCCTTCACCAAAGGAGATTCGTCCTCGGCCAGCAGGTGATATGTGCCATAGAGCCCGGCGAAAACCCCTCCCTTGTCGATGTCGCCGATGAGAACGACCGGAGCCTTGGCCATCTTCGCGGTGGCCATGTTCGCCACGTCCTTCCCCCTGAGATTGATCTCGGCGGGCGAACCCGAACCCTCAATGATGATCAGTTCATGGTCTTTTGCCAGCCTGGAATATGCCCTGCTTACATGTTCCATGAGCATCTCCCGATCGACCGAGGCCCGCTCCAGATCGGCCAACGGCCTTCCGTCCAGCATCAGCTGCATACCCCCTCCGCCCTTCGGCTTCAGCAGGATGGGGTTCATTTCGTTCCTCGGTTCGAGCCCGCTGGCCCAGGCCTGGAAGGCAGTGGATATGCCGATCTCCCCTCCCTCGGATGTGACGAACGAATTAAGCGATAGGTTCTGCGCCTTGAACGGCGCCACGTCATAACCGCGGCGGCGATAGTGGCGGCAGAGGGCGGCCACCATCGTGCTCTTCCCGGCCGAGGAGCTGACCGCCTGGAACATCACGTTGTGGGTCATTGCTTCACCTCCGGTAGCCCCATTGAACGGTGCAGCTGAACCACATCGACGGAGCGCTCCACGGCCCTGGCAAGCTGTTCTAGGCTCCTTTCCACCACGGTGTCCCTGTCATCATCCCGATGGTCGGCGGCGACCTCTCCTTTCCTGGCCTTTCCCAGGAAGAGTTCTCGGAACGAGGGCAGGTCGAACACCCCGTGCAGATAGGTGCCGAACACCATCCCGTCCTCGGAGACGGTCCCTTCCTCGTGCGAACCGTTCCCTTCACTGAGCAGGAAGATCGGTCTGCCTCCGGAACGTTCCGTCCGGCCCATGTGGATCTCGTATCCCCGCACCGCCCCTCCCGTGCCCAGGATATGGCCCTGGACCTGGACGGTCCTTTTTTCATAGGCCTCGAACTTGGTCTTCAACGGAAGCAGGCCTAGCCCTTCCCATACCTTCGGCTCGCTACCCTCGATCCCCTTGGAATCGTCCACGATCTCACCCAGCATCTGATAGCCCCCACAGACGCCCAGGATCGGTTTGTTCCCTCTTGCCTCGACGATCGCCCGGTCAAGCGAGCGGGAGCGAAGCCATTCCAGGTCGGATACCGTGTTCTTCGTGCCCGGAACGATGATTGCATCGACCTGTCTCACCTGCTCCGGCCTGTCTATGAACATCACTTCTGCACCTGACAGGGCCAGCGCATCGAAGTCGGTGAAATTGGAGATCCTTGGCAGCTGCAGCACGCCGACCTTCAAGGAACCCGCCTTGCTCGGCCGGGTCCCCATGAACATCGAGTCCTCGTCGGGCAGGTCTAGCTCAAGATGGGGCAGAATCCCGATGACAGGCACCCCTGTGGTCTTGTGAAGGAATTCCTCCCCGGAGCGCAGGCAGCTGCCATCGCCATGCAGGTTCGTGATGATCGTCCCGACGAACATCCTCCGCTGCCTTTCCGGCAGAAGCATCAAGGTACCATAGGCGTAGGCGAATGCCCCGCCCCATTCGATGTTGACCACCAGCACACAGGCGGCCTCGGCCATCTCCGCCGTCAACAAGTTGGTGATGTCCTTGTCCATCATGTTTATCTCGGCGGGGCTGCCGGCCCCCTCGATGACGACGATGTCGTTGATGCGCCTGAGCAGGTCGATGTTGCGGCGGATGATCTCCACGCCTTCCTTCGGCGCGAACATGTCGTAGTACTCGGCCACCCGCATGTCCTTGTAAGGTCTTCCCTCGACGATGACCTGGGACTGGTCGTCCTTCATCGGCTTGAGGAGGATTGGGTTCATGCGGGACGAAGGCACGGCCCTGGCCCCTTTGGCCTGCAGTTCCTGGGCCCTTGCCATCTCCTCCCCCTCCGGCGTCACCATGGAGTTCAAGGACATGTTTTGCCCCTTGAACGGGGAGACCTTCCAACCTTGATCGGCGAAATGACGGCAGAACGCGGTCGTGAGAAGCGACTTGCCCGCCCCCGAGGTGGCACCTAGGACCATCAATGTCTTGGCGATCCTCAGATGCTTGTTCTGCAATTCCTCCTTGATCTTCATCAGCCCATCGTGGTCCGACAAAGGCCCCTTTCCGACCTTGGAAAAGAAGGAGCGGACCACATCATCCCTGTGGACCCAATGACAGCCCTCGCAGCTCCACACCTCGCCTCCCTTCCTTGAGGGAACGAACCTGCCGAGCAATGGATCGAGGCAGGGATAGAATGGGCAGAAGCAGAGGGAACAGTTCTGACCTTCGTGATGGCAGGGATAGTACTCGCATGAACGGTTGGACCCTATGTCCCCCTTTTCCATCTGCTCCTTTACCTTGGCCGCGCAGTCGATCAACTGTCCACCCTCGTTTCAGGTCCAATTGGATGAATCATCCAAATGTAATTAGGGCTAGTAATTGGTTTGCATTTAACAACGTTAAAATTATTCGGTGCATCAACGATGTATCGGCTGCCTTCTTGGCCAGCAATTCAAAATTATTGAGGTTAACATTGATGAAATGTTATCATTTTTAATTATCATTAATGGAAATTTAACACCGAAACATATATAGCAGGCGATAGCTCCATTAGGGTGAGGAAAAGCGGCTAAGCTTTCCGATATCACATACTCACTATCACGATCATCTGCCTGGTCCGGGACAGGACTGGGAATGTCATGGGATCGAACTTCCGCTAGAGCATGGGCAAATAAGCTTTCGCGGGATATAGAAATGTGCATCATTGGAAAATAAGTCGTTTTTCTCGAAAAATGAGGTGAACCAATGAACATTGACCCAAGCACCACCAAGTACCTGATCAAAGCCAGGCTTAACGCCGATGGCATTGTTGAGAAGCCGGACGTGGTGGGAGCCATTTTCGGACAGACCGAAGGCCTGCTGGGTGACGACCTTGACCTGCGCGACCTGCAAAAGAGCGGCCGCATCGGCAGGATCGAGGTGGACGTCCACAGCAAGCAAGGGAAGTCCGATGGAGAGATCCTGATACCATCGAGCCTCGACCAGGTCGAGACCGTCATCCTCGCATCCGCGCTGGAAACCATCGACCGCGTAGGGCCGTGCAAGGCCAAGATCGCGGTCGAATCCATCGAGGACGTGCGCGTGACCAAGAGGGCCAAGATCGTGGACCGTGCCAAGGAACTGCTGACCGAGCTGATCAAGCAGTCCAAGACCAGCGGCGTGGACCTGACCGAGAGCGTCAGGCAGTCCGTGCAGGTCGAGGAGATCATCTACTACGGCAAGGACCACCTTCCGGCCGGTCCGAACGTGCAGGACTCCGACGCCATCATCGTGGTGGAGGGCAGGTCCGACGTGCTGAACCTTCTGAAGTCCGGCATCAAGAACGCCATCGCGGTGGAGGGGACGAACATCCCGAAGACCATCGGCGAGCTGTCCAAGGAGAGGGTCGTCACGGCCTTCGTGGACGGCGACAGGGGCGGCGAGCTCATCCTGAGGGAGCTGTTCCAGGTGGCCGAGGTCGACTTCGTCGCCAGGGCTCCCCGTGCCCATGAGGTGGAGGAGCTTACCCAGAAGCAGATCATGAAGTGCCTGCGCAACAAGATCCCGGGCGAACAGTTCGTAGAGATGTTCGGCCTGGAGCTTGACGCTGGCGGCCCGAACTCCAAGGACGGCAAGGTCGACAAGGCCGAGCGTCTGGAGCGCTTCGAGCGCCAGGAGAAGGCCGAGCGCGCCGCGGAGAAGCCCGACGAGGACCGCCCCGAGCCCCCTGCCCGCCAGGAGAGGTCCGAGAGGCAGGAGAGGGAGCCGAGGCAGGAGCGCCGCGAGAGGCCAGAGCGTGAGGAGCGCCGCGAGCGCCAGGAGAGGGAGCCGAGGCAGGAGCGCCAGGAAAAGCCCGCCGAGGAGCCCCGCCCGGAGCGCCTGGAGCAGCGCGGAGAGCGCCGCGAGAGGCCAGAGCGTGAGGAGCGCCGCGAGCGCCAGGAGAGGGAGCCGAGGCAGGAGCGCCAGGAGAGGGAGCCCAGGGAGAGGCCGGAGAAGCCCCAGCCCGAGGCCGCCCCCGAACCGGTCGTAGAGCGCCGCCCGACCAAGAAGCTCTCTGAGAACCAGGAGAAGTACCGCTCCGTCATACTGGAGCTGTCCGCTACCTCCAAGGCCAAGATCATGTCCGCCTCTGGCAACGTCAAGGACGTGCCGGTGAAGGAACTGGTGAACACCCTTAAGGCAGAGACCGAGCCGGTCTCGGCAGTGGTGTTCGACGGGATCATCACCCAGCGCATACTCGACATTGCAGCGGAGAAGGAGATCGGCGTCATCGTGGGCACCAAGATGGGCAATATCACCAAGCAGCCCAGCGGCGTCGAGGTCTGGACCAAGGACGACCTGAACTGAGCATGTCAGCGAAAGTAAACATACAACGGGAAGCGGACCTGAGGTCCATCGAGTCCAGCGCGGACATCGAGATACCAAAGGACCCGTTGTCGAGGGTCATCGGCCAGGAAGAGGCCGTGACCCTCGCCCGCATCGCCGCCAGGCAGCGGCGCAACCTTCTTCTCGTAGGCCCGCCCGGGACCGGAAAATCAATGATCGCCCAGGCGCTGGCATTGCATTTATCGAAACCGACCGAGGAGATCCGCGTGGTGCACAACCCGGAGAATCCGGAACGCCCGCTGGTCGAGGTCAAGAAGCAGGATGAGGTCCTGCGCGACCGTGAGTCCAAGGAGTCGGCCGAGGGCGACCTCATCGAACCTCAGGCAGCGCCCATCGCGGTGGCGGAACGCCTCGGATATCGCTGCAAGAACTGCGGTTCCTATTCCTCTCCCAGGGAGCGGGTGTGCCCCAAGTGCGAGAAATCCAAGTTGACCGATCAGCAGTCCAACCCCTTCGGGGACATCATGTCGGGTCTGATGGAGCAGATGGGCTCCAACATGCCTGGAATGGTCGGAAAGGACCGCGTCACCACCACCAGGAAGGTGTTCAACAAGGAAGAGGTGGTGGTCTTCGAGCGCTGCGGTGAGATGATCAGGGTGCTTGACCAGAAGGCGTTGGAGAAGCGCAGGGAGCTGGAGAAGGTCTCGCCGCGCAAGGTCATCGTGCCCCTGGACAGGAACCCGTTCGTGTTCGCCACAGGGGCTTCAGAAACGGAGCTGCTGGGAGATGTCCGCCATGACCCATATGGTGGACATGCGAACCTCGGTACGCCGCCCTTCGAGCGCGTGGTCGCAGGCGCCATACACGAAGCCCATCAGGGAGTCCTGTTCATCGACGAGCTGCCCCATCTGGGCAATCTGCAGCGCTACATCCTGACCGCCATGCAGGAGAAGTACTTCCCCATCAGCGGTCACAACCCGCAGAGCTCCGGTGCGAGCGTCCGGGTCGATTCCGTGCCATGTGATTTCATCTTCGTGGGGGCGTGCAACATCCAGGACCTGGAACATGTTCTGTCTCCGCTACGCTCACGCATCAACGGGAACGGCTATGAGGTGCTGGTGCACACGGCCATGCGTGACAATGACCAGAACCGTGCCAAACTGGCCCAGTATGTGGCTCAGGAGATCGCCATGGACGGCCGCATCCCTCCCGCATCCCGGGCCGGGATCGAGGCCGTCATCAGAGAAGCAAGGCGGAGGGCTAAGAGGATCGACGGCATGGACAACTCCCTTTCCCTCAGGCTGAGAGAGCTGGGGGGCCTGATCCGCGCTGCCGGAGATATCGCCTCTGTCAATGAGGACCCTCTCATCGAGGAAAGGCATATCGAAATCGCTGTGAAGCGTTCTATGACCGCCGAGGAGCAGATCAAGGAACGGTATGGTTCCTATACTCAGGGTCTAGGCTCGGACATCTCCCAAGCGCAGAAAGAGAAATCCCCTTACTATTTCACCAATGAGAACGCCAAGCGCGACGACATGTACCACTGATCAAAGGTACAGCTGCATGGCCATTCCGTCCTCTTTGTCGGAGTAATATTCCTTTATCTCCCCGACGGCGACGAATCCCAGCTTTTCATAGAACCTCAGGGCGGAGTGGTTGCTGACCCTCACCTCCAAGGAGATGAGCCTGATGCCCTTTGAAGCACATTCCTGGAAGAACTGACGGCATAGCAATGCCCCAAAACCGTGACCGCGTCTCTCCTCGCTCACTGCCAGCATGAGGATGCGCGCCTCTACCGAAGATACTGTGATGCCGAACACGAACCCGATGATCTTGCCCATGTCCTCCAGCACGATGAACCCCTGCCTCCAGTAGGGAGAGAGGTCGAGGAAGATGTTGGGGTTGTATCTTTCCTTCAAAGCACGAGTGGCAAGGTCGAACACCTGCGGCAGGTCCGTGCTCTTGAAATAGCGCAATTGCACGGCCGTCCATATGGAGCATATCACTTAACCCTTTTGCGCAGGAACAGCACGGCCAGGAGGCTCAGCGGGGCCAGTCCCAACCAAGGGAGGATGTCCATCGCTCCAGATATACCTGATCTCACTGGAGGAAGGTTGATCACCTCTTGGACGTAATTTCCGTAGTTGTCCGTCACCCTTACCATGATCTGCACTGCCTCGGTGGGAGAGACCACCGCCCTGGGCCCGGCAAATTCGAATTCACCGTCCATGTTCAGGTCCCAAGTGATATTGACCAATCCTGACTCGTCCCAGCTCCCGCTTGCATCCAGCACCATGCTCGTCCTTCCCTCCTGCTCGATGGAAGTATTCATCAGTACCAAGTGGGGCGGATAGGGGTCTGGAACCCAATCAGTGAGGAATGCTTTGGCATAGAGATCGGCCATGGCTTCAGAGCGGATGAGGACCCCGGTTTCCCTGTTCTCGCTGAGTGCGTTGTGACCAAGATTTATGCTGGACACCAGGACCGAATCATCGATTATCATGCCTTTGTTGTGGACCATGGAAAAGTTATGATAGGCCGTCTCAAGCCTAGCCTCGATGCCTTCGATCCTGGGCTGCAGTAACGAATTCACCGCGAAACGGTTCTGCAGGTCGGAAGACGTCCCGTCCAGAAGCACCTTCGTCTCGATCCCGCGACGGGCGGCGTCCAGTAACGCGTCGATCAGCCCGGCGCACTCCCCCCAGTTCGGGTCGAAGCTCATCTCCTCCAGATATATGCGCCTCGAAGAGGATGCCATTTCCTCGATGATGGGTGTGAGGGACTGGTCTGGGGAAACGAGAAGGGTCAGCTCGGCGTCGTACCATCGGCCCTCCTGATGAGATCCGATGTCGCAATCCCTGGGTTCGACCTGCTCCCATCCAGGCGATACAAGGTCACCCCATCTCCTGTCGGTATCTGAGGAGAACACGTCCAGCAATCGAGAGGCCATCTCTTCAGAACGGACTATCGCGCCCCATCCCCGATTCTTGTGCAGACCGGCCCCCCAGTTCTCCGAGGTAACCAAGACGATGGACGAATCGAAGACGCCATACTTGGCGTGGAGGAACTCATAACGGCGAAATGAATTGGAATCCGTCATCGACCACACCTGACATCCTGCGGAAACGAGGGCGGAGGCCAGCCCTTTCTGCTCCGTGGTCATTCCACCGACAGGCTGTCCTTCTAGCAGTATGCTCACATTTACCGAACGTTCCCTGGCACGGAGCAGAGCCTTGATAATTTCCCCATCATCGAGCGTGTAGATGCTGGCGCTGATTGAAGATACTGAACGGTCGATCAGGTCGACGATCGATCCATGGCCTGCCTCAGGAAATATCAGCGGCATGACCGGTGCTTCGCAAGAGAATGGAGGGAACGAGATCCTGCCAGCACTACTATCTGACCAGGAAGAGGAAGAGAACATCTCCCTGCATCCATCTACTCTGACGAGCAGATGGCCAGGGGATGGCTTGATACAAGGGTTCCCACTCCATCCCTCTGGAGGTTCGACCGCCCCATAACAGACCATGTCGATGATGGCCCCACCCTTCCTCATGACGACCTGATCGCCATCGTTGGCAAGGGTGAATCTGCCGTTATGGGCGATGGTGGCGTCTGAATAATCGATGATGAGAGAAGATGGCATCATCCGTTCGATGTTCGTTCTGTTCTGTGCCAGGATCATCTCGCTGGAACATGGGATCATGACCAATCCAAAGGTGAGGGTCCCTTCTCCATCGGTCACCTCGATGCCTTGGAGAGAGACATCGTCATCCAGGTCGTTCTTGATAACGATGAACTCCCCCGGCGAGCCGGGATTGACCATGGAAAAGAACAGTCCACTGCTCTCAGCAGCAGTTGATGAGGGGATGGCGCATAGGGCCGGGGCCATGAGCAACAAGACCGCCCAGACAGCCATCCCCTTCATCGAAGAAGATGATGGCCTCGGGCATCATCAACGCCATGACTACAATGAGATTGAATGTAGTTCAGAAACGAGCGACCAGATCGCGCAGGACCACCCTCGGGTCCTTTGCCTTCACTACGCCAGAGGCCAATAGAACGCCCTTCGCCCCTAGCTCTATCGCCTTCCTGACGTCCTTTCCGGTCTTGACACCGGCGCCGCAGAGGACCGGGATATGGGCATCGATGCGCCTTACCGCCTCGACCCCCTCCCTGACTACCTCCGGCCTGGCATCGGTCACGGAGATGTCGCCCCCGATCAGCTCGGGGGGCTCGATGGCGATGTAGCTAGGCTCATAGGCGGCGACCTTCTGTGCGGTCTCAGAGTTGTCAGCGCAAACGATCGTCTTGAGCCCTGCCTCATTGCCAGCCTTGACAGAGGCGGAGATGTCGTACATCATCATGCGGTGCTCAGAATGGTTCAAAAGAGTGCCGACTGCGCCGGCGGCCTTCACTCCCCGGGCGGTGATCCACCCGGTGTTGGCCCCGGCGGCCTTGGAATCGATGTGCTGGCTGAAAACGGGGATGTTGATCGCGGCGGCCACCCGGGCCGTCTCTACCAATGGCGGGCAGACGACGATGCAGGAACCTGTCTCGGCGGCCACATCCTGGCATGCCGATGCGATGTCCAACACCTTCGGTCCTTCCACCTCGGCGTAGGTCTTGAAGTTGACCACGATCAAAGGCGTCTTCAGCTCAGTCAATCTTCTCCATCCTGTCCTGCAGCTTCTTCAGCACGGCCGGGCGGGTGGTGTACTCCATCTCTTCAGGCCCGAGAATGCCGGGCATGAACGGCCCATGCTGGCGCATGTAGATGCTGGCCTTGACCGCCTTTCTGCGGGCCTCGTCCCATACGCTGCCGGCGAAGTAATCGACCGGCTTGTGGACGCCCAGAGGAGAGTCCGGGTCCTCGCATCCCTGCAGCTTGCCATGGCTGATCTGGAAGCCCAGGCTGCAGACGCGTGGTGGCCCATCGAAGTAGGATGGATCAGAGTCCTCGACGGAGCAGGGATACCAGGCCCCATAGTGGGAGCCGCGCATCCACCCAGCGACGAGCTGGGGGAACATGAAGGGCTGCAATGCCTCACCGACGGCGGGCAGACCGCTCTGGCAGCGGACGATACAAACGGGGTCGTCCTTTCCGACGTACTTGCCGGCGCAGAGGTTCAGCTTCTCCGTGCTGACGCATGCCCCGACGCCCACGTCCGCATGCTTGCTGTAGATGCGTTTGATGGCGTAGCGGGTGGTGTCGCCCAGAAGGCTGAGGATATCATAGCTCTCTTCAGGTGTGGACATGACGATCTTCTTAGAGTCCATCACATCCACGATCTCGAACTTGAAGCCCTCGTGCGCCCTGGGGTCGATGACCAGACCGGTGGTGGTGAAGGGGTCCATGAATATGCGGCACAGTGGCATGGAGTACGCGGAAGGCTCGGTCTTATCGGCCATGAAGACCAGGACCGGCTCGGCGCCGCGCTCCTTGAACTCGATCTCTGCCGCGCCCGGGCCCATTCCGCGGATGTTGCCGGAGAAGGCGTCCTTCAGGATATCCTGTCCAGCGGCATACATCTTCATCTCGCGGGCCGCCTTGGCGGCGGTCTGGAAGGCCTCGAAGGCCAGTCCATGCACGGACGAGTTGTTCTCTCCCCGGTTGTGGGTCATGATGAGGTTTATGTCATCTCCCACGCGAGTCACGTAAAAGTCATTGAGGGTTCCGGCCTTGACGCCGTCCTTCAAGACGTCCTCACAGACCCTCATCATCTTCGGGTGCGGCCTGGAGTGGCCGCAGACCGATCCTACATCTGCTTTGATAACCGATAAGGTGACCCTATCAGACATGATGTTCCCATTCCTAATGGGCAATCTGAATGACTCAGCTCTATATAATGCTTAACGCGATGTGAAGACCTGCAATCGAGGTACTGGCAGCATGATGGTGAAGCCGCGGAAGTTGAAGCAGGGAGATCGCATAGGCATAGTGGCACCTTCGTCCCCTGTGGACTCGATCGACCCGCGTGCTTGGAAAAGGGGACTGGACAATCTGAAGGCGCTGGGCTTCGATACCGTCATCGCGCCCCATGTGCATGACAGGACGGGCCATACCGCAGGAACTCCGGAGGCGAGGGCCGATGACATCATGGAGATGTTCAACTCCAGAGATGTTGATGGGGTCATCGGTCTTCGGAGGTTACAACTCCAACCATCTGCTGGACCTGCTCGACTACAAGGCCATCAAACGAAGCAGGAAGGTGTTCTGCGGGTATAGTGATGTCACGGCCTTGAACACGGCCATCTTGACCATCTCCGGTCTGGTCAACTTTTCCGGTCCGGCATTGGTCACCTTCTGCCAGCCAGAGCTGCCCAAGTATACCATCGATAACTTCTTGGCGGCGGTGTGCTCGGCGGAACAGCACACCGTTAGGGCGAGCGACCTCTGGGCGGAGGACCGATGGTTCCAGAAGCCGGACCTCGGTCCGAGGGAATGGATGGCGAATCCGGGCTGGACCGTCCTTCAGGAGGGGACTGTCGATGGTGAGACCATCGGAGGAAACCTCAACACTCTCCTGGCACTGGCAGGGACGGATTACTGGCCTGAGATGCACGGAAGGGTGCTGTTCATCGAGGAGGATGACACTGGACCAGCGGCCTTGATGGATCGGAACCTGCAGCAGTTGAGGATGATGGGGGTGTTCGATGATATATCTGGACTTGTTGTCGGTCGAATTCCCACCAGAGCTGGTTTCGATGAAAAGGACCGCTTCGAGGATGCCATACTTGCCGCTACCTCTGGTTATGACATGCCGATAGTGACTGGGGTCGACCTTTCCCACACGGACCCTTTGTTCACTCTACCGCTCGGTGTAGGGTGCCGGCTCGACGCCCAGCGAAAGGAGATAACTTTCCACGGTGCAGTGGAGTGAGCTCACTCGACCTTGATGGCCGATACCGGGCAAGCATCCTCGGCCTTCTTGGCGCAATCCTTTTTATCGTCAGGTATCTCGCCAGAGTGGGCATTCCCCTTGCGGTACTTCTCCTGCAGGTTCGATGTTCCGTCGCTTCCCTCTACGAACACCTCAGGGCATTCATCGTTGTAACAGATGCCGCATCCAGTGCACTCATTCTCATCGACTGTGACCTTTGCCATGCAAGTTCGATTCGCTCTCCATGAAGATATTATTTTCGATTGTCTGGTGCGTTCCTAGGATGATTCCAGACTGACCATTCAATTAAATATTCTGAGCCATTATCAGGTCTGGGTGATCTCATCAGCGTCCCTGTGAAGAACTCCAAGAGCATCGGGAACGAGGATTTCGACAAAGAAGTGGTCGTGAAGGGCTGGGTACAGGAGGTAAGGCTGCTCGGCGGCATCTCCTTCCTCATCCTGCGCGACAGGTTCGGGACCGTGCAGATTACGGCCCCCAAGAAGAAGATCGCCCCTGAGCTCATGGCCCAGATAGCAGCGGTATCACGAGAATCGGTCGTGTCGATCCAAGGCATCGTCAAGCAGAGCAACCAGGCCAAGGCCGGGTACGAGGTCATCCCCAGCACCTTGACGGTCCTTTCCATTGCCCAGGCGCCATTGCCGATGGGGGTCATCGACAAGGTGTCGGTGGAGTACGATACCCGATTTAACAACAGGTTCATGGACCTGCGCAAGCCCGAGAACCGCGCCATCTTCGAGATCAAATCGCTATCATTGCAGTTGCTGGACGAGTACATGACTGGCCAGGGCTTCGTGGAGATGTTCACACCGAAGATCGTGGCTGCTGGCGCAGAGGGCGGCGCCTCATTGTTCGAGCTGAAGTACTTTGACAAGAAGGCCTACCTGGCCCAGTCCCCACAGCTATACAAGCAGATGGTCATGTCGACCGGGCTGGACCGCGTGTACGAGATGGGGCCGGCTTTCCGTGCTGAACTGTCCGATACCATCCGCCACGTCTCCGAGTTCATCTCCTTCGATGCGGAACTGGCGTTCATCGATTCCCAACGTGATGTGATGGACGTCCTGGAAGGCGTCACGCATCACATATTTGCCGGGGTGGCGGAGAAGGCGAAGGACCACCTGGCCGTTCTGGGCAAGGATGTCAAGGTGCCCAAGCTGCCCTATCCCGTGCTGACCTACTCAGAGGCGCTCCAGATGGTGAACGACGGCGGCATCAAGCTGAACGAGGGTGACGACCTCGGCACGGAAGGCGAGAAGCTGCTGGGCGACATCATGATGGAGAAGGGCTATGACATGTACTGGATCATGGAATATCCCGAAGAGGCCAAGCCGTTCTACATCATGGAGAAGGACGGCACGCCCTATTCCTATTCGTTCGACCTCGACTACCGCGGCCAGGAGATGGCCTCCGGCGGTCAGAGGGAGCACCGTTACGACCGCCTGGTGGCGAGGATGGAGAAGAAGCAGCTGGACCCGAAGGACTTCAACTACTACCTCAGCGCCTTCTCCTACGGCATGCCGCCGCATGGAGGGTTCGGCCTGGGCATAGAGCGCCTGGTCGTCAAGATGCTCGACCTGCCCAATATACGCGAGGCGATCCTCTTCCCCAGGGACAGGAACAGACTGGTCCCGTGAGGTAGCCGGATGTTATCGAGGGCTGATGCGTTCATCACCAGAACCATGTCCCGCGTGGACCGGATGGTGCATGCGCTCCCGCCCCGGAAGAAGATCTACTCGCTGCTACTTGCAGGACTGCTGATCTACGGCAGCTTCATCGCGCTGGACCACCTCGTCATCAGGGGATTCGTGCAGGACGTCACCGGCGGAGACCCTCTCGACCTGGATTTCTATCGCAACCGAACCAGCCAGATCTTGAACGGCAGCATCCCGTACAAGGACTTCGCTTCGGAATCGCCGCCCCTCATCATGTACCTCATGCTCCCCCCGCAGATGGCGGGAGGCTCGCTGCTGGCATATCAGACATATTTTTCCGCCTGGGCCGTGCTGGGCGGCCTGATGCTCTATCTAGGGCTGAGGCGCTTCGACGATGACAAGGCGTTCATGGTCGGATTCGTCTACATGGCCATGCCCTACTCCGTCCTGGAGTTCGCCCTGGGCGCTCAGGACGATGCCATCTCGTTCTTCATGTTCTTCCTGCCGCTGGTCCTGGTCCTTTGTGGAAGGATGGTCGGTGCGGCCGCTGGAGGTGCGCTGGGCTTTTGGACGAAGCTCTTCAACGGACTGGTCTTCCCTTGGATCATACTGAGCGAGGAGGACAGGAAGAAACGTAACACGTTCATCCTGGCATTATTGGTGATCGGTGTGGCCGTGGCGGTTCCTTTCCTGATCATCTGCCCAGAGAAGTTCATCGAATTCCCGGCCTACTATTTCTTCCAGGACAAGAACGCCCAGACCGGCGGTTCAGGGCAGAGCCCATGGCATTTCCTTGACCTGGGAGGGTTCACGCTGCCCGGCATCATCGGTGTCGGGATGACCCTGGGGGCGATAATCGGGTCGACCTACCTGGCGTGGAGATGGAAGCTGACCCCCTGGCAGGGATTCGCCTTCATCATATTCGCCTTCTTCATCTTCTATCCGAAGATCGCATTCGTCTACTTCGTCATGATGGTAGGCCTCCTGTTGCCCTGGGCGGTGGAGGACCGCAAGATCATGACCCGCCTGATGGTCATGGCCCTGCCATTGTTCCTGGCCGTGCCGTTCTCCGAGAACGGTCTTAAGCCCGTCTTCGACTACAGCTGGGGCTGGATCGCCGGTCTGGCGCTCAGCCTGGTGGCATGGTACATACTGTTCACGACGTTCCGCATGACCTGGAAGAAGAAGTGCTTCATTGATGCGAAGAAAAACCCCTAAATTTTATATTATGTAGTGAAAATATTTAATAATCAGGTGACGTTAACCATACTGGGATGGGATGCACCTTGGAGTTCGACTCAGATTTCTCCACTGATTCTTACGAGCAGAGCCCGGTCGAGGACTTCCTCAACCTGGACGCCAAGGTCGGCAGCGTCGTCCATTCCGATCTGATCGATTTCTTCGTTGCGGGAGAACCGATCCCCCAGGGCAGCACCAAATCGTTCTACATCAAGAAGCTGGACCGGGTCGTCACCACGCATGGGAATCGCAACACCGAACGGTGGAGGCAAAGAATCGCGACCGAGGCGCAGCATACGAACGAATCGCGCGGCATGAACTTCTTCTGCGACGACCGCCGCTGCGGCTACCAGGTGTGCCTGGAGTTCGTCTTCACGAAGCCCAAGTCCACTCCCAAGAAACATAACCTCAACACCAAGAGGCCTGACCTCGACAAGCTCATCAGGGCGGTCCTGGACGGGATAACCGGTGTGCTCATACCGGATGATGCCCAGGTGGTCAGCATCAGCGCCTCGAAGAGCTATTGCTGCGGCGACGAGGCCCCGGGCCTTCATATCAGTGTAAAAAGGCTGAACGGTTGAGCGGACCTGCCCCCGGAGTCAGCACTCATAGGGCTCATCACTTCCGTGGATCAGCTGACCCTCTTTTCATCATCCAGGGTTTTTGAATTGCAGGTCCGCTGTCCTGCGTAGCGCTATCAGGCCTAAATCATTTTTGTCGACCTGCATGTTCAAATTTGGACATACCTCTCAGGATTTGCGCCCTTTGTAACATCAAGCATATCACCTCCGACCGGTTGATGCACCAATACCGGGAGCTGTGGCCACCTGGTGAAAGGCAAGAGGTGAACGATGATGAAGAAGAGACCGCTCGAGGATGTGAAGAAGAGCTTCGTGGGAGCGCCCTATTCGCTCCATGTGGCACATCAGATCGAGTCATGCGGGTACGGGTTCGTGGTCTCGTGCGAGACCGGAACGATATCGGATGTGTTCGAGCCGGGCGTGGAGGAGTGAACGGCATGGCACAATCGTTCGTTCGTTTCGGTAGGCGTCGTTAACCTCCTTCCCAAGTTTTTTTTACATCCCTCTCCCTAGCATTTTCGGTGAACTATGGCGGGAGCGATAGTGCTCATCAACACGGACATCGGCAAGGAGTCGTCGGTGCTGGAGCAGCTGAAGGCATTGGACTCGGTGGAATGCGCCTATCTGCTCTATGGTGTGTACGATATCGCGGTCAAGGTGAGGACGACCGACATGGCAACGATGGATGAGGTCCTGCTGACTGAGATCAGAGGTCTGCCAGGAGTAAGGGCCACATTGACCCTTGTGGTGAGCAAGGAGTTCCGCAGGGTATGAATTAATTTATTTAAACGGAGTTTACCCAAAAGAACGGTGAAGGGTTGGACAAGTTCCAAGAGGACCTCGACAAGCTGATGGCGAAGCTGATTCTCGATTGCGATGCGGACGAGCTACGCCGCATGGAGTTCCTGGAGCACCGCCTTATCGACCTGAGAGAGAAGAACCTCCTCAAGATCAACCACTCAGTACTGGAGCTCATCGTGGCCAAGTACTTGGTAAAGGACGGCTACGATGTCGATCTGGAGCATACCATCGATGCTGGATTGAACTGCGACGTCTATGGCAGGAAGGGAGACGGCACGGTCATCATCGAGGTGGAGACGGGATATGTCCCGCCCGCTCACGCCCTGGACCCGCTGGACTATATCAAGGCGCGCATCGCTTCGAAGATCGCCAGGTACAGCAATCATTGCAACAAGTTCCTGCTGGCCGCACCGCCCCATTACATCATGCCCATTCCCCGCTTCTTCACCCTGCCACCCAGGGACCGGGAGCAGTCGGACCTCAACCTCATCAAACGCTATTGCGACATGTATTACACCAGCCCTCCGGTGAGCCAGGAGGAGATCATCAACTCCCGCATCCATGGCGTCGAGGTGGTCGACGTGGAGACCGCCTCATTGCGCGAGATGGAGCCTAGCCAGTACATAGACATGGCCCAGGTCTGGTATATCTGAGCGAACGTTGATATACCGTGTCAGGATTTATCACGCTTCATGTTGGACATGCTGCTTTTCCTCGCCAGCGTGGCCGTCATCTCCTTGTCCGGGGTGCTGATGCCGGGGCCGCTGTTCGCAGCCACCATGGCACAGGGGTATCATGATCCGAACGCTGGCCTGAGGATCACTCTGGGCCATGCGATCGTCGAGGTGCCGCTCATCATCCTGGTCTTCTTGGGTTTCGATGCCATCTTCTCACAGCAATGGGTCTTCGTGATCATCGGGCTCGTGGGCGGCATCATCCTGCTGTGGATGGGGCAGGACATGATCCGGTACCGCAAGACGATACTGAAGGTCGAGGAGGGTCCGAAGAGAACCGCCCTGCAGGATGGGGTGTTCACAACCTTGAGCAACCCGTACTGGATATTATGGTGGGCCACTGTCGGAGCGGCGCTTATCGCCTCGGCCACATCGTACGGCCTCATCGTCCTGCCGTTCTTCATCATCGTCCACATCGGCTGCGATGCGGGTTGGTCCTGGCTACTGACGAACCTGGTGAACCGTTCCAAGGGTCTGTGGGACGTGAAATGGCATCACATGCTCATCTTGGTGTGCGGAGGAATCATGGTCTTCTTCGGCCTCTATTTCCTCTGGTCGTCCCTCCAGACGCTAGTGTGAGTGAAAGTATTATGTGCAGGCCGTACCAATCGCAAATTCAGCGCAGGGCGGGTGAATAGTTACGGAGAAGGGAGAATGGCTAGAGCTGGGGGCTTTGGACCGGTTGCCCGAGGAGGGCATCAGGCCCTTCTACCCCAAAGGATTGGCCGTTCTCCTGGTCCGCCGAGGGGGAGAGCTTTTCGCCCTTTCGAATCGCTGCCCTCACCTAGGCTGTCCCTTGTCACAGGGAAAGCTGGAGGGGGATGTCATCCGCTGTCCCTGCCACGACTGGACGTTCGATGTGAGGACCGGAGAGCTGACCATGTCCCGAGAGGTCAAGGTCGCCACGTTCCCGACGAAGGTCGAGTCAGGCAAGGCATACGTGCTTCTGGAGGTCTGAACGATTTGACCAAGGTCATGATGTACACGCTGAGCACCTGCCCGTGGTGCAAGAAGACGAAGCAATGGTTCAATGATCGAAACATCCCGTTCGATTTCGTGGATTACGATAAGGCCGAGAAGGACGAGCAGAAGGTCATTCAAGATAGGGTCAGGAAGGAGAACCTGACGCTGTCTTTCCCTATCGTCTACATCGACGACAAGGTGATCCAGGGGTACAGCCCTGACAAGTACGATGAGATGATGAGCAAGAAGTGATGCCAGATGGACATGGAGGCGAGCAAGCAGGCTCTGCGGGAACAGTTCGAACCGATCGTCACCGCGATGGGCTTCAAGTTCTCCCCCGACAAGGAGATAGTGGAATTCCTCCTCGAGCAGGAGGTCAACCTCCATGCCCAGCACGGCATACCGTTCTGTCCCTGCAAGGGTCTGACCGGGGACAGGACGGAAGATATGGGAAAGGTGTGCCCATGCATTCCTTGGCACCGGGCCCACTTCGACCGCATGAAAAGATGCTGGTGCGGCCTGTATGTGCATCTGGACGTGGACGACCCCGACAAACTGCCGCAGATACCCGAGGAGCTGGGCTAGATGTTCGTCAAGGTGGCGGCTGTCAGTGATATCATGCCAGGGGGCATGATGGCCGTTAAGGCCAATGAACAAACGGTCATATTGTGCAACGTGGCCGGTACGTTCCATGCCGTTTCCCGCCAGTGCGGACACGATGGGGCTGCGCTGGACAAGGGCACCCTGAACGGACGATTCATCACCTGCCCCCTGCACTTCGCCCAGTTCGATGTGACCGATGGAAAGGCGCTGCTCGGGCCCTGTCCGAGGGATTATGGACTGAAGGAAGCGCCTGACCGAGGAAGGACGTTGGAGACGCATGACCTCCGCACATACCAGGTGAGGGTCGAAGGCGGGTCCGTCCTCATCGATATCTGATGCCTGAAGGCCTATTCTTCCTGCATCGTTTTTAAGGGGCAGCGAGCATACCATTGGCAAATGCCCCGGTCCTACAAGGATTTCAAGATCTACGGATGCTTCACCCTGAACCGGCTGGTCTCGGAGCTGGGCATCGATCTTTACCAGGAGGGATTAGAGGAGAAGCTGGACCGGCTGCTTCCTTCCGAGCATGGCATCAGCAAGGAGGAGGTCAAGCATGAGATCATGTCCAACCATTTCATGACCAACAAGGTGCTGGAGAACCTGCAGGAGGAAGGCCTGGTGGAGATCAGGCAGCGGGAAGGCCGGTATGAGGTGGTCATCACCAAGGCTGGTGTGCTCTATATCAGGAAGTACAACGAATTCTTCTTCCAGCTCTACGAGGAGCAGATCCGGCAACACTACCGTTACCGGGGCCTGCCGACCTGGGCCAGGACCATGGATAAATGACTCATCCCTTGCGATAGTTCTTGCCCACGGACCATGCCTTTCCCATCTGGTCCCCCAGCTTCCAGTACTGCCTTGAGCTCATGTCGAACAAGATGGGCCTCACCTTGGCGAAATCGATCTCGTTGCCGACCACGACGTCCTCTTCCGCGAACGTTCCGATGATCTTGCCGATGAACAGCTCATGGTTCGGGAAATCGATCGTGTCGTGCAGGCTGCATTCCATACACACTGGACATTTTTCGATCATCGGCACATTGCCGAGGTTGCCGTGGAACACCTTGAAGAACTCGGACTTGTTGATCTTGGCGCCAGAGTAGATGCCCAGATAGTCCGTTTCGGCCATCATGTCCTCGGAGGGGATGCATACGCTGAAAGCCTTGTTCTCCTTGATCCCCTTGTTCGCATGGTGCGCCTTGTTCATGCTGATGGATATGAACTGCGGCAAACCGGTGTTCATGATACCGACGTGGGCCACGGTGGTGAAGTTCGGCTTTCCGTTCACCATCGCTCCGACGATCGTCACTGGCATTGGATAGAGAGCTAGCAGAGAACCAAGGTCCTTCTTCATAGGGATCGCGAAATCATTCCACTCCGGCCCATAATAAGATTGCCTTCAGAAAATCAAGAAATGATGGAACTCAGCGGCCGCGTTGCACTGTGAACGCATGGGCCTCGGAGATGAACGGGATGAACTCGTATGTGCCGTCCGCGTTCTCCACGATCAACTCCATAGAACAGGCGAACTGCCTGCCGCGGTGATGAGACACCAGGGTCGTCGACAGGAGCTGGTTGTACGCCTCCTCGGTTATGTCCTCATCTTCCTTGCGGGACCAGAGCATGATGACCCTGCTGGCAGGTTTTCCCTCTGCCTGAGCCACGTCCTCCACGGCCCTCTTCAGCGCATTTATGTCCTCGATACGGGGGGCATGCTCGAACCACTTCACGAAAAGCTGGTATCCGGGGTAGCCCGCGCCGAACAGCCTCCAGGTGACGCTCGGTTTGCTGGCCACGTAAGCATCGAACTGGTAGAATATGCCCGCGTTCCCCTTCATCATGGCTGGGGACGGACTTTTCGAAAGCGCGGACAGCATTGCTGGGTTCTTCGCGACCAGATATGCCTTCAGCCTCTCGACCGCCGTGTTCCCCTTCGGCACTATGACGACCGGGTCGGCGTCCCTGACCGACCGGATGAAGCTGTGCCTCATGGTGTAGTACTTGAAGAAGTCGTTCAAGTTGCGCAGCGAGAGCAGCGCCAGGATGCCCAGTATGAACATGACGAACAGGAACACGAATATCAACAGATTCCCGATCGTGGCCAGAAGGAAGATGAAGTTGAGCACGAGCCAGAAACCTACGAAGAAGGAGGCGTAGCGTACCAGCTTCCTCACCTGGGGCGCCTCGTTGCTGACCTGGTCCGCCAGGTCGAACATGGCCGATATGGGGTTCTCCACCGCCCTGATATCGTCTGGGCTCACGAGTTCCCGTTCATCTTTTGATTATATAAAACCGTCAGGAAGAATCGTCAGTAAGACTTCTGCGTGGCCGTATATGACCGTCCCTGGACATGGTCTACATAGTGATCCAAATGAAAGGAGCGATCATAAGCACGACCGCAATGGCAATGGCAGCTCTGATGGTGATGAGCTGCTTCACTGCGGTCGTCAGCGCAGCGCCGGAGAGCGACCCGATGGACCGCATCCGGTTGGAGCAGGGAACGACGAACGAGTTCAGCAAGGGAAGCTATGTGGCCGTCAACTGCACCCAAGGATGGAACGTGGCCTGGTTCGGGGTAGTATATGGGACGGAAGAAAGGCCGGCGCCGATCACCATCGTGGGAATGAACCTCCGCTACCTGGGCGGGGCGGACGTCAAGGATGTGAACGGCAACGTCATCATCAGCGATGTGCCCATCCCGATCGTCACGGTCTTCGGCCAGCAGATGTTCGGCCTGATCGAGTTCGACGATACCGGCATTCCCACCTTCTTCGGGGAGACTTATGGCGCCAGGAACGGTCTGTTCGATTTCACCACCAAGGGTAAGATGTTCGAGAGCGACCCTACTGCCAGATATGAGGCAGTCTACAAGTATGTGGACCTGAACCGAGCCTGGACGCTGTCTGATATCAAGACGACCGTCGATTACGGCAACCAGACGAAGAGATATGACTTCTCACTTTATGCGACGAATGTCAGCTATTCCAAGGTCTGGAATCCCCAGATCATGGACTTCCGGGCTGGGAATGATGCGGATGGGTCGGTGGAGAGGATCGAGTTCGCCTTCCATGTGACCGCCAGCGCCAAGGAGGTAACGGCCGAGGTGCCTTACTACTCGGTCACGGTCAACAACGGCCAGATCATCAGCTCGGAGAAGGCGGGGGAGAAGAACTATACAGGGATCTCGACGAATACGGCGTTCAAGTACGACCATATACTGGACGGATGGGACTTCAACCCTGAGGCCAAGGACCCGATGCTAATGCTGGAGAATGGCATCATCTACGCGGTCTTCATTCCCGAAAAGGTGGAGGAGTGGTACAACGCCCAGTTCGTGCGCAGCAACGTCCGGGGCGGCTCAGGCACGATGACCTACTTCACCGATGAAGGAGAGCAGGTGGCGGAGCAAAGTGACGATGTACCATCTGAAGCCACCCTGCTGACCAAGGACCGCATCACCTTCCAGGACAACTGGGAGAGGACCGGCGCCCTGACCTGGGTGTCGAACGTCACGGTCGATGGGATGGAGAACAGGATGATGGCCTACCAGGTGCACGGGGCGGACGATTGGTCGCAGATGTCCGAGAAAGGCGATGGACATGTCTCTGCAATCTGTGTCCTAGGTGGTTACATCTACCCAGCAGGGGAGAGCATCATGCATGACCCCGCTCTCGAGGTCGGCGCGTTCCAGCTGGACATGGGCACCCAGGTCGGCGGATTGGTGTTCGTTGCAGTGATCGGGCTTCTGGTCATAGGTGTGATAGTAATGACCGGGGCCGTCCTTGTACGCCACAGGATGAGACGCAGGCACGACATTGGAGGGAGGGTCCCTCCAGCCTACCGACCTTGAACTTATTCCGGCCAAAAGCCGGTCATTTATTTTTTAAAAAAAATTATAAATATCTAAGAATAGATTTTCCGCCCCAAGATCAGTTATCCCGGCCTATCTCGATCATCCGTTCCAGCGGCTTCCTGGCCTTCTCCATGATCTCCGGTGACAGTTCGACCTTCGGCTCCAAGGTCTCCAGGCTGCGGACCACCTTGTCCAGCGATATCATCTTCATCGTGGGACAGACGGCCGTAGCGATGGAGTAGAACCTCTTGTCCGGGTTCTCTTTTGACAGACGATATACCATCTCGGCCTCGGTGACGATTATGAACTCCTTGGCGTCCGATTCATGAGCGAATCGCAGAATGCCCTCGGTCGATGCGACCTTGTCGGCCATATCGATGACCTCGGGCCTGCATTCAGGATGCACCAGCACCTTCGCCTTTGGATGTTCTGCCTTGGCCTGGTTGATCTCGTCCGCCGTGATCGAGTCGTGCGTCGGGCAATAGCCAGGCCAGACGATGATGTCCTTGTCCGGATGGAACCTCTGCACGTACCTGCCCAGATTGCAGTCCGGGACGAACAATATTTGCTGGTTCGGGAGCGCTCCCACAACCTTCACGGCGTTGGAAGAGGTACAGCACACATCGGTCTCGGCCTTTACGGCAGCAGAGGTATTGACATATGCCACGACGGCCGCCTCAGGATATTTCTCCTTGACGAGGTGCAGCATCTCCGAATCGCACATGGCGGACATCGGACAGCGAGCCTCGACCTCTGGCAGAACAACGGTCTTGCCAGGGTTGAGGACCTTGGCGCTCTCCGCCATGAAGTCCACACCGCAGAAGATGATGATGTCGGCCTCGGTCTTCGAGGCCTGCACGGAAAGGCCGAACGAATCGCCCACATAATCGGCCACATTCTGTATCTCCGCAGGCTGGTAATTATGCGCCAGTATGACGGCGTTCTTCTCTTTCTTCAGCTGCTGGATTCGCTCGGCCGCGTCCATTGCCCTTGCGATTATGAAGATGATATAAAATCTTTAGCGAATCCACGCCTTCACTGGTACATTGAGCCAGGCGCATCGTTCTTCTTCTCTTGGTCAAACGTGTTGCGGTATCTCCAGGCGATGAAGGTGATGCACCGGTTGATCCAGCCCAGCCCCTCCACGAAGCTCTGCTTGGTTATCCCCTCCCGATACAGCTCCCTGACCAGCTGGATGTTCTGCGGCTCATCCATCGAGGGATTGGCGATGAACCCGACCGGCTGGAAGATGAGCTTTTCCATCAGATTATCGAGGAACTCCCTCCTCTTGGCCGGCGGCAATGACCGCAATCCCTCTCTGTGTTCCGGGGATATCTCGATGCTCCCTACCAGCAGGATCATGTCGGGACGATTCTTGGGGTTGATTATGTCAATGGTGCTTCCGGACCTTTCGGGATACTCGGCCAGGAGATGGAAGTTGGCCGCCTCGTCCTCGATGCGGTCCTGATAGAACCCGCTCTCCACCATCCATCCCTTTACGGTCTCCTCCAACTTCGACCCTTCGAACATGATATACCTGGACCACGGATGCTGTGATACGGATAAATGAGTTGCTGGAGAAATCGCCTCATACCTCCTAGGCCATCTAGGTCCGGGTAGGAAGATGAGATATTCCGAGGCAAGGGCAGGTAGGATCTTCGTCGTGAGGCTGGAACAGGACGATGTCTTGCATGAGAGCGTGGAGAGACTGGCCAGAAAGGAGAGGATCGCTCGGGCCTATGTCCTTGCCCTGGGCGCACTGGATGAGGGCAGCGCGCTGGTGGTCGGTCCTAAGGACGGTAAGGTCGACCCTCCCATCCCGATGCGCATCGAGCTGAAGGAGCCGAGGGAGCTGGCAGGGGTCGGCACGATATTCCCCGATGAGGAGGGAAGGCCGATGCTGCACATGCATGCCGCCACGGGTAGGAACGACACCAGCGTGACCGGATGCGTCCGGGCGGGGGTACGGACCTGGAAGGTCCTCGAGGTAATCATCCACGAACTTACCGACAATCCCGCCATACGGAAGAGGGACGCGGTGAGCGGTTTCGAGCTGCTTGAGCCTGAACCCTGATTCACATTATTCCGACCAGTATGCGGTGGAACATGTCGATGCAGATGCGCAGGTTGTTCCCCGTCGCCATCAGGTTCTGGTAGATCTCCGCGTGCTTGATTATGTAGAGCGTATCTGGATTGGAGAACAATTGCTCCATCGACCTGATGTACTGGTCCTCGATGGCCCTCTGGCAATTGCGCATCTCGACGATGAGCATGTCCGCCCTGGGATCGCCCTTCTGCAGGTACCGCATGGCCATGGCCATGTGCCCCATACCTTGCGTCAGTTGCGAAGTGATGTCCTTCGATGCCTGGTCCGGAGGCACACCATAGGCCCTCATCTGCTTGGCCGTCAGCACCGCGAAATTGAGGATGTTGTCCATCTGCCGGGAAAGGCTGTATATCTCCTCCCGGTCGAAGGGGGTGGAGAACGCCTCGTGCAGCTTGTGCTGCAGATCGTACCTCAGGTCGTCCAGCCTCTCCTCGATGGCGATTAGGTGGTCCACATCGGAAAGGTGACCGTTCTCCAGCCATCTCTGGAACTCCTTCACGCCTTCATATGTCCGTTCGGTCTGGTCGACCAGCAATTGGTAGAAGTCGTACTCCATGGGGAAGAGCCTGTCCAAGACCTTCTTTCCCTCGCCATTCCTGTTCGGCATACACATCATCAAACGAGCTGCGATAATATGAATGCCACGGTGCCGGCTATCAGCGCGACCGCTGGTAGGGTGATGGTCCAGGTCGATAACAATTCGATGCCCTTGGACCATCTAACCTTCTTGGCATTATCGGCAGCACCGATCCCGAGGATGCTGGTCGACACCACCTGGGTGGATGATATCGGTGCTCCCTCGAAGGTGGATATGAGAATGGCCGCCCCGGAGACGATCTGAGAATCGACCGAATGGATGGGCTTGATCTCGAACAGATGGCTTCCGACGGTTCGCATCACGCGCCATCCCCCTGCAAGCGTACCGAAAGCGATGGCCGCGGCCACGCCCAACCTCACCCAGACCGGGATGTCCAGGGTTGTGGTCATTCCAGTGCTCAGTATGATGAGCGCGATCATGCCCATCTGCTTCTGCGAATCGTTCGCTCCGTTCGCCAGAGCGAAGATGCTGGCCGCGACCCATTGCGTTCTTTGCAGGGTCCTGTTTATCGATCTTTTGGCATTTCTGAGGAGGATCTTGGACAGCTTGTAGACCAGATATCCTCCGATGAGGCCGAAGAGGATCGACACTATCAGGAATATCACGACCTTGGTGACGCCTACAAGTTGGAACGCGTTGATGAACTCGCTCGTGCCCCAGGAGATGCTGCCCACCCCGGCCACGGCGATCCCTGCCCCGATGATCCCACCGATCAAGGCATACGTCGAGGAAGAAGGTATTCCGTAATACCAGGTGATCAGATTCCATGCCACGGCCCCGGTCATGGCCGACAGCATGATCACGACCGTTGCGGTGCCGTCGCTACCTCTGACAAGTTCGGCGATGGTGAACGCCACCGCCGACCCACCCACGATCGCCCCGATACCGTTCATGACCGAGATGAGAACGATCGCCTGGCGGGGGGTCGCAGAGCGACTGGCGACGATCGTCGCTGCGGTGGTAGCTGCATCCTGGAACCCATTGGTGAACGCCAGCCCGAAGGCTATCGCGACCCCTAGGTATGCCAGGATGAGCACGAAAATATCCATCGCACCTAAAATCAAGGCCAGGAGATATCAAATTTTGCCTGGACCTGCGTATGTTGGAGGGGTGGGGAGAGCAATCATTTTCAGCCGCCTGTTCCATCCAGGGGCATGGATCTGAAGAAGGTCATCATTGCGATAATCCTAGTGGCCATGGTCCTCCTGGCCGCCTTGTTGGTTGTGTTCGGGCCGAAGGCGAATCTGGCCGAGGAAAAGGACCAGGTCTTTCAGGTGGGCACCCTGCAGGACCTGCTGGAGGGCAAGTACCAGGGTAAGATGACCGTATCCGATCTGCTGTCCCATGGTTCGATGGGCCTGGGAACGTTCGAAGGGATCAATGGCGAGATGATCGTTCTGGACGGAGCGTGCTATCAGGCATTGAACGACGGAACCATGGTCCGGGTGGACGGGGCGGTTAAAACACCGTTCGCAAGCGTCTCCGACCTCGGCGTGGATGCGACCACAGGTGTCACTATGGTCGTCAACTATACCGTCCTCCAGCAGCAGCTGCTCGCTTCCATGAACGATACCGATGTCTTCGTGCTCATCGTGATACATGCCAATTTCACCTCGATGACCGTGAGGAGCGTGCCTGGACAGATCGAGCCTTACCCCCCATTGCCAATGGTCCTAGAGAACCAGAGCGTGTATGGGCTGGCCAATGTCTCAGGAACGTTGGTCGGCTTCTATTCGCCCTCGTACATCGGCACCATAGACTCGGCTGGTTTCCACCTGCATTTCATCAGTGATGACAGGAAGAGCGGGGGGCATGTCCTCGATATGTCGGTGAACGATGCCGTCGCACAGTTCGATTACAAGGAAGGTCTGGAACTGGAATTCTAAAATATGTTAGGGGGAGGGCCGAACGGCCCTCCGACCTAGAAGGTAGGTTATCCAAACGATTTACGCGATCTTCTTGCCGGCCTCGTAGTTGGCGCTCTGGTTCCAGACGCCGGTCGGCTCGAAGGTCCAGACGGTACTGGCCTGCATGCCCAGGGGCTTCAAGTGCTCGTTCATCTTGTCGAACAGCTGGCCGGACTTGTGGGCATCCTTGATCTTGCCGAGGATGAGGTAGGACTTCATCTCGGAGTTCACCAGGATGGCGACCTCCTTGTTGTGCTTCTTCATGTCCTCGAGGTTCTTGTTGCTGGTCTTCATCAGAATAGCGCCGACAGCGATGAGGCTCGGAGCCGGAGCCA
Source organism: Methanomassiliicoccales archaeon PtaU1.Bin124 (assembly GCA_002067865.1). Classification (GTDB taxonomy): domain Archaea; phylum Thermoplasmatota; class Thermoplasmata; order Methanomassiliicoccales; family UBA472; genus MVRC01. Next base: position 30,086 of record MVRC01000004.1, on the reverse strand, counting down.
TAAGGCTTCCGACACGCACAGAGTGCAATACCCCCTCAGCGGAGACGGTGGTGATGACCTTCATGGCCTTCGGGTCGTTGACCATTTCGTTGACTTCCTTCGGTAGCTCAACCATTTGATTCACCAGTCTGCGAATGTCTGTGAGATATAGATAAATATTATGATTTAATACGTTTCTATTAAAATTTCCCAGTGGTCCCCATGGCTGAATCGGAAGAGATCATGAGACAGTTGGAATCGTTGCAGAACGAGGTCAGGGCGTTGAACCGATCGGTCAACGATCTCAGAGTGGCCGGTGCGAACGATCCGCTCGCCAAGAAGGTCACCTTGCTCCTGTCGGACGATAATATGCACATGGTCGACGAGACGTTATCGGCGCTTAGGAAGACCTCTGACTGCGCCAACAGAACGGCCTGCCTGGTCAGGCTGAGGGAGGAATTGGAATGTGTTGTCGACCTGTACAGCGAGGGAAGGACCGATGAGGCCAGGAGGAGGCTGGATCTCATCAACGATGTGCTTTGCTCCGGAAGCAGCCCTTGCATGAACACGACCTGTTCGGACCAGGCCAAGAAGGCCATCAATGAGACAGCCATCAACATGGAACTTACCGAAAGGTTGATCGCGCGCAACGCACCGACCCAGCCGGCCGTGGCAGCTGCCGATGAGATCGCCTCTGCGCTCGACCCTCTGTCCTATCCGGCCAGGGTGAGGATCCTCGAGACATTGTCGCAGAAGGAGTGCAACTTCACCGAGCTCAGCCAGGCCCTGGAACTTCGTACGGGCCATCTGCAGCACCACTTGCGGCCCCTGCGTGACGCTGGCTATGTGAGAAGGATGAACGGGAGGGGAAGGTATTCCATCACTCCCAAAGGGTCTAAGATGTTGAACGGGGCCAAGGAACTGGTCGCCGCCATCCGGATGTGATTCAGGTCCTCTTGAGGGGATACTTCCCATACTTCCGGGAAGCGTCGGCGATCCCCTGGATCGTCTCATCGCTGACCTGATATGGAATCTCCCCATGGTTGTCACATAGGACGAACCCCCCGCCCCTGGCACCGTCGGATATGGCGGAACGGACGTTCTGGTCGATCTGCTCGGCGGTCCAGTTCGGCATCTCCATGCCGTTCAGATTGCCTATCAGGGTGAGCTTTCCGCCCGCCAACTTCTTCAGAATCTTCAAGTCCTCGTCAACACTGGCGCTGACCCCGATGAAGCCAGCCTCGATGATCTTGTCCACGATCGGCAGGATCCTTCCGGAGGCAAAATGGGCCACGATCGGTCCGTGCATTCGTTTCACCGCGTCCCTGGCTATGTTGAACCCGGTCTCTAAGAACTTGGCGCGCGGAATGATCGTCGTGGACGAAAGGGGGTCGAAGTACACTATGGCCGTCGCCCCGGCCTCGACCAGCATGTTGGCATATTGCAACTGGAACTCCGTGTTCACCTTCATGAGGGAGCGGAAATGTTCCATGTCGCTGTAAAGCAGGTCGAAATAGTTCTCGAAGCCCATCTGCATGACCGGCAAGGAGAAAGGCGATATCGTCACGCCCAGGATCGGCACTTCCTCGCCCACGGCCGCCTTCATGCGGCGGGTGGCCTCGATGGTGACCATCAGGGACTTCACCGTTTGGACGTCTGGGGGCTCCAGGGACTCGATGTCCTCCAGGGCCTGGATGACCGGCTCACCGGAATTGGGCGGTCCGTCCTCATAGAATATGGTGCTCCCTCCGAACGCCTCCACCTCCGCGGAGGAGTAGGTGAAGCTGTTGAGGAAATCGCTCTCATATTTCTTCCACATGCGGACCTGTGCTTCGGCCATCAGCTGCGGACTGGAGAAGTACTTCTGAATGCTGACGCCCTGCATCTTGGCGCCATGCATGGTCAGGCTGAGGAGGAGCGGCACCCTGTCCGGCTCCTTATGCTGCAGCGAGGTCAGCACCCTCTCCATAGAAGACATCGCCTTCATCTCTTCCCCTCCCGAGATAGGATGAATTCGAGCGCTTCACTGGGTGAGCTGGAGGTGAAGTCCGCCCCTACCCTGCGCCATAGGCTGGCGTCGTATCGGAACGGTGCGCCCCCAACTATCAGACAGGCATCGCATTTCCGTTCTTCCAGCTTCTCCTTCAATTTCTCCACCCGGAGGGCGGAGCGGAGCATGAGCGTGGAGATGAGCAGATAATCGACCTCATCCCGGCACACCCGCTCCACCAGCGGTTCCAGGTCCATGCGGCCGTAATCGACCACATCGTATCCGCTGGACCTGACGACCATCCTTACCACATGGATGCCAAGCAGATGGTGGTCCTCCAGGCACACTGCTGCCACCTTCGGCCTGGAAGCCAGTGTCTCATGCGATGAACTGAGCATCTCCTCCAGGAGCGCGTCGGTGATCTTGGCGCTGAGATATACCTGGGACAGTGCGACATCGCCATTGCGCCATTTGACACCGATGCTCGCCAAGGCGGGGACGATGGCGTTCTCGATCCGACTGAGTATGGGCACATCAGCCATGTCATCCATGATGATATGACGGCAGGCATCCTGATCGATCGCCAGTAATGCAGCCTCTAGCTCTTCCGCCAACTGCTCTTTCTTACCCAACCGACCATCCCCCTTGAGCAAGTTGGCAGATGCTTCAGGAAGGGATATTTCTTTCCATAGGATTTGGATAGAAAAAATGAAAAGGAAGGCGTTTAGCCTTTCACGTGGGCGTCGAACCTCTTGCCGATCTCTTCCCAGTTCACGTGGTTCCAGAACGCCTCCACGAACTTGGGCCTGAGGTTCTTGTAGTCCACGTAGTAGGCGTGCTCCCATACGTCTAGGACCATCAGGACCTTGAAGCCCGGGATGGCGTTCACATTGTGCTTCTCAATCTGCATGACGTACGGCCTCTCCAGGTTCTTGCAGAATGTGAGCGCCGCCCAGCCCGAACCCTCGCAGGAGTTGGCGGTCTGGGTGAACTCCTTCTTGAAGCGGTCGATCGAGCCATACTCCTTGATAAGCTCATCCGCCAGCCTGCCTCCAGGAGAACCCCCCGCTCCTGCCGGGGCCAGGTTGTCCCAGAACAGCTTGTGCAGATACCATCCGCCCACATTGAAGGAGAGCTCTTTGGCTATGGCCTTGAGGTCGGCGTCGACATTATCCTTCCTGGCCTTCTCCATCTTCTCGATGGCGGCGTTGGCACCTGCCACATAGGCGGCGTGGTGCTTGGTATGGTGCAATGTCAACTGCTCCTCGCTCATGAACGGTGCGAGGTCCTTGTATCCGTACTTCAACGGCGGCAATTGGTATGTCTTCTTGGCAACTTCCATATCATTCCTCCATTACACTTGAGGCGTGTTTTGGAGCCGACCGTATATGATGTTTTCTAGAGAGATGGCTCGTTTTCGTTCCCCATAGGAGCGATTCCGTTTGGGTGGCATCCTTTTCTACCAGCATTTTAATCCCCTTAATGGAATGTGCTATGGGATCGAAAATGGTGAGCGACCGGGAAAAACTCGCGGACAAATATTTCAATTGCACCCTGAGCGAGCGGGCGGTATTTGAATCCGGCATCAAGCTGGGCACGATCTATCACCAGTTCGTAGGCACCCCCCTTTCCTCGTCCAATGTCGAATCGTTGGAACGGGCAATTGAGGACGGGGTGAGGGTGCAGCCGTTCGTCAAGGACGTGCACGTGCACATCTCCAGGGAGGCGCTGAGGCGCAAAAAGGACGAGTTCGACTATCAGACCTTGACCGGGGCGATGCTCGAGGTCGTCCTGACCATCTCCATCGAGGACGTCACGGTCGTCTCTGAGATGAAGTTCGTGAAGGAGCTCAACTACCCCCTCATGTACGTCCACTCAGTCACAAAGGCCTAGGCGGCCATATGATAATTAATAAGTTCATCCAAATTTTATTAAATATATACCGAGATACGGGTAGCATCCCTGTGCGCGAGTGGGAATGGGCTCGCCGCAGACGGTGGGCTTAGATGAACAACATCAAGATAGGAATCACGGGACTACCTCAGGCTGGCAAGACCCTGACCTTGATCAAGGTTATCGAGATGCTAGAGGCAGAGGGGCTGAAGGTCGGAGGTATGATCACCGAGCCCATGGCCGAGAAGAACCATAAGGGCGGTTTCTATGTCATCGATTGGCGCACCAAGGAAAAGGGCATCCTGGCCTCTTCCGATATCAAGAGCAAGTTCATGGTCGGAAAGTTCGGTATAGACCTGGCCGTGCTCGAGGACATTGGCGTCAACGCCCTCATGAAGGCCTGCGAGGAGTCCGATGTCATCGTCATCGATGAGGTCGGCAAGATCGAGGTCGAGTCGGAGAAGTTCGTCAATGCGGTCAAGTACTGTCTTGACGTCGAAAAGCCCATCCTTTTGACATTGCACAAGAAATCCCGCAACCCATTGCTGCAGGATATCCGGAGGCGCGACGACGTGCGCATCCTGGAGGTCACGCCCATCAACCGCAACCTTTTACCATATAAGATCATGAAGCTCATGAAGGGCGAGCTGTTGTGAGTCTGGAAAAGGTCATCGAAGGCCGTACCCCGTTGCTGGTGCCAGAGGCACGCACGGAGAGCGGCCCGGGTAAGAAACAGGGCAGGGTCTTCTACAATCACCAGATGGCATTCAATCGAGATGTCTCGGTGATGTTCTTCGCACATCCTGAAATGAGGATCGGGAGGGCCTTGGACGCCATGGCGGCCACCGGCGCCAGGGCGGTCAGGATAATGAACGAGGCCCGGCCGCAGACGGAGTTCCACATCAATGACTGGGAACCTGAGGCATATGATGTCATCAGGCAGAACATCGCCTTGAACGAACTGGAAGGTTGCGTCGCCAGGAACGAGGACCTGCGCTGCCTCCTGGCCAAGGAGAAGTTCGACTATATCGACCTCGATCCTTTCGGCACGCCCGTGCCCTTCCTCCATCCGGCCATCCAGGCGCTGAGAAGGAATGGTGTTCTGGCTATCACCGCCACGGACACCGCCCCCCTGGCTGGCACCCACGCCAAGAAGTGCGTGAGAAGATACCAGGCGAGGCCTTTGCGATGCGTCTTCGGCCATGAGGCTGGGCTACGCATCCTGATCGGATATGTCGCCCGCCAGGCGGCCATGTTCGATAGGGGGGTGGAACCGCTCCTATGCTTCTACGCCGACCATTACATGAGACTCTATCTTCGCATGCCAGAAACGGCCGAATCGGCCGATCTGACATTGGAGAAGCTGGGATACCTCCGCTTCGACCGGGAGACCCATGAGCGAGAGACCAGCAAGGACTGGTCCAAGGGAGCGTCTGGACCATTCTGGCTAGGTTCCATCCATGATCCCGCCTTCGTGAAGGGGCTGAACCTCATCGAAGGATTGGCCCAACCGAACCGCTGCAAGAAATATCTAGACCTCTGGCAGAACGAGATCGATGTTCCTTATTTCTACGAGAACAACGAACTGTCATCAGAGATAGGCTGCTCTCCGCTGAAATTGGAGAGACTGCTGGAAGGCATGGCCGAGATCGGAAAGGTCTCGAAGACCCATTTCTCCCCGACCGGGTTCAAGAGCGACCAGCCCTATGCCAAGGTGAGGGAGAGGTACATCCAGATGCATGAAGGCAGATGACCTTATCGATCGAAAGGTCGGAAAAAGACGGCGGGAAACGCAAGGGAGTGATGTCCCCCGCCGATGGAAGGGTTTGTGGTACGTACCTACAGATGCTTCTGCACCATCTCCATGGCCATGTTCCCCTCGGTCTGGTTCATGAACCCTTCGTGCATCCCGTGATGCCTGGGACAGTTCATTTCCCGCGGGAACTCGCCTGGGCCGCTGTGAGCTGACCCAAGCACCATGGTCACATTCTCGGTCGAATCTGTGCTGAGCTCTCCAACGCTGCGGAGCCCGTAGTAGTCGACCACGATGGTGTAGTTCCCCTCTGGCAAGGCGATCTGCGCCAGGCCGCCCTCTCCGGTCTCGGCCACCGCGATCTTCTCCAGGGTTATCGTGGTCACTGTATCGTTCTCCTCTACCGTGACCTCATATATCGTCACGTTGGCGCCCTCGATCGGGATCATGGTGCCCCCGACATTGGCGTACACCGTGACGTTCAAGGTGACGGTCGATGCTCCCGTAACGTCAGCATAGGTCGTACCCGACCCATCATCGGCCGTGCCGTTGGTCGTGAGGAACCCTGCAGCCAGGAACCCTCCCGCCAGCACTGCGCAGACCAATAGGGTCACGCTGATCTTCTTATGGTCCAATTTTTAGACCTCCTGATCGGCCGAGGACCTCCACCATATATCCCCGCTCGGAAGCAATCATATGGACCATTCATTCACAAGCCACATCTATATGCCAGCTCGTAGAGATGGAGAAGGTATATATCGTCGGAGGGAATAGGTCGGCCTGGTGACCAATTGCCGAGCATCGCCGTCATAGGGACCCAATGGGGGGACGAAGGCAAGGGGAAGATAACTGATTATATCGCCGAGGGCGCGGACCTGGTAGTGCGCTACCAGGGCGGCAACAACGCGGGTCACACCATCAAGGTGGGGAATGAGACCTATGCACTGCATCTCCTCCCGTCGGGCATCCTGAGGCCCAATGTCATCAATGTCATCGGAAACGGTGTCGTCATCGACCCGGAGGAACTGCTCAAAGAGATGTCCGTGGTCAAGGCCAAGGGCCATGTCATGGACGGCCTGCGCATCTCTGACCGGGCCAACATCATCGTGAAATACCACCGCGCGCTGGACGGTGCCGAGGAGAAGCACCGGGGGGACAAGGGCGTCGGAACGACCGGCAGGGGCATCGGCCCATGTTATTCCGACAAGGTGGCCAGGCACGGCATACGGGCGGGGGACCTGTTGAGCAGGGAATCCATGAAAGAAAGGCTCGACCTGATCTACCCCATGAAGAAGAGGGCCCTGGAGATGTTGAACGGCCCTTCGATCGATCCCGAGGACGTCCTCCTGAACGACCTAGTCTCCAAGGGCCAGCAGATCTCCCAATATATCTGCGACACCTCCGTCCTGGTCAATGAGGCGCTGGACCAGGGCAAGAAGGTGCTGTTCGAAGGTGCTCAGGGGACCATGCTGGATATAGACCATGGCACCTATCCTTTCGTTACTTCGTCCAATTGCATCTCCGGGGGGATATGCACTGGCGTAGGTGTCGGACCGAACAAGGTCGATGAGATCCTGGGCGTCGTGAAGGCATACACCACCCGGGTCGGTTCAGGACCGTTCCCGACCGAGCTGAAGGATGAGATGGGCAACTATCTCATGACCACCGGCGGAGAGTTCGGCGCCACCACCGGCAGACCAAGACGCTGCGGCTGGCTGGACCTCGTCGTGATCAATTATGCGGCCAGGTTGAACGGTCTGACCCAGATGGCGATCACCAAGCTGGACGTGCTGAACGGCATCAAGAAGATCAAGGTCGCGACCGCGTACGAGATCGACGGGAAGGTCGTGAAGAACTTCCCCTCGCGGATCCAGGACCTCGAGAAGGCCAAGCCTGTGTACGAGGAGCTGGACGGATGGGGCAACTGGACCGAGGAGGAGGTCCAGAGCATGCTGAAACAAGGATTGAAGGCATTCCCGAAGCCGATGCGCGACTACATCAAGTTCATCGAGAAAGAGACGAAGGTCAAGGCCACCATCATCAGCATCGGCAAGGAGAGGGAGAAGACCATCGATCTGCGCAACAAGAAATGGTGCTGGGCGCTCCCCTGAGGGGAGGCCAGCATTTTTTATTAGTTTGACCAGGACAATATCTGAGGCTCCGGCCTCTGGCTTGGGGCCATGTCCTTCTTCTTCGGAACGCCCAATATCAGCGGGGCGATGAGCTTGTGGTCGGAAGGCACGTTCAGTTCGCTCATGACCTCTGGTGCATTTCCCAGAGGCTTGGCGAAGCCGATCCAGCAGCTGCCAAGACCCATCGACGTCGCCGCCAGCATCATGTTCTCTGCCGCCAACGAAGCATCTTCCACCGGGGTGATGGCATGGGGGGCTGCGAACACAAGTACCAGAACGGGCGCACCGTAGAATATGTCGAACTTGGGGTTGGAGAGCGTTTTGATCATGCCCTCGAAGGACTTGGCCTGCTCCGGTCCGACCTGAGCCATCACCTGACGGAGCTGTTCCACGAACATCACCTTGGAGATGTCGGAATAATGCTTCAGTCTCGCCTTGTTCGTGATCACAGCGAATCGGAGCGCTTCGGTCCCAGCGCCGTTCGGCGCGTGAAATCCCGCCTTAATGATCTCCCTGATCTTGTCTTCGGATACTGGCTCCTCAGAATATGCTCTGACAGAACGTCTGGCATAGATGTTCTTCATGACATCGCTCATCGTGAACCCTCTCTATGGCGGCACAGCCGTTTTGACTATTTATTTATTCTCTTTTAAAAATAATTTTAAAATTCATCTTTTCAAGATCGGGTTCACGTATCGGCGGCGGGATCTCGTCGCCTCGCCATACTGGATCGCCGTTGCGGGACAACGATTGATGCAGCCCAGGCATTGGACGCAGCGGTCCTGGACCCATACCGGTCTCCTCTCCCTCAGCTCGATCGCACCGCATGGGCAGACGCGCCCGCAAAGACCGCATCCGGTGCATCTCTCGTCCGCATGGAATTTCAAGGTCCTGCGGCCATGTTTGTAGAGGGAATACATGAAAACTGCATTTATGCGCGCCCCTAAGGTGGAGGCATAGCCATCGGTCCCATTTTCCTTGACCGCCTGAGCGATCTCGCCCATCCGAATTCTAGCAGCTGCAAGCATCGATCTCTGCTCTTCCGGCGTGGGCAGTTCATACCATAGTACCGAGTTATTGGGCATGATTAGCGTGAAGCAAACGTTGACATCGAGCCCCTTTCTTTGAATTATTTTTTGGAACTGCTTGTCTGCTGCACCGATCTTCTCACCACAGGTGATGACCGAGAAGACATATGGATGCTCCACCCCTTTTAGTTCCAGCCTGTCGATGAAATCGCATACTATCGATGGCACGCCGAAGAAGAACACCGGGAAGACGAACCCGATCCTTTCTCCATTCGGCAGAGCGTATGAGAATTCCTTCTTCCTCATCGCTTCGGTGATATCGATCGTCCGTTCGTCCAGGGATTCGCCCAGGACCGTCGCGGCCTCTAATGAATTCCCGGTGGCGCTGAAGTAGAAGATCATTGAAATCATTCACTCTAGCGCTGCCTTCTCGAAACCTTCCTTGACCCCGAGGGGTTTGGTGGCATCGATCGCTACCTTGGACGTCGTCCCATCTGTGCTCGGGTCCAAGGACGAACCGGCGGCGTTGTTGACGACCAGCAATGAACGGCTGGCCTGGAATCTGGTCGCCTCGGCCCATTCCACGCTCTGGTCATCGAAGATGTCGACGTCATTGTCGACGATGGTGACCTTCTTCATGGAGGCATGGCCAGAGAACGCGGCCATGGCGGCGTTCATCGCATCCCCTTCCTTGTTCTTGGTGATGGAGACGACACCGTGAAGCCAGCAGCAACCGCCCTCGGTCAGGCGAACCCCATGGACGCGCGGGACCACCTGCCGGACGGTCTTGAAGATGACCGGTTCCCGGGGCAGGCCCATCAGCAGGTAATGCTCCAATCCGCCCGGCAATACCAGGTGGAATATAGGGTCCTTGCGGCGATAGACGCGGTCCACCTCGAACACCGGCTGCTTGCGTACGCTGTCATATGTGCCAGTGATGTCCACGAACGGACCCTCATCCACCAGTTCGGAGGTCAGACGGCCTTCGATCACATATTCGGAATGGGCTGGGACCATTAGACCGGAATCGGTCCTGGCGACCTCGATGTCCTTCTTCAGCCCGTGATAGCGGATGGCGCTGGCCACCTCCATCTCATCCACCGCATAATCGGTCGAGACGGCACCTGCCAGGAGAACGGATGGACACACTCCGACACAGAAGGCCACCTTCAGGTCCTTGCCCTTCCTCATGCTCATCTGGTGCATGGTGAACAGATGCCTCGGCACCAGCCTGATGGCGAAGCGGTGGCTGTCCATGAGCATCAGGCGGTGGAACGAGATGTTCCTCTTGCCCTCATAATCCGCAATGGCCACTCCGGCGGTGACATACCTGCCGCCGTCCTTGGGATAGTATTTCGGAAGGGGCAGCTTCATCAGGTCGAAATCATCGCTTATGCTGTCCCTCCAGTCCGGGTCCGATATCTCCTTCGGCTTCCGCGGTGAGGACATGGCATCGACCAGGCTCTCCGTCAGCTTCTCCTTCTTGAGACCGAGCGCGGCAGCGACACGCTCGCGACTGGACCACAGATTACCTGCAGCCTTGGCGCCGTTCAGGTCATTGAACATGACAGGGCGGCGCTGGTCCTCCAGCAGGATCTTCGTGGGCTCTTTGTCGCAGGGAACGTTGCGGTCGATGACCCGGACGTCCTGGAAGCTGCTCAAAAGGGAGCGCATGGACATGCACCGGTGATTCGCATGGCCGCTAATAACCCTTGCCTCCTTGCCAACGCGGACCTGTCGGGCCAAAAGGTATTTCAGCGCAAGCATCAATCGGCGGGGGGATGGTCGACCAGAGCACCGAGGACATCATTCTCAAATACGCATTGCAGAACGCTTTCCAGTTCAACGGCAAGGCCAATCCCAAGGCCGTGCAGGGTAAGGTCATGGCCGAGCAGCCCGCCCTCCGCTCCAATGCAAAGGAGGTGCTGCCCCTGATCGACACCATAGTCGCCAAGGTCAATGCCATGGACCCGGCCGACCAGAAGACCATGCTGGAGCGCATCGACTCGACCCTCACCCAGAAGAAGGAGAAGGTGGAGAGGGTGCACAAGCTGCCGGACCTGCCTGGTGCCGTGCAGGGAAAGGTCGTCATGAGGTTCGCCCCCGGTCCGTCTGGACCGCTGCACCTGGGCCATACCCGTGTGGCCGTGCTCAACGATGAGTACGTGAAGCGGTACGACGGCAAGTTCATCAACCGCATCGAGGACACCAACCCGGACAAGATCGACCCCGATGCATATGACATGATCCCGGAGGACCTGGAGTGGCTGGGGATCAAGGTGCACGAGACGGTCGTCCAGAGCGAGCGGTTCCCTTTCTACTACGACCTGGCCAGGCAGCTCATCAAGATGGGCAAGGCATACATCTGCACCTGCCCGGCCGATGACTGGCGCAAGATGAAGGAGGAGAGCAGGCCCTGTCCTCACCACGACGAGTCCGTTGAGGTGACGATGGAGAAGTGGGAGAAGATGCTGGCAGGCCATTATGGCGAGGAGAAGGCCGTCTTCGTCGTCAAGACCGACCTGAACCATCCCAACCCCGCCATCAGGGACTTCGTGGGCTTCAGGATCGTCACCAGCACCCCGCATCCCAGGCAAGGGAGCAAGTACTGCGTCTATCCGATGATGAACTTCTGCGTGGCGGTGGACGATCATTTCCTCGGCCTCACCCATGTCATCCGCGGCAAGGACCACCTCAACAACACCCTGAGGCAGGAGTATCTCTTCAATTACTTCGGCTGGACCATGCCCTGGTATCATCATTACGGCCTTGTGTCCATCCCGGACGCCATACTGAAGACGTCCACCGTCGGGAAGGGCATAAAGACGGGCGAATACAGCGGCTGGGACGATGTCCGCCTCGGTACCGTCAGAGCGATGGCGAAGCGCGGCATCCAGGCCGACGCGATCCGGGCGTTCTGGGTCGATTGTGGCATCAAGGAGGTCGACATCGAGTTCTCCTGGGAGACGCTGTACGCATACAACCGGGACCGGATCGACAAGATCGCCGACCGTTTCTCCTTCGTCCCGGAACCGCAGCCGTTGGACGTCTGCGGGGTCGACCACCTGGATTCGAAGGCCCCGCTGCACCCCGATCACCCGGAGAGAGGGTACAGGGAGCATCACCTCAGCGGCAAGCCGATCATGGTCTTCGTGAGCGAGGCCGACCTGACCCAGGCCATCGAGGCCGGAAGGGTGAGGCTGAAGGACCTGGCGAACGTCGAGCTCAAGGCCGGCAAGAGCAAGTTCATCGGCAACGACCTGGCCATCCTGAAGGAGAAGGTCAAGATCATAAACTGGGTCCCAGACAGCTACCAGTCCTGTACGGTCTTCATGCCGGACGGCTCGAAGAAGGTCGGATATGTGGAGCGGTTGCCGGAGGACGAGGCAGGCAAGGTCGTCCAGTTCGAGCGCTTCGGGTTCGTGCGCATCGGCCGCATCTCACCTGATGTCGAGGCCTATTACACCCATAACTGATCATGCGGTGAAGGTCGACCACAGCAGCGAGGCGGCGAAGTAGATCATCACCGCCGCGCAGACGATGTTGATTGCCTGGAACAGCTTCGGTGTAACGTACTTGCGACCATAACCGATCAGTACCGAGTAGCTGAACGACCAGATCATCAGGCCGATCACATAACCGCCGATGAAGATGCCATAATCGACGGCGGTAGGATCTGGCACGATGACCGCAATGGCCGAACCACCGAACCCCAGCCAGAACGCCACCTGGAAGGGATTGCCCAGGGAGATGAGCGCACCCGTCACCAGATCGCTCCGTCCCTCCTTTATCTCCCCCTCCAGCGCGGCCTTGTTCCTCGAATCCCTTACGGCCTGGAACGCCAGGTAGATCAACAGAGCGGCCCCGCCGACGCCCAACAGTATCCGGGCCACATCGTTCGTCACTATGAACGCCAGGCCGATCAATGCCAGGCAGGCCCATGTGAGGTCTCCGACGCAGGAACCGAGCTCGATGCCCCACGCCCGTTTGAAACCGCCGCTGACCCCCCGCCGGAACGCCTCCGTGTTCACTGCCCCCGGAGGAGCGCATAATAGAAGCCCCAGCATGATGGCGGACAGGAATAGGTAGTCCCACATCAGCGCTGGGAACATCGGCAAGGAATATAAATCACACCCTCAGACGATGCTCAATAGCAGATTGGCCACCCCACCGATCAGGAAGGAGATCGCGATCGAGCTGACCGTCACCTTTGCCGTGTCCTTGAGCCCGAACTCCTTGAACATCACGCTGAAGGCGGAGGCGCATGGTATGTACGTGGCTATCACCAGGGCGAACACGAACATCTGGTCCACTGTCATGACGGTGATCAGGTCGGCGGTGCCGAACAGCACCACCAGCAGTTGCAGGGACATTTCCTTCCGCAGGATGCCGAACAGCAGGGCGATGATCGTGATGGCGGGCAGCCCCAGCAGGCCGACCGTGAGCCATGAGAACGGCTCCACCAGTGCGTTCATGACGCCGAAGTTCATCAGCAGCTCCAGCACGAAACTGGTGACCAATAGGATCGGGAAGGCGATCACAAAGAAGTCCTTGACCCGGTTGTACGTCTTGTCCAGCACATTGTCCAATTGGGGGACCGCCAGCTCGGGCACTTCGATCATCAGGCCGATCGGCTCGGACCTCATGAAGTGATGCATGAACCAGCCTGAAAGGAGAATGAGGGCCAGGAGGATGGCGTAGATGGCCGCGACGTAGATGAGGCCGCCATATGCACCGACCGTGCCCAGAATGACCACCGTCTGCGCCCCGCATGGCACTGCCAGTATTATGATGGTGGACAATATGAGCCGTTCTCGGCGGGAGCCCAGAACGCGCGTGCTCAGGATCGCGGGGACGTTGCACCCGGTGCCGACGATCATGGGGATGATGGAACGGCCGCTTAGGCCCAGCTTCTGCATGAGACCGTCCAGCAGTATCACCACCCGGGGCAGGTAACCGCTGTCCTCCAGTATGGCCAGCACAAGGTAGAAGACCAGGATGTAAGGGATGACGATGGCCACGATGGACATCATAGTCAGGTTCAGGCCGTTGGCGATCGATGCCCCTAGCTGCCCCCCGATGGCGTGCGCCAGCGAATCGAAGAAACCGGCGGTCAGGCCGGCATATTGGGCGACCAGGAACGTCTCCAGAGCGCTGCCGATGAAGACCAGGCAGATGAACACCCCGGTCAGGACGACGAGCATCAGAGGGATGCCCGGCCAGGGCTTCAGCGTGAGCTCGGAGATACGCTCCCTTCGGGAAAGCTGGCGGGGGATCTTTCCCACCACCTCGGAGATGATCTTGCCGGCCTCCCCGTACCGGTCCCGGTTCATGTGGACCTCTATGTCCTCCCCGTGCTCCTGGCGGAACTCATACATCTCGTTCTCGGCCTTGGCCCGGAACTCATCGTCGAACTTCGCGGTGAAGAACTCGTTGCCTTCGAGCAGCTTGAGGATCGCTCCCCTCTTGGGATGGGGGAGCTCGTAGGTCGTCAGCTCAGAGGTCAGCTTTTCCAGCATGGCCTCGATGTGCGAATCGTAGCGTACCTTGAATGTGGAGGGCTTACGGGGCGGGGAGGATATCGACTCCACCAGGCCATCGAGCCCTTCGCCCGAGATGGCCACGCTGGGGATGATCGGAATGCCCAGTATGCCGCTCAGCTGCTCCACGTCGATTGTGATTCGCTTCCGCGCCACATCCATCTGGTTGAGCAGCAATATCGTGCGATATCCGAGCTCAATGATCTGGAACGCCAGCACCAGGCTTGGCTCCAGGCGGGTGGCGTCCGCAACGACGACCACGCAGTCGGGCTCCCTCTCGGCCAGCAGCCTGGTCGCCACCTTCTCGTCCTCCGAGGCACCGCTCAGACCGTAGGTGCCTGGCAGATCGAATATCTCGATGACCTGACCTTCGTGGACGACCTTGCCTTCAAGATATTCTACGGTGGTTCCGGGATAATTTGAGGAGATGGCGGTGACGCCGGTCAGCTTGCTGAAAACGACCGACTTGCCTACGTTGGGATGGCCGATAAGTGCCACCTGCATTGGCTTGTTCATGCTACCTCATACGGCCTTGCTGCACTTCCCCGAGGGCAGGACATGCACCATCGATGCATATTCCCTGGCCAGGGCGATCTTGGTCTCCTGCACGCTGAGCAGCAGCGGCCCGCCCATGGGAAGTCTGTCCTCCACGCAGATGTTGCGCCCGGGAACGAAACCCATGGCGATGATGCGCCTCATCTTCGCGGTATCATCGCACTTCAGGTGAGTGATGACGCCCGTCTCCCCCTTGGGGATCTCGGACAAAGGCAAAGAGGGCTCTGAGACACAGAGTGTGCAGCTATGGCTGCACTCCGGGATAGGATCGCCATCTGGACATGTCTTGGGGTTGTTCATCAGTTGGCAGATGCGGCGCTCGCTCTCATCCGAGAGGGTGTGCTCCATCCGGCAGGCCTCCTCGTGGCTCTCCTTCTTCTCCAGGCCGATGATGTCGTAAAGGAACCGCTCCATCAGCCTGTGCCTGCGTTTGACCCTCGTCCCGATCTCATTTCCGGACTGGGTCAGCGTGACCCCCTTGTACTTCTCATACTGAACGTATCCCATCTCTGCCAGGCGCTGCATCATCTCCGTGACGCTGGCCGGTGATACCTTCATCTTGTCCGATATCTCCTTAGTCTTGACAGGGGTTGACCTCTGGGAAAGCTCCCAGATGCATTCGAGGTATTCCTCGATGTTCTCGCTGACCATCGGAATGCCTTACTCAACAGCCCCTATAAATATTTTGGTTAACCTAAATCATATTAACAGCCCTATCCTAAAAATCACAAATAAATAATAAATCATACTGGCTTCAAAATAAATTATTCAATAAATATTATGCCTAAATATTTTCTAGTTAGAAGTCAGCAAATGGGACTATGTCACAGCACCTGCAACGGTGACACATTGTCTCGTAGCTCAGGGGGGTCAGACCATATTTCGAATAGATGGCCTTGGCGGCCTTGCTCAGCCTTATGATCCTCTCAGGGGTCATCGGTTCTATCTCACCCAGCGCCTCGATCAATGGCTTTCTGTTGATGTCATTGACCCGAAGGGGGCGCAAGCTCACCACCACACCCATCCCGGCCAAGTCCTCGACGCCCTCCAGAACGTTCTCGTCGGTCTCCCCCATGCCGAATATGATGTTGCTGGTGACCTTCCCCCTGCCGAACACCTTCACGGCATGCTGTAGTGAGCGGAGGATGTTGTCGATGTCCATGTCTCCGCAGACCTTTCGGAAGATCTCCTTGTCGAACGTCTCGATGTTCAACTTGATCTCGTTCGCACCCGCCTCCCTGAACCGGTCGATATCCTCCAGCCGGGAGATGTATGGCTCGACCCCGATCGGCATGTCCGGCCCTACCATCTCCCTCACCATGCGAACTACCTCCAGCATCTCTTCGCTGGTTCGTTCCGGGCTTCCCACCACGGCCGAAGTGATAGCGATCGCTTTTAGGTCGGGATTCTCGAGCGCCGATTCGATCATGCGCCGCACCTTCTCCTTGTCCAGGTTCTTCGTCGTGTCCCTGGGAAGGCGGGGCGATGTGCAGAACTTGCAATCGTAGATGCATTCCTGGTGGAGGTTGATGAACGCCTGCTCCGGGCAGTGGTAGATGGTAGGCTGCATCTCGACGATGTCCAGGAAAGGCATGCCGTGATGCGTCAAAGAAAGATGGTCAGGGTGGACCACCAGTTCGAACTCACCCTCCTCGCGGGAGATGGCCTTCTTCACCCTCAATCCCTCGAAACAGAACACCATTGAGGTAGACCCGGCACCGGGACCGGCGGTGGAACGGCTGGCCCGGAACGGCGGGTGATAGTCCGTCGGCAGGCGGACCTTGCCACCAGCGAGCAGAATGGCCTTCTTCTCGATTGAGCTCATTCCTGGCGCCATTTGACACCCTCTGCCGAATCCTCGAGGATGATGCCCTTTTCCTTCAGGTCGTCGCGGATCTTGTCGGCCAGATCATACAGCTTCCGCTTCCTCAGCTCCGTGCGCACGGCGATGACGACCTCCATCACATCGTCCAGCTGGTCCGGGTTATGCTCCATGGTGGGGAGAATTCCGAGCACCTGGTCGAACTCCTCGAACAAGGTCATGAAGCACTTGGCCCCCTTCTTGCTGAGCATCTCATGCTGCATCAGCTTGTTGGCCTCGCGGGCCATTTCGAACATGACGGAGATCGCGCCTCGCGTGTTGAAATCGTCATCCATGTACTCCCCGAACTCGGCCCTGGTCTTGCGCACCAGTTCGTCCCCGTCATAGTTGCCGGAGGCGGTTTCCAAGTACTCCTTCAGCTCGGTGTAGGTGTGCTGCAGCCGCCTCAGGCTGGATGCTGCTTCGTTTAGGGCGTCCTCGCTGTAGCTCAGCGGTCCGCGGTAGTGGGTGTTGAGGAAGTAGAACCTGACCTCGGAGGTGGAGAAGATCTCCATCACGTCCCTGACGGTGAAGAAGTTGCTCAACGACTTTGACATCTTCTCCCCGGAAACCTGCAACATACCATTGTGCAACCAGTAGTTGGCCAGAGGCTTATGTGTGACCGACTCCGACTGCAGCACCTCGTTCTCGTGGTGAGGGAAGATCAGGTCGTTCCCACCCCCATGGATGTCGAGGGTCTCTCCCATGTGCTCCATGACCATGGCGGAGCATTCGATGTGCCATCCCGGGCGCCCTTCGCCCCAGGGGCTGGGCCAGGAGACCTCTCCGGGCTTGGCCGCCTTCCACAGGCAGAAGTCCATCGGGTTCCTCTTGATCTCGTCCACTTCGATACGGGCCCCGGCCAGCATCTCATCCAGCTTGTTGCCGCTCAGCTTGCCGTAGTCCTTGAACATCTCCACGCTGAAGTAGACGCTCCCGTCCGGAGTGGTATAACCGTATCCTGCATCGATGATGCGCTTCACCAGGTCGATGATGGCCGGGATGCTCTCCGATGCCTTCGGGTACATGTCCGCCTTCTTGACCCCCAGGCGTTCGATGTCCTCGAAGTAGTGCTCGATGTACATCCTGGAGAGCGCCAAGGGGTCCATCCCCATCTCGTTGGCACGGTTGATGATCTTATCGTCCACGTCGGTGAAGTTGGTGACGTGCATGACCTGATAGCCCTTGTAGCGCAGGTAGCGGGCGATCATGTCGAAAACAATGATGGAACGAGCGTGGCCCATGTGGATGTCGTTGTACACGGTCACGCCGCATACGTACATCTTGACCTTTTTGGGTTCGATCGACCGGAACTCTTCCTTGTCTTTCGTCAATGTGTTGTATACTTCCAATGCCAAGATGCGCGCCCCGTGGGGCAATACAACTTAGGTTATTTTTCCTTTTTGAGTCGCTCTTCTAGGAGCTCGATGCGGTGGTCCAATTGAGCGATGTGATTGGTGAGGTCCATGATCGTGTCACGTAAAGGATCTGGCAGCTCATCATGGCGCAGATCGGTCTTGACCACGACCCCTTCCCTCTTCACGACCCTGCCCGGGACGCCGACCACGGTGGAGTTTGGAGGAACGTCCTTGACAACGACGGAGCCGGCCCCGATCTTGACGTTCTCGCCGATGACGATATTTCCCAGGACGACCGCGTGCGCTCCAACGGTAACGTTATTCTGGATGGTCGGGTGTCTCTTTCCCTTGGAGGCTGAGACCCCTCCCAAGGTGACCCCTTGCCAGAGGGACACATTGTCGCCGATGATGGTGGTCTCGCCGATGACCACGCCGGTGGCATGGTCTATGAAGAACCCCTTGCCGATGGTGGCCCCAGGATGGATGTCTGCGCCAGTTAAGACCCTTGCCACATAGTTGATCAGCCGGGCCAGCTTGAAGTTGCCTTTTGCATATTGCTGGTGGCTGACGCGCTGCATGAGGATGGCATGGAGCCCCTGGCTGAACATGAGGGCCTCCCCAAAAGACTTGGGGGCGGGGTCCCTCTCCAGGACGGTGTTGACATCATCCTTCCATGACATAGCTCATTCACCAAACAAATCAGGACACAAATATCTTTCCATTCGTTATTAACACTGGCTCATATTCGATAGGGTGGGGGGGGGATTCCTGTCCGTGGTTGATACTTATAACATAAATAGCGAATAAAAGTTCACTGAGACATGAGCATTTCTAAGAATGACATCAAGAAGCAAAAGGCTGGGAAGGCGGAAAAGGTCGCGGATCTGGAGAGCAAGGCAGCGGCTGGCAGTGGAGCAGCCAAGAAAAAGCTGGCCAAGATGAAAAAGAAATGATCTTAACCCTTTTTTATAATAATATTATATGGATTAAATAAATAATTTCCATATCTCATCCATCCGTGAACAGATCGGTGCTGAGATATCTTTCACCGCTGTCCGGCAGCAATATCAGCACCTTCTTACCAGGCAGGTCCTTGGCCATACCAAGTCCGGCCGATAGAGCAGCGCCACCGGATATCCCTGCCAGGATGCCCTCCTCCCTGGCCATGCGCCTGGCCATTTCATAGGCCTCCTCATCCTTGACCGGTAGTATCCAGTCGATGAACTTTCTATCATAAATCTTGGGAACGAAGCCAGCCCCGATACCTTGTATACGATGGGGGCCTGGCCTACCTCCCCCGAGCACTGCTGACGTCGCCGGTTCCACACCAACGACCCAAACACCTGGTCTGGTCTCCTTCAACCTCTTGGCGACCCCGGTCAATGTTCCTCCTGTCCCTACCCCAGCGACGAAGAGGTCGATGTCAGGGATGTCTGCCAGTATTTCCATGGCCGTGGTCATGTAATGTGCCTCGACATTGGACATGTTCTCGAATTGGTTGGGCAGGTAATATCCTCCGGACCTGAACAGTTCCTTGGCCTTGTTCACCGCCCCGCCCATCTGTTCTGCGGCAGGGGTCAGAACGAGCTCGGCCCCGAACGCCTTCAATATCTTACAGCGCTCGATGCTCATGTTCTCGGGCATGGTGAGGACCAGGCGATATCCTTTCACCGCACATACCATTGCCAACCCGATCCCGGTGTTGCCCGAGGTAGGTTCGACAACGCTCATTCCCGGTCTCAGTGCGCCACTTTTTTCCGCGTCTTCGATCATGGTCAAGGCGGCCCTGTCCTTGACCGAATGGGTCGGGTTGAAGGACTCGACCTTGACATAGACCTCGGCTCCTCCTTCAGGGGCCATTCTGTTCACCCTTACGATGGGCGTGCGGCCGATCGTCTTGAGAATGTTATCATAAATCATCGCTCGTCCTCCACCAAGGTCAAATGAATGTGACGGATAATAATCTTGATTGCTTGACCACGACCTGAGGTGATCTTAACCCATCGAAATATTATTAAATATTTAACAAGAATAAAAATCTATTTTAATATTTGAGATTTAACTTAATCAATGATAATCATCAATTATTCCCGCAATCATGTGTATACTGGATTTGTAATATTATAAACTATTTATAATTATATATATTACAAAATTTATTGATGTCCGATTTCTATTTTATTATTTAACTTTTGAATTAAGTAAAAATACCCATGAACTATTCCCACCATCCGCAAAGTATCGGGGGGATAATCCTGGTCAGTTTGAAGCAGAACCTTGTGGCGGAATTCTTAGGCACGATGTTCCTAGTGATCGCGGCGATCGGCTCGACCATCTTACCATTCACGTTTGGAGTGACGGCGGAGATGATGTTCTTGGTGATCCTTATCAACGCCCTGGCGGTGGCGCTGGTGCTTTTCGCTCTGATCGAAACGTTCGGCTCGATATCGGGCGCACATTTCAATCCAGCCGTCACCCTCGCGCTGTATCTGAACAAAGAGATCGGCGCCAGAAAGGCATTGATGTACGTCGCCGTTCAATTCCTCGGAGGTTTCATCGGACTTCTCACGGTCCATATCATGTTCTGGGACTACCACCCCGACCTTTTGGTCATATCCTCGAACGTCAAGGACGGCACTCAATTCTTCTCAGAGTTCCTGTGCACATTCATTCTCGTGGGAGTGATCTTTGGGTGTGTCAAAGGCGGCTCGAAGCACACAGGACTATCGGTCGCATTCCTGGTCGGTGGAATGCTCATCACGACCGTCAGCACCATGTTCAGCAATCCTGCGGTCACGCTCAGCCGCATGTTCACCTATGCGATCTGTGGAATAGCTCCGATGAGCGGCTTCCTGTTCATCGTGGCACAGCTACTTGGTGCTGGAGCTGCGGTTGTGGTCTTCGCCAAGGTCCTATATCCTACGAAACTCAAGGAGAAGTGCGATCCGTTCGATTGCCCTTCGCAGAGACCTATCGAGATCAAATGATCGGGACCTAGTCCCTTCTTTTTTCTTAATAATTTTTCGCTAGTTTAATCATCTATGACATCGCCTCCAAATGGCATGAAGAAATGTCTGACCTCAGAGGATGTGAAAGTGGCAGCGATGAGGCTCGGATTTGACATCGTTGGTATCACAAATGTTGAACCGTTCCCGCGTTTTTTAAAGGAGGTCAAAAGGAGAAGGGCCAATGGAACCATCACGGATGAGATGGCCAACCTGTATCCGCCTATGGGCAAGGTGGAACTTTTTTCTGATCCCAAGGCTTCTATGCCCCTTGCCAGATCGATCATAGTCCTTGGTATGAGGTATCTGATCGATGAGAGGCATGAAAGCGGGACGCCCTCCGATCCAAGAGGGCGCATCAGTAAGGATTATTGGAGACATTTCTACGCAGAGATCGACAAGAGAAGGCAGTTGGTGATAAATTTCCTGAGAGAGAACGGGGCCGAGGTCCTTGACGAGAACTTAGTACCCACGAAGGCGGCGGTACATCGCTCCGGAGTTGGGACATATGGCAAGAATACTGTTATCCAAAATGAAGATCACGGCTCATGGATGCTATTCCGAGCTATATCCACTGACCTAGAATTGAGACCGGACGAAGAGGCCGAACCGAGGTGCGGTTCCTGCCAGCGGTGCATCCGCCTATGCCCGACCAAGGCGATCGTGGAGCCGTACGTTGTCGATGCCAGCAGGTGCCTGACGGACATCCTCGCCATGCCAGGACCCATCCCACTTGAGCTTAGGGAGATGGTCGGGGACAGGATCAATAGCTGCGGTCATTGCCAAGAGGTCTGTCCCCGCAACGATAACGTCCAACCAATCAAAACGGAGCTCGATGATCCATTCGGCCCATGGACGAAGAGTCCGAGACTGCTTGACCTAGTGAACCTGACGAGAGAGGAGTTCGACCGTCATTTCCATGATATGGAATGGAACGTTGATGACCATCGCCTGCTAATAAGGAATGCTTTGGTGGCGCTCGGAAATGTTGGAGATGTTAGCGTAGTTCCGGCCATCCAGAGGTTCATCGATGGAGACGATGTTATGCTGGCCGAGCATGCCGCGTGGGCCAAAGATAACATCCTTCGCAGGAAGGAAGTAGAAGAGTGATGGAGCCGGGACCGCGATTTGAACACGGGTATGCGGATATCCGCCAATATGGCTGCAGTCCGCCACATGGCCGCTCTGTCATCCCGGCGCTGTTCAAGCTGATTCTGTCCCAGATATTTATTCTTTAGGCCCGTGCTCCCTATGCAGGCTTCTGGCCCGGTAGTTGAGCTGGTCGTCCTCTTCCTCCGTGCGGCCTTCGCACATCTGATGCTCCGATTCCACGTGGATCGTGGCATCTATGCCCGGGATCTTCTCTTCCAGCATTCGCTCCAGCCGCTCTGTCAGGTCATGGGATTCGTTCACTGTCATCTTACCGTCGACGCATAGATGGAACATCACGAAGACCGTGTCCCCGCTCTTTCTGGTCTTCAGCTCGTGATATTCGACGAAACCCTTTTGCGTGTCCAGCAGCTCCCTTACCTTTACCTCGACCTCGGGGCAGGAATGGTCCAAAAGGTCCGTCGAGGCCTTTCTCATGAGATCGATGCCCATCTTGCCGATGAGGACCGCCATGATGATGGCCAGTATGGAGTCCAGCACGAACCATCCGGTCAGGGTGGCGATGAACAGGCCCAGGACGACCCCACCGGACGAAAGTACGTCCGAGAGCAGGTGCTTGGAATCCCCTTCCAGTGCCATGGATTCGTTCTTCTTCGATTCCTTTAGCATGAAGTACGACAGCCCGGCGTTGATACCGGTGGCCGACAGGGACACGATCAGGGCGATGTCCACCTGGGTCAGCTCGACCGGGGTGAACAGGCGGGACAGACCTGCCTCCATGATGAGCAAAGCCGCGATGATGATCAGTAGCCCCTCTATGAGGCAGGAAACGTTCTCCGCCCTCTTGTGACCGAACTGGTGCTCCGCGTCTGGCGGTTTCGATGCCACCCGGATGGAGATGAACATCATTATCGAGGCGATGATGTTGATGATCGACTCCAGCGCATCTGACAGAAGCGCGATGGAATCGGATATTATGTACGCAAGGAGCTTGATCGCAAAGACGATCAGCCCTCCGACAATGACTATCTCCGCGACCCTTTTCTTGTCCACGTACCGAGGAAACGAGGGGCTTGCTTAAGGGTTTTTCTATCGTTAAAGTGAAAATCATGAGCATCTGGCTTTAGGTTAGCCGAAATAAAATAATGAGGAAAAGGGTTTCTGCAACGTTGGACGTTCAAGCCCGGCGTTTGATGACCCAGAAGGCCATGCCCACCAGCACGATCGCGGCGAAGCAGGCGACCCAGAACGGTACTCTCTGGACCATCTCGCCCATGTCGCTGCCATCGGAAGGAATGTCGATCATTCCGGTCTCGCCCAGCAACGATTCGGACGACAGGATGGTGGACAGCTTGATGATCATCGGCCCGAGCTTGGCGCTCTCACCGGCAGAGCTGTAGGCAGTCACGTAGTAACGGTACTGCTGGTTCGCCACCATGGTGGTGTCCGAATAGGACGTGGTCGCACTGGTGCCAATGAGCACGAGCGTGCCCGTTCCCAGGCTCCTGTATATCTTGTAGCCCGAGAGCGGTGCGGAACCCGTGTTCAACGGTGCTATCCAGGTAAGCTTGATCCCGCCGATGGTCGTCCTGGCCGAGAGCGAGGTTGGTGCGCTGGGAGCGACCTTGACCGCTCCAGTGTCGACATACACGTTCACCTGCTTCGTGGCCTCGATGTTGCCAGCATTGTCCACCGCATAGAACTGCACGGTGTGCTGCACCCCGGCCGTACCGGCGCTGAAGGCTCCGGTGTACAGCGTCCATGATCCGCCATCGACCTGATAGTAGATGGTGGCCACTTTGCTGGTGACATCGTTGGATGTCAGTGTGACCGTGGAGCCGGACACAGCGGATGAGGTGGTCGGCGCGACCGCATCCTTCTTGAACGTGGTGGACTTCGTGGCCTCGATGTTGCCCAGGGTGTCGACGGAGTAGTACTGCAGCGTGTGCGTACCATCGGACGAGTAGACGAAGTAGCCCGCATAGGCGGTCCAGGCACCGGAGTCGATCTTATAATACGTCGTGGCGACCCCGCTGGCCGCATCCGTCGCGGCTATCTTGATGCCTACATTGGTGGTGTACCATCCGTTACTGCCCGTGGTGCCGCTCAGGGTGACCGAGCTCACCGGTCCGACCGTGTCCGTTCCTCCGACGGATATCTGCTTGGTCGACTCGGTGTTCCCCGCCTTGTCCACACTGTAGAACTTCACCACATGAGTGCCGGTCGTTCCAGCGCTGAAGGCGGCCGTGTAGGTCTTCCATGCTCCGCTGTCGATGCTGTACATCGTGGTGGATATGCCGCTGACCGCATCGCTACGGGATAGCGTCACCGAATATCCAGAGGTCGTCGAAGTGGTTACTGGCGCGGTGGAATCCTTCTTTATGGTGGCAGACTTGGTCGCTTCCACGTTGCCGCTCGCATCCACCGAGTAGTACTGCAGGGTATGCGTCCCATCCAGCGTGATCGACACCGGGGCCGCATATGCCGTCCAGGCACCCGAGTCCAGTTTGTACATAGTAGACTGCACTCCGCCCGAGTCCGATGCGGTCAAGGTGGCCGAAACGGTGGTCGTATACCAGCCGTTCGTTCCAGTCGTACCAGATAAGGTCGCCGAGGTGACCGGGGCGGTGGAGTCGCTCGTGCCGCCGGTGGTGTCGATCCTGTCCACGTACCCGCAATCTGCCCCTACGGAGGTGGCGGCCGACTTCGAGTAGGTCCAGGTGATGGTATGCGTTCCTGATGCGATGTTCAGCGAGACCTTGGTCCAGGCGGTCGTTCCGGAGATGCTCGCCTGAACGGTCGAATCGACGCTGCACTTCAGATAGTCAGCGCCTGATTCGGACGTCACCTTCCAATAGAACGACACCGTGGCCGGTCCTGCGATCGTCCCCTTCAGCGTGCTGGAATGTGAGTTGCCGATGTCCCCGCTGACCACGGAGTCTCCTCCGTAGTAAGAGGTGTCGACCACTGGTGTCCAGCATGCCTCACCGCTGGTGCTCAGTGTGAGGGCGGTCGTGTCCAAGGCGGCGGCCAAGGTCATCTGGGTGTACTTGGTCGAGGCCAAGGATATGACGGTCTTGGTCGTCGCCGGCAAACCTGCGGCGAAGGCCGAACGCTGCGTGGGGCTGCCAGCAACGTAGCTTCCATCATACCATTCCAGATGGTAGCTCGAGACCGTACCGGTCTTCGAACCGCCGCTGAAGCTTATGGCGAACCTGCTGTTGGTGGCGGAATAGCTTGTCAGCAGGTCCGTCAGGTCCACAAAGAGATACTCCGGGAAGGCCGGGGCCGTTCCCTGGTAGTAGGTCGTCCTGTAATAGAACGTCCTCGTCTTCACTGCCGTTCCGGTCACGTTGCTCTGCAGAATGCAGCTGAACGTCGAATCCCTGGCCGGCATGGCGCTGAAATGCACCACGGCAGTGACCTGGGGCTGGTAGCCCACCCTGTCCTGGATGTAGGTGGGCGGGGAGAGCGCCAGCATCTCCAACATTGCCTTGTACGTTATCCAATAATATCCTCCTTCGGCGAACCCTGTCCCCCAGGAGTTCACCACCCGGAACGCTCCGACATCTCCGTCCTCGGAGACCGTGTCGTCCCACCCCACTATGGTCTGTGCATGATTCAGAGAGGCCGTGTTATAGTCTGCCGCGGAGATGATCTTCTTAGTGCCATCCCCGTTGAAGACCGTTCCGAACGTCAATGCGTCCATAGCGAATGTTACTGGCGAACCCGATTGCAGCACTACCTTCAGCGTGTCCACCGTGGCCGATGTGATGTACATGACCGACAGCGCCCTATGCGCAATCGCCTCTCGCTGCGCGACATCGCTGCCCCAGCTGAGGTAGTCCGTAACATCGTACGGCATGGTCGCCATGGTGGCCGCCCCCCAGTCACGGATCACATAGGCGTTTCCGCTCAGGGAAGAGCCCGTGTTGTAATCGCTGATGCGATTGTACGTGAAAGTGGGGGATAACACCTGCGACGCCAGTCCGCTGCTCGCTTGCGTCCATCCTTGGTCCTTTGCTTCCAAATAGCCATAGCAGTAGTATGTCATGGCCCAGGCCGCGCATGCTCCCAATGACAACTGGTCCCCCACCGCTGGGAAGTACGGCGAGTTCGACAGGTCCAGGGAGCTGGCATATGTCAGGTCGCTAACGACGCTGCTGACGACATATGCTTGCTCGGTCAAGGTCGAGTACTCAGATGATGACAGCGGAGATAGACCAGTCCCGTGCCCGTCATAGAGCAGGTTGTAGTCCACCCCGTCCTGCCTCACGCCCAAAAGGGTCTGCAAGGAATCGACCTCCGATTGCTGGATGCGGTGGTAATAGACGGTTCCTCCGTCTACGCTCAAGGAACTCTCAGAATATGTTGCGTTCTCAATGCTTGCGCTCACAGCCATGCTTGCCATCGGCAATGCTGAGAATAGCATCGCCAGGGCGAGCAATACTGTTACTGTTCGTCCTGCTACTTTCGTCATGGCCCTCGCTAATGATTAAGGCCGAGGCTCGGGAGCCCCGAGTCGAGAACACTCGTGACGACGACTTACGCCCCCACTCTTCCCATCCCGACGATAAACCTAATGGCCTTATCGTTTATAAACTTCTCCTTAACGCGATATATAAACAGAATAATTGTCATTACTGATAATTTTGTATAAAAAATTTTAAAATTCTGTTCAACTGGCAATATAAGATTATCTTGAAAGATAACATTTTCCTTTTTATAAATATTATGATTCATATAATAATTAAAGAATATTTTTAAATGTATATGAATAATTATATAATTAAACCATGTCCAACCCTTCTTTTTATTGAGGGAAGATTGAGTCGAATCGGACTGCAGAATTGCAGGTTTTTGCCAATAGCGCTAGATGGAGGAAAAAGAGAGAGGCCCATCTCTCAAAGCCGCACTGTCGGTTCCCTCTCTTCGGGAGAGGATTTCTCCATGCCCATGGCCTTGAGGACCTCCTTGGGGTCCTTCGGTCCGGCCTTGGCCACCTTCGCTGCTGCCTTCGGCGCGGTCTTGCTCTTCTTTTCCTTGACGGCCTTGCGCCAGGCGGCGGTGGAATCGGCCAGGACCTCGTTGACCGCGTCGGTGATCGACTTCAGGACCTCCACCTTGTGCACTAGTTCATCGTAGCTGATGACCTTTGGTCCACGGGAGGTCGTTCCATAACCGACGCAACCGTTCGTGAAAACAATGAAATCCAGGTGGGCCACGCTGTTGCGTAGCTGGCGGTCGCATGCATCGACCATGAATGAGAAACCGTTGTCCTCCAGGAAGCGCAGCTTGTTCCACAGGCTGTCCTCTTCGATGACCCCGATCGACCCAGGGGCAGGGCCGTGCTCCATGGCCGACTTGGACGATCGATACTGCTGCCCCATGTTGCACAGGAGGTGACAGACGAGGTTCACCTGTGCCGAGTAGACCCCCTCCACCAGCAGTAGATAATAGTTCAACAGCAGGCGGCTCTGCTCCTCCGCATTGCGTTCCTTTACGCTCGAGGAATAGCGCAGCATGATCACGTAGAACTCGTACGTGTTGTGAAGCTTCGCCTTGATCTGCGGTTCCCAATGGGTCCGCATCATCTCGTCCGTCGCCGGGTCCATGCCCTTGCTGACGACCCTTTGCAGCGGTGCGGTGACGACCTTGAGCAGGGCCGCGTCCACCGGCGGGAAGAGCTTCTGCCAGTTCTCCTCGATGTATTTCGCCCTGGCCTTCTGCTTCATCCCCGCGACCGGATCGACCCTCTCTGGGCCGATGCAGCGCAGGCGCTCCAAGAACAGGCGTTCCCTGATCGTGCCCACGCTGACCTGCAGATCCTCCGCGATGATCCCATCCCCCTCGACGAGGGGTGATGGCCGTTTGGGGTTAAGTGATTATCGCGGCATCAGCCCATCCCGTGACGCGTGTACAACCACGCCACCAGCAGACCGATGGCCGCGAGGGGCAGCCCCATGATCCATGCTATGGTCATGACGGCCGCATCATCGCTCGTTCCGACGGAGGGCTCTTCCACTACCAAGGCGGCATCGATGTTCGCCAGGTCTGGAGAAGGCGACTCACTGGCCAGCGCGACCGAGGCGGTCCTGATGGAGCTGAGCTTCAGGGTCAGCGGACCGAGCTTGGCGCTCTCCCCGGCCAGGCTGTAGGCCGTCACATAGTAGCGGTACAGCTGGTTGGCCACGAGGGTGGTGTCGGTGTAGGATGTGGTCGTAGTGGTTCCGATCAGGACCGGGGTGGCGGACCCAAGGCTGCGGTAGACCTTGTAGCCCAAGAGAGGGGAGGTACCGGTGCTCAGGGGAGCGGTCCAGGAAAGCTTGATCCCGCCTAGCACCGAGTACGCCTTCAGGCTGGTGGGTTTTGCCGGTGCGACAGGTGTGACCGCCGAGGCCTGATATGCCGTGGTCTGGTCGAAAGCCTCCGTGTTACCGGCGCTGTCCACCGCGTAGTAATCGATGGTGTGGGTGACGCCGGTGCTGCCGGAGCTGAACGGGGCGGTGTACAGGGTCCAGGAACCGCCGTCGATGCGATAGTAGATCGATGCGACGCCACTGACCGGGTCGCTGGCGGAAAGCGTAACGGTGAGGCCGGAGACGCTTGACGCCGATGCCGGGGCCGCGCTGTCCTTCTTGACCGCTATGCTCTTCGAAGCTTCGATGTTGCCTGCTGCATCCACCGAGTAATAATCGACCACGTGCGAACCGTCGACGGCGATGTTCACCGGTTGAGCGTATAAAGTCCAGGCGCCGCCGTCCATTCGGTAATATGTGGAGGCGAGTCCTGAGCCGCCCAGATCGGTGGCCGCCAATGAGACGGAGACCGCGGAGGTGTACCATCCATTGGATCCGACGGTGCCACTGGGGGATGCCGCGGTCGTCGGGGCGGTCGTATCGGCGTTTCCGATGGTGATGGTGGTGGCAGCGGCGACGTTCCCGGCCAGGTCGATGGAGCGGAATGCCACTGTCGATTTCACGCCCTCGGTGCTGGCGGCGAAGGAAGCGGAATAGGTCGTCCAGGCGCCCCCATTGATGCTATACTCGGTCTTCGATACACCGCTGGTCGCATCGGTCGCGGTCAGGGTCAGCGTAAGACCGTCCAGGGCGTATGTGGTCGAGGGGGCGGTGGAGTCCTTCTTGAATGAGATAGTTTTGTAGGTCTCTACGTTCCCCACGGCATCTGTGGCGTAATAATCGATGATATGGGAGCCGTCCGAGGATACAACGATCGGTGCCGAGTAGGCGGTCCAGGAGCCGCCATCGAGGCGGTACTTTATGCCAGAGACGGTGGACGATGCATCGACGGCCGAGATCGTGGTGGTGACCGCGGATGTGTACCAGGAGTTCACCCCAACGGTCCCGCTCAGAGCGGCCGAGCTGACCGGCGGGATGGTATCGACCGATATGACCGATGTCGTGGAAACGGCATCGATATATCCGGCATCCTCAGGTCCGTGCGAGCCGGTGGACTTGGTATATGTCCAGGAGACGATATGTGCACCAGATGGGATTGATACGCTTGCCGAGGCCCAGCCGGTGGTCCCGCTGATGGTCTGCTTCACGGTGCCGTCCAAGCTGACGCTGAGAGTGTCGGCAGATGATGCTGAGGCGACCATCCACTGGAATGACAGCGTGGTGGAGCCTGCCACCGACATCGACAAGGTGCTGGAATCGCCGTCCTCGATCATGCCGCTCTGCATGGCGCTGCCGCCCTTGCTGAAGCGGTGGGTAACTGGCACCCACTGCGCCGCGCCGGTGCTCGAATAGGTCATACCGGTGGTGTCGAGGGCAGTATTGATGGTCATCTTGGTGTAAGGCACGAAGGATATCGAGATGGTGCTGGCGGTCGTGAGGGGGACGCCGCCTGCGGGAGCGGA
>MVRC01000003.1 GCA_002067865.1 Methanomassiliicoccales archaeon PtaU1.Bin124 | reverse complement strand
ATGACCGAGGCGACCGGCGAATACTGTCCAGCGACATCGATCAGGTGGGACCAGCCGATCTCGTTGTCAGAGACGGTCACCACGGAGTCTACCAGGTTTATCTCCACCTTGTTCAGCACGAAGGTGTTGGCGGAGATCGCCCCGGTCACCTTCTCTCCATAGATACCGGCCACGAAATTGACCGCGAAGATGTTGCCCACGATTTCGCCGAGGTTGGCTCCGACGGCATAGATGCCGCGCGGGTTGGCCAAGAAGATGCTCTTCTCGATGCTCGGAGCGGCATCGGCCCCTTCGATGAACACCCCTGCCAACTGATTGTAGTAGAACGTGCAGCTGGCGATGATGGGCGAAGCACCGTTGATGTGGATACCATAGCGATCGGCGTACATGAAGCTGGACGCGCTGATGTCCGCGGAGGAGGTGGGCGCCAGGTATGTCTCATACCAATCCAGCGACGAGCATCCCATCATGAAGAGCGTGCCTTCGATGATGAACTGGCCATTCCCAGAGTTGCAGTCGAACTCGGTGTTAGAGGCCTCCATTTGGCCGCCTTCGTTGACCCTGACCAAGGTCTTACCATCCGCACCTGCATAGATGTCGAAGATGCAGAGGTCGATGGTCAGCTTACCCCCGTCCATCACTATGATGTGGCCATCCAGTCTGGCATCGTTGCTTGTCAGTGTGGCCACACCGTCGATGTACCAGGTGGCATAGGAGCTCTCCGTGACCAATCCCATGTTGCCGTTGTCATCGTACGAACCGTTGTAGATGACGATGCCGTTGCTGCTAGAGATCGAGAGACCATCGTTCCCATTATTCTGTGCGATGTTGTCGCGCAGGAGAATGTCGGTAGAGGATGTCACCAGGAATCCATCATAGTAGTTGTCCGAAGCGATGTTGTCAGTGACCTCTGCGTTCGCGCAGGAGCTGATCTCGATGCCCGCGTCGTAGGTCTTAGTGACCAGGTTGTCCAGTACCTTGAGGGCATAGTTGCTGCCACCGACGAATATGCCATAATCCCCGCCGCTCACCACATTGCTCTGTATCAGCACGGCAGTGTCGATCCAGGCGTTGCCGATGAAGCTGCTGTGGTCGATCACATAATTCTCGACCAGGGTCACGTGGATGCCGCAGGTGGCCATTCCCGTCTGCTCGACCTCATTTCCCTCGATGATCAGATGGCTTTGTACGAGCGAATAGGACGATGAATACATCGCCATCACTCTGAATCCAGCGACATATATCGCATGGGTGTAAGAGCCGGCCACGTTCTTGGTCGTTATCACGTTGGCCAAGATGTTGAAGTCGACCTTAATGGTGGCATTTGCCAGGAAGTTCCCGGACTGGGCATAGACGGCCGTCTGGTTCATGTAGATTCCAGTAGCCCCTTCACCATCGATGCCGATGATGTTGGAGGCGATGTTGACCCCGCCCGCGACCTCAACATATGCAATGACCGGGTAGTCATGATCGCCAGCGGCGATGTCATAAGTGTTGCCGAGCGCCGGGTTCAGATTGATACCTACATTGCCGTCGCCGGTCATGATGACCGCATTGCCGGTTGCAGATATCGTTCCTGTCTTAATGGTGACATTGGAGTGGTCTGCCAGGGCGACCAGGTAGTAGATCTTGATGTCGATGCCCTTTCCGTTATCGCCGGTGACCTTCACGATGTTGTCCTGCACCAAGTAGCTGCCGAATGTGATGGTCGATGTCGCGCCATCCCTGGCCCACGATCTGATGTCAGGACGCAGGTAGATGCCCGTGACACCGTCCCCGGTCATCTCTATCTCATTTCCTGTGATCCTCACATCACCAGCGGTGAAGACCAGGTTCCCATGGAATTGCTGGTCCATATTGACCAGGTTGCTTATCCATGCGATCGCGGTCTGGCCGCCCCCGTTCGTGGTGATGATGTTGTTCTCGATGAACCAGTTCACCTGGGACAGGTCCATGGCCACGACGGCGCCGACATCTGCTATGTCTGGATAAGGCTCAAAGAAGTAGTAGATGCCGTTACCATCGGCATAAGTGATCTCGTTGCCGATGATCTGGACGTTGCCGATAACGGTCAGCTCGGCGCTCTTCTGAGCATAGTATCCGCCGCAATAGTCTGCGATGTAGATCACATATGACGCGTCCTCGTCCTTGAAGACATTGTCCTGGATGTTCAGGAGGGCGTTGACCGTAGAGATGGCATCGCCATCGGCCTCGAACTGCCTCCACATGTTGACCACATAACCAGACTTCACCAGGAGATCGTTCCCAGTGATGGTGATGTCGAGCGTCGCGGTCAGTGCTGCGTTGTCTCCGGCCCAGGTGTAGATGCCGTCCATTACGATACCGTTCGCGGCCATTACGAACACGGTGTTGTCCACAAAGGATATCGGGCCGTTGAAGCCGAGGATAGAATCGTCATATGCCCAGATCTCATAATCCAGACCTGCGAAGTTATAGCCATGCTCGATCTGGTTTGCAGAGATCATGACCGGGGCGGTCACTGTCGTGACGGACCGGTCATATGAATAGACCTTCACTGTCGCGCCGAAGAACTGAGCGCTGTTGTCATCCATCATCGTTCCTTCCAATGTGACAGGCCCGTTATAGATGACCTCGGCGTCCTTGGTAGAGGATACCGTGATGCCAAAGGTCAGGAATTTGTTCGTCTCATTGGCCTTCATGTCAGCGATGGACAATGGGACGTTCATGTTGAACGTCGAGTTATCCCTCGCATCCACGTATGCCTGGAAGTTGACCAGTTCTATCGAACATTGGTTTATCTCGTTGGATTCGAGGGTGAAGGCCGAGCTGATGAGGGCCTCTCCAAATCCTTCGGTCACAGAGGCGCCGTATACGTACCCTGCCCTGATCTTCACCAGGGTGTCCCTGACCAGGTCTACGGAGTTGCCAACGAAGCTGACATCTCCAGAAATGGTGCCGTGGGTGGAATATTTACCATTCAGGTCGACGCCTTCCTGATAATCGAGACCGGTTGTCACCGCATCGAAGTTGTTCTGCTCTATTGCGGTGAGACCGATGATATTGCCAGTGCCGTTGTCGTATGCATTTACGGACTTGTACACATGGAACGAGACCAGCCAGGAACCAGCCGACTTGGTATTGAAGATGTTGCCGGTCGCGTAGACGTTCTGGGTGCAATTAGCGAATCCGGACCCCTGGACATAGACGCCGGTGTAGAACCAGCAATCCACGTCCATCAGCGTACCGAACTCATTGTTTAGAATGTTGAGGTCACCGGTGAAGCTGGCCACTGGAGCATATTTGCCAAGAGCATAGATGTAGTTCAACACCTCGAGCCCGGAGAACACGTCGCTCATCACGTTGTTCTTCAACTCTGCGCTCCCCACCATCGATGCGGTGGCGTTGTCGTATGCATAGACGTACCTGTTCACCAGCAAGCCGTTCTTGGAGTGAGTGATGGTGTTGTCCTGAAGGCTCAATTCTGAGGTCAGTGCCAATTTTGAAGAGCCCACGGCATTCAGAGAATATATGATATTGACGGTATGGTTAGCTTGGCCCCCTGCAAAGGTGTTACCATTTATCGTGATCGGGACCACGTATGATGCGGTCTGGGCAAGTTCTGAGGTGAATGTGAGCTGCGCCAATATCACATGATCATAATATCCAGCATCACGGAAGTAACAATTCGTGACGGTCAGGCTGGCGCTCTGGTTCACAACGGTGTAGATAAGGGCGCCATTGGAGATGTGAATGAAGCGTGAGTTGTCAAGGAGAACATTGTTCTTCGCCGTTATTGACGTGGCGTTGTTGAAGTACACATAGTTGAAGTTGAGGTTGGATGCGGAGTTTGCCACGATCCCCTTCCAGAGGGCCACGGTATCGTTCTTGGTGAATTCCACCATTAGATCGGGCTGGCCATTCGCGATGAGAGCACCGTTCACCGTTATAGTGGTGTCATAGTTCACTTTCACTGTGACATTGGCCCCGATGGTCAGGGTCACACCATCCGCCACAGTGATATTATTCGTGACGATGTATGGGGAACCTGCCTCGTTCCAGGTCGTGTCGACGGTGATGTCGCCGTTGACATAGGTCGGTCCTGCTGCGCTGGCGCTCGATGCGCTGAATAACAAGAAAAACGCGCAGCACAGGAGCAGCGATCCCATGATCAACTTCCTGTTCTTCGATATTACATGCATTAGGTACGATTTCTCTCCCCGCTCACTAATTTCCATTACGTCACCCCATCTCGTAAAATAATATGGGGTGAATATTTTTTTCAGACATTTAAATATATTGCACCTTTTTTACCCTCTTTCACCGATTCTTGCCGTTCTCTAACGAACGTCACCTTGTTCGTTGGAAAGAAAAAACAACCGGAATTTTGACGGGCCCTAAGCAAAATAATTAATCCGTCATTACTTTTAACAGGCCGTGCACCAGACCAACATCTCGATGGAAGTGGACGTGCTGGCCGAGAACAAGCATTTGGCCGAGCACAATTCTGAGAAGCTAAGATCGATGGGGATCAGGTCCGTCGACGTCATGGGTTCGATCGGTTCCGGAAAGACGGCCATGATCATAGTCCTGGCTAAGGAGATCATGAAACGGGGCATCAAGGTCGCCGTCATCGCTGGTGACGTAACTGGTCAGGATGATTTCGATCGTTTCCGCGAAGCGGGGATCGATGCATACAACATCAACACTGGCAAGGAATGCCATCTTGATTCTCATATGATTGACCATGCCTTCGACCACATGGACCTGGACGGTGTGGGATATCTGTTCATAGAGAACGTGGGAAATCTTGTCTGTCCGGCGGACTTCCCCCTGGGCACGGACCACCGTATGGTCGTCATCTCTGTCACGGAAGGTGATGATATGGTCCGCAAGCATCCGATGATATTCAACGACGCAGACATCGCCGTCCTCAACAAGATCGACCTGGCCCAGTACATGGGCGTGGACGTGGAGCGCATCAAGCGGGACTATGGCAAGCTCAGGCCTGGCAAGAAGCTGCACCTCACCAGCGTGCGGAATGGCGATGGCATGAAGGAGCTGTTGGCATCGTTAGGGGTCAAATAAGGTCCGATGCCGTTTTAATATCGGATAGGCTTTTTCGTTCTGATGAAGGAAAAGGTCCTAGTCGTGGGAGGCGGCGGCAGGGAGCATGCGATAGTGGCCGCCCTGCAACGCGCCGAGGCTAAGGTATACGCGGCCATGAAGAACCGCAACCCAGGCATAGCCAGGGCAGCGGTCGAGTTCGCTCAGGTCAGCGAGACCGATGTGGACAAGGTGGTCGCTTTCGCGGTCAAGGCCGGCGTCGAACTGGCCGTCATAGGGCCTGAATCCCCACTGGAGGTCGGTCTGGCGGATGCGCTCCGGGGAAAGGGCATTGGATGTGTCGGGCCGTCCAAGGCGGCCGCGCGATTGGAAACATCCAAGAGCTTCGCCAGGGAGCTGATGGACCGGCACCGGATAGCTGGCAACCTTCGTTTTGCTTCTTTCAACGATGCCAAGGAGGCTAAGGACCACATCGATGACATCGATTATCAGGTGGCCGTAAAACCGGTCGGGCTCACCGGTGGAAAAGGGGTCAAGGTGGAGGGAGAGCACCTGATCACCAAGGCCGATGTCAAAGCTTACATCGATGAGATATTCCAGCACAAGATCGGGGGGGCCGGTGTCGTGCTGGAGGAGAGGGCGGAGGGTGAGGAGTTCACTTTGCAGGTGTTCTGCGATGGCAAGGACATCGTGACGATGCCGCTGGTGCAAGACCACAAGCGGGCTTATGAGGGGGATGTGGGGCCGAACACCGGTGGCATGGGTTCCTATACTGATGCGAACCATCTGCTTCCCTTCGTCAGGTCAGGAGACAAGGAGGAGGCCACTAGGATCTTGAAGGGGGTTGTCGGTGGGCTCCGCACCGACGGTCATCCATACCAGGGCATCATCTATGGCCAGTTCATGCTCACGAAGGATGGGCCCAAGGTCATCGAGTTCAATGCCAGGTTCGGAGACCCGGAGGCCATGAACGTCCTCACTCTGTTCGACGGTAACTTCACCGAGGCCGCCTGGGGCGTGGCCATCGGAAATGTGTCCCGGTCAAAGGTCAGCTTCAAAAGGAAGGCCACCGTCTGCAAATATGTCGTGCCGGAAGGGTATGGAACGGTATCGAAGGCCGGTCTTCCCATAACCGTAGATGAGAAGGCCATCGCAGAGATGGGCGCGGCATGCTATTACGCAGCCGTGAACGAGGAGGAAGGGAAGATATTCACTGGAACCTCCAGGTCGGTCGGCGTGGTGGGGTTGGGGGATAGCATCGATGCGGCAGAAACCATGTGCGAGGCCGCATTGAAGCACGTGAAGGGAGAGGCGCTGTTTGTACGCCATGATATCGGTAGGAAGGAACTGGTGCAGCGGCGGGTGGACCATATGAAACAGGTCAGGGGCGATTGAGATGAGGAACATTGAGGCCATAGCCAGCGACATCCAGGCCGCTCTGGACGAGAAGGATACCGTCAGGGAGATCGCGATCAAGTCCTCCCGCGCCATCATCCGTCTATCTGGCACGGTCGTTCATAACGCTCATAAGAAGGCCAGCACCGACAAGGAGATGGCCGAGGCATTGGACGAAGCGGAGAGGCTTCAAGGTCTGCTTGCAGACCATCAGGAGATCTGGGCCTCGGGCATCGTGCAGGATGCCTTGCAGGAACTGGCCGAGGCGGCGATCGTGCTGGCCATCCAGCGCGGGGACGATCTGCCCGAGCCGGCAGAGCTGAACGTCCCCGGTCAGGCATATCTCATGGGCTTTGCCGATGCCATCGGGGAGCTGCGCCGCTTCGCGTTGGAATCGTTGCGGCAGGGGAACGTGGCCGCGGCGGAAGGGCATCTCGACATGATGGAGGAGATGTTCCTGGTCATCATGAGGTTCGACTATCCCGACGCCATCGTCTCGATCAGGCGGAAGCAGGACATCGCCCGCTCAGTACTGGAGAAGACCAGAGGGGACGTGTCGGTGGCCGTCAGCTCTGCCAGGCTGGAAGGCAAGATCTCAGAGCTGAACCACAATCTGGAGAAGCGTGGCTGATCGATAAAAAATGAAAATTCGGTAAGTGGTTTTCACTTCTTCTTCTGCGTCTTCCCTGCTCCCTTCACGCCCTTCTTCTTGTACTTGGTGGGCTGACGGTAGATAAGGAAGAACAGCACGCCCAGGACCACCACGAACGCCCATAGCCAGGCGTTGAGGCCCTCATAGCCTGATGCACCGTAATAGATGGTCAGGGTCTGGGTCTTGGCACCTGTGTCGAGCAGCGTCACGAAGGTCGAGTTCGGGTCGATGGCCACCGTGATGAAATGCTTCCCATTGGACAGGGAATAGGTGGTCCAGTTGTACGATACCGTCGCCTTGGACAGTGCCGCCACATCCACGGTGGTGTTGTAGATCAGATCACCGGAGGTCGATTCGCCGAAGTAGAACGAGACCGGGACGGCCTTGACCGTCACATTGGCGGCGTTGTCGATGGTCGCCTTGAGCACGATGGGGTTGACCGCATCTATGGTCAGCTTGTACGTCTGGGTGTTGTTGGTCGTGGCGTTGGCCGACTTGCCGATGATGGTCACATAGAACGTGCCTGCGGTCGATGGCGCCGTCACGTTCATGAAGAACGTACCATTGGTCGACGGTCCTCCGCTGGAGGCGGACAGCTTCGCCGTGCCGGCGTACTTGCCGCTGAGCGAGGCGGTCCAGCTGTAGTTGCCGTTGGGTCCGTCCACGGCCGGTCCACCGCTGACGATGAACTTGTACATCTGCTTCACGCCGATGCCGAGCTTGGTCGGCCCGGTCACCTCGATAGAGACCGAGCTGGAATCGTCCGCGCTGACCGGCTGGAGCATGGCCCCGAAGGCCACTGCCACCATTGCCAGGACCAATACCAGGGATATCACTTTCTTCGTCCTAACACCCCCTTCTTGAACATGAAGAAGATAGTAAGCACGGCCAGGATACCCACAAGTCCTAGGGCCAGATAGGTCTCGACCGGTATGTCCGGCAACTTCAGGGATATCCCCGAACCGCTGGCGGACAGCCCGTTGTCAGGCACATCCAGAGTCGCGAACGGCGGAGCGAACGATACCGACGATGTGCACGAGGCGTTCGTGGTGGACACCGCGGTCATCCTCACCGTTACGGAGGTGCTCGGGTTGGACCTGGTGGCGACCATCGAGATCTGCACGGTCAGGTTCTTTCCCGCCCGGACGGTCTGGTTCACCAAGGACTCGGAGTACGAGCCAGAGGTGCCGGCGCGGATGGTGACGTTCCATCCTGCCTCGTTCAGTTCCGCCAGGTTGTCGACGGTGATGTTGTAGACGTCGCTCACTGTGCCGGTGTTGGAGACGATCACGTTGTAGACATGGCTGGTGTTCGTCTGCGACACGGCCGACCCGTACGTTATGTTGACCGACTCCTTGGCCACGATCTCGGCATCGATGAATATCTTGTCGCTAGCCCCACCGGTGGAGGTGACCTTCAGGGTCAACTTGGTGTGGTCCACCATGATGGTGCTTCCAGGCGTGAGATAGACGGTCACGTCATAGTAGCCGTTCGCACCATAGGTGAGGTTCGCGATGGTGCTGGTCGAGAAGGTGATGTTCCATCCGGTGGCAGTGCAGGACAGCGTGTAGTTGTCCTTGACCGAACCGGTGTTGCGCACCCTAACGGTGTATGCTGCGGTCTGGCCCTGTTCCACGGTCTGCTCCACCCCGTCCCATTCGAGCTTTGCTCCATAGGTGGTGTCACGGGTCAGGGCGAGGTCCACGGTCGCTGCGCTGCTGACGACCACCATCTTAGTGGCAGAGTATGTAACGTTGACACCGAGGTCAGGAACATTGGTTGAAGCGGTCAGGTTGTAAACACCGCTGGGCAGATAGACGGAATAGGCCCCGCCGGCCGACGCTGTCACATTGTACGTCGCAGCGCCCTTCACGATGGTCACGGTGGCTGCCGTGCCGACCCCGTTCAGGGTCACGGTGCCGCTGACCAAGTTGCCCGGGGACAGTACGACGCTGGGCGCATTGATCACATTCGGCAGGACGGTCATGAGGCCGAAGAACACGTTGTTGCCGCCGTCGATGGCATAGACGCTGTAGTTGCCTGGCGCCAGTGCAATGCTGCCAGAGACGGCCAGATCGGCGTTGATGGCAGTGCTGGTCAGGGCCACGAAGTGATAGTTGCCTGCGGGCAGGCCGGCCACGGTGGCGTTGTTCAACGACAGGGTCATCGGCAATTGCACGTTCTTCTTCAGCAGGTCGGACTTGAACCCGATCAGGCCGCTGTAGACCACATACTTCTTGCTGGAATAGCCAGCGATCGTGTCCAACGTCTTGAACGACACAGTGGCGTTGTAGGCGCCGGCGGGCAGATAGATGCTGACGGTGCCTGCCACGTTGCTGGTCAGGTTGACGATGGCCAGGGTGGTCGAATTGTAGACCTGGATGTTCAGGACCTGCAGGATCGCCACGCCGGTGTACCGAGCATCGATATCGATGCGGTTGGCCGGGGCCATGTTGACGTTGTAGGTGGTGGCGGCCGTGATGTTCAACCAGGTGAGCACCGCGTATCCGCTCGAGTCGGTGCAGTAGAGGCAGTAGTTGCCAGCCTGCAGATAGGTGCTATAGCTGACCGCCCCCGACTTGACGTATGACTCTGGACCAGGGTAGCCGATGCGCAGGTTACCGGCCACAGGGCCGATCGTTCCGTTGACATGGTAGCGGATCACGATGTTGATGTTGTGGACCGCCGGGTCCTGGCCAGCGGTGACGTTCACATAGTTGGTCGCGACGGTCTGGTACTGGCTGCTGTTATCGTTCAGCGTGATGTTCTGGGCGATGTTGATGATGTACCTGCCCGGGCGCAGCTGCACGAAGTAGTTACCGTTCACATCGGACGTGACGGTCGCGTTCACCGCTCCCTTGCTGTTCGCCACGAAGTTGATGACGATGCCAGAGAGTGAAGATCCTCCCAGCTGGGCCACGTTCCCGGTGATGTTCCGGACGGAACCGATCATCTGGACGACCTTGGTCTGGTTAGCGGTGATGTTCGTGAAGGTCAGCGTTACCGGGTCATAGCCCTTGGCGATGAACTGCATGGTGCAGTTGGTGTACTTCGGCACGGCCAGCGTCACGTTGCCACCGCTGTTGGTCAGGGTGGTCACGGTCTTGCCGCCGTCCGTCGTCAAGATGACGGTCACGCTCTTCATGTACTCCGACGTGACATCCACTGCGCCGTCGAAGTCCTGATCGCTCCACACGTTCACATCGATGGTCAGCCCGTCGGTCAGGGTGATGTTACCCGTTCCGGCGGTCATCTGGCCCCAGAACACGTGATTGGACTTGATGGCATAGACGTTGTATGTTCCAGCCGGGACCACGAAGCGGAACTTGCCTGCGGAGTTCGATACTCCGGACAGGCTTGTGCCGTCCGCGGCCTTGATAAGAACGCTGGCGCCTGAAACGGTGGCATTGTTGTATTTGACATAGCCGTCCATCACGACACCTGCGGTCACATCGATGTCCAGGGCCACACTGCCTCCTCCGGTGACGGAGTTCAGGGACACATACTCCACTCCGCTCATCACGGCGATGGTGTAGACTGTGTAGTTCAGCAGCCCGATGTTGGCGCTGTACTTGCCAGCGCCGTCAGCCACGACCCATGTGATGCCGTAAACGTTGCTGAAACCGATGCGGGCATAAGGTACTGGACCTCCCCACACCCTAACCGTTCCATGGACCACCATGGCGTCATAGACGATGTTGGTCTCGGTGACGGTCTTGCCGGCGGTGAGCGCATACTGTTTGTCGCCCAGCGTCAGGGCGGTATCGTTCATGCTTAGAGTATAGTTGCCTGGCAACAGGTTCGTGAACGATACCTTGCCGTTGGAATCGGTGGTCTTGGTTATTATCTGGCCGTTGGTCTTGTCGAGCAGGTCGACCTTGAGGCCGGGCGCCGCGATCCCGCTTGGGTATGTCAGCGTCTCGGTGATGGTGGCCGGCTTGACCGTGATCGCCACGGTCTTGTTCTTGCCCTTCTCCACCGTGACGTTCTTGGTGGAGACGGTGTGGCCGTTGTAGGTGGTGATCAGCTTGGCAGTGGAGGTCGGGGTCACGTTGGTGATATAGTACGTGCCAGCATAGGCGGTCACGGTCCTGGTGATGCCGGTGGTGGCATCCGTGTACTTGACCGTGGCGTTCTCCAGCAAGGTATCCGTGCCGACATCAAAGGTTCCGTCCCCATCAGCGTCGATGAAGACCTTGCCATAGATGCTGCCGTCCTTCAGGACGACCGTTCCATTGATGATCCAGTTCGGGTCCGCCTCGGCACTGGCCGATACGGTCTTGGAGGTCGTGGCGGCAGTGTCCAGGCGCATTGCCTGAGCATATGTTATGTTGTAGTGCACGTAGTCGATCAGGGTGCCGGTCTGCGTCAGCAGGGTCAGGTTACCATACGAGAAGGTGACGTTCACCTCACCGAACGGAGCGAGGATGGAGTAGTGGCCGGTCGAATCGGTCTTGGTCACGCCGTGGGGCGTGCCATACTCATCCTTCACAGTGACCCATATCCCCGCCATGGCCTGTCCCTGTTCATTGGTGGCGTAGCCTTCGATGAGCGCGCCATCATAGTACTGGATGAACACGACGCCGCTCACCATCGAGGAAGCGCTGTAGTCCACTGTGCCGTTCATCTTTCCTGCCTTGATCTGTTCCTCGTAATAGAGGGCCTGCTCATAGCTGATGGCGGTCCAGGCATTGGAGTGGTTGGAGAGATCGCTGCTGCCGTACGGGTTGTAGTAGGCGGTGCGGTACACCTCACGGAAGTGGGTCATGTTCCAGGCAGGCATCGGGTCGTAATTGGCCAGGCTGCCGGATATTCCCGGGATGCCGTCCTCGGTCAGGCCCAGGTCAGCAGGGCTGAATCCCATGAAGGCCTTGTAGAGGAGGCAGTTGTAGAACATGTCCTTGTAGTCGATGGTGTAGTAGGAGATGCTCGTACCGCTGGGGATCTGGTCCAGCTCATACTGATTGCCGGAACCGTCGACCGCGTAGATGACATAGAAGTCGGTCGGGTCGCTCGTGGAGGGGTTGACCCTATGGTCGGACAGCTTCACCGGCGCGTAGAAGATGTTGGACGTGTACGCGGAGAACGGGAACAATCTGCCGTCGATGGCGAAGTAGCCGATGTCGTAACCGGTCAGCTGCCTCACCTCATGGTAGGCGTTCACGATGGACTCCTCTCCGGCCTTGCTCATCTCGTAACCGATCATGGCGTAGGCGGTGTTCTCGGCGTCCAGGTCAGTGGCGTAAGTGCCGAATATCTCCGGGTGGGCCAGGACGAACGAGGTGTACTGGCCAGGGTTCCGGATGATCTCCTTCACCGCTGCCGAGCTGATGTTGTTGCTGTCCAGGGCCTGCCAGACGGCGCTGTAGTCGCCGAGGCCCTTGCTCTCGTCGTAGTTGACCTTGCTCAGGATCTGGAGCATGATGATTGATATGCCCCAGGACTCGTTCTGAGCGCATATGAAGGAACCAGACATCTTGTAGCCGTTCTGGAAGTTATCGGCCACCGTCGGGTGCTTTCCTTCCTCCGCTGCCTCGAAACCATAGTCCCACCAGGACAGGAACGCCGGTTTGTCCGTATTGGATTCGTTGGCATCCCTATTGGCGAACCAGGCCCAGGCCGCTGGCCAATATTTGCTGGAGTCCTCCAGGCTGTATGAGAAGCCGCCCAAGTACCAGTATGTGCCGTTCTTCAGATCATAGTCCGAAGGACGCAGGAAGCTGGGCATGGCCTCGTAGATCTGCTTGTCGTAGGTGGTCTTCTCCTCGTAGGGGATGGCTGCATCCAGCGAGGTCCAGACATTGGGCAGCAGGAGCAGCAGTGCCAGCAGGACCGTCACGATGACGACCTTGAAAGACAGCAGCCTGCGGAAGAACACCTTGGGCGTCTTGAACGTCGGCAGGAGGGCCTTGAACCAGTCCTCGTACTTCACCCAGCCGATGATCAAAGCCAGTATCCATCCCGCCAGCACGGCGATGGCCGGAGCGGCGTTGAACAGGAAACGGGCCGCGGCGGATGCCATGTAGACAGAGACGGCGCCCCATACCACCACGAAGGTGAAGTACGGGCTGATGGTCTTGGGGATCTTGATCGCCGCATAACCGATACCGATTATGGCCAGCCAGAACGATAATGCACCGAACGACATGACCAGCGTGGAGAACGCCGGGGCCTGCGCCTCAGAGATGGTGGAGTACAGGTTGCTCTTCACCAGGTAACCTTGGCCAGACATGACCGCGTTGAATATCGACGGTGCCAGGAAGAACACCGCCACCAGCGCCACGATGGTAATTGCGGCGATGGTCGGAAGGATGATGACCCAGGGATAGTCCCTGGTCACGCAGAACAACAGGCCGCCCACTATTCCGATCAGGAACAGTATGACCGGCATGTCGTACCAGGTCGAAATATAGTTCATCTGGTAGTACACCGGCAACATGACCAGGAAGGCCACGGCCCACATGGTGAACATGCTGCCCACGATGCCGAAGGAATCGGCATTGCGGAACCGGTCTATCAGAAGCTGGACGATGTAATAGACCAGGATGATGATGAGGA
This sequence comes from Methanomassiliicoccales archaeon PtaU1.Bin124, assembly GCA_002067865.1. GTDB lineage: Archaea > Thermoplasmatota > Thermoplasmata > Methanomassiliicoccales > UBA472 > MVRC01. The sequence continues at coordinate 26,436 of MVRC01000003.1, read as the reverse complement.
TGTAGACGTAACCGGTCCATATCATGGCCACGGCGCCTACGCAGACCCCTGCTAAAGCGGCATAGAGCTGTGAGATCTGGTTCTCCTTGAAGTACTTCGCCAGCCCGGTCTTGATCTCCCTGGGCTTGGACCAACTACCGACCCACTTGGAACCTTTTATGGTCTGCAACGAACGCAGGAAGAAGTAGAACGAGAACGCCACGAAGAACAGGACCATGGCATCATGGTCAGCGTTGGACAGGACGGTCTTCTCGATGTGCCCAGGCATGAGGGCGATGAGGAATCCTGCCAACAGCCCGGCGCGACGGCCGAACACGGCATTGCCGATGAGGAACACGGGGATGATGGTCAGAGCGCCCCAGAAGGCCGTCGAGTAGACCAGGGAGTAGCCTATTCCATCTTCGATGGTGAAGCCCAGCCCATCTAGGGTCATACCGCTGACCGCCACGGACCAGTCATACAGGGGAGGCCTTGCGTTCCTGATGCCCCAGGGATAGTTAAGCATCGGGTCTGAAACAAGGTGCTGTCCGGTGCTGGTCACATGGTTGATCACCTGAAGGTGATAGTAAGAGTCGCTGCCTCCCGAAACCAGGAAGCCGTTGTCTACGGACAGGCCGTATGCGAAATACGCCCGTACGAAGAAGGCCAGCAATATGATCATGACCAGAACGAAGGCTGTCTGCCAATTCTTACCCAGCCAGGACGATTTCATCCTCTTGGCCAAGGAAGTACCAGCATCCTTCTTTCCGGTCGGGGTGTCGGACCCGCTCACTTTTGATGCCATCTAGATTCTCCCTGTTCTAAATGAAAACCTTGTCCTCTGATACTGAACAGGCTATAAATACATTATCGGAAAAGAAAGGATGCAAATGGGGTGTCTGGATAGGATAGACGAGGAAGGGATTTGACCTACTTGTGAGACAGGACGGACCTTATCTCGTCCACCACCCTTTCCGCCTCGGCCCTGGGGTGGGGCGAACCGTAGATGGACCTGCCCACGATCACATAATCGGCCCCGCTGACGATCGCGTCGCTGGCCTTTCCCCCCTGGGCCCCCACCCCGGGTGATAATATGCGCAGCTTCCCGATGATCTGCCTCAACGCCTTGATCCTCTCCGGCCTGGTGGCAGGAGCGATTATGCCGCTTGCCCCGGCCTTCACTGCTATCTGCGCCAGCCTTTCCGCGTTAGGCTGGGTGAACTCGACCCCGCCCGGATGGCTCATCTCCGTGACCACGTAGATGTCCCTGCCCTGGGCCGCCTGGACCGCCGCCTCTACCGAATCGGTTCCAGTGAAACCCTGAACGATGACGCCGGCCGCCCCGAGCCGCACCGCCTGCTCGACGATCAGCTTGTTGGTGTTCGGGATGTCCGCCACCTTGAAGTCACATATGACCGAAGCATGCTCGGCCAGCCTGGTGATCGTTTGCGGAGCGGTCGAGAGCACCAGAGGCCAATTGATCTTGATGGCGTCCACCAGGTCGCCCACCTCAGCGGCGATCCTCATCGCTTTCTCGCCGTCGGTCTCGTCTAGTGCCAGAATGAGCCTGGTGTTCATCTTCATCGTGATCAAGGGATGATGCGCCCCCCTCTAGGTATGCCTTTCGTTCCTCCGATTGGTTATTAAGGCGAACGGCGGTAGGTAGGACATGCACTTCCGACCGTTCGGGGCCGATTCATTGTACACCTCCAGACTACCTCTGGCCTGCCGCCATTGCAGGCGCGGGGCCAAGATGGTGCTTTTCATCACCGGTAGGTGCGACCAGGGATGCTTCTACTGTCCCTTGTCGGCCAGAAAGAAGGGATCGGACTCGGTCTATGCCAATGAGCTGCTGGTACAGGATGAGGCGGACGTTCTGGAGGAGGCCAGACTGATCAAGGCCACCGGAACTGGCATCACTGGAGGTGACCCCCTCTGCGTGCCGGACCGAACCGTTCGTTACATCCGTCTGCTGAAGTCCAGATTCGGCGGGACCCATCACATCCACCTCTATACTTCGACCGTCGACCCATCATTGTTCCGCGAGCTGGAGAAGGCAGGTCTGGATGAGCTTCGCATCCATCCGATGGTGAAGAACTGGACAAGACTGGACGACCTTAAGATAGCGGAGGCGGTAAGGGACCTGGACATCCCTGTCGGGTTCGAGGTGCCTGCCATACCTGGCATGGAGAAGGAGACGGCGGCATTGATCCGCTACGCCCAGGCGAACATCTTCGACTTCGTGAACTTGAACGAGCTGGAGTTCTCCGAGACGAACGCAGAAAAGCTGAAACAGAAGGGCTTCGAGATCAGGGACGATCTGTCCAGCGCCGTCAAGGGAAGCGCCGAGATGGCGGTCATGCTTACGCTGGACGATGCCTTCAATGTGCCCATCCACTTCTGCTCCTCGAAGTTCAAGGATAGGGTGCAGCTGCGCAACCGCATCATGCGCAGGGGAAGATCCATCGCCAGGGACATGGACGTTCTGACCGACGAGGGGACATTGATCAAGGGGGTCATCGAGACGAACGACCCGCTTGGCGCGGGCCGCATGCTCGGTGAACAATATGACGTCCCGGCGAACCTGCTCCACATCGATACGGATGCCAGGCGCTTGGAGGTGGCCCCATGGGTGCTGGAGGAGATAGCCAAGGAGCTGCCGTGGAACTGTTACATGGTCGAGGAGTACCCCACCGCCGACCGACTCGAAGTGGAAAGGCGTCCGCTGAACCAGATCAAGGTGAGAAGAAAATAGGGAAAACGGTTTAAGTGGTTTTACGCGACACTGATGCTCTGCACGTTGTGATGCCGGTTGACGATGTCCCTGGCGATCTTCAGGTTCCGGCCGTTCTTACCAATGGCCCTTCCCTTCACCTTCGGGTCGACCGTCACGGTGGCGTGGACGATGTTGCCCCTGTTCTCCAGGACAACGCTCTGCACGTTGTAGTTGTAGAACACGTTCTTGATGAACATCTCTGGGTCATCGGAATATTCGATCACCTGGATGTTCTTTCCAGTCCGGTTCTTGAGGTTGATCACATTCTCGCCGCCCTTGCCCACGGCCCTGTTGGCCTGGCCCGGATCGACGACGAACACCAGTTTGTCCTCAGTTTCCATGCAGTCCTTCACCCGCGTCCTGGTCATGTCCTCGAACAGGCGGATGTAGCGCAGCGTGTCCTCGGTGAAAGTTATGTCGACCATGGCTATCACAGCGAAAGGATGTTGGAAGCGCCCTTGTCGATCACTGCCAGGGCGGACACGGAGAACGGTTTGCCTGCGATGGCGCCCAACTCCAGGTTGGTACCTTCGTAGACATGCACCGGAACGCCGTGACCCTTGGACTTAAGGAACTCGTTCGGGCAGTTGTTGGAGACGATGACCATCTTGGCCTCTCCGCTCTTAACTGCTTTCACCACTTGCTGCTCCCCGAAAACCACCTTGCCAGTGGAGATCGCGGTCTTCAAAGCTCTACCCAAATCAATCATTCTTTGCCCCCCTGCGTACAGGAGTATATACTAGGTTGACGGCACCAGTACCGAGCGTAACCGGCTGCCCGACTATAATGTTTTCTGCCACACCGTCGAGGTGATCCTCCTCGCCGGTCAGCGCCGCATGCAACAAGTGCGCTGCGGTGATTTCGAACGCGGCCCTGGCCAGCACGCTCGACTTGCGTCCGGAGATACCGTGCCTGCCGATCGCCTTGACGTCTCCGTCGGCGGTCATCAGGTCGGATACCAGCATGATGTGTCTGATATCGACGGTCAGACCCTGTTCGTCCAGGGTCTTGTACGCCTCATCGACTATGGACTGCCTGGCGGCCTCCACGCCCAGCACCTCGTAGATCTCCTGGATGGAGTTCGTGCTGGTGCGGCGCCTGTCGACCTCTTCGACCAAGAGCACGTCCCTCAGGTTCGACCCTTCGGTGTAGATGACGTACTCGTCGCCAGTCTTCTTGATGATGGCACGTGCGATCTGGTCCACTCCCTTGATCTTCGCGTCGCGCACCAGATCCATGATGTTCTGCAGGCGCTTGAACGAAGGCTCCTCGGAGTTGATCACGATCTCGGTGCCGTTCAGCTCTGCCAGGGACTTCAGGCCGCGCAGCTTGCTGATGCGCTCCATGACCTCCTCCGGCCTGAGCTCATGCTGGTCCAGCTTATGGTCGTCCATCTTGACCAGGACGCGCATGTTGGTGATGTCCGCCTCGATGTCGGCGATCTCACCGACGGTGGTGGTCTCGATCTTCGATGCGACCCTCTTCACCTTGTCCTTGTCGAACCGGTAATCGTCCGTCAGATAGATGTTCATCATCGGGGTGGACGGCACCCTCCTGGCATCCACGATCTCGATGAGACGCGGCAGACCCAAGGTAACGTTGATTTCAGCGACACCTGCGTAGTGGAAGGTACGCATGGTCATCTGCGTTCCCGGTTCGCCGATGGACTGTGCTGCGATGATGCCCGCGGACTCGTTCGCATCCATGCAGTGGTCCTTGTACTTCTGGTGGGCCAGCTTCAGGATGTTCTTCACCTTGGCCTCCGGGACGTCGATGCCCTCGATGCGCCCGGCGATGGTCGCGATGACCTTGCGGGGCAGCTTGAGCTTCATGTCCTCGGCGGTCTTCATGAGCTTCTTCTCATAATCGGTCGGATCGTGGATCTTGTCCACTGGCATCTTGAAGTCGATCTTGGGGCCTTCCTCCACCTCGACCTTCTTCGCCCCGCCCTTACGGGCGGCCGCCGCCTTCTTGGTGATCTTCTTGGAGCCGAAGGCCTCTTTGACCTTCTCCACCTCAGCGTCGTTCAGGCCTCCATCGGCCAGTGCCTCGGTGCTAGCTTCCTTGACCTCGTCCAGCTTATTGAACTTGGCCGAGAGCTTGGCGACGATGGCATCCTCCAATCCCTTGCGCAGCAAGGCCTTTTCGAAGTCCTTCTTTGCCATCACTCCTCACCTCCGCTCTCGAAGTCGGTCTCCTCGCCGACCTCCTCCATATCTTCCTCGCCGGTCTCCATGAGGTCCTTCTCCACGGTGGCATACCCGCCGACCTTCTTCTCCTCGATCTTGGCCAGCAGTTCCGCCTCGTCCTCTCCCAGCACCTCCGCCAGGATATCGTCGATGTCGATGGCCTCTCCGTTCACGGAGCGGGTCGGGTCGACGCCATCCTCGCCATAGTGGAACTGGATGATGCTGTCGGCGGTGTTCCTTACGGTACCGTCCTGCTTCATCTTCAGGTCCTCCAGGGCGTTGATCAGACGGCGCTGCATGTAACCGGACCTGCTGGTACGGACCGCAGTATCGACCAGACCTTCACGACCACCCATGGAGTGGAAGAAGAACTCGGTCGGGGTCAGCCCAGACTTATATGAGTTGGTCACGAATCCCTTCGCCTTGGCGCCCAGGTCTCCCTTCTGGAAGTGGGGCAGGGTCCTGTTCCAGTACCCACGGCTCAGGCGCTCGCCACGAACCGCTTGCTGCCCGATGCAACCTGCCATCTGGGACAGGTTAAGCATGCTTCCACGGGCTCCGGACCTCGCCATTGCGACCGCGGCGTTCTCGATACCAAGGTGCTTGCCTGCGATCTTACCTGCATCGTCACGAGCCTTGCCCAGCACACCCATAACCTCCACCTCCAGGGTCTCACGGAGGGAACGTCCGGGCATCTGTTCCAGCTCGCCGTTGCGGTATGCCTCGACCAGCGATTCGACCTTGTCGATGGCAGTCTTCAGCATGTCCTCGATCTGGCGCTTCGCCTCTTCCGGGATGTCCTCATCGTCGATCCCGGTGGAGAAGCCGCGCACCATTATGGCCCCGATGGCCATGCGGGTGACGTTGTCCAGGAATTCGCGGGACTTGTCCGAGCCATAGTCACGGGATACCTTGTCCAGGATCTTTCCCTTGAAGGAGCCAATGGCCTTCTCGTCGATCGTTCCGGAGAGCAGCTGGCCGTTGCGGATCTTGACATATGCGTCCTTGTCGCACTTGTCCTTCTTGCAGACATTGCACTTCTCGCAGATGCTAGCCTTGAAGGTCAGCCTCATGTCCTTTGGCAGGATGGTGGAGAACAGGCACTTGCCGCTCCAGTACTCCTTGCCCTTCTCGACGATGTCCGGCGTGGGCAACTGGATCTGCGGCATCTTGGATATGATGGACAGAGCCTGGCCCTTGTCGAACTTGGTGTTACGATAGGTCAGCAGGAAAGTGCCGGTGATGTGGTCGTGGATGGCTCCGATGACCGGTCCGCCGAACCTGGGGGACAGGATGTGCTCCTGAACCTTCATGAGGATCATCGCCTCGGCCCTGGCCTCCTCGGACTGCAGCACGTGGAGGTTCATCTCGTCGCCATCGAAATCGGCGTTGTACGGCGGGCAGACGCAGAGGTTCAGACGGAAGGTACGCCCAGGCATCACACGTACGGTGTGGGCCATCATGGACATCCTGTGCAGCGAAGGCTGCCGGTTGAACAGCACGACGTCGCCGTCCTGAAGATGCCTTTCTACCACGAAGTTGATCTCAAGGGTCTCGGCCACGGTCTCGGCGTTCTTGTCGGTGACCCTGATCCTGCGACCGTCCGGCCTGATGACATAGTTCACACCTGGCAGGTACAGTTCGCCGGCGGGGGCGGGACCGCGCTTCACCAGGACCTTGAGGGCCTCGATGTTGGCGGCTGTCACGTTGACCGGGACGGTCAGCTCCCTGGCGGCCTCCTCGGGCACGCCGACCTCATTGATCGAGAGACCAGGGTCGGGGGAGATGACGGTACGGGCAGAGAAGTTGACACGCTTACCGGATAGGTTGGAACGGAAGCGGCCCTCCTTGCCCTTCAACCTCTGCACCAGCGTCTTCAGCGGGCGGCCGGACCTGTGCCTGGCCGGCGGAATGCCGGACGTCTGGTTGTCGAAGTAGGTGGTGACGTGGTACTGCAACAGCTCCCACAGGTCCTCGACGATCAGCTGCGGTGCGCCGGCGTCACGGTTCTCGCGCAGACGCTGGTTGATCCTCAGCACATCGACGAGCTTGTGGGTCAGGTCATCCTCGGAGCGGTCCGATGATTCCAGGGTGATGGAAGGACGCACGGTGACCGGCGGAACCGGCAGTGCGGTCAGCACCATCCATTCCGGGCGGCAGGAATGAGGATCGATGCCCAGCGGGTCTAGGTCCTCATCCGGTATGCGCTCCAGCCTCTCCCTTACCTCCTTCGGGGTCAGCTTGTGACCGTCCTCGCGGAAGGTGGTCGGCTTGTCGAGGGTGATCTTCTTCTGCTCGGTGCCGCAGTGGGGGCAGATCTGCTTCTGCGCGCCCTTGGCGGTATCCTTGGCCAGGTCCTTGAAGTCGGTCGTGTCGTGACCGAGCTCCTCGTACTGGTCCATCTTGGCGCGGAAGGACTTGACCTCCTCCTCGTTGAGCATGAGGCGGCCGCAGGACTTGCAGGTCGCCTGGAGCAGCTTCTTGATCTCCTTCACGTAACCGACGTGGATGACCGGCATGGCCAGGTCGATGGAACCGAAGTGCCCGGGGCACTCGTCCACCTTGTGGCCGCAGGTCTTGCAGCGCAGGCCCGGCTCGATGACTCCCAGATGGGGGTCCATCAGACCCATTTCGATTGGGAAGCCGTCATCGTCGTAGGTGTCGGCGGTGATGATCTTGCCTGCGGACATCTTACGGATCTCCTCGGGCGACAGGCAGGCGAACTTGATCGACCCGATCCTCTTGGACACTCCTCGCTTCATCTCAAGTCCTCCAGTTGCAACCTCATGGCCACACCCAGCGACAGCAGCTCATCCAGGAGCAGCTTGAACGCATAGGAGGTCTGCACCAGGTGCACGTTCGTGTTGTTACCGCAGACGGGGCAGCGCAGAGAGCCGCGGCGGTCCAATATGGCTATGTGGCCGCAGTTCGGGTTGCCGCAGACGTACTGGAAGGTACCATCGGACTCGTCCAGCAGACGGTCCTTGATGACCATCGCGGCGCCGTGACCGATCAAACAGTCACGTTCCATCTCACCGAACCTCAGACCACCCTGCCTGGAACGACCCTCGGTCGGCTGGCGGGTGAGTATCTGCACGGGGCCGCGGGAACGGACGTGCATCTTGCCGGACACCATGTGGTGCAACTTCTGGTAATAGATGCAGCCAGTGAATATGTCGGCCTCGATCTTCTTGCCGGTCTGGCCATCGTACATGACCTCACGGCCAGAGTGCATGAACCCGGCGCTGATTAGCTCCTCACGGATGGCCTCCTCCCTCTCGCCGCTGAACGGCGTGCCGTCGATGTGGCGCGCCTCCATGCAGCCGACCTTGCCGCCGATCATCTCCAAGATATGCGCGACGGTCATACGGGACGGGATACCGTGGGGGTTGACGACCAGGTCTGGCACGATGCCTTCAGATGTGAACGGCATGTCCTCGGACGGGCAGATCAGACCGACCACGCCCTTCTGTCCGTGCCTGGAAGCGAACTTATCGCCCAGCTCGGGAATGCGCTCGTCACGCACGCGGACCTTGACGAGGCGGGAACCGTTCTCGGACTCGGTCAGCATTACGCTGTCGACCCAACCGGTCTCGCCGGCGCGGCAGGTCACGGAGGTCTCACGGCGCTTCTGTACGGACAGGAAGTCGCCGACGTCCTCCTCCAGGAACCTGGGCGGGGAGGTCTTGCCGATCAGGACGTCGCCGCCCGTGACCGCTATCTCCGGGGAGATAAGACCGTCGTCCTGGTCCAGGTTGACATAGGCCTGGTCCTGGCGGGCACCGCGGACATCGGGCTGCGGGATCTCGAAGTGGTCCTCCTGGCCACCGGGGTAGCGCCTCTCCTCAGCACGGTAGGTCCTCATGAAGGTGGACCGGCCCAGGCCGCGCTCGATGCTGGCCTTGTTGAGGATCAGGGCATCTTCCATGTTGAAGCCATGGAAGGAAAGGACCGCCACGCAGAAGTTCTGCCCGGCAGGCCGCTTGTTGAAGGCCACGAAGTCCATGGTCTTGGTCTGCACCATCGGCTTCTGCGGGTAGTGCAGGATGTGACCCCGGGTATCGGGCCTCATGCGGTAATTGCTCGATGCCAGACCGAGGGACTGCTTGGCCATACCTGCTCCCATGGTGACACGCGGAGACGAATTGTGCTCCGGGTATGGGACCAGTCCAGAACAGACACCGAGGATGCACATCGGGTCCACTTCCATGTGGGTGTGCTCCTTGGTGATCAGGGTCTTGGTGGTGATCATCTGGTTGCAGTGCTTGCAGCGCAACTGGACGTTCTTGTCATTGGACCCGGGGTTCATCCAGTCGACGTCTAGCGGGGACAGTGCGCGCTCGCACTTGTCACAGCGGTCCGGAACCTCGTAGGGCTCCACCGCAATATATGCATCCTCCTCTTCCTCGGCGTCGATCCATTCCAGCACACCCTCGCGGATGAGGTCGTTCCAGTGGACCTTGCCTTCGCGCATCTCCTCGAGGTGCTTGCGGGTCATGACGACCTTGCCATCATTGGTGACGAGCAGGGGGCGGCGCAGGCGGCCCTCGTCGCAGTTGATGATGACCTCGTCCATGTCCTCGTCATAGCGGATGTTGATCTCGTGGGACAGCAGTCCAGAGCGGCGGCGCTGGCGCATCTCGATGACCAGGTCTTTCGCCTTCTCGTGCACGCCCTTCAGGTCCCCGTTCACGTAGACACGGGTGCCAGACTTCTGCTGGCCCTTGACCTCCTTTACGCCGAGGTCCTTCAACAGATAGGTGACGTCCTCCTCGCGGAATCCCTCGGAGACGTCGATGATCAATGCGGCGTTCTTGACCAGACCGCAGTTCTGACCTTCTGGGGTCTCGTTCGGGCACAAGCGGCCCCACTGGGTGGGGTGCAGGTCACGAGCCTCGAAGTGAGGCTGGCTCCTCGTGAGGGAGGAGGTGACGCGGCGCAGGTGCGACAGGGTGGACATGTTCGAGGTGCGGTCCAGCAGTTGGCTGACGCCCGCCCTTCCGCCGACCCAGTTTCCGGTGGCCAGAGCGTGCAGCAGGCGGTGGGTCATCAGGTCAGGCCTGATGGCGCTGCCGATGCGCAAGTCCTTCTTCCTGGCATAGGACCTCTCCAGCTGGTACTTCAGGTCCTTCATCAGGTTGGTGAAGGCCACGCGGAACAGGTCCTCCATGAGGTCGCCAGCGAGCTTCAAGCGCTTGTTGGCGTAGTGGTCCTTGTCGTCCTCGTTGCGCATCCCCATGGATAGTTCCAGAACGGAGCGGGCGATACGTCCGAGGAAGATCGCCTTCTTCATGCGGTCCTCAGAGGTGTCCCCGAGGTGCGGCAGGAGAGAGCGGTCGATGATCGACTCGACCTTCTTGACACGGTATTCCTTCGCCTGGCCGGTGGCGAACTTGCGCTCCAGGTAGGCGATGGCGTCGTTGGTGGTGAATATGCCGTTTGGAGGATAGACCTTCTTGTCCTGGATCTCCTCGATGTTGGCATAGACGATGTTGTTCATGCGCTGATCGGAGGCGATGGCCTCGAAGATCTCCTGGTCGTTCTCCATTCCCAGGGCCTTCATCAATGCGACCAACGGAATCTGGCCGGAAGCTGCCGGAACGGTGACCATGAGGACGCCGTCCCTCTTCTTCTCGACCAAGGTGAGGGCGCGGTGGCCTTCCTTCTGTGAGAAGACCTTGGCGACTTCCAGCTTGGTGCCGTAGCGCTCGTTGAACTCGACCATGACACGGTTCGGGGCCAGGTCCTCCAGGGTGATGAGCACGCGCTCGGTGCCGCCGATGATGAAGTAGCCGCCCGGGTCCATGGGGTCCTCTCCCCGCTTCTGCAGGACACGGTTATACTCCTCGTCGGAGAGCTCCCTCTCCTCCTCCTGGTTCTCCTTGTAGAGGTTACACTTCTTGGACTTGACCATGATGGGCAGGTCGCCTATGTGCACGGCCTCCGGCTCCTTTTCGATGCCATCTTCGATGACAGTGAACTCCAGATAGACCGGGGCGAGGTAGTTCAGATTGCGCAACCTGGCCTCCATCGGGGTCAGTTCGTGTACGTAACCGTTCGCTTCGCGGGTCTCTGGCAGCTTGACGTGAACGGAGGGCTTGGCGCCTTGGTCGATACCTCCGGTCTTCTCGTCCCTCCGCCTGCCGACCCGGATCTCCACGATCCTGCCGTCGGTCTTGTCCTTGTCCAGGCGGATTATGCCCCTGTCCATGTCCTCAGCGGAGACGCGGAGATTGTCCACGATCTTCTGCATGCGGCTGTTGGGGTTGTCCAGGGTGGATAGGAAATCATTGAAGCTGGATATGTGGTGGTTGACGATGCTCCTGTCCTTGAAATAAAGTTCGACTAGATCCCTCAAAAATCTCACCCTCTGACCAATCGATAAGCGACCGCGACCTCGGCGGTCTTGCTCTTCCTAGTGATCTGAATGATGCTCCCTTCCTCGATGTTGCCATAGATCTTCTCGAGCACGCGAATGCACGCGTCCCCCTTCCTGATCTTCGGCAGCTGGTCCTTAGTAATCCTAAGCTTGGCAAGGACCTGCTCTGCCTCCTCCTTCGACAACAAACGATGTTCGGGCACGAGATTGTGCTCTAATACGTTAATCTGGGGTGTCTCGACCAAAAAATCACCTCTCCGCTGACCCGCGACCTGATTTTATCCAATATTCTATCATTATAAATAGGCATCGGTGTTCGAATATGTTCTCCTGTGCGACTCCCATATTCCTTTTCACCTACCCAAGCGGGCCTGAGGGGATTCGAACCCCTGACCACCTGGTTAAAAGCCAGATGCTCTTTCTAGGGAGATCTGTTGCCAGACGTCCTACCTAGCTGAGCTACAGGCCCTGTTGGATTGGATTCTGTGCCGGCGTTGTGGAGGCTGGAGAATCGGGTATTGTTATTTAAGTTTTCCTTATGAACACGGCGGGCGAACAAGGGGGGCCTATAATAGAAGTAGTTAATGCAAAGGGAGCCAGATAGAAATCGTTACCATGAGCAAGGTATATTTACACCACAGGGAAATCAATGTCCCGGAAGGCGCGATTGTTTTCCTCTCGACCCGACCGTTGTGACCCGCGCCGGACCTGCGAACCATTAGAGCATACCATCGAAGGCTGAAATTTTTATATAGGGAGCCTAATCTCGCTATTCTCGCAGGAAGCGATCAACATGCAGAACGAGAAGATTTGCAGCTCATGCGGCATCAGGCTGACCGGCAACGGCATCACCTTCTTCAAGTGCCCCAACTGTGGGCAGTACGAGGTCGGGCGCTGCTACAACTGCCGCGACCAGAGTGTCAAGTACGTGTGCAAGAAGTGTGGGTTCACCGGACCGTAAGGTGTTCTAATGGGTCAGGTAGCCGCAGTTCATGTCCTCACCTCAGAGGACCCCGAGTTCAATTTCGACAAGGTCGCCAAGGACATCCAGAACGTGGTCCCGGCGGGAATCAAGGTCGTGCGCGCGGAGGTCAAGCCCCTTGCGTTCGGCCTGAAGATGCTCGAGGTCACCACCATCATGCAGGATTCCGAGGGCTTCATCGAGAAGTTGGAGAACGCCTACGCGGCGATCCCCGGCATCGCTGGCGTCGAAGCTAAGGAAGTCGGGCTGATCTGAACATCGGGCTCAGCCCGGCCCGGAAAACACCTTACCCATAAATCCAATTTTGACAAGGTAATGTATCCTTTACGACCATCTCTTCTGAGCGGTAATTGCCCATGAAGGTCCTACTGATCGACTGTTATATCGATGAACCAGGGTCGCTTGGTGTACCTCCTTTCATCCATCCTGGGGTCAGGGCGGCCTATGGAGCAGCTATCGATGCCGGGGCCGAGGTCGAATATCTGACCATCGACGACGTCAGGAGGGCAAGGCCGTTCCCGAGGGCCGATATAAGCGTAGTGATGGCGGGTTCGGCCGTTCCAGGTCGTTATATCCGTGCAATGCCCGCCTCTCTGAAGGAGGTCCAAGGCATCGCCGACAGATTGCCGGGATTGCGAATATTGGGGGGGCCGGCGGCCCTGGAGAAGGCGGACCTGACCGCATTCGATATCCTGGCCCCCAAGGACGCCGCAGCTGCAACGTATGATTCCATTCGAGGCGGGGCTACAAAGCCGAGATGGAGGACAGCCGAGGAATGGGACCGCTGGCTGTTCTTGGGTGCAGATTGCGTCGTTCATCACCCGGATTTTCCCCAGCCGCTCATCGCCGAGATCGAGACATACCGAGGCTGCATACGCTGGAGGAGCGGGGGTTGTTCGTTCTGCGTGGAACCGCTGAAGGGAGAGCCGTGCTTCCGCAGCGTCGAAGGGATAGTGGCGGAGGCGACACGGCTTAGAGAGCTGGGTGTGAGCAATTTCCGGCTGGGGGCTCAGACCTGCATCATATCCTATATGTCAAACCTGGATGGAAGCGACAGGCCGCGGCCCAATCCAGAGGCGATCGAATCGTTATTGTCGAAACTGGCGGCATTGAGGCCAGATGTTCTACATCTGGATAATGCGAATCCGGCGATCATCGCTGAATACCCGGATGAGGCCAGGCAGATATTGCAGAGCATGGCGCGGCATTGCACCGCCGGGAACGTACTGGCGCTCGGCCTCGAGTCGGCCGACCCCGAGGTGGCAGCACGGAACAATCTCAATGCCAGCGGCGAGGAGGCGTTCCAGGCGGTGAAGCTTATCAATGAGGTCGGAAAGGGATGTGGGCCCAACGGCATGCCCGACCTGCTTCCGGGGTTGAACTTCATAGTCGGACTGGATGGAGAGCGCAGGGAGACCCTGGACATGAACCTGGCCTTGCTGAGAAGGATACTGGAGGAAGGCCTGCTGTTGCGCCGCATCAACATCCGCCAGGTCATCGGGATCAGGCGCGAGTTCCGTCCGACCGTCAGCCATGGACAGTTCCTGAAGTTCAAAGAGACCGTACGTCAAGAGATCGACCACGAGATGCTGAGGCGGATGGTGCCCCAAGGCACCGTTCTGACCGGGATATTCACCGAGATGAGGGAGGGCAAGATCACATTTGGCCGGCAGATCGGAACCTACCCGCTCCTGGTCGGATTCGTCCATCCGCTGGACACCGGTCTCTTCGTGAATGGCAAGGTGACCGGCTGGGGACAGCGCAGCATCACCGCGGTGGAGTATCCGCTTCGCATCAATCGTTGTCACATATCTGCCATAGAGGCACTCCCGAACGTCGGAAGGAAGAGGGCAATGCGGATATTCCGCGCCCGACCTTTTAATGGCCAGGAGGCGTTCGTCCGATCCCTGGACGACGAGGGGCTGGGACGGAGCCTGCTAGAATATCTCTCCTTCGATTGAGATGTCGCAGGATTGATATCGTTCTATTGGGTTGGACTGGTCACATGGAGATCAACCAATTGGCCCGCTATCCATTCATGCGGTCCGCCTCCGAATTCGTCAGAAAGTACAATGTCTCGCTCGAGGAGCTGCTGTCCTCTTATTTCTATGAGGAATCGAGGAGGAGGGGCAGGCAGCGGGTGCTGGATGCCTTGGAAGATGTAAAGGTCATCAGCAATCCTGTCGGTTCTGATGAAAGGGAGGCGATGCTGGAGATCTTGGCCTATCCCGTGGCCCGCATTCTCGTCTCCTGCATCGCCGATGATTTTCTCATACGGCGATATGCGATAGCTGAGGCCAAGGCGATGAACGATCGCCTTCAGACGGAGGATATCTCGATCCTGGTCGAGGTGGCCGAGGACCTGGGCGTGTCCGCGCATCGCGATGACGAGAGGCTCAGCATGCACTTCGCCGATTTTCTGAAGTACACATCGGGGCTGAGAGGAAAGGAATGGAAGCTCGTCAACCAAGAGGTCAGGTCCGGCTACATCCTCTTGAAGAAGGACAAGTTCGCCCGGGTTCTGGAGCAGGCACTGGCCGAGCGGATCGAGGGGGAGCTGCCGTTGCCCGTGACGGACGATATCTTGGCCATGTGCAAGGCCGACGTCGATGAACTGGCCCAGAAGGTGGCGCAGATGAGGGAGAAGTACCGCTCCAACGACTTTGGCGAGATCAGCATCACCAAGTTTCCTCCTTGCATGAAGAAGCTGGCCTCGATGGCAGAGAAGGGGGAGAACATGCCCCATGCAGGCAGGTTCGCCATCACCACCTTCCTCTTCACATTAGGGATGCCGGTGGAACAGATCATCGCTACCTTCCATACTTCGCCGGATTTCGACCGATCGAAGACCGAGTATCAGGTGAAACACATCACCGGCGACGGATCTGGCAAGACGTACACCTGCCCGGAATGTGCAACGATGCGTACAAATGGCATCTGCGTTGATATGGACGAACTGTGCCAGAGCGGTAAGATAAGGCATCCGTTGTCCTATTACAGGATCAAGACGATGGGGCGGAGAGGGTCGCCCTCCAACGCACAGAAGGAACCAGTCAAACGATGATCACTGCTTGCATTCCTGGCCCAATGCCTTCCAGGTGTACAACGCCCTCTGCACCGCGGTCAGGTTTCCGATCAATGCGAACCACAGCATCATGACCTCGAACCAGGTCAGCTTGACGATGACCAGGTCCAAAGACCACACATCGAACAACCAGATCGAAAGGAACTGGATGAGCGGCACGACGAACATGAGCACGATGCGGTCGGCCCTTCCTAGAAGGCCAGCATACATGCGGCCGATGCCAAGTGCCTGAGCCTGCGTGCCCATATAGGACGTCATCAGCACCCCGATCAATGCCAACATTCCGAGGTAGATGTTGCACCAGCCGCTGATGGCGACCGCGCCGATCATGAGTATGTCAGCATAGCGGTCGAAGACATGGTCGATGAAGTCGCCCCGCTTGCAAGCCTTCCCTGCCAGCCTGGCCACCTTCCCGTCGACGGCGTCCAGATAGCCGCTGAGCAGGACCAGAAGGGCCGTCGCCGGAAGAAGCAGTTGCCAGTGCCAGTAACCGTAATAGACGGTCACTCCGGACAGGAAAGCCAGGACCAAAGCCCCGGCCGAGATGACGTTCGGGTCGATGTTCTGCATCGCTCTGGCGGCGGGCATGAGGAACCTTTCCGCCTTGTCCCTCTTGGCGTCTAGTACCAGCTCAAGACCTCCTCGCTCCAGTCCGTATTGCCAGGTCGATACTTGTCGGTTTTGCCACGTATGATGTCGACGACGGCCTTAGCCACGTCCTCCAGCGGCATCGATGAGGCATCCACCTCGAAGACGTCCAACTGGTCCTCAAGGCAATCCATCAAGATGACGTCCAGGGCCTCCGCCTCTGCGTTCTCCCTGACCTTCTCCTCCCTCCAGCCCCGCTCCCTCAGCCTCTGCATCAGGATCGAGGGCCGGCAGCGCAGAACGATCACTCGGTCGACGTTCAGGAAATGAGCCAGGTGGCCGATGAAGATCGTATCGTCTGGATAGTTACCCCTGTCGACGGCATCGCGGAGGTGATCGACGTCCACGTCGAAGCTGCCCCGTTCCTCGTCCAGCTCTCCTAGGAGACCTTCGGACCTGGCGATGTCGCTAACTTCGATTACTTCTAGCCCTTTCCTTGCCAGCAATGCACCTACCGAGCTCTTGCCAGTGCCGGGAGTGCCTGTCAGTGCAATGCGCATGCTTGACTGATTCCTTTCAGGCTTATAGGATTATGCTCTTCTCTCCGCCCCGACCAGGTCCAACAACGATTCATGGAAGAAAAGGCGGAGCAGCTCCGAGCGGCGCTCCTCCTCCGCTCTGGACCTCAGCGGCTCCGTCAGCTCCGGAACAATATCAACGTCATAATGAACATCCATCAGCACCAGGTTATCCGCCGGGGCCAGGCCAAAGGACCTGTCCTCCCCTTGGAGCGCACTGTTCACCTGGGCCAACGTCGCCTCATGTCTGCCCACGGCATCCATGGCGGCCACGCAGCGCCTCACCATGTTGCGCAGGAACTCCCTGGCCCTGAGGTCGATGACGAGGAACTCCCCCAACGGCGTGATCGAAACCGATTCCAGTGTCTTGATGGTCGCCTTTCCCTCCGGTTTGCAGAAGCGGCGGAAGTCATGACGTCCCTCGAACAACCTGGCGCACTCTTCCAGGGCGGTGACATCGACCCCATCCGATGGCAGGAAGTACCTGTACCATCTCCCCTTCGCCCGACGGGGAGAGAAATCATGAGGGACGGATGCCAGCGAGTGATAATAGACCCCTTCCGACACCGCGTTCAGCGCATGAAGCAGGCGGTCCTGGCGGAAGTCGGTATCGAAGCATACCACGTTCCCTAATGCGCTGACCCCTCTGTCCGTTCGGCTGGCCACGCGGAATCGGGACTGATCGGCCGATGCTATCGCCTGGACCTTCATTAGGCTGCGCAGGACCTCCCCTTCCACGGTCCTCTCGCCAGGCTGCCTCTGGGAGCCCATGAAATCCTCTCCCGGATATGCGATCTTGACGGCTGCGGTCCAGGGCATGCGTCAAAAGTTAAGTATTGGAGTTTATTAAAGCCTGTCGAGGCACTGGAATGGTCAGCTTCCGAGTTGTTCTGGTCGAGCCGCAGAATGACGGCAATGTGGGAGCGGTGGCCAGGTCCATGGCCAATTTCGGTTTTAAGGAACTATGCATGGTCTCCCCCTGCGAGCTGACGGATGAGGCATACAAGCGGGCCAAGCACGCCGGCGATATCCTCAGGAACGCGAACGTTGTCAGCTCGTTCGAGGAGGCGATCAAGGACTGCTTCCTAGTGGTCGGAACCTCGGCCATCATCACCTACGGGGACGGTCACTTCGTCCGCATCCCCATCACGCCCAGGGAGTTCGCGGAGAAGAGCCAGGGGATGGAGGAGAAGGTGGCGCTGGTCTTCGGGAGGGAGGACATCGGCCTGACCCAGGAACAATTGCTGCGCTGCGATGTGCTTATCAACATCCCCGCCCACGATGACTATCCGGTCCTAAACCTGTCCCATGCTCTGACCGTCGTCCTATATGAGATCTTCGCGTTGCAGGGCAAGCCCAGCAATCCTCAGCCGTGCTCCCTGGATGAGAAGGAGCTCATGTTCAAATATTTCTCAGACCTGATGAAGGCCATAAAGTATCCTGAGTTCCGTCAGGAGAAGACCAATGTCATGTTCCGCCGCATGATGGGAAGGGCCGTTCCGACCAGGTGGGAGTACTACACCATAATGGGGGTCTTCGGCGATGCGGCGAAGCGCATCACCAAGCTGGAGAATGGGAAAGAGAGCAAGGATGAAGAGGGCGATTAGCGCCCATACTTCCTTATGATCTCGGCCAAATCGTCCGACGGCTCGATGTCCTGGAACGGCTGTTTTGGTATGTCGCCGATACCGGTGATGACCGCGATGAGCCGGATGACGTCCTCCCGGTCCTCTGACACCCTGACCCCGTACTTGATGTTGGCATCGCCGTCCAGATTTTCTGTGATGCCCTGAAGGACCCGATATGCTCGTTTCAAGGTAAGGTTATAACCGCCGGAAACGTGCACTAGCGCTCCCGTGCCTCCAGCGATGTCCACGTCCAGCAGTGGATTCTGGATCGCATCCCGCACCACCCCTTCCGGATCTGCGTTCTCGCCGTAGATGATCGTCGAGACCCCTCCGTGCTTGATGATCGTCCTGAGATCGTTGAAGTCGATGTTGATGAGCGATGGCTTGTTGAGCGCATCGACCAGTCCCCTGATCAGTTCGGATATGAGCTGGTCCATGACCCCTAGGGCCTGATTGAAAGGGATGTTGCCCACCATTTCCACCAGGCGGTTGTTGTCTAGCAGTAGGAGCGTGTCGGAATGCTCCCGCAGCCTTCTCAGCCCTTTCATGGCGCTGTTGCGACGCAGCCCCCCTTCGAACTTGAACGGCAACGTCGCGATGGAAATGACCAGAGACCCGTTCCGCTTTGCCGTCTCGGCCACCACTGGTGCTGCTCCGGTGCCTGTGCCTCCCCCCATCCCGGCGATGATGAAGCAGAGGTCGACCTCCCGGAACACCTGATCGAGCATTCCGGTGGCGTTCATAGCACAGGACTCCCCGACCTCTGGCCGCCCACCGGCGCCAAACCCCTTGGTCGTCTCCGCACCGATCAAAAGCCGATGCAATGACTTGGTGTTCTTCAGGCTGATAGAATCCGTATTGATGGCCAATGTCTCGGCCCCGTCCAGACCGATCTCGTTGAGGCGGTTGATGCTGTTGCATCCTCCCCCGCCACACCCAACTACGAGTATCCGTATCTCGCGTATGTCATCTTCAGATACCCCGCTACCGTAGCCGGACCCCATCCCTATCCCTCCGGCGGGCTGAGCGAGATTCACTTCATCTCGTTGACGGCCCGCTCCAGCCGCATGCGCACGTAATCACGGACTGCGTTGCGGATCGCGTCGTCGATAGACACCGAATCCCCATCCTTCACCAGCGCCTCCAATTCCACCAGTTTCCCCTTCGGCAGCTCCACCGTGACCCGCTCAATATATTCTGGCGTGAAATGGGTCTCGATGAATGTGTCGATGGCGGCGCGGATGGCATCGGAGATCGTGGGGAACTTTCCATTGTCCACCAATGCCTGCAAGGCCTGTAATTTCTCCGCTGGTATGCGAATGGTTATTCTCTCGGTATCGCTCATGGCACAACTCTGGATTATATGTGTCTGACATTTTTGATGTTTTTGTCAGACAAATGCAAGATTAGTTTGTAAATATATAAACATTTACAGGGTGAAATAGGTTGCTCCAGAGGCTAATGAGGGTGGAAAAAATTTATCCATCGGTCCACCGTCAGACATTTACCACATTGAGGAATGACTGGCATGGCAATACTTTGTGGTCATTCCCAGGGTTTAGACGAGCGACTTTACCGCCTTAGGCAGCGGGTTGTCTCTTCTGAACAAATAGCCATTTAGCAAACCCTTTATATACGCTATTTAAATACACCGCCAAAAAGGTGACCCTCGTGGCCAAAATAAAGATCGAGAACGTTGTGGCATCCACCTCCCTCGGGGAGGAACTTGACCTTCAATCGATCGCTCTCGCATTGGACGGAGCGGAATATGAGCCGGAGCAGTTCCCTGGTCTCATCTATAGGCTGAAAGACCCCAAGACCGCGACCCTGCTCTTCCGCAGTGGTAAGGTAGTCTGTACGGGCGCCAAGAGCCTTGAGCATGTGAAGGTCGCAATCAACAAGGTCGCCAAGCAGATCGAGAAGGCTGGCATCAAGATCAAGATGGAACCCAAGATCGAGGTGCAGAACATCGTTGCCTCCTCTGACCTGGGCCAGGAGATCAACCTGAACGCCATCGCCATCAGCCTTGGCCTGGAGCGTGTGGAGTACGAGCCGGAGCAGTTCCCTGGTCTGGTGTACCGCATCGATGAGCCGAAGGTCGTCGTGCTGCTCTTTGGATCTGGCAAGCTGGTCTGCACCGGCGCCCGCAAGCCGCAGGACGTCGAGGCGGCTGTCAACAAGATCACGGAAGAGCTGAAGGCCGCTGGGCTGCTGCGTTGAAACCCGTTCCATTCATCCTCGACAACCACCTCCATCTTCAGCCTCGGGGGAAAGGTGTCGAGGCCATCAAGATTTTTCATCGCTCCGGCGGGACCCATGCGATCCTTAGCCATATGCCGTACGAGGAGCTTCCCATCCATGAAGGGGCTGACTTTGCCAGGTCTTACGAGATAACGACCCGGATGACGGAGCGATGCAATGCCGAGACCGATGCCACCATATTCTGCACGGTCGGGCCATACCCGGTTCTCCTTTTGGAACTGGCCAAGGAGCATGGACTGGCGAAGGCCAAGGACATGATGCTTGAGGGAATGGATGCCGCTGGCAGATTCGTGGCCGAGGGAAAGGCCATTGCCATCGGCGAGGTGGGCAGGCCCCATTTCCCAGTGGAGCCAGAGATCATGGACGCGTCCAACGACATCCTCGTCCATGGTATGAGACTGTGCAGGGAGATCGGATGCGCGATCGTCATCCACGCGGAGAGCGCCACCCCCGAGGTCATGAGGGACCTGGCGCGGTTGGCGGACATTGCTGGATTGGACCGGTCCAAGGTGGTCAAACATTACTGCACCCCGCTGGTCAAAGAGGAGGAGAACCATGGACTTGTGCCCTCCGTGCTGGCATCCAGAAGCCAGCTGAAGGAGGCGCTGGAGAAGGGAGACCGGTTCTTCCTGGAGACCGATTATATGGACGACCCAGAAAGACCGGACGGTGTTCTACCGATCACCACCGTCCCGAAAAGGGTGAAAGGACTGGCCTCTTCCGGCGAGGACCACGAGGAGGCGATGTGGAGGGTCAACAAGGACCTTCCCGAGAAGACCTATGGCGTCAAGATCGAATGATCATCTGATCTCGAACCGCTGGAACTCATCCAAGGAGGGGGACCATATCACATCCATGTGGTCTACTCTGGCATAGGGATGTTCCTCGTTCAGCATGCGTATGACCTCGTTGATGGCTTCACCATCGCCTTCGAAGACCGCCTCGACTGAACCGTCAGGGATGTTCCTTACCCAACCAGCGACGTTCATCCTACGTGCGAATCGTCTGGTGAAGTCCCTGAAATGGACCCCTTGGACCTTTCCCCGGAATCGCACCTCGGCCCGAGACCTCATGATCCTTCCTAATTTCAATAGAGGCCATATCCGTTTTAATGGTTGTCATGGACGATTTGCCAGAATCATATTCGATTGAAAGGTTTTTATTGGCCCATGGAAATACGGGCATAGTTATCGCACATTATTCGTCAGGAAGGGATATGGGATGATGAAATCGTTGGTCGAGGAAGCTTTAGCACGTGAGAACGAGACACCGGTAAGGTCGGAGCCGCGCATGATGGCCGCTTCTCCGCCACCCATGATGGACAACACGGACTCGGAGCTGCTGGAGCTCCTGCAGAAGCTGCGCACCAACATCAAGATCGTTGGCGTCGGCGGGGGCGGCAGCAACACCATCAACCGCATTACGGACGAGAACATCGCCGGGGCCGAGACCTATGCTGCCAACACTGATGCGCAGCACCTGCTGGCCGTCAGGGCACAGCACAAGATCCTTCTGGGCAGGAGGAGCACCAGGGGACTCGGTGCCGGGGCCATCCCGCAGATGGGGGAGGCCGCGGCCAAGGAAGCGGATGTCGAACTGAAAAAGGCATTGATGGACGCCAACATCGTTTTCGTCACGGCCGGTATGGGCGGTGGAACTGGAACCGGTGCCGCCGCCGTGGTCGCTGAGACCGCCAAGGAGCTTGGCGCACTGACCATTGCCGTCGTCACCACCCCGTTCAAGGGCGAAGGCAAGTTGCGCTTCGAGAACGCGGAGTGGGGATTGGAGAGGCTGCGCAACTCCGCCGACACGGTCATCGTCGTGCCGAACGACAAACTGTTGCAGCTCTACCCGAAGCTTTCCCTCACCGCCGCGTTCAAGGTGGCGGACGATGTGCTCACTAGGGCCATCAAAGGGATCACCGAGCTTATCACCAAGCCCGGGCTGGTCAACCTGGACTTCAACGACCTGAAGACTATTATGAAGGGTGCCGGCGTAGCGATGATCGGAATGGGCGAGAGCGACGGAGATGCGGCGGACCGCGCCCTGGAGGCCATCGAGGAGGCGCTCAGCTCCCCGCTGCTGGAGGTCGACATCTCGACCGCGACCGGCGCACTGGTCAACGTGACCGGCGGGCCCGACATGACCATCTCCGATGCCCAGAAGGTGGCCGAGGAGGTCCACAAGCGCATCAGCCCCAATGCAAGGATCATCTGGGGTGCTGGTGTGGACCCGTCCCTGGAGCATAAGATCAGGGTCATGGTGGTCATGGCCGGAGTTCGTTCCTCCCAGATACTCGGCAAGTCGGAGCAGGCGGCCAAGCTGAAGGGTGCCGACCTAGACTTCATAAAGTGAGCCAAACCCAAACAACTCGGGCCATGAAAGAACCGGAGCGGGATGTGGCCAACTTTCGTCCCACTGAACGGTTCACGTCAAAGGCCCGAGAGTACGCCCTTTTCCGTCCACATTACCCAGCTTCGCTGATCTTGCTTCTGAGAGAAAGGGCCGGCCTTCGGCCAGGGATGGTCGTCGCGGACATCGGCTCGGGAACCGGCATCCTCACGGCACAGCTCCTCGACGAGGGGGCCTCTGTCTATGCGGTCGAACCGAACGAAGCCATGCGCAGGAAGGCAGAGGAGGACCTAGGCACCAATTGGCGCTTTCACAGTGTTGCTGCAAGGGCTGAGGCTACCACCCTGCCATCAGGCTCGACCGAGCTCGTGACCATCGCCCAGGCGTTCCATTGGTTCGACCTGCCCCCGACGCGGGTGGAATTCCTACGCATCCTGAAACCCGAAGGTCATCTTTGCTTGGTCTGGAACAGCCGAGACCCGGTCGGGGGGGAGTTCGAGGCAGGGTACAATGGATTGGTGGAGGAGTGCTGCCCGGCCGCCAAGAAGACGAAGGACCTCGGACCGACGGAAGAAGAGATCGCCAGGTTCTATGGCGGCGAGTTCCTGCATACTTTCCTGCCCAATCACCAGGACCTTGACCGGGAAGGGCTCAAGGGCCGGTTCATGTCCGCCTCATATGCACCGGATTCGCACGAGCCGTCCTATGTTCGCGCCATGAGCGGTTTGGAAAAACTGTTCTACGAGCATGTCGAGAACGGAACGGTCCGATTGCATTATCGTACCGAGGTATATCTCGGCAGGCTGAGCAGGGATTGACATCAGTCGAGGGAGAAGAGGTCTTCGACGCGTACCTTGAAGAATCGCGCCATTCGTAATGCCAGCTCCAATGATGGGTCGGAACTTTCGGATTCTATCGCCACCATCCTCTGCCGACTGACCCCCAGCTTCTTGGCGAGCTCCTCTTGGGTCAGATTGGTCATGGCGCGATACATGCGCACCTTGTTCTTCACATGCAATAAAGAGGGTTTATGTAAAATAAGCTTTACTATATGTCAAATATAATTAACATAATATCAAATTATATTTACAAAATGTAAACTATGTATTACATATTATTATTTAATAAAACAAATTGTTATAAGCCCATTTTTCCGCATGGGCCAGGCCCTCACAACGAGCTTGAGGATGAGCATGAAAAATTTGGTAATATCGGAATCATACCGAAAATTGATATATATTTCTCAGCGGTTACCCAACCATAACACGGGACCGTCTTTATGAAGACGGCACCGAGGTGTTGGTCATGAAGTCATTCCTCACAGATGCCATATCCCGAGCCGGACCGACGAGCGCCCCTGAGCCGACCCAATTCCGCGGCGGATCGGCCGACGATGAAGAGCTGGAGAGGCTGCTGCTTAGCCTGAAGACCAATGTTAAGATCGTCGGATGCGGCGGCGGTGGCAGCAACACCATCAACCGCCTCTATGAGGCGAACATCAAGGACGCGGAGCTTTACGCGTTCAATACTGACGCACAACATCTTCTCACTGTGAAGGCGAACCGCAAGGTCCTGCTGGGCAGGAGGAGCACCAGGGGACTGGGGGCCGGCGCACTGCCCCAAGTGGGCGAGGAATCGGCCAGGGAGGCAGAGGAGGACATCCGCAAGCTTTTGACGGGCGCGGACATCGTGTTCGTTACAGCAGGACTTGGCGGAGGGACGGGCACTGGTTCGGCACCCTACGTGGCACAACTGGCCAAGGAGATGGGGGCGTTGACCATCGCGGTCGTCACCTCCCCGTTCAAGGCCGAGGGGGCCATCCGTACCGAGAACGCGGAGTGGGGCCTGGAGAGGCTGCGCGGCGTGGCGGACACCGTCATCGTGGTGCCGAACGAGAAGCTGCTGGAGATCTGCCCGCGTTATTCCCTGAACGCCGCCTTCAAGGTGGCCGATGAGGTCCTCATGAGGGGCATAAAGGGCATCACCGAGCTGATCACCAAGCCCGGGCTGGTCAACCTGGACTTCAACGACCTGAAGACGATCATGAAGGGGGCCGGCGTGGCGATGATCGGCCTTGGCGAAGGAGAGGACGATGACAAGGTGGAGAACGCCGTCAGCGAAGCGATCAACTCCCCGCTCATCGACGTCGACATAACTGGCGCCTCTGGCGCATTGGTCAACGTCACCGGCGGCGAGGACATGACCGTCAGCGAGGCCGAGAAGACCGTGGAGATCATCCAGTCGAAGATCAACCCCAACGCCAGGATCATATGGGGTGCAAGCATCGATCCCGCCCTGGAGAACAAGGTCAGGGTCATGGTCGTGGTCACTGGAGTGAAGTCCAAGTACATCCTTGGACATAAGGAGGAGCAGACGAAGAAGACCATGGGGGTCGACTTCATAAAGTAAGCCCTTCTAACCTCCTTACGAAAGAAAATTTAATTAAATAGTATCTATTAGGGCCGCATTCAAGAGTGTTGAACGATGGACATCATCGAGAAATCCTGGGAAGTCCAAGACGGTATCGAGGAGAGGGTCAAGAACCTCGGTAAGGGCAAGTACGGTCGAGTCCTGAAGATGGCCCGCAAGCCCTCCGAGGAGGAATACAACAAGATCGTCTCCCTGGCAGGATTTGGGATCATACTCATCGGACTGCTCGGCTTCGCGATCTACTGGATCTGGAAGTCAGTCTCCCCGTGAGCGCAATCGACACTTAAGAATCACGAGGTCAAATCATGAACGAGAACGTGGAGCAACAGGCGGCCCCCGCTGTCGGCGGCGGAGCGATAAGCCTGGTCGGACAGGGCTCCCAGCAAAACGTCACTGCGGGCAGCAAGGCCACCTGGAACATCCAGGTGAAGAGCAGCGATTCCGCTAAGCACAGTGTCGTGGTCCGCATCATAATCACTTATGAGCCAGGTGCCCCGGAGTGGGAGGTTAAGCTGGGGGATTCTAGCAATGTCATGTATGACTCGTCCGCATTGGGCGAGCCGATCGCCAAGTTCAACTTGGAGGGCAGCCGCCCCAAGGAGCTCAAGCTTACGGCAGAGGCCCCGCGCGGTGCCAGGTTCGACGACATCGTCAAGATCGACCTGGAACTGGCCGACGGGTCCAACGGGAAGCTCGAGTTCTCCGCGGTGGCGAAGCAGTCCATCATGATCCTCAAGACGTCCATCGGTCACGAACGCAATGTGGCCGATGGCGTGGCCAGCAAGGTCAAGGACGGCAAGACCGGTGTTTTCGCCATGCTGTCCCCAGAGAAGCTTGACGGCTATGTCATCGTCGAAGGAATGAACACCGACCTGGTACACGAGACCGTGCGCGGCGTGCGCAAGTCGAAGGGCCTGGTCGAAGGAGAGACCAAATTCAGCGAGATCGAGCACTTCCTGACCCCGAAGCCGCTCGTTTCCGGAATAATGGAAGGCGATGTGGTAGAACTCGTCGCCGGTCCGTTCAAGGGTGAGAAGGCAAGGGTCCAGAAGATCGATGAGAGCAAAGAAGAGATCACCGTGGAGCTCTTTGAGGCCACGGTTCCCATCCCGGTCACCGTTCGCGGGGACCATGTGAGGGTGCTCGAGAAGGAGAAGTGAGAATATGGCAGAAACTATCGAGGTATTGGTGGATGGCGGCAAGGCCAC
>MVRC01000002.1 GCA_002067865.1 Methanomassiliicoccales archaeon PtaU1.Bin124 | reverse complement strand
CCCCTCCCCGGTAACCGAACACGCCTGTATACGCAAAATTGGCGGATTCTCTATATAAAATTGCGGAAATGCACGGAAAGCAGTACATGTTTTTCAGGCTGGCCTAGGATGGGGTCACTTCACTTGGTTCTGAAATGATCGGGGACCTCCGGGACCGGCCTGAGGACGCTGTCCCGGTAACTGGTTATGGTCATTCCCATACCATCACAGACGTTGCGCAACGCCTTTTCCATCGTCTTGCGGATCTCCGTGGGCGGGGCCATGATTCGTGCGTTCATGACCATCTTGCCCTTCCCCTTGGCGTAACGCCCGCCTTTGATCCCGTCCACCTGGGCGGAATCGGCCACCAGGGACATCTTAAGGGAGGCCGCCTCCGATTCGAACACTAGCTTGACGTGGCCGATGTTGTCCCCTCCATAGGCGGTTCCGACCTTATCCAGGATGTTACGGCAGATAGCATAGGCATCGCCTCTATCGCCGCACTCCACCTCCGCCGTTCCCGAATACCACCCCATGGTCGCCTTCTCAGTGGCGAACATGCGGTTATCGACCCCCAAGGCCGCCTTGGATGATGTCGCACCTGAAGAGACGAACTGTGCCAGCGCCTCGATGTTAGTTCCGGTCCTGGCGCTCACTGGCAGTACCTTCGCATCCGGCACTTCCTGGGCCAATCGGGCCACCGCACCTTGGATCGCGGCCTCGTTCACCAGGTCCGCCTTGGTCAGCAGCACCATCTCCGCCTCATGCACCTGGTGAGATGGTATGATCCTGCCCCCTCCCAATCCGAAGGACGATGCCTTTTTAAGGGTCTCGTCCACCCTGGATAGGTCCAGGACGACGAACAGCGGAGCGACCTCGAACTCGTCCGGATACATTTCCCGGAGCGGGGCGACGACCGATGCCAGCACATTGGTAGATGTGCCGATCGGCTCGGCGATGATGATGTCCGGACGGACCATGTTGACAAGGCTTCGGGCGCTCTTGACGAACTCATCGAAGTGCGAGCAGAAACAACCCCCCAGCACCTCACGCACGTCCACCCCGGCATTCTTCATGTAGGCCGTGTCGACGAGAGCGTCCCCCTGATCGTTCGTTATGACCGCGACCGAACGTCCATGCACGTCCCGCAGCTGCTTCGCCAATGCTGCCGCCAACGTGGTCTTGCCTGCACCGAGGTAACCGCCCAGAATCACAAATCTCGTTCTTTTGCTGGTAGCGGGGGTCATGCCGCAGGGCATGTTTTAGGCCGTTAAATGCTTTCCCCGGAACTCAATTAATGGACCGCGATGAACTTCTTCATGAAGGCACAGCCATCGCAGGGGATCTCGATGGCGCAGGTGCTTCCTTCAGGTATCCCGCGAAGCGCACAGAGAATGGCCTGGTCGACGACCCGGAACGGAAGCTTTCGGCCGTTGGCCATGAGAAGTGCCATCTCCGTCTCGGATGGCTCGCGCGAGCAACATCCTCCCTGCATGGCATGGTTGACGCATCTGCGGGATTCGTGGGGGCTGCACTGGTCACAACGAGTGCCGACCTTGTGCAGCGCACCGAACAGATTGGCTATCGGGTCGACGATGAAGATGCCGTTGTCCTTCCCGATCGAGATGAAGATGGTGTCTGGATACGCTGGAGCGATCAGCTCCATCCGGGTGCCTCTGACCTTCTGTTCCTCCTTGACGGTCCAGAAGTCCTGCAGATGATTGTTCAGCTGATAGACGAGTTGATGATAGCCTGCCCCGACCCGGTCGGCCAACTGCTGTTTCGTGATCGGGCCTCCCTTTGCCATGGAATAGAGAGTGCGCAGGATCTGCTTCCGCAGATCATGATTGACCAGCGAGGTGTATGTCTCGGGGTCGATGTGTGCTATCTCGATCCTGCAGTTGGACTTCACGGGGATTAATACCCTCCCTCTATTATTTGAGTTTTAACTGTTTTTTTAAATCGTTCCATCGTTCACTTCATCCGATGGGTGGGGTTCGGCCGTGACGGCGAGAAGCAGTCGTCCTCGAACCCGCTCATGGCTATGTTGGCCTGTTCCATGGTCTTCTGCACGGCCATCCTCACGGTCTGCCTGAGCATTTCAGGTGATGAGACGATCCTGGCATTCACCGTGAGGGTCACATTCCCATCGGCATAACGTGAGCCAGAAACGTTGTCCACGGTGATGTTCTGCATGACCGAGCTGATCTTCATGCTCGATCTTTCCGATTGCAGCATGATCTTGGCATGGGCGATATCATCGGCGCCATACTGCGCGGCGATGGAACGCAACACCTTGGTGGCGATGTCATAGCCATCGACCTTGTCCTTCGCATGGAAGCGGAAGGTTCCATTATACCAACCCAGCTCGGCCTCGGCCTTGGCATAGATGTCGTAGTCGATGTCCACCGGGGTCCTGGCGCTGACATCGTTGGAAAGGATGATCGCCAGTATCTTGTCGAGCCCTTTGTTCGTGATGGCGGAATAGGATATGATGTGGGCATGGGGGTTCAGGGTCGTGATGACCTCTTTTATCTCGTCGAGCTCTTCCGCCGTGACCTTGTCGGTCTTCGACAACACAACGTGCTCAGCCTCCATGATCTGGTGCTTCCGCAGGTAATCGCCGATCTTCTCAGGGTCGAAGCCTTGCTCCAGCACTCGCTCCGAGTCCACCAGGATCACGAGCGGGGCGACGGTGAACTCCTTGGGATACATGACCTTCAACGGTGCCACGACAGTGGCGAGAAGGTCGGTGCATGAACCGACCGGTTCAGCCAGGATGACCTCGGGCCCCTTGCTGCCCACCAGTCCGCGAGCGGAATGCATGAAATCAGGGAACTTGCAACAGAAGCAACCGCGGAGCACCTCTGCCACCTCGATGCCGTTGTCGGCACAATATTTGGTGTCGACCAATGCCTCGCCCTGGTCATTGGTGATGATGGCCACATTGTTCCCCTTCTCCTTCAATGATTTGGCCAGCTTGTTGATTATGGTGGTCTTGCCCGCTCCGAGGAATCCCCCTATGATCGCTATCCTGGTGGTCATATCAACTGCACCCGGGGGTAGAACGACGACGGGGTAGATATATGTGATTTTGAACTAAAATATTTGACTCGTCACAGAATGGAGTTCAGATATGTCTTGACGATCTTTTTATAATCGGTAGCCAGCGGGCCTTTTCTCCCTTCCACGCCGACCCTCAACGGCTCCTTGACATCCATACCCTTGGACCGAAGCATCTCGGCCAATCTCGGCGCGGCCCCTTTCGTGTTCATTCCCATCAATGGAATCATGGCAAGTTGGTCCGGTGACCGGATGAAAGTGTCGAAAGGCACGACGGTCGTTCCTTTCCACGCTTCTTCATCCATTCTTGTGATAAAACGCCTGGTCCGACCTGTCATCCTGCCCAGGCGCGTGGGAGAACCGATAAATAATATATCGGCATCTGGCACGTCTTGTCTTTCTCGGACGGACACGAGCGTGGCCTTGTGCCTGTTGGCTATCAGCTCGACCACAATGGTCTCCGCGACCTTTCGGGTATTGCCATATATGCTATCGAACGCAACGATGGCCCTCATCACTTCCCCAGATCGATGAAGGGGCTGGCAGCTTCATATCAATGTCGGTTCAGCCCCGCCATTAACAAGGATCAGTGTTCGTCGTTGATCTCAAGATATTTTTTCAGGGCCGCCCGCTCTGCGCGGACTAACGATTCTCGAAGGGTCGAGGTGGCAACATCACATTTTTCAGCTAGCTGCTTGGCTGTGATCCTGCGTGGGATATCGTAATACCCTTCATCCAGCGCCCTTTTCACCAGTTCCTCCTGGTGCCTGTTCAAGCGAGGTTCGGCCCTCATCCGCGAGAGCCGGCGGATCTCCACGATCAGCCCCATCTCATCCAATTTTTTGATCAGGGCGGGGATCGATCCTTCGCTACCAGAGGTGATCTTCATCCTCACGATCCCGTCGCCTTCGGAGGATGCCAGTTCAAGGAAGCAGCCTGAGGAGAGTATGGTGCGGATGAGACCACAGTTCCTCATGCCTACCGAACCATGAATGGTGCCATCGTTCAGCTCTTCCGCCTCGATACTGCTGATATCCGGATGCTGGGAGATCTCCTTCAGGACCTTGCTCCCATTGTTGCTGGTGAGGGAAAATCGGGCCTGTCCTCCGATCCCTTGCCATGGTATGCAATCCAAGATCTTGATGGAACATAGGTTGTTCGATGCCACGGAGGATATCCACCCATCCATGTTCAGTATGTCGAACTCGACCTCCATCATGTGATACCCATATCTCTAGGACAGTAAATAATCCTGAGCAAAATGTGTCTGAGATCGGACATTGAAAAACGGGCCCAAAATGAATATCCCGCATTTCATTCACCAGGTCCGATCAGATGCGAATCGCGATAGTGGCCTGCGATGCAATCCGTGAAGAGATCGAGTCTGTAGTGGCGGGAGATGAGGAGATCGTCTCCAAAGAGTATCTGGACTTTGGACTCCACCTTGAGCCGGAGACCATGAAGCAGGAATTGAAGAAAAAGGTAGAATCGCTGAAGGGCAAGGCGGATGTCGTTTTCCTGGGATACGCTCATTGCCAGGCGCTGAAAGGTCTACCGCTCGAGCTGAGCTTGCCCACGGTCATGTTGGAGGATGAGGACTGCATCGCTTCCCTTCTTGGAACGGAGGAATACCACCGTCAGAAGAAGAATGGAGGGATAACCTGGTTCTATCCGAGCGGATGGGCGACCTACGGAATGGATGGGCTCAACAAGTTGTTCCACATGGATTGCGTAGCCGACCAGGGTTACAAGGAGGACGAGGTGCTGAAGATGATCTTCGAAGGCTTCTCCCGCTGCCTGTTCATTGACACTGGGAAAGGCGACGTGGCCCATGCCCGCAAATGCTCCTGTAATTTTGCCAAGGTCCTCGATCTTCATCACGAGGAGACTACTGGTTCACTGGACATCATCAAGGAGAGATGGGAATTGGTCAAGAACATGAACCAGTGATCCCTCACGATAAAAACCACTCGTTCACTCGAGGCCGATCTCCTTGAATCGCTGAAGAGACCATTCAGCGCCCTTCCTCACCTGTCCGCTCTCGTCCTCCAACAGCTCCTTCAGCAGGCGGACGGTATCGTTCCTGCCGACCCCCATCTTTTCGGCATACCTGCCTTCGGCCCATGCGGCCATGGCCCGCACCTCGGCCACGTCGTCCTTCAATGGATAGTTGAGGTAGTATGGGGTGCATAGCTCGCCCACATCGATCCCGGCCAACTCCCCCAATGCCCAGGCGGCGTTCTCTCTAATCTCCGGGTCCTGGTCTCTCAGCATGTCGTTAAGCATCGGAACGGACTCCATGTGGCCCGACTTCTTCAAGGCGAACTTGCCCAGCAGAAAAAGGGCTGCCTTGCGTATCTCCAGGTCCTCGTTCATCATGAGGTCGTCCAGGGGGTCCAATGATGACTCCGGGGTCGTTCCGTCCTTGACCATATCGGAGAGCAATTCGAGGGCGCTCAATACCGCCGCCTTGTCCTTTGACCTCAGATTCTTATTGATGGCTGCGATCTTTTCCTCGATGGTACCACCCTTCTGCCTGGGAAATACCGCTCCATGATATTAAAATGATGAAAAAATGGGTCATTCGACCCTTAGTTGGACCTCGGTCAGATATTCGGCGGGTCCGACCTCGGACGGGTCGTTGAGGTACACCTCACGGCACTGGCCCAGCACTTTATATCCATGCTGCTTGGCATACTGTCCTGCCTTGCCCCAGGCATGGGTGACCAGATGATATGGCCCTTTGTGCACTATCGAGAGCACCTTGGTGGCAGGGAGCGTCTTGACCTCCATTTCTGCTTCCACCGTCACCTTTCCGGTGACCGGGACGGCTATCTCGACGTCGGCGTCGTTCTCCTTGTACTCTTCATCATGATAGATCACTAGTGGCGATCCGCACATGCGCACCTGGGACTGCTTTATCAATGACTGGCATATCCTTCCGATGCTTTGAGGTATGACCTCGCTGTACTTTCCTTTGGTCCTTATGCTGACCACTCTCATCTCCGGCAGCATCTTCTCTACTGGTTCCTGTTCCTTCATGTTCAACACCTCTAGGAGGGCGTTCCCCTCCAGCTGCCTTCTGACGGTCAGCAGGCCATCGACATTCCGATCGATCTCCGCCCTTCGTTCGTTCTCCAGTTCGACCAGTCTATCCGCATCGCCACGGTCGAAGGCATCCATCGCCTCCCTCATGGAATGGAGCCCGAACCCCAGATCGGCCAGGATCTTAAGCCGTATCCCTTTGTTGATCTGGCTATAGGCATACCAGCGATATCCGGTGATCTCCTTCCTGACCGGCAACAGAAGTCCCTTCTCCTCGTAGAGGCGGAGTGCCCTCTGGGTCAACCTGGTCATCATGGAGAACGCGCCGATCGTCATCAGTTCGCCGTTGTCCGCCACAGGCATCGTAAGCATGTAGGGAAAGTAAATACTTCAGGCCCGGGAGTCTGACGCGGGTGAAAGAACAGTAAGAGGTTTGAAAGGGTTTAGGGGCGTTGTTGGGGGGTTAATCGCCAGCAGACTCGTCGTCATTGAGAGCGACCTTATTGGCAGCAGTGGCCACGGGGACCGCTTCCACCTTACGGTAGACCTGGTCTGGTTCCTTCACCTGACCTTCAACTGTCAACAGATCGCCGACCTTTAGGCTGAACAGCCGTTCGTTCTCCTGCAGATACGGCAGAATAAGGTCCCAATCGGACGCCGTAAGCTTGGATATCCTTCCTCCGTTCAGCTGATCCTCACCCACCATCTGGTGCGGGTCGCGTATGTATATGGCCCCGCCGGAAGCAAGGGAGAAGAGGTTGCCGCCCGGGTATGGGGCGGGAAGTTCCACAGGGACACCTGCGGCATCGATCTTCATCCCATTCAAGATCACGAACCCTCCGCCGTTCAACGGATCACCGGCCATGAACGATTCGGCCAGATAGTCGAGGCATGTCCCGTTGATGAGGACCCTCGGCCTTCCCACTGCGTTGATGAGGGGGCGGCCCGCGGCATTGCCCATGATGAACACCTCGCCGCCCTTGGCACCGTACATGAATGTCTGGCCCACATCGCCGTGCACGACCAGCTTCCCTGATCCGAGGATCTGCCCAAGTTGGTCCTGCCCGTTGCCATGGATCACGATCTCGGCTCCATCCAGACCCGATGCCAGATAATCGCCAGGTGTGCCATATGCGTCGATCCGAACGCCCTTGGAGTTCGAACCTATGCCGCAACCGAAGAACCTCTGGCCATGCGCATCGAACATGATGAAGTTCTTCCACCCGTTCCTCACCCCTTCCACTATGGCGAACGATGGACCTTCGTCACCTTCCATGGGGAAGTCGCGGCAATCGATGGCCAGTACCTCCTGCCCATCCGCTGGGACGACGATGCCGGCACGGTGCCTGACATCGACCCTGGCATATCTGCCGCCCTTCCTTTCCTGGACAACTGGGATGGACCTGAGGATACGGTTCAAGGTCTCCTCGTAAAGGGTCACCAACCTGCTCCGCCGGTACGGGCCAGTGGGATAGCGCCGGTCGATCAGGAGCGTCAACAGGTCGATGGAACGCTTCATTTCGGATGGTCCCAGTGATGCCGAGGACGCAATATCGGAAAGCAGTCCTTGGACATCGTTAACGGACATCTTGGGGATCGTGGCCACGATCTCCTGGAAGACCGGCTCGGCATCTGTGATCGCCAATCTTCTGGCCCATGCCCCCGGGGTCATGTTCGGGGTGGGGGTGGCCAGCTCCAGGTCTGCCTTCTGGTCCCACTGGGATACGTTCGTGCTGACCTCCGCCCCGAACTTGTTTGTCACGGTCAGCTTGAGACCTTTACCGTCTGGACGCAGGTTGAATATGAAGGCCCCGCCATCGGTATGGCTTCCGCCCCTGGCATTCCAATAGACATCCGCCCTCTTCGGCACCGAGGGATATTGCTGCGAAAGTGAGGTCAGCGTGGCGTCGATGGCCTGCTTCTCAGATGCCACCAGTGCGACCCTCATATCGCCCTCGACCACCGCGAACACCTGGGGCCGGAGCATGGATGTGTCAGTGATCCCGATCAGCTGCATCTCTCCATCATAATGGCAATTGCGTGCGATGATGAAGAACCAAGGGCCGTCCGGTGATGCATGCATGTGAGTGCTCTGGATGGCGTGATACAGCGCCTGCTTCTCCGGCGATAGTTGATGGAAGTCCCTCTCCGTCGTCGGGGCCAGCGCCTCAAGTATGTACTCCAGCGGATATCGGTAGGTGCGGTTCAATAGATCGAACAGGAGCACAGAGACTTCTGTGTCGGTCAAGAACAAGGGAGTGACGTTCCTCTGGGCCAGGTATTCCGAGACCGCATAGTAGTTGGCAAAGTCGCCGTTGTGGACCAGTGCCTCGTCCAGCCCCATGAAGGGATGCGCCCCGCCGGGATGCCATACCTTTCCCTTGGTAGGATAGCGCTGGTGGCCGATCCATATGTTCGCCCTGAACTCCTCCATGCGATAATACCGGATGACGTCCTCGGCGTAACCGACGATCTTCATGATGAGCATGTTCCGCCCCTGGGACATCACGAACGCTGCCATGTTCGATGTGGCGTAATATTTGTGATTGATGCGGAAGCTGGACTGGTTGACGAACTCGTCCTCCGCCCTGGCCCTCTCCAGACCTTGCAGCCCCTTCTCCTTGATGAACGCCTCCAGCACCTCAGGTCTGGCACGGCAGAAGTAACGCACCACCGTGGGTGGCCTTACTTCCAGCCTGGCTAATAGCCCTGGGTCCTTCGATTCATCCACCTGGATGGACTTGTGGATGAGGAAGTTGCTCTTGATGTGCTCGTTCTCCAGTTCCTCCCTTACCTCTGGCCGGATGTAGGCCACCTGGATCAGGTAATGGCTGTCGAGCACCTCGCGTGATACGCCCATCTGCTCGGGCATCAGGCCGACGGCGGCGATGCCGCCTCCCTTCCCGTTGCCTCTGTTGTGCATCTGGGCCAGCGCCTCGAAGAAATGCTTCCCTTCCACCGGCACGGTGCTGGTCAGTCCGACCACGCCGCATCCGCCCTCGGCCTCCTCCGACTTCAGCCATTTCGGCAGGGCGCAGTCCATCATCCATTCCCTGGATCCGATCAGTTCTTTGGTGTATCCGATCATTGGGCCACCCCCTCGGGAACGCGTCTGAGAAGGTCCGTTCTTCCGCGCAGTTGGGTGATGTCGTCCATGCCGAAACGGTTCAGCAGGTCGCACCACTGCAGCCTCCAGGCATTGTACAGATTGCTCACCCGGCGCACCATGACCTCGGTCTCGTTCTGGACCTCCAGCTGCGGGTCGGTGGTGGCGATGCCCCTGGGGCAGCCCCGGCCGCTCTCGCAGTTGGCGCAGCGAACGCAGCCGATGGCGACCAGCTCAGCGGTTCCGATGACCACGCCGTCTGCACCAAGGGCGATGGCCTTGGCCACGTCCATGGCATTGCGGATGCCACCCGATGCGATCAGCGTGACATCGCCGCGGATGCCTTCCTTCTCCAGGAACTTGTGCACCTTGGAGATGGCATATTCGATGGGCTGGGCGATGTTCTTCTTGGCGATCTCCGGCGCGGCTCCTGTGCCTCCATATCCGCCATCCAGGTGGACGATGTTGGCGCCGGCATAGTAGGAACCGACCGCCACCATCTCCACGTCGTTGGGGGTCGAGACCTTGACGGACAAAAGGGCCCTGGGATTTATCGAATGGATCCAGTCCAGATGCTTCTTGTGATCCTCCACGGAGTACACGCTGTGGAACGGGAACGGAGAGAACAGGCTGGTGTACGGCACGGCCTGGCGCATCTTGGCCACCATCGGGGTGTTCTTCTCGTACAGCAGATGACCGCCCAGGCCTGGCTTTGCGCCTTGGGCGTACTTGAACTCCACCATCGGGGCCCTCTGGATGGTCTCCTCCTTGACCCCGAACAGACCTGTGGCGACCTGAGTCACCACGTGGTCGCTGTAAGGCACCAGCGCGTCTGGATAACCACCCTCGCCAGTGCAGGTAAGGGTGTTCCATTGCTTGGCCACGATGGCCCTGGCGGTCATGACCTTCAAGCTGACCGAGCCATAAGACATGCCTCCCCCATAGACCGGGATGCCGATCTTCAGGCGCGGGCCTTCCTTCCTGCGGTTCAGCTCGATGGAGGTGGAGAACCTGTCCGGGTCTGGGTTCCCCTTGGCCGCAGGTATCTTGAACGCGAGAGTATCGAACCCTCCGCCCGAGCGACCCATGTTGGCCGGATGGTCGAGCGGTAATGGCTGTCCGGTCTCGGCGATCTTCCACGTGGAAAGGATCATCTCCGAGGTCCAGCGGAAATCACCCAGGCTGGTGAAGGTGACATTGGGTTTCACGCTGAGCGAGCGGGTGGGGCAGCGGTTCACACAATAGAAGTCGTTCTTGGCGCATTCTGGACCGATGCACTTACCTTCATAGGGAGGTAGGAGGTGCACATGGCCTTCGATGCGGCGGTGCACACCGTATGGGCAGAGCGATTCGCACAGCCCGCAAGATATGCAGCTTGCCTCGTTCCTGATGACGGCGTTACGGCTGACGGCCTTGAGGCGCTGGGACGGGACATGGGGGTTCGGTTCGGTATCGCACAGATCATCGTTCATTTCAACCACTCCTTTCAGCTGCGGTTATTCCAGCAAATGCGTCCCTCTCTGCATCCTCGTAGAAGATGGCCCGGCCCTGCTCTCCACGCAGGCGGCGGACCTCCCTGATGCCCATCGCTCCCATGACCTCAAGGAGCTGGTCCCTCCAGGCGCCCACCATGTTCGTGACGCGTTTCTCCACCCAGTCGGACGGTGCGGTCTTGAGATCGGCCGGACAGGTCATCTTGCAGTCGGGGCAGGCATGGCAGCCCAAGGCCACCTTCAGCGCCTTCTCCAGTACGATGCAATCGGCCCCGCATATGATGCTCTTTGGAACGTGTTCTGCAGCGGCGATGCCCCCTCCGGCCAGAATTGTGATCTGGTCCCTGTGTCCGTTCCTGACGAGATTGGTATGGATGGAGCGCAGGGCGTCCCTAGCCCATCGGCCATCGTTACCTGCCTCCTTCCCGTCCTCACCGAAGTCCAAATGCACGATGTCCGCCCCGGCCTTGGCGATCTGCAGGACCTCTGATTCAACGTCCTTGCCAGCGTTCAACCTGACAGAGACCAGGACGTCTGGCCGAGCGCTCTTCACGTGCCTCATCAATGATTCCCAGCCAGGCGATCGGCGGATCTCGACCATCCTGGTGCTCTCTGGAAGAGAGAGCTCAAGAGTCCCGCCCAGAAGCACTGGAACGATGAACTGCTGTTCTTCACCGCGGAACAGCCCAGTCTTTTCCACCGGTACCAGAATGAAGGTCCCGATGTGCGCGGCGGCCGACACCATCCCCTTGAGCGATTCGTCAGTCAGGCCCAAGCGGGTGGCGTCCAGGACCATGGGCAATGGCAGCTCGATGACATGTGGCACTGCCGTCTGGAGCCTTCCCTGCTGATCGAACTCCAGATAGCGCAGCTTGCGGCCCAGGCTCATGCTGGTCGAGATGTACTCCCTGCCGTGGATGCCATCCCTGGTAGGGCGGACGATCTCGGACATGTCAGTCCACATTCCATCGAATCCAGGCCCGGAGAATCGTCCCCGGTATCCGGCCCCGAACACTGGTATCTTGCCCGATTGCGCCTCGTTCCACATGGTGAAAACCCTCTGCGGCGACCAGACGCCGATGCCGAGGGAATTGTACACCTTCCCAGGCGACATGGACAATGCCCGCTGAGGGCATTCCATCAGACAGCGGAAGCAGTTCTTGCACAGATGGCTGAGGGGCTCGGCCATAGAGCGGCCGTCCTTCTCGTCCCGCTTATGGACCCCGTAGACGCAGGAACGGATGCAGGTCCCGCAGTTGACGCAGTTCTCCGCCCGCACGATGTCGAACTTGCCCACCGGCGCGACCCTGGGAAGGGCCTCTTCGGTGTGGATGTGGTAGCGCTTATACACTGCCATCCCTCCCGTCCATACCGTTGCGCGGAGCACCGATGACCAGCCCCTTCTTCAGAAGGACATCGTACTCCGGCGATGACTCCACGTACTGGACGAACTTGGTTATCTCATCCAGGTCCCTTCCATACTTCGCCTCGAGCTTGGCTTCCAGCTCATCATAGAGGGGCAGAAGGTGCAGCTTCGATTGGCACACCTGCTCGCAGGCCTTGCATCTCATGCATAGGAAGGTACGCTGGGCATGCTCCTTGGATATCCCGCGTCCTTGGTCCATCATACGGGCTGTGAGCAGCTTACCCCGTGCTGTGACCCTGTCATCCTTTGTGGCCTGATATGCTGGACATACATTTACGCAAGCGCCGCACATGGCACAGGCGTTGGCCGCATGGGTCAGTTCGCTCAGGTCCTGTGCGCCGAGGACCACGCCCTCGACGTTCTGGACCAGGGCGAGGGCGCGACTGGTCAATGGCATGGCGTTGTTCAGCAATCTGAGGACGGGGGCCATAGAAGGGCTGAGCAGCTTGGCCGGGATCCCGCCCATGCTTCCTGCCAGCACCTTACCCTTGCCAGGGTTCAGGGAAGCGGAGGGGTCGATCTCTTTCTTCAGCGCCTCGCGCTCTGAGTGC
Organism: Methanomassiliicoccales archaeon PtaU1.Bin124; assembly: GCA_002067865.1. Lineage (GTDB taxonomy): Archaea > Thermoplasmatota > Thermoplasmata > Methanomassiliicoccales > UBA472 > MVRC01. The sequence goes on along the minus strand of MVRC01000002.1, from coordinate 38,763 downwards.
GTTGGTTCCTTCTTGTCCAGGAACACATGGTACCATAGGCCAGTGGAGTAGGCCTTGGCACCTTCGTCCACCATGGCCGTCATGATGAGCAAGGAGCGGACCGCATCCATCATGTAGCTGGCCAACCGGGTCTGGTCGGTTATGTAATAACAGAGGACAAGCCGCTCTCCGCCCTTGACGAAGTGCGATTCCATGATCGGTTCGAGGCCATACAGCCTGGCGGTCGTCTCGGCAGCCTTCACGGCCGCTTTGAAATGATCCTTCGGCACGATCGCCTCTGAACCGAGCATACCTGGACCCAGCAATCGGAACTTCATCGGGAAGAAACGCTCATTCCATGCTAGCGATGCCTTGTAGTCCTCCTCTTCCCTGCCGCCAAATTTTCGTGCCAGGGACCGAAGGGCATTCCCTTGAGGCAGGTTCCAGCCGGTCATGACGATGCCCGGGGATTCTACAAAGACCTTCTTTCCTAAGATCTTGTTGAGATGACCGAATTTCGCCTCATGGTAGTAAACGATGTCGTCTGGATAGATTTCGGTAGAGGCAACCTCTTCGGCGAAATCGATGGCCTGATCGGTCGTACTGAAAACGAAGAGATGAGGGGTGACCTTCCGTCTTTCCTTCAGTTTCAAGGTTATCGAGGTGATGACCGCGACCCTGCCTTCACTCCCGGCCAGGGACTTGAACAAACAGTCGCTTGGAGTGATGGTCTTGATCTCACCACTGGGAAGAACGATCTCGGCTTCGACCACTGAGTCGGAGAAAGGACCTCCGGAGAAGCTCTCCACCCCCACTCCGCCGGTGGCCAGCCATCCACCCACTGTGGAAAAGCGAGAGGAAGGACAGGAACGTATAGCGAGACCTTTGGGCTCGAGCTGCCAATCCAGATCCCCCCACCTGGTACCCGCCTGGACCTTGGCCTCCTTCTTCTGTTCATCGATGGAAATGACCTGGTCCATAACGCTCATATCTATGACGATCCCGCCCTTTACTGGGACAGCCCCACCGAACGGGGAGGAGCCGGCTCCGCGCGGAGTGATCGGGATCTTTTTCTTGGAGGCGTAGGAGAGGATGGCGCTCACGGCCGTCGCAGAATGAGGCTGGACGATGACCGCTGGCTCTGCCTTGAACATCATCGATTTGATCAGTGGGGGTAGGTCTGCCTGATCCCGGCAAAAGACCTCCTTTGCCCCTCGGTTCGCCCACAATGTGATGTCAGATATGCCTTGGGCATTGAGATCCCTCGAGATCCGGTTGCTTTCTGTTTCGATGCTCGTCTGATACAAATCCCGTTCGCCTCCTCGTTCAAGTTCTTGGTCCTCATCTGATGAGGGATCGGCGACGATCCCTGCCAGAAGAGGCAATTGTCCATGCTAGAGCATAGCAGGGCTTACGAGATAACGCCTACAGTCAATCAATGATATAAAATATTCATTTGTCTTGAAATTTTGATTTTATTATTCAATTGTTGTTTTGATACCCCATAAATCCGGATTTAATAGATAATTGTCTATCATTTCATGGATTTTGTATAATTGTTATAATCAATATAAAAATCAATAAATTAATAGATATTTCTTTACTAGTAGTGTATTTATCTATGATATTAAAATTTTGTTAGATATTGTAGCGGTTTATTGAAGTTAATAGAATATCTTTCTAGCTAAATGTTGGGAAAAATTCGGGCTGCTTATTTGAATGGCATTGGGGCTACAAAAACGATGAAAAAGGGGAGTTCCGAAGGTTAGTAAAAAATATATTGTATTAATTATAAAATTGTGTTTTAACCCTGTTTTCGAGCAAATCCGACCTGTGATGCTCAAGAATCCTTTGAATTCTGCATGATTACCATTGAGAATGTGACATGACTTTCTAAGGATGGACAGTTCAACTGCTAATCCTTTCCCTCAGCACCTTTACAAAATCGATCCTTTTTATGCGCCTCAAGGGCCATATGATGGAGATCGAAATGAAAAGGAATCCGATCACTAACACCGTTATGACGGTTGCCAATGAGAGGACAACGGGAATATAGAAGACCGCATCCTCCAATAATGAAGTGAACACTTGAGCGAGAAGGAAGGCGAAGGGAACCGCTAATAGGGCGGATATCATTGCTTGTGCCCCCACCTCGTATACCAAAGCCTTTACTTGGAACGATCGAGGCAGCCCCAAGGATATCACTGTCGTATACTCCATATCCCTTTCAGATGTTGAGATTATCGTGGCCGATATCGCGACCGCCAGAGCGATCATCAGATTCAATGCGAAGAAGGCATAAAGCAGTGACATTGAGCTGTCGAACATACCCCGTAACGTGGTCACTGTATCGTCTTTCAGCACAATGCTCCCAACCAGTGGGTCACCCGAGAGGGAACTCGAATACGAGCGGGCCTGTTCGGATGAGTCCAGAACGATGAATACTCCGGTGCACGATCCCTCTCCGATGATATCGAGGACCTGGTCGTTGCTTGTGTAGATCGCGTTCCCCTGAATATCATCTACAATGCCAGTGACCTCGATTGGCAAGGAACGATTTCCGACGGCGAACGTAATCGACTCGCCCGGTCTCGCTCCCAGATTATCTGCCATTTTTTTAGCAAGGACCGCCCCTTGAAAATCTAATTCTCCCTGGCGGAGCAGAAACGACCTGATGCCCACGATATCCGAAGCGGCCAACAGGAAGACCCCTTGTGAATTGTCACCCAGGGATGCCTGGCCCACCAGGGTGGAAAAAGGGATTGCACTTTTCACAGGATCGCTCGCGAAATGTGAGATCGCCTGGATATCGGACATCGGGCCATTGAACGATATTTTGACATCCCACTTATTTGCTGATGATTGTTCTTCGAGATACCCCTGGGCCGAATCGACCATGAACATCCAGGACCCGGCAGCCCCGATGGATAAAGCAATAATGACAAGGAAGATGATGGTCCGGGAGGGCTCTCGGAAAAGATTACGGAGCCCCAGTGCTAACGACAACGAACGCAGATTTGTACGCCATGCCCAGATACGATTACGTGGCACGAATGATAGCGCATCGTGGACGTCATGGCGGAGTACGATGGTGATGGGGATTATGACGGCCACGACCACGACCAGCGTGGCCAAGGATAGGCCTATGAGGAAAGGCAATAAGTCGAATCCCATTACGATCGGTATGGCACCCATCATGCCCAATGCCATGTTCGAGATGGTGTAAGTGAACGCATATCCCAATATGCAGCCCAGGATTGCGCCCAGAGATAGTGTGACAACCCCGAACATCAGATAGGATGTAGCGATATGCTTTCTTGTGATGCCGAGCGACATCAGAACCCCTATGGATCTGGAGTCGCTCAGTACCAGCCTGTATATGGTCATGAAGGTGGACACCAGTCCTATAAAAATGAAGACCAGGCTGATCGATGGCAGCATCACCATCATCTTATCTGCACCCATCTGCACGATCACCGACGTCTGTTGGTCCTCACGTAGGATCGTTGAGCTGATGGGAAGTGAGGACAGACCAGAGATCACTTCGGACTTCGATGCGTTGTTATCGGACATTATCAGGATGTCATTGATGACCGGGCCGATTGATGACTGGAGCGTTTCCAATGGCAGATATAGGATGGTCAACCCACCAGATCCAGGTATGAATGAACTGGTCGGCAGGTCATTGATCAGGAATTCGGGAGACCTTACCGTTCCAGTTATGTTCAGATTGAGAGCCACGCTGTTTATGAGGACCTTGGCGTGATCCCCCAGAACCTGGCCTCCGCTGACAGCCACCGCCTCCATTTTTTCAGAGAACATTCTTCCATCGAGCAATAACAATCGATTGATATCTGTCCGGAATGGGTCCTTCAGACCGATCAATTGTACGGATATTTCCTTCCCATCAACGATCGCGTGGCCATCCATCCTCAATCGAAATTCGTATGTCTTGATCGCAGGGTCAGTCATCAGCGTCTGGACTTGTTGCGGGTCCACCCCTTCGAAAAGCGATATGGAGATGTCTGGCAGCCCTGTCTCATCAAGATAGGCATTTGCACTTGTCCTTATTACCCCGGAACTGTAAATGCCAGTTACCATCATGGCCATGGCCCATGCGATGATGAAGGCGGAGAGAATGATGCTAAATTTTCTCTTCTGGATCTTTCTGAGCATCATTCGAACTGTCAGGTTCATGGTTAAACCTCAATTTTCCACCAAGACGCCCTTACGCAGTTCGTAACATCTGTCCACATGGGCCCTGAGCCGCGAGTTATGGGAGACGATGATGAAGCTCGTCCCCAGCTCCTCCCTGACCTGAGCCAGTATGCCAATGACCTTGGTTTCGGTGGCCTCGTCGAGATTTCCAGTCGGTTCGTCTGCCAGGATCAATTTGGGTTGTTTTACCAATGCTCTCGCCAATGCAACCCTCTGTTGTTGGCCAGCCGATAGTTCCTGGGGAAACCGGTCCTTTTTATCCAGAATATTCACAAGCTCAAGTTGTCGTATGGCTCTCCCACTCTTCTCTGTCCAATCCAGATCGTGCCCCTCCAATGCCAGCATGACGTTCTCCTGGGCCGTCAGGTTCGGTATCAGGTTATAGAATTGAAAGACGAATCCGATATCGTTGCGGCGATAATCGTTCAGCATTCTGTTATCCATTGCCGTCACTTCGGTCCCGTCAAGAACTATCCGACCACTGTCAGGCCTCTCTATGCCACCGATAACGTTGATAAGAGTGGTCTTCCCAGACCCAGATGGCCCCATTACCATGATGATCTCACCTCTTCCCATCGACAGGTTCAACCCGGCCAGGACGGTTGTCGTCTCATCACCATTCTTGAATGATTTGGTGACAGTCTCAACGGAGAGGTAGCTCATTCTATCGCCGGATAATGATTGAAATGGGAATCAAAGTAATTTGTGCCGTTGATTTACGGCAATTCTAATACTATCGATGGCAATGAGGTGATATGCGCCGGGTAACTCTAGAGATCGAGATCAATGGGGAGCTGAGAAGGTTCATTGAGCCGTTCATGAGACATGTCGAGGAGGTTGAAATGGTCGATATCCTCCGACTCGATCTAATGAACGGAATCAAAGTCGGCGTGGTGAGGTTTAAGCTAGCAGAAGGAAGCACTTTCGAGGATATTTTGGAGATTGGCTATTTTAAGGTCATTGAGATGATAGAGGACCGCGGGCGGGAAAAGGTCTGCCTGATAAAAGCGACCGCCCCTCCGGGGTTCGATGATCTCCGTCAGAAGGCAGACCTCGACCTGAAGATGGTTCCACCGATGAGAATGACCAGGGATGGAATTACTTTCAGCTTTATTGGTGATGAGGACCAGATAGCGAAAATGATGGATGTCCTAAAAACAATGGGGGCTGTGTATAAGATCGGAATCCATAGGGCCGCGTTCGAAAATTCTGACCTTCTCTCTGTGCTCACAGAAAGGCAAAAAGAGCTCGTCATCACGGCAAAGAGATTGGGCTATTACCAGTATCCGCGTGAAGCGAACGCGGAAGATGTGGCCATGGTCGTGGGTCTTTCCACATCCACGGTCGTGGAACATCTTAGAAAGTCGGAGATACGCTTGATGGATGTGATGTTGGCAGGTTATACCTACTAAAGTTAATGAGTACGCTGATTATCAATCGAGATAAAAAAAGAGGGTAAATGGCCGTCTCTGATCCATTTGACCTTAAACCCGATTCTATGGAATGTAATAAATTGATTGGGCTCGGGTTACAATCTATAAAAATGGATATGAATGGAAGTGGGCTCAGCCGGATTCGAACCGGCGACCTTCTGCGTGTGAGGCAAACGTCATAACCGCTAGACCATGAGCCCGAGTGAAACCACCAAATCCATTGTTCGTATTAAATCCTAACGGTAATGACGGCCAGAACGATATGCTATGCTGGCTTCACTCGCTGATGACCTGCGTGGCGCGGAACATACCGTCACTGAACAGGAGCGAGAAATATCCCGTTTTGTGATTGGTAGAACGCAGCTTGACGGCCCGAATGCGCCTCTGCACGTCGGTCTCGCCGATCTCCTGCTGCTTCAGGCTGATGATGCCGTCCGCCAGATATCCTTCGTCATAGGTCCCCTTGAATATCTCGTCCGGGGCACGCTCAGAGATGAGGAAAGAGGTCACGCCCATATTGCGCAACCACTCGAACATGTAGAACAGCTCGGTGCGCCTGTCGTCGCGCATCTGCGCCGCCATCTCCAGCACGTCCAGGGAATCGAGGACGAGGATGTCGAACCCGATGTTGCGCTTCAGGTTCTCCGTGTACATCTTGAAGACCTGAATCCAGGAACCCTTGGAGCTCAGCTCGGTGAGGGATTTGCGGATAAGGCCGAGGTCGATGATCTGCACGTACTCGTTTACCCGGGGGTCCTCCATGCCCATCAGGACCATCTGTTCCATGAGATTGCCCTTGGACTGCTCCAGGGTCATGTAGACGCTGCGGGTCTGGTTGTAAATCGCGTTGTGATAGAGGATGCTGTAGGTGAGCGATGATTTCATCGTGCCCGGAGTCCCGGTGATCAAGACGACCTGCCCCTTAGGTATGCCCCCCTGGATGTTGTCATCAAAATTCTGCACGTAGGTCTTGATCCGCTCGATCTGCAAAGGCATCCGAAATCAAGCTTAGAGCCGCCTATGGCTTAATAAAACTTTTTTAGCTTTTATCATCCGAGGACAGCTCAGTGCTTCTCCACGTCGACCATGGGCATGGTGAGCACCAGGCCATGACCATCGTAGAACATGGAATAGAATCTGGTGTCTATGTTCATGCCCCTCATCTTAGGCACCCTGAGCCACCGCTGTACCTTCGATTCGTCGATCTCCTTCATCGTGATCTCGAAGATACCGTCGGCCATGAACGCCTCCTGTGTTCCGTTCGAAGGGGCCAGCGCCGCGAGCTCCTCTATGAGGAAAACGGTGATGTTCAGCTCCTTGAACCAATCGAAGAGGTCCTTAAGGTCCGTGCGGGTGAAATCGTACGAGCAGACCGATTTAAAAGACTCCAGGGAGTCCAGCACGAACATCTGGAACTTACGTTCCGAGTGGATGTTCTTCACATAACGCAGCAGGATGGTGCGCCAGTCGCCTGACTCCTCTGCCATGGACTTGCGCAGGTCCACCATGTCCACCACCATGAGCCTGTCCTCCAGGCCTTCCATCGGCATGTTCATCCGGACCATCTGGCGGAGGAGGGATTTCCTGCTCTGCTCCATCGAGAAGTACATGCAGCTGGTCCCGTCGTGCTTCACGGCGTTGTAGAGAATATTGAACGTGAGCGTCGATTTCATGCTGCCAGGGCTTCCCGATACCAGGATGAGGTGGCCCGATGGTATCCCGCCATTTAGGACCGCGTCGAGCTTTTCGATATGCGTGGGGAGCGGCATCCCTTGGGGAGTGGGCTGATATCCAGCGCCGATCTGTTCGTCCAGGTCCTTTTCGATGTCCCGGATCAGCTTGGGATCGGGTGAGAAGCTGAGTGGGGGGAGCACTCTGGCCTCCAGCAGCTTTTCCCTCTCGTTGCGGCACTGGTTCACCTGATGCTCGGCCGATCTCAACCTTGCTTCCAGTTCAATGATCCTGTCCAGATCATATCTATGGCTCTGTTCGATGGCCCTGCGCAGCTTCTTCCTCTCTGCCTCATAGACGTTCTCGAGCCTTTCCCTCAGCTTCGATGCCTCTTCCGCCTGCTCTTGCGTAAGGCTTCCACCCTTGGCCTTTTCGATATAATCGGCCAGCTCATCCAGCTCTCCCTCGACCTTGTGGGTCAGCTCAAGCAATAGCTCTTCCTTCTCGATGAGGGAATTCTCCTTGTCATGCAGGACGTTCTTCTCCTGCTCAAAAAGACGAAGTGATTCTTCCAGACTGGACGAATCTGATTCCAGCGAGTTGGTCAAGGCCTCGATCTTCTGCTCCTTCTCCACCAAGGCCTTCTCGCGCAGTGCCAGCTCTTTCTCTTTCTGTTCAAGCACCTTGCGAGTCTTGTCATCGATGGGGGAGACGATCGGCTGGATCTTCGATCTATCCTCCTTGATGGGCGAGGCTATCTGTGGTAGTGGTTTCGGTTTAACATCGGTCTTCCTCAGCATCTCCCCGCAACGATCGCACTGGATGTCGTTAGGCTTGATACCACTGCCACATCTAGGGCACTCGAACTTGTTGGCCATTCAGTCACCCAGATCATTCGCTGATGACTCTGGTGACCTGGAACTTACCGTTGTTGAACAGGAGTGAATAGTATGATGGGTCGTGGTTCGTCTCACGCATCTTCACGCATCGGATGCGCCTCTGGGACTCGACATCCCTGATGACCTGCATCTTCAGTGTGATGATGCCATCAGAGAGGTATCCCTCATCGAACTTACCTTCCATGATCCGGTCCGTCGATGATTCCGAAATGAGCAGAACCGTAGATTCCAGGTCTCTGAGCCACTCGAACAGGTAGAACAGCTCCGTGCGGCGATTGGTCACCTCGGCCATGGTCTCCAGCACCTCTAAGGAGTCGATGACGAGGATCTTGTAATCCAGGTTCTCCTTGAGATTGGTCATGTACGATTTGAACACATGCAGCCAGCTGCTGCCACCCTGAACCTCTTTCAGCTTCTTTCTGATGATGCCCAGGTCCAAGACATGTACCTTGTCCTTGACCAGATCGGACTTCATCCCCATCTTCTCCATCTGCTTCAGCAAGCTCTCCCTGGACTGTTCCAGGGTGACATAGACAGAGGTGATTCCGTTCTCCACCGCGTGATTGTACAGGAGATAATAGCTAAGCGACGACTTCATCGTGCCTGGAGTGCCAGCGACGAGCACCAAGTGCCCCTCGGGAATCCCACCCTCCATGATCCTGTCAAACCCTTCGATGTAAGTCTTTAACCTTCCTCCCGTGTCGTTCATGTAGAGCTCACCCAGCCGATGAAACCTATCGGTTATTGAGAGGAAAATGGAGGGGAGGAATATTAAATATTGACGCTCTTTTTATAAAAAATGAGTTCAGTTAGTGCCGCGCAGGACGACCTTCTTGACATACATTCTGGCCTTGTCCGCCATGGCATGCAGCTTCTCGTCTGGATAGGGCTTCATGGAGGCCAGCCTGGGGTCCAGGGTGTTGACGTTCCCGAACTGGTGGATGGCATATTTCCTCGCTCCGCCGATGTATGCAGCGATCGCCTCGATCTCCTTATCGTCCAGATAGAACGGGACCACGGTGGTGCGGAACTCATAATCTGGCATGTGGTCCATGATCAATGAGATGGACCGCTTGAGATCGCCCAGCTCCACCTTTGTGCGGACGATCTCTTCGTATTTCTGGTTCAAAGGCGCTTTGATGTCCATGGCGATATAGTCCAGCATGCCCGAACAGATCAGGTCTTCCAGCATGACGGGATTGGTACCATTGCTGTCAAGCTTCACCTTCATGCCCATGTCCCGGAACTTGGTTATCAGCTCTGGAAGCTCTTTATGCACCGTCGGTTCCCCTCCGGTGATGACCACACCGTCCAGAAACTCTTGGTTTTCATGGAGGTACTCCTCGATCACTTCGAACGGCACTTCCTCCAATGCCGAGGACATGGGAACAAGGTCCGGGTTGTGGCAGAAACCGCAACGCAGATTGCACCCCTGCAGGTATATGGTCGAGGCCACCTTTCCGTCCCAATCCAAAAGTGAGGTGCGGGCGAAACCGACGATCTTGATGGGCATAGTGGTCGAACACGGAGCGGTCGGTATTAAAGATTTCACAAGGGTCAGGCGAACATCGGAAGGGTCGATGGAACAGTGGAAAAGTTCTTTTTTAAATGAGGCGTGGGGGAGGCAGGACCGGAGGACGAACTTTTGGACTGGGGGCCGAACATCGTGGCATTCTGCTGCAACTGGTGCGCATACGCCGGTGCCGACCTGGCAGGTGTCACCAGGATGCAATATCCCAGCAATGTGAAGATCGTCCGGGTCATGTGCTCCGGAAGGGTCGAACCGAGCATGGTCCTGCGCTGCTTCCAGAACGGGGCGGATGGCGTGATGGTACTTGGCTGCCACATAGGGGATTGCCATTACCAGATCGGCAATAGGAACGCGGAGAAGAGGTTCCAGGATACCCAGATGTTGGTAGAGAGGATGGGCATCTCGCCCGATCGCCTCCTATTGCGCTGGATATCGGCCGCTGAAGGCGCGCTCTTCGCCCAGACGTGCCGGGACTTTACCGAGAAGGTAAGGAGACTGGGGCCGCTGGAGGCAGGCGGGCGATGAGCGAACGTCGCAGCGATATCAGGTCATGCGTGGCCTGCGGCCATTGCACCTACGTCTGCCCTGCATCGCATTATGAACGAAATTTCACAGCCAGAGGTACCGCAGAATCGTTCCTGCTGCATGGCCGAGAAGGCATCGATCTTTGGTCCTGCCTGACCTGCCACGCATGCATCGAGGTCTGCCCTGAGAATGTGGATTTCCCCAGGTTCATGAAACAAGCGAGGGCCAGTAGGGAGAAGGATGAGATACCGGTCCGTACCCATGCTGGCATACTGGAATCGATGAGGAACCTCCAAGCAACTGGAAAGGGAGGCCCAAGGAAGTATGATTGGCTGTCACCGGGGTTGGAGATCGCCCAAGATTCGCCGGTGGCGCTGTTCGTGGGTTGCCTTCCGATGCTGGACATCATCTTCAAGGATGTGGCGCCAAGACTTCTCGACATCCCGAACGCCGCGATATTCCTGCTCAATATGATGGGGATAAATCCCCGCCTCTTACCATTGGAGAGATGCTGCGGGCATGACGCATACTGGCTGGGCGAAATGAACTCCTTCAAACTACTGGCATCCCATAATTCCAAGATGCTGAGAGAGGAAGGCGTCGAGGAAGTGATCACCGTCTGCCCCGAATGCTCCCACACGTTGGGAACCGTCTATCTGGATGTGTTGGGCGAGCATATGCCAAGGGTAAGACATATCAGCCAGGTTCTGGCAGAGGGCCTTAGGGAGGGAAAGCTGATGGCGCCTGGAGGGGCTGAGAGGATCACATACCAGGACCCCTGCCGCCTGGGACGCATGTCCAGAGTATTCGATGAACCGAGGATCGTCATCGGTTCCATCGGCAGTTTGGTGGATATGCCTCGCAGCAGGGAGATGGCAGCTTGCTGCGGCAGCACCTGTTTCATGCAGTGCGATAAGGTGGTCAAGAGATGGCAGGTGGATAGGCTGACGGAAGCGAGAAACACCGGAGCAGATGCCTTGGCCACCGCCTGTCCCAAATGCCTCATCCATCTTGGATGCGCTCAGAAGGACTTCGGTACCCATAAGGATCGGCCGAAGATCAGGCTCGAGGACGAAACCGTCCTGTTGGCTAGAATGCTCGGTTGGAAAGGTTGAACTACTTCTGCTGGTCATCTGAGACCTGGATGACGTCCGGGTGGGCTTTCTTCTTCATGTGACCGCCTGGACCTCCCCTTTCCTCTCTTGCCTTGTCCACGCACTCCTCGCTCTCGCAGCAGAACGCCGCAAAGCAGTACTGCTTCGCCTTCTTCCCGCAGAACTGGCAGTCGTAGTCCTCGATGTTCATGATACCGCCAACGGAAGCACGGGCTTATCAGCCTTTGGTTAGAAAATCCAGGCGTAACCAATATAATCATACAGAAAAATGAATTCGAGGGGAGTTGGAGTAATGATGGAATATGGTCAGCCCGAGCGTCGGAAAATGAACAATGGTAAAAAGGACAAGGTGCTGGCCTTGCTCCTGTCGGCGATCATCCCAGGCTCAGGGCAGATCTATTCTGGCAGAAAAAAACGCGGGGTTGTAATTCTGATAGGCCTAACCGCCGTGTCATTCATGATTACTTTGTACACATGCCTCGTCTGGCCTGCGGTCAGTCTGGAAGACATCATGACCATGCCGATATTTTTCTTGGCCTTGATCGGATTTCCATATTCCATTCAATTGCTGGACGCATATCGTTCGGCCGAATCATATAATGAGAGCATTGGCTTGGATGGGATTGATTAAAAACGGAAGAAGAATGCAAAAATGGTTTATGGCCGCAGCTTGTTCCACCAAATGTGCGCACGGTAAGATTGGACGCTGGCCCTAAGGAACCAGACGAGGTCGGCAAAGCGGCGCTGATGTGCCACCAATGCAGTCAGTGCTCTGGAATATGCCCCAGTCGGGCTCACGATGGGATCAATCCCCGCGAGATAATGCTCAGGCATGCTGAAGGTCTGGACGATCCATCAGACCCAGTATTATGGCTTTGCACGATGTGCCATTCCTGTGAAGAGCGGTGCCATCTTGATGCTGCTCCCGCGATTTTGATCAGAGAACTGCGCTCCAATTCTGCTGATATTGGTGGTTGCCCGAAGGCCTTTGCCGAGGAGGCGAAGTTGTTCATGCGGACCGGTCTCTCATTTCCCAATTCTGGTCTGACCAAGAAGATGAGGAAGGAGCTGGGACTGTCCGATCTTGTTGTTGATGCTGGCACTCTCGATGAGTTGAGCAAGATCGTGAAGCAAAGCCGTTTGGGAGGTCTCCATCTTGAATGAACGGTTCTATCTTTTCAGAGGATGCCTCATACCCACCAGGCTGCCACAGCTGGAGAGTTCCGCCCGGTTCGCACTGGATAAGATGGGGATCGATGCCCCCGACCTGCCTGGGGCCACTTGCTGCGTGGAACCGATCGGATTGCAGTGCCTGGCCGAAGACACTTGGTTGCTGACAGCAGCCCGCATGCTGGCGATCGCCGAGTCCGATGGTCGGGAGATCTTGACCCTGTGCAACGGTTGCTACCTCTCTTTCGTCGAGGCCAGGAACGCCCTGAATGACAGTAAGAAGAGGGGTGCGGTCAACCAGGTGCTCTCTCAGATCGGCCGAGAATATCATGGGAGAGGCAGAGTTGCGCATCTATTGGAAGTGGTTGGAAAACATCTGGATACGATTTCTGCTCTAAGGTCAAGGGACCTGAGCAATTTGAAGATCGCGCCACATACCGGTTGCCATGCGGTCCGTCCTTCCCATGCCGACCTGGCCGAGCGTTCGTTCGCTCCTCGCATGCTGGCCAACATCGCTTCCTCGCTGGGGGCGGATGTGGTCCATCTGGAGGATTGGCCCGCCTGTTGCGGCGGGGGGATCGCTGCGATCGACGAGAAAGTGTCATCCGGCATTTTGGAGGATGTCACGTCATCGTATCGAAACAGCGGGGCGAACTGCATCCTCACTCCCTGTCCTTTCTGCTTTAGCCAGTTCGATATGAGGCAGAGGGAGGGCATCCCCGTGATGCACCTCTCTCAACTGCTTGCCCATGCATTCGGGGCCGGTCCGGAGGTCCTGGGATGGAAATACCACAGGACCAAGGTCACCTGGCAATGATCAAACGATGTGCAGGCTGAACTGAACGGCCGGTGCGGAATGGGTGATCCAGCCCATCGATATGATGTCGGCGAACGCTGCGTACTCCGGAGCGTTAGAAGGAGTTATTCCTCCGGACACCTCCACCACAATCCTCTTGTCGATGCCTTTGATGAGCGTGTAGGCCGCCTTGGCCTGGGAGGGGGTCATGTTGTCCAGCATGATGATGTCGGCCCCTGCCTTGGCCGCCTCTTGTGCACCGTTCAGGCTCTCCACCTCCACTTCGACCTTCTTTGCGAACGAGTAGGATTTGGCCCTGGTGACCGCCTCGGTGATAGAACCGACCACGGCCAGATGATTGTCCTTGATCAGGATGCCGTCATCCAGCCGAGCCCTGTGCGGGTCCCCGCCGCCCAAACGGACGGCCTTCTTCTCATAAACACGGAACCCTGGAGTGGTCTTTCTGGTGGCGGCGATGTGTATGGCCCCGTTCACCAATCGGCATTCGTCCATCACTGCCCGGGTTGCCGTTGCGATCCCGCTCATGTGCATGAGGAAATTAAGGGCCAGCCTCTCCCCCATGAGGATCTTCTTTAGCTCTCCGGATATGACCATGACCTCGGCGCCTTCGGTCACCTTTTGGCCATCAGCGGCCTTCAAGATCACCTCGAGGCCTAGGAAGCCGAACACCTCTGCAGCCTCTTCCAGCCCGGCCAGGGTGCAGTCAACGCCGGCAGTGATGTGCGCCTTTCCATTCTGCCTTCCGATGAGGATGTCGGAGGTGATGTCCCCGTCGCCCACGTCCTCTGCCAGGAACTCCCTGATCCGGTTCATGCCTACAGCTCGATCTCCTGGCCGTTCATGGGGGTGAACACCTTACACTGGCCCTCCAGTTCCTTGGCAAGCAGGTCGCGGTGGTCACCGTGCATGAAGATCACGTTCTCGGGTTTGCATCCCTTGATGAAGCGGATCAGCTCGTTGTGGTCGGCATGGGCGGAAAGGTCGAAACGGTCCACCTCGCAGCGCACATCGACATAATCGCGCTCCCCGATGACCTCAGTCTCCACGGTGACCTGGCGCTTGTCCAGGAGCAATCGTCCGTTGGATCCTTCGGCCTGATATCCGGGAATGAGCACGGCGCTCTTCTTGTTCTCCTTCTCCTGCATCAGGTAGCGGAGGACTGGGCCGCCGTCCAGCATTCCGCTGGTGGTGACGATGACGTCCGCGTTCATGGACTTCTCGCGGGAGCTCGGGGTGCGGACCTCGCCGAAGACCTTTCGGGCCTGGCGCAGGTCCTTCTCGTTGCGGAGGTACTCCGGCATGTCCATGTACATGCGGTTGACGGTCTTTCCCATGCCGTCCACCCACATGTCGTATTTCAGGTTCTTCAACAGGAGCATGACCTCCTGGGTACGGCCGACGGCGAAGCATGGAACGATCGCCTTTCCACCGCGCTCCACGACCTCCTTCACCTTCTCCACGAAGCGCTGCTCTTCCTTGAGGCGGTCCCTCTGGGGCCTGCCGGCATAGGTGGACTCGATGATGAGATTGTCACACTTTACCGGGTGGGCGCCGTAGACGAGCCTGGAATTATAGGTGTTCAGGTCGCCGGTGAAGAGAGTTGTCTCCTCGCCGCGGAGCTCGTACATCGTAGCGCCCGGGATATGCCCGGCGCTGTGGGCCTCCACCTCGTAACCAGCGATGTCTATCGTCTGGCCGAAGGCGATCGGTTCGAAGCATCGCACGGCCTCTTCGATATCGTCCTCGTGGTACGGGCGGTCATAGCCTTCTGCATCGGCCACCTTCAAGCTGTCATACCAGAGCAGCTCGGACACGTTTATGGTGAGCGGAGTGGCGAACACTTTGGTGCCATACTTGCCGCACAGCCACGGCAGCATGCCGCTGTGGTCGATGTGCGAATGCGTCAAGAGGGCATAGTCCACCGGAGGACTGGCCATGGGATATTCCGGAGCCTTTTTCAGGCCAGGGTTGGCCGGGTCCTTTGACATGATCTTAAAACCGTACTCGATCAACATGCTGGCGCCCTTGTTCTTGAGGAGCATGCCCAATCTCCCCACTTCCTCGGCGCCGCCTAGGAACTGTATCTTCATCTGTTCTCTACCTCTTTCTTGTTGGTGTTTGTGCGAATGTGATGTTCAATCCCCGACCAACTGCAGGACGATCTGGCGGTCCCTGCCGTGCCCATCCATCTCGATGAGCACGATCTGCTGCCAGGTGCCCAGGTCGGGGGCTCCATTGTCGAACGTTAGCGAAAGGGTTTGGCCTAGCGAGGTGGCGCGGACATGCGAATGACCGTTCCCATCGCCCCATTTCGTGTTGTGCTGATATTCGATCCCCTTGGGATACACCCGTTCGAAGGAATCTCGCAGGTCCGTTTGCAGACCTGCCTCGTTCTCCATGATCACGACCGCCACGGTGGTGTGCCTTGCCATTATGCATGCCACGCCTTGAACGATACCTGAGCGGCGTATCTCTTCTGCCACCCAGTCGGTGAGGTCGGTCATGTCGCCCTCTCCCTTGGTGTGGATCGTTCTCAAAGCCCTGTGGACGGCCATATGATATTTCAGGCTACCTTGAGGTACCTATATTGTTTTTGTGGTAATGACGTAATTATTAGTGGCTTCGGCACCGCGAGGTCATTTGGTGTGTTGAAAAGAACCTTGTCTTGCGTTCTTCACGATGTTTAGACGAATATGTCAACTCCAACGAAGTGAATAAATAATCGATGCGTAGGTTTTGCACCTCGTGGGTACTTACGCGAATCCGGATTGGCGCAGGCGCTCAGAGGAATCTGCGAAGGTCTGGCTTACCTCGACATATAGGGTCGAGCTAATCAAGAAGGGTTTGGACAAAGCGGGCAGCCTCAACGGCCTCGGAAGGGAATTGGGGTATCGTTCCAGGGTACATCCTGGATGGAGCGTGCTCCAGATACTATTGGGACGGCAGGCTTTCCCGGCAGACCGTCTCCGCAGGCTGGCCGAGTATCTAGGCCACCCTTATGAAGAGGTGCTCCAGCACCAGACGCTGCCGAAGAAGATAACCCCGGAGAACACCAGGGATGCATTGATAAAGTACAACCTGTGGTGCTACCTGCCGAAATGATGGCGTACCAGCCGAAAGGATAAATACGTTCTAAGGGAATTAGGTGTCGGACAATCGTCCGACTCGAGGGATGGGATTGCGTTTTAGACGAAAGGCTGCCGATGATGAGGTGACCAGCTCGCTCATCGACAACGGAGTGTTCCAGGTCTCCGAATCGCATCAGCGGGGCAAAGGAAAGTCTGACGAACCCTCTCCCTACAGCTTCATAGGGGCGACCAAATACGCCTTCGTTCTCACGTTCATGCTCTGGTGGCTGCCCATCGTGGGCCCTATGATCACGGGATATGTGACTGGAAGAAGGGCGGGGAAACCCTGGATCGGCATATTGGCCGCGGGTATCGCCCTGTTCGCGGCCGCGTTCGTCGGCCTGATACTTGATTCTGGAACCCTCGGACTGCAGACCTCCACGGATAACCTCAAGGCCTGGCTCATTACGGCGGCGCCTGTGTTCGGCCCATACTTCCAGTTCGGTGACCAATATCTCACATACTACCTTGGTTCCGTCCAGTTCGGTACCGGGGTGCACCTTGACATCTACATCCTGACGCTCGCGTTCGCCTATCTCGGCGGAGCGATGGCATTGCAGAACTACATGGAGATGGGCTATGTTGCCAGGAATGGCGGAAGCAAGATGACGGTCAACTTCCACAATGGCAACAACAAGAAGAGGGGGGAGGGCATCTTCAGGGATAGGCGCCAGGTCCCTCCGGTCAAGGCCCACCACAAGCCGGTAAGGACCTTCCAAGAGCTGGAGTCGGTCAGCGATGACGACGAGATCCGCAGCCCGGTCGAGCGCGGTGTGGAAAGGGCACAGCTCAACAAACTGACCTCCAAGAGCGCGGCGAAGAAGAACGTTGCCGCCCTGAAGAAAGGTTCCAAGGAGCCTAGCTTTCAAAGGTCCAAAGGGAAGAGCCTGAGATCGAACATCGATGAAGCAAAGCAGATGGATTCCTCCGACTGGCGGTTCATCTGAAATTATGTCATTTTTCCGCTTTAGTAGGAAGAGTATAAATAACGGGTCTATTTACTAGCGGGTAAGGCGTATCAATGTTCTGTCCTGAGTGCAAATCTCTGATGTTCCCCAAGACCGTTGATGGAAAAAGGATGTTGGCTTGCAAGAAATGCAACCACGAAATTGAGTGCGACGAGAAGAGACGGGAATGCGTGACGATCTCCAGGACCAACAAGGAAATGACCGTCATCGACAGCAACACCGCCACCCTGCCGAAGACGAAGGTCGAGTGCCCGAAATGCGGCCACAACGAGGCCTTCTGGGTGCTGCGCCAGACCCGTGCTGCGGATGAACCGGAGACCAAGATCTACCGGTGCGTCAAGTGCCAGCACTCATGGCGCGAATATTGATCTCAAAACCATTCTTTTGAGAAAACGTGAACGAGACTCCTAACGGAGTCGCGCTCTTTACTGGTCACCCTTGATCAGACCCGTCGATGGGACATGCAATTAACGTGGATCCAATCATCGTTTTTATGTACTGGCCCCGTTTTACAAAAGATTATTAAACCACATCTGTTTACAGAATGGAAAGGGGGAGCCAATGTTTCAAGCTAAGCTCAAATCCGAGACGCTGAAGAGTGTGGTAGACGTCGTCTCGACATTGATCGATGAGGCGAAGTTCAAGATCGACGCGAACGGACTATCTCTCAAGGCCGTCGACCCGGCTCATGTGGCCATGATCGACCTCCATATCGACAAGGCAGCATTCGAGCAGTTCTCCGCCAACGATACAGAGCTGGGGCTTGACCTGGACAAGCTCAGGGACGTGCTGCGCCTGTCCAAGTCCGGAGACATCATCGAGATGCGCCAGGACGAGGAGCGCAACCGTCTGGTCATCACCGTCGGAAACGTCACCCGCAGGATGAACCTGGTCTCCACCGATGGTATGGCGGACCCCAAGGTCCCGAACCTCACCCTGGCCGCCAAGATTAGTGTGGCCATCGAGGAGCTGCAGAGGGGCATAAAGGCGGCGGAGTCCATCTCAGATCACATCTCTCTCAACGCCAACCCAGAGGGCTTCGAGATGATCTCCGAGGGTGACACCGATATGGTGAGCCTCAAACTGCCCAAAGACCTCCTGGTCTCATTGGACTGCAAGGATGCCATCCGCAGCCTGTTCCCCATGGACTACTTCTCCAACATGATCCGCGCCATCCCGATCGGCACTGTCCTGGTCATCAACCTGGGCAACGACCTGCCAGTCAGGCTGGACTTCGAGATCGCCGGAGGCAAGGGCAAGGTAAAGTACCTGCTGGCCCCCAGGATCGAGAACGATTGAGGCAGGACCATATGACCCTGGGCTCTGAGCCCGGGGTGAAACCCAATTTTTCCAAAAAATCAAAACGGGCAACGATGCCGAACACTTTTTAATCGGGCGAGCCCGATGGTATAGGGAAACGAAATGATCCGTGTACTTTATGTCGACGACGAGGAAGATCTGCTGGACCTCAGCAAGATGTTCTTGGAGAGAGCGATCGACCTCAAGGTCGATGTGGCAATCTCAGCGTCGGTCGCCAAGGAGATGATGGGGCGCGCGAACTACGATGCCATCATCTCCGATTACCAGATGCCGTGCACCAACGGCATCGATTTTCTTAAGGACCTGAGGGGCAGGGGGACGTATCTGCCGTTCATCCTCTTTACCGGCAAGGGTCGGGAGGAGGTCGTCATCGAGGCGCTCAATTCGGGTGCCGACTTCTATGTCCAGAAGGGCGGAAATCCGGTCGCCCAGTTCAAAGAGCTGGAACACAAGGTCCGCGAGGCGGTGAGGCGATATAGGGCAGAGAAGGCGCTTCAGAACAACGAGCAGCGCCTGGCAAAGGCCCACGCGCTCGGTAACACTGGGTGCTGGGAATATGACTGGATCAACTCCCCGCAGATGATCTGGGGGTCCAAGGAGGGGCTCACCATGTTCGGCCTGGGTCACCTTACCGGTGAGGTCCCCCTGGAAGACATTGAAAACTGCATTCCGGAAAGGATATGGGCGCGGCAGAAACTCCATAACCTGATCCACAAGGGCGAGAAATACGACCTGGTCTATACGATCCATCCAGCAGACGGAAGCCCTCCCAGGATCATCAACTCGATCGCGGAACTGGAGCAAGATGCCAATGGCAATCCCGTAAAGGTCCTCGGCCTCCTGAAGGACATCACAGATCAGGTCAAGGCCCAGGAGGCGATCATGCGGGACCAGCTCCGTAATCAGGACCTGTTCAAGCTGGCCCAGATGTCAGGGCTCACCCCCAAGGACATCGCCAAGCGGGCCATGGATTATTTCATCGAGCTGACCCAGAGCGAGGTCGGTTACATCGCTTTCGTAAATGAGGAGCAGACGGCCTTCACCATGCAGCACTTCTCTCATGCCGCTGACATGGAAAGACCGAAGATGCCAGACGGGTCAGTGGTGTTCAATATCGGTGATAAAGGCCTGTGGGCAGAGGCCATGCGAACCAGGAAGGCGGTCATCACCAACGATTACGATGCGCCAAACCCGATGAAGAAAGGGCTGCCAGAGGGACATATCAAGATCGCCCGGCACATGTGCGTGCCAGTGCTGGACGGAGATAGGATCGTTGCCATCGCCGGAGTCGGGAATAAAAAGACCGATTATACGGAGGAGGATGCGATCAACATCTCGCTCCTTATGGACGGGATGTGGCGCATGGTGCGGAAGATCGAGGCCGAGGAGGCCATGAGGCAGAGCGAGGAGAGATACCGCACCTACATCGACATGTCCCCCCTGGACCACTACCTTATCGGGGAGGACGGCAGGATCTTGGAATGCAATCCTCAGGCCTGCAAGACGCTGAACTTGTCCAAGCAAATGATCCTCTCGATGTCCGCCTGGGACTTGGCCAGCCTGATCATGAGCACCGACGCCAAACAAAAGGTCAATGTCGGTATGTTCACGGGGATAATGATGGAGGCCTTGCAGACAGGCAAGAGCCCTATGTTCGACCATCCCAGGGCGATGGATTTTCAACTGCCCAACGGCGAGAGGAGGAACGTCGAGATGATGATGTTCCCCATCAAGTCCGAAAAAGGCTGGAGGATCGGGATATTCACAAGGGACGTCACCGCCCAGACCAGGGCCGAACAGGAACTGAAGGAGAACCGGTTCAAGCTCACCATGGCCATGGAGATGGCCAAACTTGTCTATTGGGAGTTCAACATCGAGAAGGACGAGTATACCTTCAACGACAGATTCTACGACCTCTACGGAACGAATGCCGAGAAGGAGGGAGGATATGTCATTTCCCGACAGCACTATTATCGTAGGTTCATCCACCCGGACGACCTGGATTTCGTCAGGTCGATGGAGATACTTGCCAGAGGCAGCACTCCGGAGGACTTCCACTTCGAGCATCGCATCATCCGGGCAGACGGCGAGGTGCGCAACATCACGGTCTATCCCTGCAGGGTCGAGGAGGACGATGGGGACAGGCAGAAGGTCTTCGGGGTCAACCAGGACATCACAGAGCTGAAACGTATCGAAAGGTCGCTCAAGAAGGCGAACGAGAGCCTCAATCTGCTCACCAGCATCACCAGGCATGATATCTCGAACCAGCTCATGTTGCAGAGGGGATATCTGAACCTCGTGAAGGAGGATGCCACTGGCGCGGGGATGACGGAGAAGTTGACCCGCCTGGAGGAATCCATCAAGACCGTGCAGAGGCAGATCGAGTTCACCAGGGACTACGAGCAGATGGGTACGATGGCGCCGAAGTGGAACAGCATCAATAGCATCGTGCAGAACCTTGCGAACAGGAAATATGCCAAGGAGATCAAGATGGAATGCGATGCTCAGAACCTATGGGTGCTGGCAGACCCTATGTTCGACAAGGTCATCTACAACGTGGTGGAGAACAGCATCCGGTATGCTGGCATCCCCGTGACCATAACCATGAGATGCGAGACCGGTGAGAACGACCTGAAGCTGATCATCGAAGATGACGGTCAAGGTATCCCCGAGAACGAGAAGGAGGCGATATTCGTCAAGGGCTTCGGGAAGGGGACTGGCCTTGGCCTGTTCCTTTCACGTGAGATATTGGCCCTCACCGGCATCACGATCAAGGAGAACGGCTCCCCAGGAAAAGGAGCCAGGTTCGAGATCGTCGTTCCCTCCGGGCACTATCGCTTCAACTGATCGCTTTTTACTGGCTCAAAGCTGCAGGCATTCCACGATCCTCTTCTCTTCCTTGGGGACATGCGTCACGATCGTAAGCTTGTCCCGTATGCCGGAACGCTCGATCTTATCCTTTAGAAGCTCATCGATCTGGAATATGCCGGCGGAGTTGTTCATCTCGATCTCGATCAGGATCGGCCGCTCCGTTCCCTTCTTCACCCGGACCTTGTCGATGGCCAGGGCCGATACGGAGTGGATGTTCACGCTGCCGGATTGGAATGGTATCCTGGCCCTGCCCTTTTCCATGTCCAGAGCGTCCGCGACCCTCACCACTGAGCCTTCCAGGGTCAAAGGTCTGATGTCCTCGCGGTGCGCCAGTATGGCATGCAGTATCTCCGCGGTCATGATGGCCGTATGCTCCTCGTCGTAGATTCCTTCCAGGAGACGGTGGATGATGGGAGGCGCCAATGAAACGGAGAAGTCCTCGTGCTTCTCCCGGTGGACGGCGTGGCCGATATCATGGAGCGCCGAACCCAGCATGACGACCACTTGGGCGTCCTGGAACGTCATGCCATAGTCCTTGACCACGCCCGGCTGCATTCCCGACTCCACAAGGAGGTCCAGCAGCTTCATGGCGGTCTTGGTGACGATGCGGACATGCGTGGGCCCATGGTCATTGTATCCCATCCTGTCGATGGCGGTGATGTTTGAAGCCTTCCAGTAGGTCCTGACCTCGATATCCGCATTAAGGCGGTCCACCACCTTGCACAATCGCTCGTTGCCTTTATGGGCCGGCTCGACGACTATGGCCATGAGGGCAGATACGCATGTCTGAATCTTATAAACCTGTGTCCGCGGACCAGATGTTATTCCAAAACCCTTATAACCGTTCCCAGATTATTGTCCAACTCCCATCCTAACCGAGGTGTTGTTCCTGCCCTCTTATGACCCTGAAATGATAAAGATGCTCGAGGTGAAGGCCAACCTGCTCAGGCGCCATGTCATAAAAATGACCTACGCTGCAGGTTCTGGCCATCCTGGCGGATCCCTTTCGGCCGCCGATATCGTCACCGCATTGTTCTTCAAGGTCATGCGGCACCGCCCGGAGGACCTGGAATGGGCTGACCGTGATCGTTTTGTGCTTTCCAAGGGGCACTGCGCCCCCGTTTACTATGCGGCCCTGGCCGAGTCCGGCTACTTCCCGGTGGAAGAGCTGATCACCCTGCGCAAGGTGAGCTGCAGGCTGCAAGGCCATCCCTGCCGCACCAAGACCCCCGGGGTGGAGATGTCCACCGGTTCGCTGGGACAGGGCTTGAGCATCGCCAATGGCATGGCTCTGGCCGGCCGCATCGACAAGAAGGACTACCATGTGTACTGCCTCTGCGGGGATGGCGAGATGGAGGAGGGCCAGATCTGGGAGGCGGCCATGCTCGGCGCCCACTACAAGCTGGACAACATCACCTGCATTGTGGACAGGAACGGCCTGCAGATCGACGGCCCGACCGAGAAGGTCATGTCGATCGAGCCGCTGGCCGACAAGTGGAGGGCGTTCGGATGGAACGTCATCGAGATAAACGGCAATGACATGGCCCAGGTGCTGGACGGCCTGGATGAGGCCAAGAGGCACAAGGGAGGCCCGAGCGTTATCATCGCCAAGACCGTAAAGGGCAAGGGCGTTTCGTTCATGGAGAACAACGTTGGTTTCCACGGAAAATCATCCAATAAAGAAGAGACCGAGAAGGCCTTGCGCGAACTGGGGGAGATAGATTGAAGTGGCAGATGGCGCAGCAGCGCAAGGAGTACGGTAGGGCCCTGGTGGAGCTGGGCAAGAGGCGCCCCGACGTGATCGTACTGGACGCGGACCTTTCCGGCAGCACCCGCACGGTGGACTTCGCCAAGGCCTACCCGGACAGGTTCATCAACTGCGGCATCGCCGAACAGAACATGATGGGAACGGCCGCAGGACTGGCTGCCAGCGGCAAGACCGTCTTCGCCTCCAGTTTCGCGGTGTTCGCCACCGGAAGATGCCTGGACCAGATCAGGCAGTCCATTGCATATCCAAAGCTCAATGTCAAGATCGTCGCCACCCACGCGGGCATATCCGTCGGACCGGATGGCGCCTCCCACCAGACCATGGAGGACATCGCCATCATGCGCACGCTGCCGAACATGACGGTGCTGGCGCCGGCGGACGGGCCGGAGACGTTCAACGCAGTCATGGCGATCGCGGATATCAAAGGGCCATGCTACATGCGCATGGGAAGATCGGACGTGCCGATCATCACGGACCCGAACTCCAAGTTCATGGTCGGAAAGGCGACCACCCTGCGCGACGGCAGCGATGTCACCCTGGTCGGATGCGGCCAGATGGTCGCCGCTTGCCTGGAGGCGGCAGAGAGCCTGGAGAAGGAAGGCGTTTCGGCCAGGGTCATCGACCTGGCCACCATCAAGCCCTTGGACGAGGAGACGTTGCTCAAGGCCGCCAAGGACACCGGTGCCATCGTCACCGCTGAGGAGCACAACCGCTACACCGGCATGGGCGCGGCGGTGGCCATGTTCCTGGCGGAGAGGTCGGACGTGCCCATCGAGATCGTCGGCATGGAGGACGTGTTCGGCGAGTCTGGCGAGAGCGAGGAACTCATGATCAAGTACGGGCTGACGGCAGACAACATCGTTCAAGCTGCCAGGTCGGCCATGCGGAGGCGCAGGAAATGAAGATATTCATCGACACGGCAAACATCGAGCAGATCAAGGAAGTGAACAGCTGGGGCATACTGGATGGAGTCACCACCAACCCATCCCTCGTGGCCAAGGAGGGCAAGGACTTCTCCCAGATCGTGAAGGAGATCTGTGCCGTGGTGGACGGCCCCATCAGCGTCGAGGCGGTATCGACCAAGGCCGTGGACATCGTGCCAGAGGCCAAGAAGCTGGCAGCTGTCAACAAGAACATCGTGGTCAAGATCCCGATGAACGAGGAGGGCCTGAAGGCCACCAAGATGCTGGCCGCCGAAGGCATCCGCGTCAACGTAACGCTCATCTTCTCCGCCAACCAGGCATTGCTGGCCGCCAAGGCCGGCGCGGCCTATGTCTCCCCCTTCGTTGGAAGGCTGGATGATGTCGGGCAGAACGGCATGGAACTGATCGCCGAGATCATGGACATCTTCGAGAACTATGGCTTCGAGACCGAGGTCATCGTGGCCAGCGTCCGCGACCCCATCCATGTGACCGAGGCCGCGCGCATGGGCGCAGATGTCGCCACCATCCCGTTCGACGTCCTGAAGAAGATGTTCCGCCACCCGCTGACCGACAGCGGCATCGAGCGGTTCCTGAAGGACTGGGAGAAGGTCGCCAAGAAGTGACCTGCCAAACCCCTTTCGTTCTCTTATTTTTCATCGTCCCGGCCCGAAGGGCCGTGGCAACAAATATAACGCCCAGGGGGATTCCTCAGCCATGCGCTGCGACGTTGCCGTGGTAGGTGGAGGGCCAGTGGGCTGCTTCACCGCCGCCAACATGTCCCGTTCCGTCCATAAGGTCGTGCTGGAGGAGCATGAGAGGGTGGGCGTCCCGGAGCAGTGCGCCGGTCTCATCGCCCCGAGGGTGGTCGAGATGGGCAAGGCCAACGCGGCCATCATCAACAGGATCGATGGTGCGGTCATCCATTTCCCATCTGGCCGGGAGATGCGCTTGAAGGGGGAGGAGACGAAGGCATATGTGGTGGACAGGCGCCGCTTCGATGAGAGCTGCCTGGACCAGGCCCTTGCCAACGGGGCGGAATGTCTCACCGGGCATAGGTTCCTGCATCTGAGGCGCACGGCCACTGGCATGGTCCTGCGGTTGGAGGACGGTAAGGAGATGACCGCCCGCCTGGCGATAGGTGCCGACGGTTACAGGTCCCGATTGGGACAGGAGGCCGGGCTGAGTCCGCCCCGAGAATATGTCAGGGGCATCCAGGTGGACCTGGAACGGAGCATGGAGGACCAGCAGGCCGTCGATGTCTGGCTGGGACGGGAAATCGCCCCAGGGTTTTTCGCCTGGCGCATCCCTTGCGGGGATAGGACCAGGGTCGGATTGTGCGTGGCCGATGGGACGCCAAGCGCATATCTCAAACGATTGATCAAACTGGCCGGGCACGAGAATGACAAGCGGGTCAGGCTTTATTCGGGCATCGTACCGATCGGAATGGTCAGGTCGACCGTCGCCGATAACGTCATGATAGTGGGGGATGCGGCCGGGCAGGTCAAGCCGATCAGTGGGGGAGGCCTTTATCCCGGTCTTACGGCGGCGGGGATGGCCGGAAAGGTAGCATCTGATGCGTTAGAAGCAGATGACCTTTCGACCAACTACCTGCGACGTTATGAGAAGGCCTGGAAGGCCGAGCTGGGCAAGGGGCTGGACCGGGGGTACAGGGTTCGAAAGGCGTTCCTCCGCATGGACGATGATGCATTGGACCTGGCGGGAAGGCTGATGGACACCGAGGAGGCCAGAGGAGTATTGTCGAAAGGTGACATCGATCACCCGACGGCCATCGCCAGGGACCTTTTGGGCGCTGCACCAGGGCTGATGCGATTCGCCCCGCAGTTACTGGCATCGATGTTCTCGAGGTGAGCATGCGCTGCATCAAGGTTCCAAGGGACATGGCCGAGCAGGTCAGGGAGAAGCTGAACCGGCAGGGCATGGTCGTGAAGGAACGATGCATCCTGGATAGGGACGAATGGATACTGATCCCGCTCCACGAAGGAGAGGTCCCGGCGGAATTCTCCAAATTCGAACTGGTGGAAGAGGACCCCGCCCCCAGGGAGACATTCCGGAAGCCCATGCGCAATATCAGGGGTATGCTGGACCTGGACGACAGCCTGCTCTCCATCCTGCCGGAGAAGTGGGAGATGCTCGGGAACGTGATCATTTTCAGGCTGCCGGCGGAGCTGGAACCATATGGCCCCACGATCGCCGAGGCATATGCGAAGGAGCTGAACGCCAAGGCGGTGGTGCAAGAGGTCGGCGTCATATCTGGAGTGACGAGAAGGCCTGCCACCAGGCTCCTGTATGGCACTGACACTGTGACGGTGCACCCTGAAGGCGGCATCTTCTACAAACTAGACCCTACCCAGGTGATGTTCTCCTCCGGCAACTTCGAAGAGAAGAGACGCATGGCCGCACTGGACTGCAGGGGAGAGACCGTGGTGGACATGTTCGCGGGCATAGGATACTTCACGTTGCCATTGGCCAAGAGGGCCCACGCCAAGGAGGTAATCGCCTGCGAGATCAATCCCGTGTCCCATCGTTTTCTGTGCGACAACGTGAGGTTGAACGGACTGGATGATGTGATAAGACCGGTCCTGGGGGACAATCGTGACCTGCCGGGGGAGCGTTTCGCCGACCGTGTCCTAATGGGTTACGTTGGCACGACCGAACAGTTCCTGCCCAAGGCGCTCCAGCTCGTCCGTCCCGGAGGCATCGTCCACTATCACGATGTTGCCGGGGTCGAAGAGATCCCAGGGAAGCTACTGGATGCTATCAGGAACGCTTGCGCATGCAGAAAATATGAGGTTGTGGGCTGGCATAGCATCAAATCATATGGGCCATGCAGGGAGCACCTGGTGGTCGACTTCCGCGTGCTGGACTGATCAGGCCACGGTCTCGTTCGCGCCAGATGCGGTGACCAGGTTCTTCAGCGCGTCGTCGTATTCGTTGCCCTTGGCCTGGATCATGATGCTTGCGAACTGGCTAAGGTACTCGCCAAAGTCCGCCTCCTGCTTGTTGAACTGCCAGGACTTGGACGTCTCGCCGATTGCCTTGAAGAATGCATAGCAGACGGACTTGGACCGGTGGTCCTTTCCCTTTGATCTGTCGGCGATGCGCAGGAGCGCCTCCCTCCCTTCCGTCTTATAGGCCCTGGCCATGGCATCGGCCAATCGGCCGATGTCCCCGAGCGAACGGTAGGTCGGTAGTGAGCCTTCGATCGCCTTGGCGGCATTCATGCGGCTGGCCTCGGCCAGTACGACGCACGCCGCCTGGTCGTCCCTTCCCTTCATCTTCTCCACGACATCGGGAGAGGCTACGGCGCTCAGCAGAGATACGGCATGATCGGGCCAGAGGTCCGAGATGATCTTGCTGGCCACGTTGCCGTCCGAGACAACTCCGATCTTCTTGTCCTTCAGCAGGCAGGACAGCGCCCTCATCTCGATCTCGCTGCCTTTGACATTGGCGAGGAACAGGTCCAGTTCCTGACCGAAGCAGTCGGAGCCAAGGACGTACACTCCCTGTCCGCGAAGCCGCTGCCGCTTCTGGTCCGATGCCTCCGCCAAGAACTGCTTGTCGTTAAGCTGGCCCTGGCGGTGCTTTTGCCCCAGGTCGTCATAGCTATCGGCCGAGTCGCACTTGCCGCACTGCTTGGCCTTGCAGTTGAACTTGATGACCGCGTTCGATCTGAAATCATCGGTGTGGTCTGGAGCGGCGATGCGGGAGGAGAGGTCATGAACGACGTTCTCTTCGTCCACGCAATCCTCGCAGATATTGATGTCCAGGCCGGCCGATACCCATTTTACCGATATGTGGCTCTTGTCCAGATGTCCGCAGCCCTGGGTCGCCTTGTCGAAATCGATGGCGCGGAGCATCTCGTCGACATACTCCTTGGGCGCCTTCGGCCCGTCGGCCGAGCAGAACACCCCGTCCTGGGTGGCATAGATGTGAAGGTCATACTTCCTGGCCATGTCCCAATAGATCAAAAGGCGCAGGTCAGGGTCGTCGAAATGCTGCATACCGATGAGCTTCTCCTTGTCGACCGTGCCGCGGACGGCGAAGGAGACCTCGCCGGTCGGTAGTTGGGCCGATGTAAGGAAAGGTATCTTCCCTGCCGCCGAGAGCGAGATGGTGGCGGCGTAGGCACGCACTATCTGATCGCCCTTGGAGGCGAACTTGATCAATTTATCGGGATTGTCCGCATAGTCCCTGATCTTGAGGAGCTTCCTCTCCACCTTGGCAAAACGGCATTTGCGGCACTGCTCCCCCGAACATTTGGGGAGTATCATGTCAGGGTCCCTCGCCAGCTTCTTGGCGTTCTCGATAAGGTCGCGCTCCAAAACCTTTGGGGTGTTCTTCACGCCCCTCAGCCTGTACTTGCCCATCCGCTGATTGATGCCGAGCCGGGTAGATAATGCTTCTACTCCCACAGGGTGGGTGCATTAAGTTAATGAATTCAGGCGACGATGATGAGTGGCGAGGATGGGATTGCCGGACGAGGAGGCTTCGGCCAAGGGGTTTATCAAAGGATATGAGACTGGCCTACGCGAAGCGTTCGACGAGGTCATCAATCTGGCTACAAGGAAATCCTTCACCACCACGGAGCTTCTGCTGGTCGTCAAGAACCAGAAGGTGGCCATCCCAGAGAAGGTCATGATGCGGAAGCGCAAGATACTCAAGGAGACCGGCATCGACCTGATCAACATCACCGGCCCGCGATTGGAGGTGGAGAAGGGAGTGGCGCCTGGCAGCTCTCTGTTCATAAAGGAGAAGTTCCCCACCACCTCGTTCCGCATCTTCAACCAGCTCATCGCCTCCGGATCCAAGGGAATGGTCATCTCCAGGTCCCCGAGGGAGAACACCAAGGCCAAGGTGAACGGGGAATGCGTCGTCTACTGGCTCACGAAGTACGACCTGGGTGATGAGCAGACGAAGCAGTGGTACATTCAGCCCACCGACCTGCCGATCCTGCAGTCGGCCGTGAAGAAGTTCGTCGGCATCAACAAGGACGTTCAGATCGTCATCATGCTGGACGGGCTCAACTACCTCATCTCGAACAACGACTACCTGGCCGTATTGCGTATGGTGCAGAAGTTGAAGGACGAGCTGACGATGATACCGGCGGTCTTCATTGTGTCCGCAGACCCGGCCTCGCTCTCGCCCAACGAGGTGGTCCAGTTGGAGAACGAGATGCTGAACGTGGTAGATACGAAGTGATCGGTCAGATATCGAAATGATGGTTGTCATACCCGACGATGAGGTCAGGGAAATGGTCCTTCATCTTCTCGACATCCTTCCTCATCTTCAGGTCGGTCCAACGGGCAGCATCGAAATGGGTCAAGGCCAGTTTTTTACACCCCGCCTTCTTTGCCAGTTCGATGGCCGTCTCGGGGTTAAGATGAGGCCATGAGGCGCTGGTCTCCCCCGGCCGGAACGCACATTCGGTGATCATCAGGTCCGCCCCCTTCCCCAGCGTGATGATGTTATCACATGGGCCAGTATCGGTGCAATAGGCGATCACCTTGCCCTCGATCTCGAACCGATATCCGAAGCAGGGGGAGGCGTGGACCAGCGGGAGGCATTGTACCTTGTAACCGATGTCATGCCGTCCCTCCGCCAGTTCCGTCACGTCCGCCGGATAGGGCAGCTTCTCGATCGGCACGGTGAAGGGCAGATTGACCAGGCGGTCCAGCATCTCCTTGGTCCCAGGCTGTCCATAGATGTGCAGCTCCGGCAGGAAGAGGAACTTCACCAGGATGTGCAGGCCTTGGGTGTGGTCGAGATGAAAATGGCTCAGGAACATGTCGACCGGCAGGCCGCGGGTCATCGCCTTGTCCAGGCGGTGGATGCCGTTGCCCGCGTCCAGGACGATGTACCGGTCCTTGGTCTCGATCAGGGTGCAGATGGTGCTGCCCGTTTCTGTATCGTACCAGCCGTTCGTGCCTAGGAAGGTGACGCGCATCGAGGGTGATTGGATGCAGGACCCATTTATGACTTGCCTCGGTGTGTATGAAATACCGGTTAAGCCAATGATAAACCGCCATGCTGAACCAAAAGGTGGCCATGATGCTGAACGAGATCGCCGACCTCCTGGAGCTGAAGGAGGAACGGTTCAAGCCGCAGGCCTATCGCCGGGCAGCGCACAGCATCGAGACCATGGACAAGGACATCCAGTACGAGTATGAACATGGCAGGTTGAGGGAGATCCCGGGGGTGGGGGAGGCGATCGAGGGCAAGATCGTGGAGATCCTGAAAACTGGTAGCCTCAGGTATCTGGAAGACCTCAAGGCCGAGCTTCCGGCCGGCCTGGTGCAGCTGATGGACGTGCCGGAGATCGGACCGAAGACGGTCATGCGGTTGTACAAGGAGCTTAAGATCACCAACGTGCAGGACCTGAAGCAGGCGGCCGAGCAGCACCGGCTGCACCACATGAAGGGCTTCGGGGAGAAGACCGAGGAGAACATCCTCAAGGGGATCAGGTACCTGGAGGAGAGCCGGGGGAGGATGCTTCTGGGATACGCGCACCCCATCGCCGCTGGCATGGTCAATTACCTCAAGGGAAAGGGCGGGTTCGAGCTGGTCGATTATGCTGGCAGCCTGAGGAGGATGAGGGAGACGATCGGTGACATCGACATACTGGTGGGTTCGGACGAACCGGAAAGGGCGTCGGACTCGTTCGTCTCGTACCCAGAGGTAGAGACCATTCTGGCCAAGGGCCCGACCAGGTCCGCGGTGAGGTTGCGCAGCGGCACCCAGGTCGATCTGAGGGTCGTCTCCAGATCATCGTACGGTGCGGCGTTGCTCTACTTCACCGGTTCAAAGGAGCATAACATCGCCCTGCGCACCATCGCGCTGGACAGAGGGATGAAGCTCAATGAGTACGGCCTGATCAAGAAGGACACCGGAGAGGTCGTGGCAGCGGCCACCGAGGAAGACATCTACCGGGCCCTGGGAATGACCATCATGCCGCCGGAGATCAGGGAGAACCACGGAGAGATCCAGGCCTCGCAGCTAGGGCAGCTTCCGAAGCTGGTATCGCTATCGGACATCAAGGGAGACCTCCATGTCCACACCTATGCCACCGACGGCGCCAGCACCATGGAGGAACTGGCCAGGGTGGCCATGGCGAAAGGATACGAGTATCTGGGCATCTCCGACCATTCATCGTCCCTGCGGGTGGCCAACGGCCTGGATGCCGACGGACTGAGGAAGAACATCGCCGAGGCCAAACGATTATCGGAACAACTGGCACCATTCCGCGTCCTCATCGGTACCGAGGTGGAGATCGATGAGAAGGGCGGACTCGACTACCCGAACGAACTGCTGGCCGAACTTGACTACGTCATCGCCGCGGTACATTCGCGCTTCAAGATGGAAGAGGCGGAGATGACCGAGCGGCTGGTCACGGCCATGAGCAACGAGCACGTCACCATCCTGGCCCATCCCACCGGAAGGATACTGGGAAGGAGGGAGGGATACCTGTTCAGCAACGAGAAGGTCTTTCAGGCTGCCAAGGACCATAAGATCTGCATGGAAGTCAACGCATATCCAGACAGGATGGACCTGGGCGACCGCATGTGCCGCTTCGCCAAGGAGGCAGGGGTGATGCTCTCCACCAACACCGACTCGCACAGCATAGACCACCTGAACAACATGAGATATGCCGTGGCCATGGCTAGAAGGGGATGGGTCGGCCCGGAACAGGTGCTCAACACCAAGGGTCTGCGGGCATTCCTCGAATGGACCTCGTCCTAGGGTCGTTTTTTCCATCCAGGGACGGGGATAAACTTATCAAATCGAGTTATCAATAGTGCCGCGAGAAGATGAGGGCCAAGGAGACGGCGGATAGGATCCGCAGCATGGAGATCAGAGGGGCGGCGGAGATAGCCAGGCAGGCCGCATTGGCGCTGAAGGACGAGGCGCTGGCTTATCAAGGGAAGGATGCGGCCGGGCTGTTCCACGCATTGGATGAGGCGAGGCAGACCCTTGTGGCTTCGAGACCGACCGCGATCTCCCTCTGGAACGGCGTGCAGTTCGTCATGAAGGGCAACGACAGGGAGACCGACCTCGACCTCCTGCGCACCATCACGGTCAGGCGGGCGGACGAGTTCGTGAAGCGCTCCAAGGAGGCGCTCGACATCATCGCCCGGATCGGCGCCAATCGCATACCGGACGGCGCCAAGGTCCTGACCCACTGCAACAGCAAGGCGGCCATTGGATGTCTCATCGCTGCGCACAGGCAAGGCAAGAACATCCAGGTCTTTGCCACCGAGTCCAGGCCGTGGAGGCAGGGCATCCTCACGGTGAACGACCTGGCCAAGGCCGGCGTCCCGACCACGCTCATCATCGATTCGGCGGTCCGCCACATCATGAAGGACCTGGACGCGGTCTTCGTAGGAGCCGATACCATCGCCTCCAACGGGGCGGTCATCAACAAGATCGGCACGTCCCAGGTGGCCCTGGCAGCGGACGAATCGCGCGTCCCCTTCTATGTCTGCGCCGAGACGTTCAAGTTCTCCCCGAAGACCATGTTCGGGGAGCTGGTCAAGATCGAGGAGAGGGGATCGTCCGAGATCGTGAAGCCTGGCGAGATTCCAGATAGCGTCAAAATTTTCAATCCGGTCTTCGATGCTACCCCTCCGGAGTACATCGATTCGATCATCACCGAACTCGGCGTCGTACCTCCGTACGCCGCTTATGAGATCATCGTGAAGGAGTTCGGTCAGGAATATATTTTCACGGAGTGATCAGATGACAACGCCACAGAGCTATTCCGAGAAGTATCTGCATTTGGGAGAGAAGATCGATATGGACGCCCATGTCCTGTGCGTCTACAAGATCAAGAGCTCGCAGATGAGCATGAAGGAGGCTGCCGCGGCCATCGCCACCGAGCAATCGACCGGCACCTGGACAGAGGTCAGCACGCTGAAGGAGGAAAACTTCCTGAAGCGCAGCGGCAAGGTCATCGACATCAAGGACAACATGGCGACGATCGCGTTCCCGGTGGAGGACTTCAGCCTCGACATCGGCGGGGTGCCGCAGATACTAAGTGTCATTGCTGGCAACCTCTTCGGATTGGAGTCCATCGAGGGCGTCCGCGTGGAGGACGTCATCTTCCCCAAGAGCATGATGCGGGAGTTCAAGGGACCGAAGTTCGGGGTGGAAGGGCTCAGGAACATCCTGAAGCGCCCGGACCGCCCACTGGTCGGTACCATCGTGAAGCCGAAGATCGGCCTGAGCCCGGAGGAGACCGCCTCCTACGTTTATGAGGCGGGCATGGGCGGGCTAACGAACGGGAAGGACGATGAGACGCTCAGCAACCAGAAGTTCTGCCCTCTGGAGGAGAGGGTCGTGGCCATCGCCGATGCGCTCGATCGGGTGAAGCAGGACTCCGGTCACATCATGATACACGCCATCAACGTCTCGACCAACGGCCACCAGATCTTGGAGGTGGCAGAGAGGGCGCAGGAACTGGGCGCGACCCAACTGATGGTCGACGTCCTTACCTGCGGGTTCGGGGCGGTTCAGGTCCTGGCGGAGGACCCGTCCATCAAACTGCCGGTCCACGTGCACCGCACCATGCATGCGGCCATGACCCGCAACAAGGACCATGGCATCAGCATGAAGGTGTTCGCCAAGCTGGTGCGCATGTGCGGCGGGGACGCTTTGCACATTGGTACGTTCGGCGTCGGTAAGATGAAGGGCGAAGCCACCCATGACCTTGCATATCGCGATGTCTGCCTCACCAAGGACATGCCATACAAGCCTGTGATGCCGGTCGCCTCCGGAGGACTTCAGCCCGGGATGATCCCGGCGCTCATCCATATCGCTGGAAAGGACCTCCAGTGCCAGGCGGGCGGAGGTGTGTCCGGGCATCCGAGAGGGGTGCGTGGAGGGGCCATGGCCATGTCCCAGGCCGTCGAGGCCGGGTACCTGGGCATGACCGCCGAGGAATATGCTAAGGACCATGTGGAGCTGCGCGAGGCATTGCAAAAGTGGGGATCGGCATGAAACTGAATGCGAAGTTCATCGATGTGGACACGGGAGAGATAACCGCCCTGATGCATGATTCTGACGCCGCCGGGCTGGGCGTGAGGGAGAAGGACAGGGTGCGCATCGTCCACGAGGGAAGCGGGGTCGTGGCCATAGTCACCACCAGCGACACCTTCGTCAAGCGGGGCGAGATCGGGCTTTTGGGCCAGGCGTTCAAGTTCGTCGGACCGGAGGAGGGCGAGACGATCGATGTGTTCGCCGCATCCAGGCCGGAGAGCGTGGAATGCATCAAGAGGAAGATGGATGGGCTGGAACTGAGCAAGGATGAGATCTACACGCTGGTAAGGGACATAGCCAGCCGCAGCCTGAGCAACATCGAGCTGGCTGCGTACGTGACATCATTGCAGATCAACGGCATGAACATCAGGGAGACGGCCGATCTGACCATGGCCATGGTGGAGACTGGAGAAACGATCAAGTTCGACAAGGGACCGGTGTATGACTTCCACAGCATTGGCGGATGCCCAGGAAACAAGATCACCTTGCTCGTGGTCCCGATCATGGCCGCGGCAGGGTGCCTCATCCCAAAGACTTCCTCCAGGGCCATCAGCTCGGCCGCTGGCACGTCGGACATCGTCGAGGTGTTCGCCAACGTCGACCTGGACAGCAGGACGCTTAAGCAGATAACGGAGAGCGTGGGAGGTGTAATGGCCTGGGGCGGCTCGTTGAACCTGGCTCCGGCCGATGATGTGATCATCAAGGCGGAATATCCGCTGGGCATCGACCCTCACCCCCAGCTGCTGGCCTCGGTCATGTCGAAGAAGAAGGCCGTCGGGGCCGACTACCTGCTCATCGACATCCCGATGGGGGATGGCACCAAGGTGCCGACGATGGAAGGGGCGAAGCAGTACGCCAAGGACTTCATCGAGCTGGGAGAGAAGCTGGGGATCAAAGTGGAATGCGCCATCACCTACGGCGGCCAGCCTGTGGGCCGGGCCATTGGTCCTGCGCTTGAGGCAAGGGAGGCCATATCCATCCTGGAGGGCGCGAAGACCCCCAACAGCGTGATAGAGAAGACGATAACGCTCAGCGGGATGCTGTTCGACATGGGCAACGGTCGAGGCGGAGAGGAGAAGGCGAGGGAGATGCTGGAGAGCGGCAAGGCCCTGGCCAAGTTCCGCGAGATAGTGGCGGCGCAGGGCGGGGAAGCGGACATCAAGGCCGACGACATAAAGGTCGGGGCGCATACCTACGAGATACTGGCCAAGCGCTCAGGCTACATCAACAAGATCAAGAACAAGGACTTCGTGAAGATCGCCAGGGCGGCGGGTTCGCCGAACGACAAGGGCGCCGGGTTGGTGTTCAACAAAAAGGTCGGTAACAAGGTCGACTCCGGCGAGGTGCTGTTCACCATCTACGCAGACAATGAGGCGAAGCTGGCGGACGCCAAGGCCTTGGCACAGAAACTGGAGCCGATGCTCATCGAAGGGATGGTGCTGGCCAAGGTCCCCTCATTCGGCAGAGTCACGTTCTGATCAATCGTCGACGTGACTCTGTATCTCAAGCGCCTCGTCCATGCGCAGCCTTCCTCGGGCCACAGAGCTGGCCAGCTCCTTGGAGATGGTCACTCGCCCCTCGCTGCAGAGGCGCGACTGACGCTGCACCTCCCTGACCTCGCCGGGCGTGGGCCGGATCTCGGGGGCCTTGTCGATCTGCTCGCCCTCCAATTTCGATATTAGGATGGCCGCATCGATGTCGGGCCTCTCGGTGTTCCTGGTGGTGTTCGTCTCGTCCACGATCTCCACCCGATCGGCCAATGGCCAGATGTTCTTGATGATGCGGTTCCGCACCGTTCGGTCCCCATGCCCGATCCTGATCAGAAGTTCATCGTAAACGATCCCTTCAGTCAGGCGAGAGATCGTGCGAGCGGTCTCTTCGGGGCATCCCAGCTCCTCGGTGAGCAGCAATCTGCCATCCCCGAAGATGGCCACCCCGATCGTCCTGCCCGGGTCGATGCCGACGATCAGCTGGCCGAAGCTTCCGCCCTTCCTCATGGCCTTGGCCATGTTGATCGCCATGTCAGGGTCCTCGTGGGCGGCGACCAGGCTGAACGGCACCCTCTCCTTCTCAGCCAGCGTGGTAATGACGACCGTCACGTTCCACGGCACAGGGTCGTGGAAGGTCAGCGAGACGAACGGCTCGCCCCTCTCCTTGAGACGCCTCACCAGCCGATAGAAGAAGTGAAAATCCTCCGTCATCACGCCCAGCAGTCGCACGGTTGCATAGCTGGCACCGTCCTAGATAAGATTTTCCCACTCAGATGTCGGTCGGGGACCTGTTCCGTAGCCACAGGGGCAGAAGGGCCAATAGGGTGACGACCCCGAGCAAGGAGATCGCGCTCCACAACAACCAGCCTACGCTGATGACGTCGTACAGAACGCCCCCTATCAGGGTGGAACCGAACCAGCCTACCGAAGTGATGAGCCCGAAGACCCCCAGGTATTTTCCCTTCTCATCCTCGGTGGCCATCGATACGCTCAGGTCGGTGGACACCGGGACGACGACCATCTCCCCGATGGTGATGACGAACATGCTTAGACCGAGCGTAAGGCCGTCGAAGACCAAACCGACCATGAAGTAACCGATGGTGTAAATGGCCGTGCCCAAGGCCATGGCAAGATACTTGTTCCATGGCTCTAACCACCTGGCCAGAGGCATCTGCATGAGAACTACCATGAGTCCGTTCAATCCGAACACCAGGCCGATGGTGAAGGTGTCGATCCCGACCCTCTCGTTGGCATACACCGAATAGGTGGTCGCGAACTGTCCGGACATGATGAACATGGGGATGCAGGCCAGGCAGAAGAGGAGGAACAC
This sequence comes from Methanomassiliicoccales archaeon PtaU1.Bin124, assembly GCA_002067865.1. GTDB lineage: Archaea > Thermoplasmatota > Thermoplasmata > Methanomassiliicoccales > UBA472 > MVRC01. The sequence continues at coordinate 1,554 of MVRC01000002.1, read as the reverse complement.
CAGCTTCACGTTCTTGATCTCCCTGAACAAGCTGGTCCTCTTCTCCTGCGGTTTCGGTGTCCAAGACTCGGTCAGCATCAGCCCGACCATCAATGCCGCCACCAGTGAGATGAGCGCCGAGGTGAGGAACGTCAGGAAGAACGAATAGAGCAGCATCACGCCGCCGATGGCAGGCCCGATGGCGAACCCCAGGTTCCATGCCACCCTCAGCAGGCCATATGCCTCCAGGCGCCTGGCCGGTTCGACGACGTCGGCCACCATGGCATTGTTGGCCGGAGAGAACACTCCGCCGAAGAAGAACGTTCCGCATAGCACGATGGTGATCAACAGCATGTCCGGCTGGACCGCTATCAGAACCGCTAGCCCGAGGAAGCTCAATGTCCTTGCCAGCATGGAATAGGTCATGACGCCCTTGCGGCCCAGCTTGTCCGATGCGATACCACCGACCAGGTTACCGACGGCACTGGCTATACCACCTACCAGGAACACGACGCCCACTGCGGCCATGCTCATGCCCAGGTTGTCATGCATGTAGATGGCAAGGAACGGACTGATGATGCTGTAACCTGTTCCGTCTATGAGGATGGAGAAGAACAGCACCCAGATGCGATGGTCGTAGCCCTTGAACATGAAACGCGCCATGTTCACTCACGCCTTTGAAACCGAGCTGTCGCGTTCTTTGCCTAATATGCGGCCGAGGAACTGGTATCCGATGGCCGCCATCACTCCGAACAGGCCGATCGTCACCCACATCAGGATGTCCTGTCCGGCGAGGTTGTCCAATACGAGACCGGCAGTGAACGGGCCAAGGCTGAAGCCAAGCGAGGAGGCCAGGCCGAACACCCCCATGTAACGTCCCCTCTCGTTCTCCGGGGAAATGCTGGCCACGAGGTTCATCGAGGCAGGGGAGACGAACATCTCGCCCATCGTGACGATGGTCATGTTGACGAACAGGAAGGTGAAGGTCCAGGGGGAGAGCAGATGAAATGCCCCGGCCAGGCCGACCATGCCCCATCCCAGCGCATAGAACATCGACCCGGTGGAGATGATGGTGGTCATGCGATACTTGGATATCCAGCGGGAGATGGGCATCTGCATGAAGATGACCATGATGCCGTTCCAGGACCAAAGCAGGGCGACCTCCGCCTCGGTCATGCCGAGCGTGTCGGTCGAGTAGACCGCATAGGTGGAGGACATCTGCCCGAAGTTCATGAACAGCAGCACCGAGACCGCGCAGTAGAACATGAAGATCGAATCGTGCGTGACCTTGCCCAGATCGGTCACCTTGAAGCGGCTACGCTCTTGGCCTTGGCGGAGCGATTCCTCGATATATAGCCAAAGGAGCACGGACACTGTGGCCGTTGCCACCGCGCCGATGAGGAAGAGCCAGCTGAACGGCAGCCAGATGCTGACGATGCCGCCCAGGACCGGACCCAGCGCCCATCCCACGTTCTGCCCGATGCGCAAAAGACCGTACGCCTCCAGTCTCTTTGACGGCTCCACCACGTCGGCCACCATGGCGTTCGAGGCAGGGTCGAACAGCGAACCGCCGAA
>MVRC01000001.1 GCA_002067865.1 Methanomassiliicoccales archaeon PtaU1.Bin124 | reverse complement strand
CAATTGGTTCAGCAAGGGGATGAAGGTGGTGCTCGACTTCATGCAGACCATGCCTTCGTTCGTCTACCTCATTCCAGTGGTGATCCTGTTCCGTCTCGGAAACGTCCCAGGCATCATAGCGACGGTGATCTTCGCCCTGCCCCCAGTAGTGCGCTTCACTGACCTCGGGATAAGGGAGGTCTCTAAGGAGCTCAAGGAAGTGGCGGAGTCGTTCGGCACCAATTGGTTACAGAAGCTGACCAAGGTGGAGATACCGATGGCAAAGCCGACCATCATGGCCGGTATCAACCAGTGCATCATGCTCTCCCTTTCCATGGTGGTGATCGCCTCCATGATCGGAGCCGCTGGCCTGGGAAGGAATGTGCTCATCGCGATACAAAGGGTGGACGTGGGTCTGGGGTTCGAGGCCGGTCTGGCAGTAGTTCTCCTGGCCATCATCCTCGATCGAATCACGCAGAGCGTGGGGAGCAACAAGTGACGATTATCGACTTCTGAGGGGCGCGGCCTCGCGGCCGACCTCTGAGAAAAAGGTAGGTGAAAAAGAATGGATAAGAAAAGTAGGAACATAGTGATCGGCGCCATTATCGTCGTAGCCATTGTCATCGTGGCCGCGTTGGCGGTCCTGGACCTTGGCGGCGATGGAGATGATGATAGCGAACCGATCCAGTTCGGATACGTCCTCTGGGAGGGAGAGATCGCGGCGACCAATGTCATGACCTTGGTCCTCCAGGAGGCGGGATACGAAGTGGAGATGGTGAACGTCGACGCCGGTATCATGTACCAATCATTGGCCAGCGGTGACCTGGACATCAGTGTGTCCGCCTGGTTACCTGCGACACAGGCCAATTACTGGAACGTATATGGAGAGAACATCGATGATGTGGGCATAAACCTGGAAGGGTGCGCCATCGGACTGGTGGTCCCGGCATATCTGACCGAGGTGAACAGCATATATGACCTGGCGAACTACTCCAGCGAATTCCAGGACCGGATCGTGGGCATTGACCCTGGTGCGGGAATGATGACCAACACCCAGGACGCCATCGACCAGTACGACCTGGGATTCGACCTTCTGGCCAGCAGTAGCGCCGGAATGCTCGCTGAGCTTACCGCCGCTTACGAGGACCAGGAGTACATCGTAGTTACCTTGTGGTCCCCGCACTGGGCGTTCGCCGAATGGGACCTGAAGTACCTGGCTGACCCACTAGGGGTCTTCGGTGAGGAAGAGTTCGTTCATTCTCTCGCTCGCCAGGGATTCCAAGAGGATAACCCTGGGGCCTACGCGATCCTGGAACGGTTCAACTGGACCCAGGCCGACATCCAGTCCGTGATGGCGGACATCGCTGGCGGTATGGACGAGGTCGACGCGGCCCAGAAGTGGATCGACGCCAACCGTGACAAGGTGGACGCCTGGCTCGGCCTCTGAGCATCAAACCTTTTCCAAAAATATTTCCTTTTTTTATCGTACATTCTGCGCCAAAAAATACGGCGTTCGTCGAATAAAATAGTCAATCGACGAAATACCAATCGACAAAAGTTAAGCCCTCAAAGAAGAAAGTCGCATTCGGGGGATGTTGATCAACGAAGTGAAAGGGATGAAGGCCTTCAAGCAGGAGGCCAAGGAGATGGGGCTCGGATTGAAGGACCAGATGCATGCCTATGTATATCTGAGATGGACGGCGCGTTACATCCATTGGTTGAGAAATCATACGATGCCAAACGCCAGTGCCATTAAGAAGAAGCATTGGGAGGAGCACTACCATAGCAAGGTACTACCTCTCGAACTGGCGGAGGCCATTATAAGCTTGGACCATGACATACCGTTGACCGATCTGGAACAGATAGTGCCCTATGAACTGGCCAGGGACATACTTTTGAGCTCGCCGACAGACGTCGCTCTTTATGAATGCGGCTGTCGTGCATCCGCTAAGAACCCTTGTCAGCCGACCAGGGTTTGCATGGTCATCGGGAAACCGTTCGCAGACGCCTGCCTGGAGATCAATCCGGACAAGACCCAACGAGCTACCCCCGAGGAGGCGCTTAAAGTGCTGAGGGAAGAAGAGGCTAGAGGGCACATGCATACCGCCTGGTTCAAGGACGTGAACCTAGGGCGTTTCTATGCCATATGTAACTGCTGCAAGTGCTGTTGCGCCGGTCTGCAGGCTATGAACGAGTTCGGGTTCAGGATGATCTCGCCTTCAGGCTATTCAGCCCGTCTCGAAGAGGACAAATATAAGTCCTGCGGCAAGTGTGCCAAGGCCTGCCCGTTCGGAGCGATCACATTTGAGGACAAGAAGGTGCATTTCAGCTACGAAAAGTGCATGGGCTGCGGGATCTGCACATCGACCTGTGAACGGCACGCTTGGTCGTTGGTCTTGGACGCCGAGAAAGGCATACCGATGGATGTGTCGAAGATACCGGTGCAGAAAAAGGAGGCGGTGGCCACATAATGATGGATAAAGGTCTCAACGTTCCAGTGGTACGCTTGAACGATGGGATTCACATTTTTAGAGGATGGGAAAAAGGAGGAGGAAAAGAATGTTGGTGATGCAGGTGGCAGAGCACAGTCCTGAAACATGTCCGGCCTTTATGGACAGGTACAGGGCGGTGACGCTAAGGTGGTTCGAGAAGGTAGAGTCGAATTGCGCCAAGTTCGGCGTGAAGATGATCGGGTTCTGGACCGACCATCCGGCCCATAGGGTCTATATGTTGTTCGAAACCCCCAGCATGGACGCCATGATGGGATTGATGATGACACCAGAGACCCAGTCGATGATGTCGTTCCAGAAGATCAGGTCCTTTCCGGTCTTCGACTTCAAGCAGACCTGGGATATGATAAAGGGCGCGAAGTGAAAACACGTATACGGTCGGCCAACGGAGGGCCGACCATTTTTTCTAATGCCGTAAGGAGACCTTGCGAATATAAAATTGAATCAGATGAAATGGTGGACACTGGGGGATTTGAACCCCCGGCCTCCGCCTTGCGAAGGCGGCGATCTTCCGCTGATCTAAGTGCCCGTGCAGGCCTCAGGAAACATACCCAGGTTTATAATCCTTTGCTGTTCAGCCCAGAATCTTTCTGGCCTTAGCCACCACATCGTCGGTCATCTGTGGCGCGAAGCCCAGATAGTTCGCGGGGTCCATGACCCTGGCCAGTTCCTCCTTGGTAAAGTGCTTCTTGACCTCGGGGCTCTGCCACAGCGCCCTCTCCAGGTCCCAGCCCTTCTCCTCGGCCTTCATGCTGGTGGAACGCACTATCTCGTGAGCGTCCTGCCGGCCGATGCCCTTGGAGGTCAAGGCCATCATCACCGGCTCGGCCATGATCATTCCCTTGGCCGCCTTGATGTTGCGGAGCATGTTCTCCTTGTTCACGGATATCCCGCGGAACACCGTTTCCATCTTGGCTAGGATATCGTCGGTGAGTATCATTACGTGCGGGAGCGTGAACCGCTCCGCGGACGAGTTGCTAAGGTCTCTCTCATGCCAAAGAACCATGTTCTCGAAGGTCGGTGTGACGAAACCGCGCACGATACGGCTGAGGCCGCAGATGTTCTCCGAGGTTATCGGGTTCCTCTTCTGGGCCATGGTGGAGCTGCCCACCTGCTTCTTGGCGTCGAAGGATTCGGCGACCTCAGCTATCTCCGAGCGCTGCAGGTTGCGTATCTCCGTGGCGTACCTCTCGCATGACGTGCAGATGGCGGCCATCAGGCACACCAGCTCCGTGTAGCGGTCGCGGCAGACCACCTGCGTGGCCGCCTCCTCATAGCCTAGCCCGAGGTCCTTCATCATGAGGGTCTGGACCTCCCTTGCCTTCGGCCCTAGCGCCGCAGCGGTCCCTATCGCTCCGGAGAGCTTTCCGACACAGATGCGCTTTCGGGATTCACGGACCCTTTCGATGTGCCTCAGGACCTCTGAGACATACCCGGCGACCTTGAAACCGTAGGTGGTGGGGATGGCGTTCTGTCCGTGTGTCCGTCCCATGCACATGGTGTTTCGATGCTTCTCCGCCAGACCGGCCAATGTTGACAGCAAGGCCAGAAGGTCCGCTTCGACGATGTCCAGGGCGGCCTTCATCTGCAACGCGGTGGTGGTATCGATGATGTCGTTGGAGGTGGCGCCCAGGTGCACGTAGTTGCCGGCGGTCCCGCATTTCTCGGAGAGCGCCTTGACCACGGCCATGACGTCGTGCTTGGTCTCCGCCTCGATCTCGTACACCCTTTCCCTGGTAACGATATCGATGGAGGCGGCGCAGGTGATCTCCCTGGCCGCGGAACGGGGAATGTTCCCGGCCTTGGCGTGGGCCCGGGCCAGGGCGGCCTCGACCTTCAGCTGGAGGTCGATCCTGCGGTCCTCGGAGAAAATGGCCTTCATCTCCTTTCGCCCGTACCGGAAATCTAGGGGACAGATCAGCATTGAACACACCGTTCGCGAGTAGAGTTCAAGTGATGATGCTCTTGGCATATAAGCTTACTATCGCGCGAGGCCCGCGCCCGTTGATAATTGGGGGCTATCCATTA